>CALHWY010000001.1 GCA_938040055.1 uncultured Endomicrobiia bacterium
TAAAGTCTTTATAAACGTTTTACGAGTTCGCAAACCGGCAAAGATTTTCAAGCGAACGCGCTTGCCGCGGCGGCATTTTTGCAGACTTTTGTTGCTGTAGACAAAAGTATGGCGGAATTTGAGATGAAAAAGCCCCTGAGCCTTTGCTATTATTACTTCTTAAAATAAAAGAACATTATTTTTTTAATACTTTTTTAAGTTTTTTTATAAATATCTTATTCTCTTCGCGAAGCCCCACTGTCACTCTTACCCAGTCATAAAGTTCATATTCGTCCATCGCCCTTGTGATAACGCCTTCTCTGAGCATTAAAGGAAAAAATTCCCTGCCCTTAAAAGGCGAGACTTTAATCAGAACAAAATTAGCCGCCGATTTGACGTATTCAATGCCGAGTTTGCCGAGTTCTTTATATAAATAAGCTTTTTCCGTTTTCATAAGTTTCTGGCCTTTTCTTACCTGCGCCTTATCTTTTATGCTTGCGGCAGCCGCGGCCTGGGCAAAAAGATTGACATTGAAAGGAGGTCTGATTCTGTCTATATAATCGACTATGCTTTCATCGGCGAAACCATAACCTACCCTTAAGCCTGCAAGAGCGTGAATTTTTGAAAAAGTTCTAAACACTATCAGGTTGGGATTGTCTTTTAAAAATTCCAAACCGTCGGGATAATCGTTTTCCGTACAGGCATATTCGAAATAAGCTTCGTCAAGAATGACGAGAGGCTTTAGTCCGTGTTTATTTAAAGGCAGCGATTTCAAAAATTCCGCCAGCTCTTTTTTATTATTGTATGTGCCGGTGGGATTATTCGGATTTGTGACAAAAACCGCTTTTGTCTTTGAACAACAGGCTTCGGACATGGCTTTGAGATCATGGGTAAAACCTTCTTTCATATCCACGACGACGGCTTTTGACCCCATAAGCCGGGCGGCCATAGAATATCTCACAAAAGCATGTCTTGAGATTACAATTTCGTCTTCACGGTTGAAAAACAGTTTTGCGACAAGTTCTATAATTTCATCTCCGCCGGCGGCAGTAAATATATTCCCGGCCGGAAGCCGGTATCGTTCGGATAAAGCTTTTTTCAGTTCATATGAATTCGAGTCAGGATAAAAAAACGTTTTGGACATATTCTCTTTTATGGCTTTAAGCGCTTTTTTTGAAGGCCCGAGCGGATTTTCATTTGAAGCAAGCTTAATTACGTTTTTAAGCTTAAGCTCTCTTTTAATGGTTTCAACGGGTTTTCCCGCCACATAAGGCTGGAAACCTTTGCATTCGCTTCTTATTATCCTTACTATTTTATCTTTCATTTGTCCCTCTTTACCTTGATATTTATTTATCTCCGGCTTGCCGGAATTCCAGACATTTTATTCATCGTTAAAAACCTTTTGAAGCCATGACGGAATATTTTCTGCCGTCAAAACCCGTCCGCACAAATTTCCGCATCCGCAAAAACCGGCCGGTCGAGCGTTTTCTTTTTTATGCATATATACAAAACAAAAAGCAAAGAAAAAATTCCGCAAAAGAAACATATGCCGGCAATCGGACAATGATCCGTACGGCAACCGCAAAGTTCAGCGGTTTTAAAAAGCTTTGCCGAAACCGGCACTATCAGAGCGGCCGCGGTAAAAAACGCCGCGGAAGAAAGATCTCCCGGCACGGACATATTGCGGGCTTCAAGCTTTTGCGCGGGATATATTCTTACGGCATTGCCGTCCGTTTCCGCTTTGGCGCCGAAAACTTTCAGCATTCTTTCCAAACTGCCCCCTGATTTTACCGGCTCTAAAAAAGCACGGCGGCCGCCGCGCCGTTTTGCAAAATCAAAGTTTATGCCAGATTTGCGCCCGCGTTTTGCCCCGGCAAAAGCAAACGGGTATTTTCCGTTTTCAAAAAAAGAACAAAAATCATTTAAAGACTTCAAATAATTTTGAAAAGCCTTCCGGTTTTCTTCAGCATTCCGGATAAGAGCCCAAAACTTTTACAAAAACACAGCTTTTTTTCAGCTCTTCAAGCATTGCCGCGGATTTTTTATCTAAAGCATGTCCCTGAAAATCCGCAAAGAATAAATATTCCCACGCTTTCTTTTTTGTCGGGCGGGACTCTATCCTTTTTAAATTTATTTTATGTTTATTGAATATTGCGAGAAGACGGTACAGGGTTCCGGTTTCATCCTTGCCCATAAAAACCACGCTTGTTTTGTCTTTGCCTGAAGGCGGAGGACTGTTTTTTCCTATTATTAAAAATCTCGTATAATTTTGGCCGCGGCTCTGAATGCCTTCTTCCACAACGCATAATTTCCATATTTTCGCCGCCGTAAAAGAAGCAATGGCGGCGCAATTATTTTCCTTTGCCGCTTTTTTCGCGGCTTCCGCGGTTGAAGAGGTTTCCATAAGCTTTACGTACGGATAATTCGCGTTTAACCAAGCGCCGCACTGCGCCAAAGCATGCGGATGCGAATAGATCTTTTTTATCTTTTTATGCATATCTTTTGCTAGCAGGCATTGTTCTATTTTAAGATTAATCTCCGCGCATATGCAAAGATCCGAGCCTGCAAGATTGTCAAGAGTCTCATTTACCGAACCTTCATTGGAATTTTCTACCGGAACAATGCCGAAATCGGCTCTTGCGTTTTCAATCTCTTTTAAAACCGCGCCCGCGGACGCGCAAGGCTTGAAAAAACAGGAAGAACCGAACTTTTTTACCGCAGCCTGATGCGTGAAAGTGCCCTCAGGCCCCAGAAAAGCGATTTCTGCGGGTTTTTCAAGATTTCTGCATGCGCCTATTATCTCCGAATAAATATTTTCAAGCGATTCTTTGTTTAAAAAACTCTTTTTCCCGCCGGACTTGTCCGCCGCCGCGGCAAAAACATTTTCCATAACCTCTTTTTCCCGCCGGGGAACATATGCCGCGCTTCCCTCTTTATTTTTCAATCGGCCTATTTCAAGCGCAAGTTTCGCCCGCGCTTGCAGCAGCCCGACAATGCGGCGGTCGGTTTCGTCTATTTTTTTTCTTATGTTTTTTATGTTTTTTTTCATAATTTTTTTGCGGATACGGCGAATAAAATAAAAAAAACCGACACTTTTTAAGGCGTCGGCTTAATTATACCAAGTATGAAAAACATAGTCAAAATATATATCAGTTTTCAAACGGAAATGGAAAAATTCGCAGTTTTGAAACTTAAAGAAATTTCCGGGTTTTATTTTTATGAAAAAAAACGCCGCAAAAACAGTTTTTAAAATAAAACCAAAACGCCGCAGGCGAAGCGTTTTGCAAGAATGCTGCGCAAATTCGCATATTCCGCGCAAGACGGATTTTTCAGCAGGATTACCGGGACGGAAAATGCCGGCAAAAATAAATTCCGCCCGGAGAAAATGGCCGGAGTCTTTGAGCGTAAAATTCGGGGCTTACGCGGCGGTCAACAAGCTCCTGAGCTGTTTTACGTCAAAGCGCGCCAAATTGTCTTTGTCTATACCCACATCCAGTCTGACCTCGGCTATCGCAGGAATCAGCTCTATTATGCCCGCCAAAGCGACTGCGTCATTCTCGGCAAAAGCGTCTTCGGCGAGAGATTTGACTTTTTCCGAAAGAGCCGACTGAAGTCTGCGCGAGAATACCTCGCCGGCAGCCTTGCTTTTCATTGAGGCCGTCTGCTGCGCGGTTTGACGCCTTATTTCTTCTTTGAAGCTGTCCGCGTCAACAGGAGACTGCGCTTTTTTCGCCGACTGCGCCTGCATTCTCAAGGCTTTGCCGAGCATTTTTTCAAGATCCTTGTTTACAATAGAGCCGGCGACGGCTTTTGAAATGAGAATTTTTTCAAGAATGCCTTCCAGAAAAGCCGTCTGCGCTTTTGCGGCTTCGTTTTTATCGTCGATATTGTCATAAATATTTTTTTCCAGATAGATCATAGCCGCATGCGAATCCGGAAGATTAAGATATTTTTTGACCGCGTCGGTATCCCCTTCGCGCAGCAAACGCGCGAATTCACCGGGATCGATTTTTTCAAAAGCCGACATACTTTCCCGCGAAAAAGCATATGCCGCATTTCTGACAAAATCGGGAGTGTATCTGTCTTTTTTAAGAACGCCCAGCAGCGCCGAACCTTTAAGTATTTTCAATATGCGTATTCTGTCTATCATCGATCTGTCGTCCGAAGCTATTTTCGCGGTTATTTCGCTGTTGTTTAGAATTTTTATATCGTTGGATTTTGAAAGCTCTCTTGCCAGCTGCCGTGAATTTTCATAATTGCTGACAACCGACGCGCTTCTCTCGCTGGCTAAGATAAAGTCGTAAACATAAAGTTTTCCGGCACCGCTTTCGTAAAGAATGCCGTCAAAACCGGCGTCTCTGTAAACGCCGTATTGCGCAGAAGCGTCTTTTGCCCTCAGGTCCGCTATTATTTTAACGCCGTTCGCGCGGGCGGCGGCAAAAAAATCTTTAATTTTCGAATCCGTCAAATTATCCTTCAGCACGGCATAGTCAAGCACTATCTGCCCGTTGCCGATTTTCTGGAAATCGCTTAATACCGCATCCAGATCCCGCGCAGTCTTTACATTGTCAAGGAAATAGTATATATTCTGCACGGCGGCAAAAATATCGGCGTCGCGCACCTGTCTTACCCCGGTCATATAATCCGACACTCCGTCCGGCCGGCGCGCTTGGTCACGGGAAATATTTACTCTCACGCGTCCGTTCTCGTCATAAAATAAAGAACTTTTTTCTGCGCCGGCATTTACGTTTATCCAGTCCAAAGAAAGATTTCCTTTTAAAGAAACGCCGTCCGTTCTCTTTATGTATTCGGCAAGTGCCTGCCGGATTTTTTTATTGTCGTTTTTCAGCGCTTCTTCAATATCTTCAAGCCGGGCGTCTTCGGCAAATATTACCGGCGCTTTCGCCGCAAAGCTTATCCATACGCTTTTGCCGTTTATTTTTACGCCCGTATTCTTAAAATCGAATTTCTCTTTTTGAAAAGGCATTTTGTTTGTCACATAAAGCCGGACTGATATTTCTTTGCGCGGACCGCTTGCTTTAAACGGCTCCAAATCTTCTTCTTTTATACGGTTTTGCGTAAAGGTGTAATTTATATTCACCTTGTCCGCTTTTATCGTTTTTCTCTTATGCTTATTGATAAAGTCAGCCGCGGAAGACGAAAAAAATATAAACATCAGAGCAAAAAATCCGGCTATGGAGGCCGCCGCCCTTAAAAGTTTGTCAGCGAAAGACTCCATTACGCCGGCGTCCATCTGCACGCCGCTTTTCAAAGTAATTCCGGCGGGAATCACCGGAATTATAGTGTTGACTATGGTGTCAATATGCTCCACATGAGGATATACCGTAGCGAACGTGGCCGAATACGCCTCTGCCGAAACAAAAGGCAAAACAACGGAAAGGCTTATAAATAACATAAAGATTGCGGAAAAAGTTTTCCCGGACACGGTTTTAATCAGCGACATGGGTCCTTTGGAGACAGCCTTAACTTTGTCTTGTTTTTTATATACGTCTTCAACAATATTTTTAATCTTCTTTACGACCGCGCCCGCTTTATTGCTTATCGCAACATCGTAATATTCGGCTTCGTCGGTTTCTGCGCGTTTGATTATAAACCCTATCTTTCCGTTACTTACAAAAGTAAATTTAAGCTGCTGCAAAAATTCCCCCAAATCGATTTGGGGATACTTTTCATGCAATATCAGTGCTTGCGCGGTAAAAAGCATTTCCGCCTCAAGAGACCTGGCATAATCATCTTTTTCCGAGTAGAAATCGTTTTCGGAAAAATCCTTAACAAGCTTTGCGCTTTTTCCGGCAAGCTTATTCTCCGTATCCCCGGAAAATTTTATCTTTTCTTCTTTCGCGCCGGCGATTTTCGAAAAAACCGCTTCCGCTCCGAACGGATTCGGTTCCGCGGCGCACAGACTTAACAGCGCGTGAAGTTTGTTTTCAATGGTAAAGTCGCCTGAGACAATCCGCTTAAGAACAGTCTTATCGCTGTATGTTTTTATATACATCCAGCTTATATGTTTGGGGATGGCGAACAAAGAGAGATCGTCTAACAAATATTTTATATTACCGGCCGACTGCAGCGCGCTTTCCAGATCCCGGAGCTGCTGCTGCGTAAGTCTGCGCAGTATATACTCCCGCGGTATTGAAGAAAGAATCTCCAAATTCGCGTTTATATATAAACCGTCTTGAATGCCGTTGTCAAATTCTTTGTCAATTTCTTGCATACGCGCTTTCTTATCCGCCGATAAAAACAGCCGCATTATTCTTTTTTGGTTATTTACCCTGTAGGCTATCATTTGATCATCCGGAACATTCTTAAAAAAAGCGGCATTTATTTTATAAAAATGTTCCAGGAGCTCATATTTTTTACGATCTATGTCCGTATTGCCGTTTTTTTCAAAACCGAATATCAAAGCTTCCTCTAAAACCATAGAATCCAGCGCATTATCGTAAATGCCGTAAACCATATCTACAAGAGCGTCCTGCGCTTTTATATCATTGCTTTCTATCGCTTTCAAAAAGTACGCTTCAATAAGCTTTAAAACTTTCAGCCTGGTTTCATGTCCGTTTTTAAAAAGACGCGGCTTTTTAAACAAGAGGCCGATCTCTTTTCTTTTCTTGACGTCCGTAATATAATTGACGTCATCGCCCAGATTAATATCGGCCGAATGCAGATAATCGTCAAGTTTGCCGTCCATTTCCTTATTGCTTAACAATGAAAACGCCATAGGTTCGGCTTTAAATGCCAGATTTTCAAAAAAATTGTGGGTGGCATGCACGCTTATGCCGAAAAAAGCCAGAGAAAACGCCGCTGAAAAAAGCGCGACGACGGAATTTGCGATAAAAGGCAGCAAACCCGCGGCAGGAGGCATTATTAAAAAAACAAAGCACGACGCCGCTGCGCTAAGGGCAAAAACGACGCTTTTGACTATTCTGGTTCTTGACACTCTTTTTTCATATTCAAAAGTATTGAAATTGTCATGTAAAGCCGCGAAATTCTTCGCCGGCATAAATAAAAGTTTGATAAGCTCGGCATATCCGGTATATAAATAAGTTTTAAGCCCGCTATAACCTCTTTTTTCTATCTCTTTCCGCGTTTCCGCAAGCGTAAGAGTAACGGGAACGACATTGACGGTAGTGACAGCGGGCAGCAGAGAAGTCTCATACGCCACTTCGTTGATATGTGCGGCATCAATTATATCTTTCAGTTTATTTCTCAATTTATAGCCTCTTATTTCCATTTTTTCGGCAATACGCACCGCCGCAAGCCTTTCAATATGATACATTACGTTTTTTAAATCATACTTTTTCGTCGCGCGAATATCAGCTTTTATTTCATTCGCCGTCTCTCTAAACGTCTTTCTGTCCATATCTTCAATTTTTTTTATTTTCCCAAGAATTTT
Source organism: uncultured Endomicrobiia bacterium (assembly GCA_938040055.1). Classification (GTDB taxonomy): domain Bacteria; phylum Elusimicrobiota; class Endomicrobiia; order Endomicrobiales; family Endomicrobiaceae; genus Endomicrobium_B. The sequence goes on from CALHWY010000001.1 coordinate 7,394, forward strand.
TTTCTGTAAATCGGCGATATCCGTTACTACAGACACAAAAGCGTCTTCCTGCATGCCGGCAGGTTCGACGTTAAGAGCGGATACTATCACGCTGACAAATTCTTTTTTGAAATTCAAATCTCCTCTTTCGCCCGATGACAATCTTTCCAATGTATCCTCATCGACAATATGCTGTACGGCATATTCAACAGCCATTTTAACTTTTTCTCCGCCGTTTTGAAATTCCGAATCAAGAGTTCTCTTTATCTTTCTTATCATTTTTTCGAGCGATTTCTTATATATTTCCTCTTTGATGTCTTCGTCCGTAACGGAAGAGCCCGCCTCTTCGCCGAGAAGCGTTTGCGCATATTTTTGATTTTTTTCCAAAGCCGGACCGCCGAAATACAAAGATGCCGATTCCAATGCGATTTCTACGGCTTCATCCACGGCATTTATCTGCCGACCGGACTTTATCTCGGACACAAAATTCCTGTAATACCTCAATAAAACCAGAAATTCCTTGTCAGAAAAAGCCTTTTTAAATGTTGAGTTTGATACGGTTCGACGCATTTCATTTATTACAGCGCCTATTTTCTCATTTTCTCCGTTGCGTATATGCCGTTCGATTTTTCTTTTGCATTTTTCCATTTCGCTGACAAACAAAAACCGCAAAACGGCCGCTTTTTCCTTTTCTTTCTCCACTGCAGGTATTATGCCTCTTATTCTGGGTTTTTTGACGGTTTTTTTGCCGGCGTCCGCATTTTCCGGGACCGCGTCATCGCCTATATAAAAAGCATTTACAATAAGGCCCGAATCTTCATATACATATACGGCCAGGCGGTTGTCCGAAACTCCGACGCATATATATTTATTGCCCTCGGATGAAGACGTCTTTCTCACTATAACGTCTTCCAACGCGTCGCTGATTTTAAAACCGGATAAGACGGTATCTATGTCCACGGCTGCCGTCATATCAAAAGAAGGACGCACATTTCCCGACTCGGCATTCATATACCCTTTAATAAAAAGCACGGCGTCCGGATCATTGCGCACCAGTCTGTCAATTTCCAGCAAAAGATCTCTCTGTCTGTATTTTTCGCTGCTGAAAAACCTTATCGGGCTTTCGCAATATCTTCCTTGCGCATTTTCGGTTATAAGACCTTTTGATATATAATGCAAAACATGCTCTATTCTAGACTGCCATTCTATTTCTTCTTTTTCTTTTTCCGTAAAGTTTTTCTGATCTGCGGCAATGAACTCTTTAAAAACCGCCACTCTTCTCTCGGCCGGCAGCAGTAAACTTTTTTCGCGCATAGAAGCATCTAAAGAAATTATAACCCATTCCAGAGCCTGTATTCTCTGCTGATCGTTAAGAAACAGCACTTTTTTAAAATCATAATTCAGATATTCGCCGTCTTTTGTTTCCTGCGCCTCTTGTTGCGTTCTGTGCGCCTGTCTGTCGCCGTTAAAAACTATGTCCACTACGGTATCCAGAGAGACTTCCCCTCTGTTTTCGGCAAAAACAATGTAATATGTTCCGTCCCTGTTTTCAATTCCAATGCCGCTGTCAGAAGCGTCCAGACGTCTCTTCAGCTGTTGATAACCGGACGATTCCCCGCCGCTCTCGTCTTCCGAGTAAAAACTTTCCGCAAATTTACGGTCTCTATTATCCGCTAACTGCCGTTTATACGCAGCCAGTACGCGTTTATAGCCGGAAGGCTGTCCATCCTCCGTCATAAACCTTGAAGTTTCTTTTTCAAAAAGATCATTGACGGCGCTTACCTCAGGCCGATCCGCCTCCGTCAAATATCTTATAATGTCCCGATTATCCCAAATTTTAAGTTTTTTGTGCATCGCGAACAAATCCACCCTGCTTATACCGGATCTCTCCGCTCCGCTTTCGCCGGATATCATCAATTTTGCGGCGGGATTTTTTAAATTATGGCGAGCATGCGCGCTTATATTGAAAATAAACTGAGGCAAAACCGCCGCCACAACCGCGTACGCTAAAGGAATTCCGAGCCCGCACATCCCAAAAGCGGCGGCAGCTCCCAAGACGAAACCCGCAATTGTCGCCGCCGCTATTTGCCGCGCGCCTTTAAGCCTGTCCTTATACTCACGGGTATTTTTTATTTTTTCGCTGACGAAAGGATAATGCATATTGACAAAACTTTCAGGCGAACGCAGTGTTTTAAAATATTCGTAAACGGCGGCGAAAACAGCTCTTTTCTTTCCTGTTAAACGCAGTTTATCAATAATTTTTTTCGTGGAATTAAGTTCAAGTTTCGCGTCCGAACGGCGCAAAACGCTTTCTTCTTGCGCCCCCGGCGCATCGATCAAGGATTTTTCAAGATCCCGTTTTGCGGATGAATTGGCGAGATTATATTCGACATGGGCTTTGATATTTGCCGAAAACATGCCGGCAATTGCGAAAGCCGGTCTCTGGATATGTCTGATTACGGGGAAATTATTTGCAACTTTCTGCGCGGACGCTTCCCAAGCGTCATCCATCGCGGCTCTTATTTTTGCCATGCCTCTTTGGCGCGCGCGAACCTGCTCGGCCGTTTTCGAACGGTGCCACTTTATAAAAGTCTCGTTAAAAACCGGGCTGTAAGCCGCAAGCGCCGCAAGAGGAAGCTCTATAGCGGCGAGCGCGGTTTCACGCGCTCTGCCGCTTATGCCGAGCAGTTCTAAAAATGAAGATACGGGACGCAATGCCGGAAGCGTAAGTTTTTTGGAGCCCTTTTGCGCTTTCGGCATTATTATTTCATACGGAATTATGTTCCCGGAGAGAAATTGCGAAGTATTGTTAAGAGTTTCGCTCTGGTAAAATTCTTCTACGCTTAAGCCGCCCGGCTTTCGCAGGCTTCTTTCCGCGCTCTTTTCAATAAACCAAAATTTTACATATCTGTTTTTAAAACCCCGCTGTCCGGAAATGCCTATCAAAGGATACCATCTTCCCTGTTCTTTGGAATTATCGCTGCCGATCTGACGGTAAAACAAAAACCTTTCCCCGCCCGGATACTCAACTTCAGCGATGTTTTTGCCCTTAAAGAGAAATCTGTTTTTAACGGCAATCCCGTTTATGTTTCCGCCTAAAGACGCGTCAAGTTTTTTTACGTTTTCAAAATACGCGTCATATTTATCGCCGCTTTCTTTATCGTCAATATACAAGTACCGGCTGCCGTCCTGCGAATACAAAAACTCCAAAAATCTTTTTTGCGCGGTTTCCGGATTTTCTTCCCCGTCCGTTTCGACGCGTTCAAATAACGGCTCGTCTTTTAAGGACGGGTCAAAAGTTTTCAAGCTGATAACTTTATTGTATCCGTCATCAGGTATGTCTAAAGAATAACCGGCTTCAAATATATGTTCGGTGACCAGATAATAAAAACCGTTTTCTTCCCGAATGGCGAATCTTTCGTTTTCAAGATTTACAAACCCTCCGGAAATATTCGCTATTTGAAATTTCCCGTCCGTTTTCGTAATAAAAACAAGCGGGAAACTTTCGTCTGAGCCGCGCCAGCCCGAGAAAAAAACCTTCATCCCTTCGGAAATTTCAGGCAGCCTGTAAACTTTGTCCGTAGCGGTTATTTCTCCGAAATCCTGCCATTCGGCATCAGCGTCTATTGCGGACAGGATTTTATCGGAAGAAGATTTTTTTTCCGCATCAATAATATTATCAACGATAAATATCCCGGCGTCTCCGATATTTGCTTTTGCAAATTTAGCGTTAAATTCCTTTTTTGCGCGAAGGCTGCCGGAGCCGCGTCCGAAATATTTGGATTCCGAAATTCTAGCCGACAATTCAAGGCTCCACGCTTCTGCGGATCCGTCTTCGTTTATTACCCCGAAATTATTTTCTCCGTCGTAATAAATCCAGATTTTTTTGGACGGGTCGGCGCTGTTGCCGTGAATGAGAGCATTTCTGAAGATTTCTCTAAAAGCTTCATCCCTGTCATAACTGTATCCGGCGATCTTAAACAGAAAGGAGCGGACAATCTGCTCTTGTACGGCTATTATCCCGAAAAGCCCGTCGGAAAGGCTACTTGCGGACGACCCCGTCCCCTTTATCGCTATAAGCGCGGGCTCGCCTTTTTTTATTTTATCCGCTATTTCGTCATCCACTCTTTCAATAACTTCGCCGATAGCGCTCGGCATAAGATATCCGAAATCAAGATTGAGACACCGGCGCAGATTAAACTTCTCAAGCAAAATACTTTCAATATATTCGCTGTTTGACGCAGACTGGTTTTCAAGTTTCGCCTCGGGCTGCGCAATATTGTATGCCGCATGCGCCGATATGTTTGACGCATATGTCAGCGCGGGCGCCAAAAGCGCCGCTAACGGTACGGCCAGCGGAGCCGTAAACAAAAGCGCAGGCACGGCTACGGCGAATGCAAAACCGGCAAATGAGGCGGCTTTTATAAAGAGAGCTCCCTTTGTTCTCAATTTGTATTCTTCAGAACTTTTTTCTTCTTCCGTCGGCCCCTCTTTACCGTAATGCATATCGACAAAACCCGCAAGAAGCGAACTTACAAATTCTTTTCGCGCCACAAAAAACGCTCTTTTTATTTTTCCCGGACCGAGCTTGCCGGCTTGAGCCGCCGTATCCGGCAGTTCAAGTTTTGCGCCGCCATCAAAAGCAAGCCGCATCGCTTTTGCCGCAAATTTTTTTCCGTCGAATCCTTTTTCTCCTTTTATGTCATGCTTTCCTCTGTAGAAAAGCTCTTCGGCCGTTCTTACCGTTTTCCCGGAAGAAGAAATCTTTTCAACGCAGCATACCCCGGAATTGTCTCCGAAACCGTTTCTGAAAAATTTTCTGAATATTATTTTTTCTCCGTTCGGAAGCGGGATTTCAATTGTTCCGTTGATAGGAAGACCGACAGTTTTATAAGCCGCCCGCATAACTTCTTTTCTGGCTTCTTTCCATTCTTTTTTAAGTTTCTCGGCTCTTTCCGCCTCCACAGCCTGCGCCTGGGCGGCGGCGCTTTTAATTTCCACCTGCCGCGCCGCGCGCGCGGTCCGGCTGATATAATCATTATATTCGGCTTCGTCTATTTCGTCTATTCTGTCATCGCTGTAAGTGGCAAAGTAATAATGAGTTCCGTCAAAGCGGACGCCCTCTTCAACAAATACGATAAAAGCTTCTTCCGTTTCATCTTCGGCATATTCTTTGCCGGAAACATCTTCCTTTTTGCCTGCCGAATCGTTTTCATAATCAAACAGACTAAGCTGCCTGCCGGATCCGGAACCGATTTGAAGTTTCGCGTCGGAATGGGAAATATTATAGAAAGCATGCGCGAATACATTATAAACTACCGGGACAAGCGCCGCCCAGATTACAGGCAGACCGAAAAAAGAAACCGCCATCACTGCCGACAGCGCAAGCGACCAGGTTCCGTAATTTATGATTTTTGCGCCTCTCATTCTTGAATAAAAGCTTTCGTCTCTTTGTCCGTCATAACCGCTTATCAAAGTCACAAGCCCGTTGCCGTCGGAATAATGCATAAGCACAAAAGGAAGCGGAAAGAAAGGAAGCAGAAAGGCCGACGGGACAAATTCTATTACCCCTACAAGAACGCCTCTTAAAATCTCTTTAAAAAAACCGCCTTTAAGCCTTAATGCTCCGGCTATCCTTTTTGAAAAATCCAGTTCAAGCGCGCCGTTTTGCGTATCGTACCCCAATCTCTCTAAAATAGAAGGAAGTTCTTCGTTTAATTCCCCGTTCCGGGTGCTTGCCGCATCACGCAAAGCCATAACAAGCCGTTTTATATTGTCCGTTTCTTCCGAATTGTCGGAAGAGGCGTTTTTTTCAACGCGCTCGGCCGTTATTCTTTTAAAAAAACCGTCGTGTTTTTGAAAAAACTCGTCTATTTCGCTTTCATCGAAAGAATTGCTTTTGTACATATACCCAAAATTGTCAGTCACGATATATGCCAAAACTCCTAAAACTTTCTGAAACACTTCCTCGTCCGTATTCCGTAAATCAATAAGAAGTTTTTTAAACAAGCCCGCGTCTACGCCGAAAGCCTTCAAATAATCTTCATTCATTTCAAGAGGATTTGCGGTAAAATGCACAAAATAAAACTCTTGTCCGTTCGGCGCGGAAAGAATTTCCGCTTTATAGTCTCCTTTGCTCACGGCTATTTGCTTTCCCAAATGCATTCCGTGCAAAGCTCCCCGCGCTTGTGAAATTCTTTCTTTATCTTCGGAAGATTCTTCAAAAACTCCGTTTACAATAATTATTCTGTTTGAAGTTTTGTCAAAAGCGATATATATGCGTCTTTCGCCGCGCGTTTTATTGCCGTGAACATAGGCGTTTTTGAGTATTTCGTAAACAGCATCAATCGCTCCGGACTCGTCAAAAAAAGTTTCGCTTGAAACATTGTTTTTATTGAACAACTCTTTAATCATTTTAATGGCAAAAAAATTTATATTTTTATGCGCTCTTTCAAAATAATCGTCCAAATCTTCTAAGGGATGTTCTTCTATCGTAAAAGCCGCTATTTTGCCCTCCAGAAGAGCGTCGGCTATATAGGTGACGTCTTCTTTAAAATAAGGAAGGTCGAATCTCTCTACGGCGGATCCGTTTAAACTGTCAAGGATAAAAGTTTCTGATTCGTCAGCGTTTTCAGTAATCTGCTTTAAAGCGCCGGCATACGCCGCATCCAGCACGGCCTTGTCAAGCCCAAGAGCCGAAAAAGCGGCAAGGAAAACGCGTGTTTGTATTCTTTCTTCATTATTTATGTTTTCGTCTCTTTCATATGCTTTTAAGACCGCGCGCTGCAAAAAGTCCGGCATTTTTCTTAATGTGCCGAGATCGTATTTGCCGAGTTTTTCCGGGAGGCTGCGGTTTGTTTCTATGTCGAATATGAGTCCGTCTCCGGTAATAAGATTCCGTTTCGCCGCAAAAGCGGTTATATTGGCCACTATATCCGAAACACGGGGATTAAACACGCCCACAACGGCATGATCAAGAGATTCTATCACCTCAAATAATCTCAGCTCAAGCCCTTCTGAAGCGGCAAGCCTGACCGTATTGTCATTTAAAATTTCTTCGTTTACTTCAGTCCCGTTTGCTATTTTCCCGTCCGCGTTTTTAAGCCTTATTTTAAACCCGCCCGGCACGGTCAGAACGGTCTGCTCAAGGGAAAAATCAACGTCAATGTTTTCCCCGAGCGCTTCCGCCACGCTTTCGATAATAAAAAATATGTTTTCCCTATTGTATGCAAGCCCTGAAAGTTCTTCGGCGGCGACGCTTATCATCATCCGGGCGATCTCGGCTTTATGAGTCTGCGAAGCAAGAGTTAAAGCCAGTGTCTGCGCGGAAAAAAGATTGTTTCCCGCGGCAAGGAAAGTATTATAGCTTTCTTCGGCGGTTTTCGTTTCCCGGGTTACGGAAGGCATCACGCTTATGTAAGATATTGCATTTTCAGCGAATATTTTATTAAGCCCTTCGCTGTGGAAACCTCCCGTTATGACTATGACGAGTTCGTTTATTTGTTCGTTTTTGCTTAAGCGTTTTTCTATGTTTTTTAAAAATATTGAATTTCTGTCTTTGTTTACGCCGTAATAGCGTATAAGAAAATCTATGTCTTCTTTAAGTTCGGAAAGAGTGTTCTTGAAAGCATATTTGGAGTAAATCTTTTCAAAGCGCGGATACTCTTTTTCAAAAAAATCATAATCGGCCGCGGTTATTTTGGTGTTAAGGAAAGATTCCAGATAAATATAAAAATCGCTCAGGAAAGAAATTTCCACTTCTTCTTCGGAAGAGCAAAAAGCCATTCTTATGTCTTCCGCTATTCTTCTCTCTTCGCCAAGCATTGCGACGGGATTTATTTTTGCGCTTGCCTGTATGTAAGAAATCAACTCTCCCAGACTGCTTCCGGGATTTATGTTAACGCCGTATTTGCGTGAAAGAGCCGGCAGGCGCAGTCCCAATTCTTCAATATTCGAAAAGCCGGCCGTGGCGAGAGAAAGTTTATTATATTCATTATAAGAAAGGTTGTCTTTAAGATAACTTACAAGCGACTGCATTTCCACGGCGGCTTTATTATAATCTATCCTTTTGCCGGCATTCATCAATTCGCAATATTCGCGGAAAACCGGATATTTGTCCCGCGACACGGAAAGCAAAGAATTATATTTCGCATCGTTTTTATTTAATTTTTCAATATATTTTCTTAAAAGAGCGTAATATCTTTCGACGGATATTTTGCCGTTTTTATAATTTTCAAAAGTTTCCGTAAACCTCTGGTTCTCACGGCTGAAATATTTGGCTTTAAGATATTCTATTTCAGCTTTTATCTCTGAAAGCTTTTCATTGTATTTTTTATTATTGGCCAATGCCTTTGAAAGCCTGTCCAGATTCGCCTGATGCACGGACTTATCTTCAAGCCCGTAAAAAGGCGTTTTTACGTCATTTTTCAAGTAATAGTATTCCGCCCCGGTGAGCCTTCCTTTTTCAAAAAGGCCTTCTATTATATTGTTTCTAAGTTTTTCGTCTTTTACCCGCCCGAAAATGCCCGGATCCACTTCATCGTATCCGCCTTCAATAAAAACGGCGGATATTTTATAATTTTTCTGCAAACGGTCTATTATCCGTTCGATATTTCTCTGCGCTTCTATATGACAGTGCAAATCCTGAATATTTATAACGGTATACCTGCTGTTTTCAAATGTCTTCGATTCTATAACTTTTCCAAGGTTAAAAGGAATAAAACTTACCGGATCGGCGGCATTTTCCGGATTGCTCCCGCTGAGAGCCAGCCCGTACGCCATATCCGCGCCCGTGACAGAAACCAACAAGCATAAAGCGGTCAAAGTTGAAATCAGTTTATTCATAAGTTTTCCCCAAAAAAGAAATCCGGCCTGTCTTCAAGACAAGCCGGACTCTGAAATAATATATTTTTTCCGTCAATAAAACCGAAAGCAGGCACGCTTCCCTTATGAAGAGCCTCTATAAACAGCAGATAAAACCTTGTTATTTCGCAGTCCCGCGCGGGACTGCCGCGCATCCGCTCATCAAAAAAACCGAAAAAAACGGAGAAAAATTTTCCGCAAAGCATATCTTTTTTACCGCCGTAAACCGCCTGCGCCGGAATGCCTAGAAAAACATTGTCCGCATAGCGTCCGTACACCGGAGTTTCGCACCCGCCGTATCTTTGCAGGCGCATATTAAAGAAAAAATCTTTTGCGCCCTCGTAATATACCCTGACTATTTTACCTGAAATGTCAAGCATATTGACGGCTTTTGAAACCGCGCATGAAATTTCCGGAACGTTATCCGCGGCCCAAAAAGCGCCCAATTGCGCAAAACATACCCGCGGAACCGAAAACATAAATAAAAAAACGGAAATGAGGAATACGCTTATCTTTTTTTTCATATTATAATTTTAATATATTTGCGGTTTTTTCGCCAATTTTATTTGTAAAAAATTTTTGAATTTAATCCCCTCCGGATTTTATTATTTACATTTGCCCGTTTTAGTATTATAATCAGCCAATGATGAATACGGATAAACCCCAGTCTTATAATTTTTTTCTCGCGCGCCTTATAGCAGTAAACTTATTTTTTGCCGCCTTGATGGTTTCGGCTTCTTTTATTGTCTTGCTAAGCCGCGATTATTATTTATGGCAAAACTGTCCGAAAGCGGATATTGTAAAAGTTTTTATACAAAACATACGTTTTAATCTTTCGGTTACAGCTTATTTCAACATTCCCGTATTGGTTTTTCTTTTGCTTATACTGGCTTTCAGACCGCCGCGCATAATGAAATCTTTCGTGAGTTTTGTAAAATCTTTTTACCTTTCGGCATTTCTCGCGGCGGCGTCTTTGGCCATTCTTTCATATCTTTTAAAAAACTCTTCCGCCGTGGAAAGATTTTTCTCAAGAGATTGTTTTTCCGGATTTTCATTTATATGCGCGTCTTTTGACAATCCGGTTTTTATTATGCTTTTTACGGCGATGTCGGCGCTTTTTCTGGCCGCAGCCGTTTTTTTTCTTCTCCTGGTGAAATTCGTCTTCAAACCGAAAGAATATGCCATCGACGATTACGGCAAAGCGGTTGTTTCCACGGTATTACTGCTTTTAATTTGCGTTTTTGCGGCAAAAGGAAAGATAACGGGCCGTCTTTCGCTTAAAGACGCGGACGTAACGCCTTCCGCGCAGTTGAACGGATATGCGGCGCAGGGCGCGTATACAATTTTACATAAACTCAAGAATTTCGATTTTTATAAAATAGCCGTCATCAAAAACGGCGATTTGCTGAAAAACGGAACGGTTGTTTCGGATGATGAAGAAAAAGAGAGGGAAGATTTTTACAGGTTTACGCCTAAAACGCGGCGGTAAGCATTCTTTTTTCCGTTTTGTCTTTTCTGTAAGAAAAAAAATTTCCGCTTTTACAGCAGCTGCAAAATCCGCTTATGAAAAGCTTTTTAAGCCCTTTTTTTTCAAGAATATTTTCAGCCGCGGCTGACAAATCCAGTTTTCCGCCGGCAAACGCGTCTCCGAACATTTCTCCGATCCCGGGACCGACCTCATAGCAGCACCGCCGTATATGCGGCCCTATATAAGCGTTTATTTTTTGCGGCGAAATATTAAATTTTTCCTTAAAAACGTCCAATGTTTCCTGTAATATGCCGCAGGCAAGCCCTTTGCGGCCGGCGTGAACGGCGGCTTTGACCGAGCCGTCTTCGGAAAACATCAGAACCGGCATACAGTCAGCCGTAAAAACGCCCAGCGTTATATTTTTATCCGCGGTAACAAGCCCGTCGCAGTCGTCAATAAAAGTTCCCTTATCCGCCGAGGTTACCGCCCGAACGCGCGTGCCGTGCACCTGTTTTGCGAGCACGAGAGAGCTCTCATCAATGCCGAGCAGGTGCAGCAAAGCATTTCTTTCCGAAACGTTTTTCATATCTCCGCAAGATTTTGAAGTGGTAAAATGTTTATGCGGAAAGTTTTTTTCAAAGATGAGTTTTTCCCGCAAGGACAAGAGAGCGCCGCCTTATTTAAGTTTTTTAATTTTCCAGTAAGTATAAGCCGGTTTCGAAAAATCCACTTGCGAGGACTCTTCTTTTTCGACGGCTTCGAATAAATTTCCCTGACCCGTTTCTTTTTTTACCGGCATATCGCTTTTAAAGCCCGTGGCTATTATGGTTATTTTAATCTTATCGTCAAGCCTGTTGTCAATGGCGTGCCCGTAATATATATGTCCTTTCATATCGTAACTTTTTATCACTTCGCCTATCTCTTTGAGCTTTAAAGCGGAAACATTGGAATTGGTAGTGACGTTTATAAGCATTTTCTCGGACTGGGAAATATCGTAATTGTCAAGCAGCGGACTGGAAACCGCTTTGGCGATGGCCTCTTTCACATTATCCGAGTCAGCGCTTTCGCCTATGCCGATGAGCGCGGTTCCCGAATTTGCGACTATGCTTCTTACATCCGCAAAATCCATATTAATCTCTCCGGGAACGGTTATAACGTCGGTAATAGCCTGCACGCTTTGCCTTAAAACGTCGTCTATTATCTGATAGAGAGCTTTTGCCGACATTCTTTCGTCAACGACATTAAAAACCCTTTCATTAGGTATTATTATCAGCGTGTCGGTATAATTCCTTAAATTATTTATGCCTTCCTCGGCCTGAGACATCCTCACCTGTCCTTCAAAACCGAAAGGTTTCGTAACCACGCCCACAGTGAGTATGCCTTCGGACTTTGCTATCTGGGCAACCACCGGCGCGGCTCCGGTTCCCGTTCCTCCGCCCATGCCGGCCGTTACAAAAACCATGTCAGCCCCTTTTATGGTTTCCCGGATAATGTCCATGCTTTCCTCGGCGGCTTTCTGCCCTATCACGGGATTGCCTCCGACTCCCAGCCCTTTGGATATTCTTTCTCCTATTTGCAAACGCACCGGAGCGGCGGACTCTCTTAAAACCTGCACGTCCGTATTTACCGCTATAAACTCAACCCCGCTGACATTTGCGGCTATCATGCGATTGACGGCATTAGAACCGCCGCCGCCCACTCCCACAACTTTGATTAATGCCGGCTGTCCGCCGTTAGCGTTTTCCGCAGGTAATATTATTTTCATTTAAAATGTTTCCTCAAACCATTTGCTGATTTTTGAAAAAAAGCCGCTGCCCGAAGCCTTCGGGGAATATACGGCGTATGTATTAGACATCGTTGAAGCTACGGCGCCTATGGCCGCGGTACAGGACGGATTTAAAACTATTTCATGCGGACCCACTACTTTATCCGAATTAGGAGTGCCCACCCTGACGGAACAGCCGAAATATTTCTCGAAAGCTTCGGGCATGCCCTCAAGCTGGCTGCCGCCTCCGGTAAGGATTATTCCTCCGGACAAAAACTGGGAACCGTAAGAACTCTTTTTCATCATGTCTTCTATAACGAATAAAATCTGTTCCGCTCTCGGCTGGATTATCTCGACCAGCTGGGTTCTGTCATATTTTTTCGTGCTTCTTCCGTCGGCCGCCCTGTATTCAAATTCGGAATTTTTCAGTTCGGGATGAGCGAAAGCCGCTCCGTACATTTCTTTTACCTCTTTTGAAACCGAAAAAGAAGCTCTGAGCTTATGCATAATGTCGCGGGTAATATAATCGGAGCCCACCTGCACTTCATCGGTATATCTTATTATTCCGTCGCAATAATGGACAAGCCCGGTCGTAAGACCGCCCAAATCAACCACCAGGCATCCCAGCTCTTTTTCTTCTTTCGTTACCAGTATGTCGCTTGCGGCAAGATAACCGTAAACTTTTTCATCGCAGCCTATGTCTACGGAATTCATCGCTTTAAGAATATTTCCTATATTGCTGCTGGCGGCCACAAGCGCGTGCACGTCGACTTCAATAAAAGTCCCCTCCATGCCTATGGGATTTTGTATCCCGCGCTGCTGGTTTAAAATAAATTCTCTCGGCACTATCTGCAATATCTCGTGCTCGGTATCGATTTTTATCATCTTTTTGGCGCTGTCCAGGGCATTCGCCACAGTATCTTCGGTAATTTCCCTGTTCGAATGGTTTATATTCGCAACGCCTTTAGAGTTCTTGGCTTCCACAAAATTGCCTCTTATCGCCACGATTACATTCCCTATATGGCTTCCTGCGGCCTTTTCCGTTTCTTCAAAAGCTCTTGCCATAGCCATCGCGGCTTCCTGTATATTTATTACGGCGCCGGCCTTTATGCCTTCACTGCACGGAACGCAGGCGCTGCCCAAAATCTTTACAAGCCTGGCATCTTCGTCCCTGGCTCCGGCCACGCAGCACACCTGGGTGCTTCCGATATCAAGTCCCGCAACAAGCTCTTGTTTTGCCATTGTGTCTTTCCTTTAATTATTATTTGCCGTTTTCAGCGCGCCCGGCTCAGGCTCTTCAGCGGTTTTCGGTTTAACCACAGCCTTGCCGAGCTCGTAAAAAGTCATATCTATATGCTCTATACGTTTATATTTGGTCGCCGCATCGGCGTATATTTTGCGCAGTTTGTCGAATTTATGAGCCAGATGCTCCGGACGTTCGTCGCCCCAGAAAATTACGGCTCCGTCATAAGTCTTAAAAACCATGTCCCCTGAACCGGAATATTTTATTTCCGCTATATTGTCAAGAAAATCTTCGCATACCGGCTTGAAAATCTTTATAAATTTAAGCAGTTCCGCCCTCTGCTGCCGGGTCGAATACACTATAGTCGGTATTTTCATCCCGCCCATAAACCCGCGCAAAGGAAAAGGCTTGTCATCAAAATCCACGCCCATAATATCTTTCCCGGACACTATAAAAGCTTCAGGCGTCCTTTCGTAGAGTTTAACCCTTACTTTCTGCCATCTTCTGTTGATGGAAATACCTTTCAGCTCGGGTTTAAGTTCCATTATTTTGCTCTCGGCTTCAGAAAGATTTATTTTTAAGATATTGTCGCCTATGGTAAAAGGAAGAAGCTCTTTGATTTCAGCCTTTGTCACATTTTTGCAGCCTATTACGTCTATTTCTTTTATAGCCGCGCTTTCCGAAGAGTAAATGGAATGCGCAATTTTTTTGCCTCCGTAATAAATGAGAAAAAACGCCAGAAACAAAAGGCAAAAAAAGACAAAAAGCTTTATAAACTTTTTTCCTTTTCCGGAAGAGCGGCGGTATCCGGTTTTTATGACGGCTCTGCGTTTATAAGAATACTTTCTTCTTTTTGCCGACATTTTATAATGAACACTCTGTTATTTTAAGAACAAGCTCTTCAAAGCTTATCCCCGCCGCCTTCGCCGCCTCGGGAAACAAAGAAGTTTCCGTCATTCCGGGAACGGTATTGTTTTCAAGAACCCACACTTTTCCCGCAGCGTCAACTATCATATCCACCCGGCACAGCGCCCTGCATTTGAACTCCCTGTAAACTTTCTCGGCATTATACATGGCTTCATTGCGGGCGTTAGCGCTTATGCGGGCGGGAATAATATGTTTCGAGCCGCCTTTGGCGTATTTTGACTTATAGTCGTAAAACCCGCTTTTCGGGACTATTTCTATAACCGGCAAAGCCTGCCCGTCAAGAACTCCCACCGTAATTTCTTTTCCTTTGACAAAACGCTCGACAATGACTTCATCTCCGTATTTAAAAGCTTCTTTTACTGCAGCCGGGAACTCCCGCGCCGTTTTGACTATGCCGACCCCTATGGCGGAACCCTGCCCGGCTGGTTTTATGACGACCGGATATTTTTTTAAGGCCGGAACCGGCTCGTATTTTCTTATGACAAACCATTGCGGAGTAGCTATGGAGGCGCATCGGAAAAGCTTTTTGGAAATATTTTTGTCCATAGAAGCGCTGCCCGCAAAAACCCCGCAGCCGCTGTAGGGAATGCCCGCGACTTCAAGCATGCCCTGAACCGTCCCGTCCTCTCCCAGAGGCCCGTGAAGCGCTATATATACAAAGTCTATCTTTTCTTTTTTTATTTCGGGAACAAGCGTAAGCGCCGCGTTTTTTCCGGCTTCCAATGCCGCGGTTTTTATTTTCATGTTTTTAAAAGCTTTGATAACCGCTTTTCCCGACCGGATAGAAATCTCTCTTTCGGCGGAAGTCCCGCCGTATAAAACGCCTATCTTCATTTTCTTAATTTTCTCAGGCACAAACATTTTATTCCCCGATGATCTTTATCTCGGTCTCAAGATCGATATTGAATTTATCTTTTACGGCTTTTTTCACAAAACAAATAAGCCCGATGACGTCTTCCGCCGAGGCGCCTCCGGCGTTGATTATAAAATTGGCATGAATGTCCGAAACCCGCGCGCCGCCGTTTTTCCTGCCTTTAAGCCCCGCTTCGTCTATAAGTTTTCCCGCGCTTAGACCGGGAGGATTTTTGAATATGCATCCGGCGTTCGCCGCAGACAAAGGCTGGCTTGCGGCCCGTTTCCCAAGGCTGTCGGATATCGACCTTAAAATATCATTTCCTGCCGCTTTTTTCAAGAAAAAATTAGTTTTCGTTATTATAAAATCCTTAAGCGCGCTCGTTCTGTAAGCAAATCCCGCGTTTTCTTTTTCTATAATGCTTTTAACGCCTTCTTTGCTGAAAACTTCGGCTCTTGTAAAACAGTCTTCTATCCAGGAACGCGCGCTTCCGGCATTGCCGCATACCGCCGCTCCGGCCGTTCCGGGTATTCCGGCGCAGCATTCAAGGCCCGAAAGCCCTTCGGACGCCGTTTTTTTGACAAGCAAAGGCAAAGAGACCGCCGCTCCGCAGGAAACGCTTTCCGCGTTTATCGATAAATTTTTAAAAGCGCCCGTAAGTTTTATGACGGCGCCCCTGTAGCCTTTATCGGAAAAAAGCACATTCGTTCCGCCGCCTACGACAAAAAAACGCAGTTTTTGCCCAAAAGCCGTTTGTAAAAACAAAGACAATCCTTTTTCGTCCGGGATTTCAATAAAAAAATCCGCCGGCCCCCCGATAGAAAAAGAGCTGAGCCCGGAAAGCTTTTTTCCGGCGGTTACGACGCAGCCCGCGCGGGAAAGTTTATTTATGATTGCGGCGTTAATGGCATCCTCCTTTTTACGGACAGAAAACCGCGCGGACGGTTTTACATCGCAGACAAAAGCTCTTCCCCTTTTTTCCACACGTCGCCCGCGCCCAGAGTCAGCACTATATCTCCCGGATTTAATTCTTTCACGAAAGATCCTATTCCTTCAAAAACCGCGGCGCGGCATTTGTTTTTCTTGAGACTTTCAAGAATAAGGCCGGAATGCACGCCTTCGATTTCCTTTTCTCCCGCGGCGTATATTTCCAAAACTTTTACGAAATCGGCTTTTTTAAAACTTTTGCCGAATTCATTATAAAGAGCCTTTGTTCTCGTATATCTGTGCGGCTGGAATAAGACCCACAGTCTTCTTTTGGGCCAGAAATGTTTAACGGCTCTTATAGTGGCGTCCACTTCGGTAGGGTGATGCCCGTAATCGTCTATCACCGTTATTCCGTTTTTTTCGCCTTTTATCTCAAGACGTCTGCCGACGCCTTCAAATTTGTTTATCGCTCCGGCTATATGATTAAACGGAATACCCAGATACAGCCCGACCCCTATCGAGGCGAGAGCGTTTAATATATTGTGCCTGCCCGGCATTCTTATGCAAACATTGCCGGCTTTTTTTCCCATATATATGACGTCAAAACTAGCGCAGCCGGAAAGAACTTTTATTTTTTCCGCCTTGATGTCCGGCTCGCCTTTGAGCCCGTATGTGACGTATTTTCTGGAAATTTTCGGCATTATTTCTTTAATGACTTTATCGTCCGAGCATATTATCGCCGCCCCGTAAAAAGGAATGCCGTTGATATGGCGCGCAAAAGCTTCTTTTAAATTATCCATATCGCCGTAATAGTCCAGATGATCATTGTCTATATTGGTAACCACCGTTATTACCGGCGAAAGCTTTAAAAAAGAGCCGTCCGATTCATCCGCCTCGGCGACTATGTATTCGCCTCTGCCCAGACGCGCGCTAGTTTTAAGATTTTTAAGCCGGCCGCCTATGACTATAGTCGGGTCAAGCCCGCCTTCGTCAAGCACCAAAGCGGTAAGGGAAGTCGTCGTGGTTTTGCCGTGCGTGCCGGCTATGGTAACGGCATATTTCAGCCTTGCCAGCTCCGCGAGCATTTCCACTCTCGGTATGACGGGAACTTTATTTTTCAACGCCGCCGCGACTTCCGGATTCGCCCTGCTGACAGCGGTGGAAGCCACGACGACTTCGGCGTTTTTAATGTTTTTTTCGTCATGCCCTATAAATATCTTCGCGCCTATCGCTTTAAGATGTTCGGTAACTTCGGTTTTTTTCAGATCCGAGCCGGAAACATTATGCCCGAGATTTATCAGAACTTCCGCTATGCCGGACATTCCCGAACCGCCGATTCCGACAAAATGTATATTCCGGTTATTTCTTATCATATAAATATTTCCTTTAAAGCGCCGGAAAGGCTTTTTGCGCGCCGCAGACGCTTATTTTTTATTTTTCCTCGCATTATACAGCGCGCTTACGGTCGTGGCGATGCCGCCGCGTATGCCGAACTCGAGCTCGACGAACATCTCTTTAGGCTTAAGAGCCCTGACCAGATCTTCCATTATCCTGTTTACAACGCTTTCGTGCACCATCCCGACCATTCTGAAACTTTGGACGTACATTTTAAAAGATTTTAGTTCAACTACGGTTTTTGAAGGAATATAACTGACCGCCAGATAAGCGTAATCCGGCAGCCCGGTCCAAGGGCAAAGGCAGGTAAACTCTTCGGTTTCAATAAGCACCTTAATGTCCCTGCCGGCATATTCATAAGGCATGGCTTCAAGAAGAGAAGGTTTTACCTTGTCGAAAACAGGCATGTTTTTCATAAAAACTCCGTTTGTTTTTTTGTTGGTTATTATATCATTTTTGCTTTTAATTTTATAAAAAATATCATTTCGCGTTTAAAAAAGCGAAATATTACAAAACCTCCGCTTTTTAAATGATTTTCGTTTTCTTTGCGTTTTTTCCGGCAAAGACGCCGTTCCGCTCTTTTTTGCCCGGGCATAAAAGAGAAAAGTTTTATAATATAAAAAACAAAAATTTTAAAATCGTGTAAAAGAAAGATATTTTTAATATAAAATTTTATACAATGTGAAAAATTCATCAAATATCAATATACGCATAACAAAACCGTAAAAAAACTTGTATAATGTTTCATTAACTGCAACTGCGGAGAAAGTATGGATTGGAAAACGGTAACGGAAAATATCCTTAAATTAAAAAATCTTGCGGACAATGAAGAAATAAAAAGCAAGCTTGAAGGACTTTCCCTGTATAACTGCCGGCTTAAGCAGCTTCTGGACGGAGAGGAAAACTCCCAGGAAGCTTCGGCGGCGCTGTCAAAAGAAAGCGAACTCAAAAACAATACCCTGACAAAAATTTACGATATACTACAGCAGTCCAAAAACGCGCAAACGCCGGAAGAAGAATTTTCAAAACTTATCGAATGTTTTTTATATATAGACAATTATCTCAGTCTTTATTGCGAACCGGAACTTTTTTTCATACGCGGATATGACAAACCGCAGCTTTGCGATTCGGTGGAACTGCTTAATTCCAAAACAAAGTTTGAAGACATAATGCAAAGCATGTTCTTTTTTCAGGAACTTAACACAAAAGCGCACGCCTCGCTGCAGTCTCTTTGCGGATTTTTGAAAGAAAGCAAAGAAAATATTTTCGATTTTATCTATAAAATCGACCATGCGCTCGACAGGCTGGATTTTTTTAACCAAACGGTTCTCGGCTGGACGCAGCCGGACAAAGCGCTTGAGCATCTGTATTGTTTTATACTCATAATAAACTATACCGCGCAAAAACTTCTAATACACCGCTTTGCCGGGGTTTACCCTTCCAATGTCAATAAAAAAGTTCTGCGGGAAGCTCTTAAACACAAAGAGCGCGCGCTTGAAAGAATAAAAGACCAGATTATCAAAAGAGCGTCCGTGATAAAACAATTAAAAGAAAAGATCAGCGAGCCTATGATCCAACAGACATGGTTCGACCAAAGATGCGCGGAAGTTTTGGATGAAGAGGCCGTGGTCAAAAGAGAACAGACCCGGCAGAAAGAAGAAGCGGCTTATGTCATAATAAATAAAGACAAAATAAACAAATGCTGCGAGATCTCTTATTGGACGGCTTTTCTGATGGCCAATGACAAAAAGACGGCTCCGGAAGAAAAAAACGCCGAGGCGGACGAATGGTTCCGTCTTTATCTTCAAACGGCCGGAAACAATAAATATGAAATTCTTTACTCCCTTAGAAAATTTATTCTTGCAAATAAGGCGGAAACGGCCAGGGCTTTCAGCGCTATAAAAATTAAAGCCGATAAAAAAGAAAAAATCTATTCCGTTTTAAACAAAACCATCCCTGTGCGCATTGCCGCGGCAATCGTTCTTGCCCTTTCCGCAGTTTTCATTTATCTCATCATTTGCGGAGCAAAAAAAATAGTCCTTTAAAATCATAATAATACAGGCATTTTCATCAAAAAGCGCGCACCGGCCCGCAAATAAAAACATTGCGCCGCGCGGCCTTTTTCCGCTTTTATTGAAAAATGCCGCCATTTATAAAAGCCGCCCGGCAATGTCCGCGCCGTCCGTTTAATTTTATCCGCCTTCATATCGTTTTTCAAATATCCTCCCGGCCCGCCTCGTTGAAAGTATAATACGCCCTCAAAATATTTTTTCAATATAAACCGGGCTTATACGGCGCCGCTTTCTTAAAATATTTTTCGCTTTATGAATTTTCTCTATGCTTTGAACATACGCATCCCAATAATTAAACATAGATATTGCAATCTTACCGATATTTATAAAACAATCCGTTTTTATATTTTTGCGATTAAAATTAAAATAAGATATGTTTTTATTTTTAATTTTGCAGGATATTTGAAATTATTATTTTTTTGGACAAGACAAAAACTATGGCAAATAAAAAACGGTAAAAACAACGAAAATAAAAAACTTTTCCGGCCTGATTTACAAATAAAAAGCGCCCCGGAAAGATTTTTCCGGTTTGCAAGTTTTATTTATTAACGGTCTTCTTTTCAGAAATGAGCCTTTGCAAATATTATCCGGATCCGCATTAAACGCAAATATGTTTATGCAAAAATGTAAAAGCGGAAAACCGCAAAACTGCGTAAAATAAATTTTTCCGCGGCATGCGCCCGTATAATTCAAGTTTAAAAAATAAAACGGGACAGCCTTAAAAAAGACTGCCCCATCTTATCATATACTATTTTAACTGTATGGTATTAAATTTTAAATAGTACTTGTTTTTCAATATATTTTAACACTTTCTCACTTCAAATTACTATAAATCGGAAATGCTTTGCAAAGAGCAAGCATATCGGCTCTTACTTGGGATATAATCTTTTCATCGTTTATGTTTTTGAGCACTTTTACTATGCCTTCTCCTATTTTTTCCATTTCGGCTTCTTTCATTCCTCTGGTAGTCACGGCCGGAGCGCCTATTCTGATGCCCGAAGTGATTGTCGGTTTTTCTGGATCATAAGGTATGCCGTTTTTGTTTAATGTTATCGCAGCCTTTTCAAGAATTTCCTGTGCTTGTTTTCCTTTAACGTTTAAAGGCCTTAAATCCACAAGGAAAACATGAGAATCCGTTCCGCCGGACACAATGCGCAAACCGCCTTTTTCAAGCGTTTCGGCTATTTTTTTCGTATTTTTCATTACCTGCCGCTGGTATTGTTTAAACTCCGGTTTCAAAGCTTCCCCGAAAGCCACGGCTTTAGCCGCTATAACATGCATAAGCGGTCCGCCCTGAGCGCCGGGGAAAACGGCGGAATTAATTTTTTTCGCTATTTCTTCGCTGTTTGTAAGTATCAGTCCGCCTCGCGGGCCGCGCAAAGTTTTATGAGTAGTGGAGGTTACCACATCGGCATACTCCATAGGAGAAGGATAAACTCCGGCGGCTATAAGCCCCGCATAATGCGCCATATCGCACATATGATAAGCACCCGTTTTTTTCGCCAGCTTTCCTATTCTTTCCCAGTCCCATATTCTGGAATAGGCGCTTGCTCCGCTTATTATCAGTTTCGGCTTATGCTCTTCGGTAAGTTTTTCCATTTCTTCATAATCTATCAGCTCGGTTTTTTTATCCACATTATAAGCGACTATATTGAACCATTTGCCCGATACGTTAAAGGGATTGCCGTGCGTAAGATGTCCGCCGTGAGACAAATTGAGTCCCATTACCGTGTCTCCGGGCTTTAAAAGAGCGACAAGAACGGCGAAATTCGCCTGGGCGCCCGAATGAGGCTGCACATTGGCAAAACCCGCGTTGAAAAGTTTTTTCACTCTTTCTATGGCGGCGCTTTCGGCCATATCGACTATTTCGCAGCCGCCGTAATATCTTTTTCCGGGATATCCTTCGGCATATTTATTGGTCAGGCACGATCCCTGCGCCTCCATAACCGCCGGCGAAACGATATTTTCCGAAGCTATAAGCTCAATCGTTTCTTTTTGTCTTTTCAGCTCTTTTAAAAGAACCGAATAAATTTCGCTGTCGGCTTGTTTCAGATTTTCCATTTTCATCTCTCCTTGTATTTCAGATTTCATTTATCAGCAGCGCTTAAACGCGGCGTATCGTAAACCGGCGGTTTTTGGGGCCTGTCCATTTTGATAATCAAAGGCATGGCGAGATTAACGCTCATCAGCAAAGCTTCCCCCTCGCCCAGAGACGGCAAAAAAGACAATAAGTTTTTACCCGCCGGCGAAACTGCGTTTTCGATAACTTTTTTATCCGCCTCGTTTATAAGCCTGTGCACTATAAAAGAGCCTATCTGGCTGAGGGTTCCTTCAGGTATTTCCTTGGGCATTTGAGTAGCCAGACACAGAAACAGCCCGTATTTTCTGCATTCTTTCGCTATAAGATCAAAAGCGTCCAAAGCCAGACTGTCAAAATGTTCGTCCGTAACTTTTTTGTTCATAAACTGATGCGCTTCATCCACAACAAGCAGCACGGGCGAATTTCTGAAAACCTTTTTTCTGGCCTTATTAAGAAGATATGATCCTATGGCGTTTGCGGTTATCTCTTTTGCGAAAAACAAAGGCGAAACTTCCCCTAAATCTATTCTCAATATTCTTTTGTCCGCTCCGCCGCTTATAAAATCTTCAATAATGTCAATAATGGAAAGATGTCCTTGCGGCACATTTCTAAAACCGAAAAGTTTATTGAAAACATCCGTATTTATAAGATTTACCGTCCTGTTGACAAGGGAAGCCTGTTTGTCGTAAAGTTTCGCGTCAGCCGGCCCCCAGCCTTGCGCAAAATAAGCCACGCATTCTTCTTTTATCTGGGGAACAAGACAGTTAATGTCAAAATCGCAGCTGTTATCTTCAACCGCGGAGATATTTTGCTCATAAAAATCATTATATTCCTTCCTCTGCTGATAAGCTTTCTTAAAAGTCCCGCTCCTGCCGGACAGTTTCATTATTTTAAGCGAACGCACGGCTTCAAGAAGAACCGTTTTTTGGGATTCTCCTCCGGGACGCAAAAGGATGAACAGATCGTTTACGGACAGTTTACGGTAAGGGAAATAGGAATCTTTGCCCAAAACTACGGTTTTCGCCTGCGCTTCGCCGTACTCTCCGGCCGCGTCGAAAAGAATAATTTTATTTCCGGTCTTTGAAAGCATTTCTTCCATAAGTTTCGCAACAGTCCAGCTTTTTCCGCCTCCCGTGGTTCCTACCACCGCGCAATGTCTGCCGAAAAGCGAATTTAATGAAATATTGCACAGGGCGCCGCCCGGGACCAGCCTGCCCAAAGGCGCTGACAAATCCGTAAAACGCCCGTTATTTCCCGTTTGCGCAAAATTTTTCCCGGACGATTTTTGAATAAATTCCTCCAGCCGCCGCTGAGGGCACGAATAAACTTTCGAGCCGACCGAAGGAAACGCGAAAACGGTTTTGTCCGCTCCGCCGAAATCTTCCCCTCTGAAAACAAGCAAAAGCTCCGCTTTGCCGAAAGCCTCTTTTCGGGAATAATCGTTTTGCGGGCGGATATCGCATCCGCGCATTTGCGTAAGTCTTGCCAGAAAACCCAGCCCGCCGTCCCGGATGATAACAAACCCGCCCACGCAGACGGCATTTTCGCCGTTCTCTTTTGCGGGAAAATATATTCCGGCGTATTGCGGGTTTATTTCATTTATAAAACCTAAAAAATTTTTTTCTTCAAAAATACTCATAATCATCCGATTTTTCCGCCGCCGCAAAAGCAAGTTTTTTCAAAAGCCCGTTTTTGCGCTAAAAAATTTTTTTGCGGTCTGTATTTTTACGTTTTTTTTAAGACGGAATAAATAGAGCCTGAAAAATTTTATCCGCCGAAAGCGCCTCTTTTATAAAAAACAAGCATATACCTGCGGCGATAAACTTCATAAGCATAATTTCCGCCGCCATAAAAACAAATGCGGTTTTTGCCTTCCCGGCGGAAATCTTTGCTCCGATGCTTTTTTCCGCCCACGGCTTAATTGCGTCCGGCGCATCAGCGGATGATGAGAAGAATCCCGCGCGCATTTTCCCGCCGAAAACTTCGCGCCCGCATAGGACTGTCCGGCGATATGCCGCTTTAAAGGCGGCTTATTTGCCGTAATTGCGCCCATTTTTCCCGTCCGCTTCTTCTCTCTTTCGCAAACCTTTCGGAAAACGGCGGCTTAAAATGCGGCCTGCCATATGTCCGGCCCGGCAAATTTTTCGTTTATGCCTTAAACATAAAATTCGGGACGCATATGTCCTCCGGCGTATATAATAAGCCCGCCGCAATAAAGTTCAAAATAAATTTCGGCGCCGTATATGAGCGCCCGAACGGCGTTTTAAAGATATTTCAAAATTTCGTCCGTATCAAGACAGCCCTTGCGTATAATTACATAAGGGAATTTTATCATATCTATAACGGTGGATTCAAAAGAGAAACGGCATTTTCCGCCGTCAACGATTATATCCGCTATTCCGTCAAAGAGCAAAGTCTCTTCATAAGTTTTCGCGCTTTTTTTATTTGACACATTAACGGAAGTGGTCATCAGAGGAGTCGCGGCTTCTTTGAGAAATTTCAGCATAAATTCGTCATCCGGTATTCTCAGCCCGAGATTATCTCTTCCGCCCGAAAGAAGTTTCCCTATCGGCGTGGTAGGCAAAACCAGAGTGAGCTGTCCCGGCCAGAATTTTTGCGCTATTTTAAGCGCTTTTTTCGGTATCTCAAGCAAAATGCGCGCGCTTTCGATATCCGGAGTCATAAGTATTAAAGGTTTTTTAAAGCTTCTTCCTTTAATTTCATATATTTTTCTTCTGGCTTCAATATTAAAAGCGTCCGCGGCAAAACCGTATACCGTTTCAGTGGGCACAACCGCCACGCCGCCGTTTTTTACCGTCCGCGCGGCTTTTATATGCGCGTTTTTATCATTGCGGGATATTTTTAAAGTATGTTTTTTCATTTTTATCCGGATTCCGGCTATAAAATTTTTCTTTCCGGCGCCTGCTTTTTTGCCTTATCGCGCACCATACGCCTTTTTTCGTTTTATGAATTTTTCTTTTTCATAAAAAAGTTTTTACGGCTTTAGCGCGGCGAATACCAGATGCGCGGACGCTTGATTTTCATAAAAAAGTTTTTACGTTTTTCTTCAGGCCGTTTTTTCAGTTTGTAAATTTATGTTTTCGGGTTTCGGCGCGGACGCTTGATTTTTCATTCCCGGACAAATTTCCGAGCAACGGACGAGTTTCGGCATACGATCAAACTTTTTTGCTTTTAAACGTCTTTTCCTGTCCGGTTTTATAAAAACAAAAAAACTGCCGGCGTTTCCGTGAAAACTTAAAAACGGCTGCAAACGGACTATACGCGTTTAAGGCTGAGTTTTTCCGTTTTTTTAATCTTAAAAAATCCGCACATCAGGCCGACAGCCGGAGAATTATCCGGAAAAAAAAAACAAATGCCGCAGCCGCCATGCGCCTGTCATTCGATTATCTGGAATCTGTAAAGATTTTTCTTTCAGCGGTGCCGGACTCGCATGCTTTTAAAAGGAAATTTATGCTTTCGGCATTGGCAAGGGCTTCCACTTTCACATTTCTCAGTTCGTTAAGTATTGCCGCCGCCCCCTCATAATAAGCTTCATTGCCCGTTCCGGCCGCTTTATGCATTAAAGCCACCGCAAGCATAAATCTTGCGTTTCTGTATCTTTCATTGGTTATTTTTCCGAGCCATTTCAGAGCCTGTTCGTATTTGCCTTTGGCAAGATAATATTTTCCGATAAGATAGGCGGATCTGTCATCATTTTTTTCAGCTTCTTTCAATATGATTTTAAAAACCGCGGACTCTTCGCTCATATGCGCGGCCAAAGCGTCAAGAATCAGCCAGGAATTGTTTTCCCCTTCCGAAGTAAGCTCCATCAGCCGCTTAATATAACTTTCCATATCTGCGCTTTGCGCGGACTTTTGCTGAGCAAAAACATTCGGCGTTAAAAGAAGCAAAAACAGTAAAAACAGCGCTTTTTTCATTGAATTTCTCCGGAAATATTAGTTTTATATGCATGAATTTATTTGCGCAATGCCTGTCAGGTTTAATAAAAGCGGCTTTTTATCCGCCCCTTTATGTTCGCGGCAAAAACCGCGCGGACTGTCCGGCGCAACAAATTCCGCCGCCGCGGCCGGCGCTTAAAAAGCTTTACAAAACGGCGCGGACCGTTCAATTATGTGTTTCAGATAAACAAATCAATGCTTTGCCTTAAAAAAACAAAATAAAACCTTCATGGAAGTCCCGCCGGACGTCTCCGTAATGTCAATATTTTTTCAGACCGGCAAAATAAAACTTTACGGCAGCAGCCGCATTTAAAGAGACGGCTCTTTTCCCGCAAAACGGAAAAACACAACTGCTTGAATTCAGCCGCTGCCGTAAACTTTTTTTCGTACGAAAAAAAACAAAACGCATACAAACCTTCCGGCTGAAAATAAGCACGCGCTTTCGAAAACCCGCCTGACAAAATAAAAAGCTCAGCTGCGGTAATCACCGTTGATTTTGATATAATCATAAGAAAAATCACATGTATAATATTTGGCTTTTTCTTTGCCGGCTTTCAGATCAACGACGACTTTTATATCTTTTTTAAGCAGCGCTTTTTTCGCCCTGCTTTCTGAAAATTTTACGGCCATGCCGTTTCTTGAAGTTAAAAGACCGCCCATATAAATGTCGACTTTTTTCGGATCGAAGTCCACCCCCGCCCTTCCGGCGGCGGCCACAACCCTTCCCCAGTTAGCGTCCGCGCCGAAAACCGCGGTTTTAAACAAAGGAGAAGTCGCCACTGCCGAAGCTATGGTTTTGGCGCAGCTTTTTGTTCTGGCGTTTCTTACTTCTATTTCAACGAGTTTTGTCGCGCCTTCGCCGTCTTTTGCCAGCTGTTTTGAAAGATCCAAAGCGAGTTCCTCAAGCGCTTTCGCGAATTTCTTCAAGTCCGCCCCTGAGAGTTTTCCCGCGCCGCTTTTTCCGTTCGCCATAATTATTACCGTATCATTGGTGGAAGTGTCCCCGTCTACGGAAACGCAGTGAAACGAACGGTCGGCCGCGTTCTCAAGCATTCCCTGAAGAGTTTTATTATCTATAAGAGCGTCCGTAAGTATAAAAGAAAGCATTGTGGCGTGAAGCCTTGAATACCGTTTAGCCGCGGCAGGCCCCTGCATATCCGGATGAATCATTCCGGCTCCTTTCACGCAGCCCCAGATGTTTACGCAGCCTTTAGCGGTTTTGATCTTTTTTGAACAAGTTTTAATGGAAGTATCGGTCGTCATTATCGCCGAAACCGCGCTTTTTTCATTTTCAGGTCCGGAACCGACTGCTTTTTTCAGCTTTTTCAAACCGCTTCTGAAAGCATTCATTTTCAGGTATTTTCCTATAACGCCGGTGGAAGCGCAAAGAACGGAACCTTCCGCAAGCCCGAATTCTTTTTCGGTTTCCGAACACATGGCCAAAGCGTCGGCTTTTCCTTTTTCCCCGGTGCAGGCATTGGCGCACCCGGAATTTGCTATGACAGCTGAAAATCTGCCGGCCGTTTTGGCGCCGGACATTCTTTCAATGTCGACCTCGACGGGAGCGGCTTTTGTAATGCTTTTGGTAAACATTCCGGCGGCATTGGCGGGAACTTCGGATATAAACAAAGCCAGATCTTTTTTCCCTCTCGTGCTGCTCAGCCCGCTTCTTACCCCGCCGACTTTAAATCCTTCGGGAAGCGGACTTTTTACAACGGACTTTTTCTTAACCAGAGTTGTTAACGGCATTTTGTTCCCCCGCGGGCAGTACCCTCTTTATTTTTAAACAATTTCATAATCAGCCAAAAAAAGCCGATATTTTATCTTTTATTTTACGCAGCAGACTTTTTATTACTCCCTCTCCGGCTTCTTCGCCGCGCGCCGGCTTTTGAGCGGATAAAGCCTCTGCGATTTCAGTTTCGGCTGCGGTTTTCATAGCGGCTTCCTTTGCCGCTTCCTGCGCTTCCCGCGCAGCCTGACGCGCTTTCGCGGCGGCTTCTTCAGCCGCTTTCAGCGCAGCGGCAGCGTCTTCCCGCGCTTTCTTTTTTGCCTGCGCGGCGGCTTTTGCTTTTGCTTCAAGCAATGCTTTTTTTCTTGTCTGCGCCGCCTTTTTCTGCTCTTCAAGCTTTTCTTTCGCCGAAGATATAAGTTCGTCGACTTTGGAGCCTTTGTATTTTGTCCGCTTTGAAGCTTCAAACCACAGCAATGCCCTTTCATAATCGCGCTTGATTTTAGCGTTTCCGTTATAGTATAAATTGCCCAGAGTGTACTGCGCCCTGCCGTATCCGTTCTCGGCGGATTTAGTAAGCCATTTTAAAGCATTGACGGCATCCTGTTTGTAAGCATACACCATGCTCAGCTCATACTGCGCGCCCCTGTCGCCGCGCTCAGCATCGGCTTTCAGTTCCGCCACATCTTCCGGCGAATCGGGATTAACCGCCTTTTTTTGAGCCGCCGCGGGAATTCCAAACGCCAGAAACGCCGTCAAGACGAAAAATAAAATTTTAATATTGATTTTCAAAATATTATCTCCGCATTTGTTCAAAGCACGGCTTTTTTACGGCATAGCGGATCAAACAAAAAAAACTTTTTTTATCCGTTTCGCCGGATTTTTGCCTAAAAGCGCATTTGAACGCTTTTTTGCTCTGTGAATTTCTTTTTCCGGCATTATTTTTTACAGCATTTTCCCAAAAAGCCGCCGCGGGCCGGCTCTGCGCTTTGTAGGCTTTGCTTCGGTTTTTGTTTCGGTAAAAAGGCTGTATCTTTAAAAGCGAAGCTTTGAGAGCAAAGCTCTATGAGCAAAGTTTTAAGAGCATTGTTTAAAACAGCTTTGCTTTTGCGCTTTTATTACACTTTCGCAAAACAATATACTCTTCTTTGCGCAGCGGTTTAACGCGGCATTTTTCCGTTTTGCAAAAACGCCGCATAAAGACCTAAGGCTTAATTATACAAACTCTTTGTCAAACGCAAAAATTGCAGGCCGGGCCCGCTAAAACCGCATCCGCTGCAGCGCAGACGATGTACCGGACGGCCGTCAATATTTCCCGGCATAAAGTTTTTATTTGCGGACTTTTCCGTCTTATTTCCGGCAAAACATAAACAATAAGACGCGAATAAATGCAATCTTTTTATAACGCCGTCTTCTTTTTAAAAATGAAGACGGCTTTAAAACGTTTTTGTAAATTCCGGCTCCGTTATCCCGGCAAAATTCAAGATAAATGCGGCGGACAAAACTTTTTATACTTTTTCCCGCATATATCCCCGCCCGTTTCCGTATTTTAAAAATTTCGGCAGGGCCGGATGTAAAAACCATTGTCATTTCCGACTGCGCCAAGAAGCGCAATGAGCAAAAACGCGGCAGACGCCGGAGA
Source organism: uncultured Endomicrobiia bacterium (assembly GCA_938040055.1). Classification (GTDB taxonomy): domain Bacteria; phylum Elusimicrobiota; class Endomicrobiia; order Endomicrobiales; family Endomicrobiaceae; genus Endomicrobium_B. The sequence continues at coordinate 36,295 of CALHWY010000001.1, forward strand.
TTTCAGGCCTCTATACCGATTAATCCGGACGTTTCGGGAAGAGAAAACATAATATTCATATTCTGCACCGCCTGTCCCGAAGCTCCTTTTACGAGATTGTCAATAACGGAAACAATTATCAGTCTGCCCGCGCGTTCGTCAACCTGCATGCCTATGTAGCAGCAATTGGTATTGAGCGCGTCTTTGATTCCGGGAAGAGCGCCTTCGTCAAGAATTTTCACGAAAGGTTTTCCCTTGTAAAATTCCCTGTATTTTTCAATAATCGCGCCGGTAGAAGCTTTGTTTTTCACGCTCATATAAACGGTTGAAAGCATTCCTCTCTCTACGGGCATTATATGCGGGGTAAAAGTGAGAGTGACTTTTTCTCCCGATATTTTTTCAAGCTCCTGCTCCATTTCCGGTATATGCCTGTGCCCGCCGGCTATTTTATAAGCGCGGAAGTTGGGATGTTCTTTTTCAAAATATTCCTTGGTGGGCTTTCTTCCCGCGCCGGAAACGCCGCTTTTAGAGTCTGCGATAATTCCATGCATGCTCACAAATCCGTTTTTTACGGCAGGAGCGCAGCCGAGAATAATAGTTGTGGGATAACAGCCCGGATTTGCTATAAGATCCGCATTTTTAATATCTTGCGCATAAAGTTCGGAAAGCCCGTAAACCGCTTTGTTTATATAATCTTTCGCGCTATGGCTGACTTTATACCATTTTTCATATATTCCGGCATCGGCTATTCTGAAATCCGCGGACAAATCTATGACTTTAACCCCAGCGTCAAGAAGACGCGGAACCACTTCAAAAGCCACCGCATGCGGAAGAGCCAGAAAAACAATATCGCAGTTGTTTTTTATTTTGTTTATGTCCAAACCTTCCACTTTCAGCCCCAGCTTTGAAAAACGGGGATAAATGTCCTTAAGATCCCTTTCGGCGCAGGAACTTCTTCCGTACAATCCCGTGACGACAGCTTCAGGGTGCGCGGATAATATTTTTAAAAGTTCTTCTCCGGTATAACCCGTTATCCCGACAATGCCCGCTTTAATCATTGTGCTCCTCCGTTTCCGTCCGATAAATTTTAAAATAATGAAATAAACCGAATTTTCCAAAGTCCGGCGTTTATTTACCGGATTCGGCTTTTCCGGGATAAACCAAAACCACGCATTCGCCCGGAATTTCTTTTCTGCTTTCAATTTCCTCCGAAACTTCTTCTATGCTCCCTCTTATGAACTCTTCAAACTTTTTTGTCAGCTCCCTGGCGACGCATATGCGCGCGTTCCCGCCGAAAATTTCCCCGCACAGCCGCACGGTTTTCAATATTCTGCGGGGCGATTCGTAAAATATTAAGGTTTTGCCGGCAAAAGAGCAGCGCTCAAGTTCTTTTTTCATTTTGCCGGGTTTTCTTTTGAGAAAACCGCAGAAAACAAAGCCGTCGGTGGGAAGCCCGGAACCGACAAGCGCGGTAATAACGGCGCTCGCTCCCGGCAATACCTCTATTTTTATGTCTTTTTGCAAAGCCGCTTCCACAAGAGCGAAACCCGGATCGGAAACCGCCGGCATGCCCGCGTCGGAAATAAGAGCCGTATTTTTTCCGCTTAAAAGCTTGCCGATAATCAGCGGCAGCCGGCCGCGCTGATTATACGAATAAAAACTTATAAGAGGCTTGGATATTCCGAAATGAGTAAGAAGCTTAAGACTTTGACGCGTATCTTCGCATGCTATCAAATCGCATTCATTAAGAACTCTTAACGCCCTTAAAGTTATATCTTCAAGATTTCCGATGGGTGTCGGTACTATATATAATTTGCCGTTCATAATCAGTCCGCTTCCGGAGCTTATTTCCCGCTTTAAACGCTTTTTGTTTTTTTAACCGGCGGTTTATCCTCCGTTTCAAAAGACTTGTCTCGCGCATATTCCGAAATAAAAGCAAAACTTTCAATGAATTTATTTTACGGCCGCAGCCCGTTTTTGCCGGATTTCAGTACAAGCGGCGTCTTTTGCCGGCAAAGAATAAATTTTTTCAGGACTTAATCCTTAATTTCCTTCTCGGCAGCGTTTTCGGCATACGTTCACGCATATAAGTCCGTCTGAATTATAAAAAACAGCTTGCTCTTTCCGCAAAGCCGCAGCGCCGCGCGCCGTTGCGGCTTTTGAGTATCCGGATCTGTAGCACGGCTTTGCCTTAAGCGTTTACGCCGTAAGACATTTTCTCTTTGCCGATTTAATACGCAGGTTTTTCAGCAGTTTGCGTTTATGACGCTTTTTTTTCACAATCCGCATAAACATCCTGCGCCCGTATGCTGAATTACATAAAAACTTGAAAAGAACTTAACGGAAATGCTTATCCCAATCCGCCTCCTGCGCCCGTACGCTAAAGCATATAAAAACAGCAAGCCCGCTTTAAGCGAAGCGGACTTGTTTATTATAATAAAATAGCGTTCCGCTTTCCATAGCGGCTCCGCTAATTCAAATTCATAATTTCATCTTTCAGTATTTTGACAAAAACTTCAACCGCCTGAGGGTCAAACTGCGAACCCGAACCTTTTTGCAGTTCCGATATGGCGCGCTCTTTAGACATAGCTTTTCTGTAAGGCCTGTCTGAAGTCATCGCGTCATAAGCGTCTATTACCGCGACAATTCTTGAGCCCAGCGGTATCTCCTCGCCCGCAAGACCTTCCGGATAACCGTTTCCGTCATACCATTCATGATGATAAAGAACCATAGGCGCCACAGGCGCCAGAAAAGTTACAGGGGAAATTATCCTGTTGCCTATGGTGGGATGCTTTTTTATAATATCCGTCTCTTGCGCCGTAAGCTTGCCCGCTTTTCTCAGGATCTGTTCGTCAATGCCTATCTTGCCTATATCGTGCATCAAAGCCGCGTACTCGATATGCCTTATTATCGCCTGAGGAAGACGCATTTTTTCGGCTATGAGTTTGGCATAATGCCTGGCTCTGTCGGCATGATCGTACGTATACGAATCTTTGGCGTCGATGGCCCTGGCCAGAGTCTGTATCATCTCGAAATAAAAATCCTGAAGATTATTGTAAAGCTCAATGTTTTCAAGAGTCATCGCCGCCTGATCCGCAAGTATGGTCAGAAGCCTTACGTCCCTGTCCTCAAAACCCGCGGTTTTTGGGGAGGCGTTGACGTTTAAAACTCCGGCGACCCTGTTTTTTACCCTTAAAGGCACCGATATAAAAGACTTGGATTTATATCTGTCAGCGCTGTTTGGCCTGGCGAATCTTATGTCGGTTTCTATATTCTCGACAAAAACGGGTTTGCATGTCTGGGCGACACGTCCCGCGACCGATTCGCCTATTTTTATTTTCACCGAAGAAGCGACATGGGCGGGAAGCCCTTTGGAAGCCGCGATATAAAGTTCATTGTCGTTTTGGTCTATAAGCATAACGGAACCCGCGTCGGAACGCAAAAGCCTGCACGCGGCGTCAATAACGGAGCGGGTAAGCTCTTCTTTGCTTATTATTCCGGTAGCCGACATTCCGAATTCGTGAAGACCGACAAGCATAACCAGCAGATTGTCAAGCTCCACGGAATTGGCGCCGAGTTTTTTTTCCAGTTCCGCGATACGTTCCGTGTAATATTTCGTTTTTTTTTCCGTTTTGCGGCCGGCTCTTTGCGAAAATATCCATAAACCCGCTAAAAGCAGGCATAAAACCATACAGCTGATCTCGTAAAACATTTAAAAGAGCCTCTTATGCTATCTGTAGATTCTGAAATCGATTTCAGGAAAAATATTATTTCCGCTTTCAAGTCCGGCCAGATAAAACTCGTCTATAGAACCTGCATTTATCTGTTCGTAAAGATTCATAAAATTAAGAAGATGGTCGCGGGTGCGCTTCTCGGCGTATTCAAGCATTGTGCCCGTTGTCATAATAAAAGCCCAGTCGGAAGACTGCGCCAGAAGAAGCTCTCTGGCGGCCTGGTTAAGCGCTCTTTCAAGAATTCCGCGTGCATGCGGAAATTTTTCCGCGAGTTCGGTCATTCTGTCGGCGGCTTTATGAAGATGCCTGTAAATATAGTCATTTGTTTCATTAAGCCAGACCTCGTAATAGCCTTTATCCCCCCAAGAGGAAGCGGCCGGCGTTATCACTTGGTTTACAGGGAATTTATCAAGATATTCCACGGGAGTGACGGGTTTTATCGTATTCTGGTCATAATGCATTTTTCTGAAAAGAAAGTTTATAAATTCCGGCCCTTCAAACCACCAATGCCCGAAAAGTTCGGCGTCATACATTGACGTTACAAGCGGAGGCCTTCCAAGTATCGAGGAAAGATATTCGGTCTGTTTCGTCCTGTTGAAAAGAAAGTTTCCCGCATGTTCGGCCGCCTTGTTTTTCGCCCATTGCGGATTATAAGGCTGTTTGTCGCTTAAAGCCACTTTCCCGGTGATTCTGTGATATTTTATGCCTATATTGCGTCTTACTCCGTCCGAATGCAGATAAGGTTTGACATATTCATATTCCAGATCATATCCGAGATCCCTGTAAAACTCCCTGTAATCCGGATCTCCGGGATATCCCGACTCCGCGCTCCATACCTGATGAGCCGTTTCCATATCTCTTGAAAAAGCGGCCACGCCGCTTGGACAGTAAACCGGAGCGAAAACGCCGAATTTCGGGCGCGGCGTTCCGTAAAGTATGCCGTGCGCTTCAAGGAAAAAGAATCTTATTCCCTCTTCTTTTAAAATATTGTCTATGCCGGGATAATAAGCGCATTCGGCAAGCCATATGCCGCGCGGAGGACGCCCGAAATGTCTTTGATAATCCGACACGGCCGCTCTTATCTGGGCTTTGCGGGCTTTTTCATTGTTCATAAGCGGCAGGAAACCATGGGTGGCGCAGCATGTTATTATTTCTATTTTTCCCATGTCTTGAAGTTTTTTAAATCCGGTAAGAATATTGCCGTTATATTTTTCCCACAGCCTTTTGCATTCCTTAAAATGTCCGTCATACATAAGGGCGGCGGGCTGGAACTGCGGCAGAGAACGGGTGCGCCACAGTTCTTTTTCCGCGAATTCCATATGTTTGTTCAGCCTTTCGTAATATCTGGACTGGAGCAAAGGATCCGCAAGCATATTCGCTAAAGAAGGGGTTATCGTCATCGTGAGACGAAAATCGACCCCGTCTTCGACAAACTTTTCAAATACTGATAAAAGAGGAAGATATGTTTCGGAAATTGCTTCGTAAAGCCAATCTTCTTCCAAAAAATCGGGATATTCCGGATGTCTGACATAAGGAAGGTGGGCATGGAGTTGTAAACACCAGTAGCCTTTAGGATCCATTTTTTCCCCTGTATCGCGATCTGCCTGCCGCTTTTATTTCGTTTCCTTTTGCACGTTAAACGTTATCCGTTTTTTCATAGTGCCGTCCGAAGAAACGGCTTCAATAGGATAGCTCTGCTGCCCGTCAGGAAGATAAAATCTCAAAGTAAACGTTCCGTCCTCCGACAGGGATACTCTTTTGCCTTGTACGGTAAGAACCGCGTCCGGTTCGGTCGCTCCGTAAACTATTATTTCCGTATCGGCTTTAAGCCAGAAATTTTTATTTTTCGAAACTCCGGACTGAGGGGAAGAAGAAAAGTCTTTTTTGAAAGAAGAGCTCGCTCCCCCGATTACGCCGCTTGTAGGAAGTTTGGTAAGCTCCTCCCAGCGCTCCCGCATAAGTTTGACGAGATCATAAGAACTGCTGCCTATACGACCCGCTCCGGAAATTCTGAGAAGCTTTTCGAATTCAAGCTGCAAAAGCGCCCACTGTTCATCGGTAACGTCCGACACGCCGTGTCTGGGCATGGCCATTGAATCGGTCCGCGCCACGGTAATGAACTTTCCGTTTTTTAATATATATCCCACGTCAACGCACCAAGAACGGTTAAACTCTCCCACGTTTATATACCAGCTCATTGCGTTCGAATTTACCGAAATATCGAAAAATTTATTCGCGTTTGCGCCGTCGAAATCAATGCCGGTCACGTCATAAACTCGTATGGTCAGGCCGGACGGATCGAAATTCTGCCCGTACTTGCTTTGAATTTGCTCGACTGTGTCCCGGTTTATTTCCCAGTATACGTATATCCAAATAGGATCTCTGGGAAGCATAACGGCTTTAGTGTCCCCGTAATTTGAAGGAAGACCCGGGTTTTTTTCCCGGCTGTTTCTATTCGCGCTCTGAATTTTAGAGCTCAGGTTTTCACCCATGATACAATCCTCCAAATACTTGTTATTTAAACCAAATCCGCTGATTTTTTTGTAGATGTAGATTTTATATTTTTTATCAATCTAAGTCAATGCTTATTTTGACAAAAATTTTTAAATTTGCTTACAATTACTCCATGAATGAGGAAAATCTTTCGATATTTAAGCTGTTTTTGGCGTCAAATTCGGGTTCTCTAAGGATTTCAAGGCTTCTTGAAAAATTCGGCAAAGCGGAAAATGTTTTTAAAGCTTCCGCGGGCGATCTTATGAATATTTCCGGGATAGGCGCCAAAACGGCAGAGGCGATAGTCAAAATCAAAGATTCGGGAGAGGCGGAAAGAGAGCTTGCTCTTGCGCGAAAAAACGAAATCGGCCTGGTGATGTTTAATGAAGAAAATTATCCGCAACCTTTGAAAAATTATCTCGACATGCCGGCCGTACTGTATGTCAAAGGCAGCATCAGCGCGAAAGATTATTCGTCTTTGTCAATTGTAGGCTCAAGAAAATGCACGAATTACGGAAAAGCCGCGGCAGCCGATTTTGCGGGATTTTTCGCGCGGCGGGAAATAACGGTGGTTTCCGGGCTGGCCAGAGGCATAGACACCGAAGCGCATAAAGCGGCTATACAAAACAAAGGCAGGACAATAGCGGTTTTGGGAAACGGGCTTCTCGTAAATTATCCTCCGGAAAACAGACGGCTTCAGTCCGAAATACCGGATAACGGAGCGGTGATAAGCGAATACCGGCTAACGAAATTTCCGGACAAAAGCACTTTTCCGCGCAGAAACAGAATAATATCGGCTCTTTCACAAGCCACTCTTGTAATTGAAGCTGCCCAAAAAAGCGGAGCGCTTATAACGGCAAGATACAGCGCCGAGTTCGGTAAAGATGTTTTCGTTTTGCCGGGAAACATTTATTCACAGGCTTCAAAAGGTTCCAATATGCTTATAAAAGAAGGCGCCGCTATAGCGCTTAGCCCGGAGGACATGTCAGATCAAACCCCTTATTTCGCCATAAAAAGAGCAGGAAGAAAAACGAAAAAACGCCGCCAAGACGCTCTTGATGAAGCGGAGAAAAGAGTTCTTGAACTGATTTCCGATAGTCCCGAAGGGCTCTATGCCGATGAAATGGCGGAAAAACTAAATATTGAAATTTCGTCAATAGCGGCTATAATTTTAAGACTTGAAATTAACGGGCTGATAAGGCCGATGCCCGGGCAGTTATATATAAGAGCACGATAAAAAGAGGTTTGCGACAATGCCGAAATATCTTGTAATAGTGGAATCTCCGGCAAAAGAAAAAACCATATCGAAGATTTTGGGGAATGATTTCACGGTAAAAAGTTCTTACGGACACATAAGAGATCTGCCTAAAAGCAAGATCGGAATAGACATTGAAAAAGATTTCGAGCCCACATACGTGAACGTGGCAAAAGCGAAAAAACTTATATCGGCACTGAAAAAAAGCGCCGCAGAGGCGGATAAAGTTTATCTTGCCACGGATTTTGACCGCGAAGGCGAAGCCATAGCCTGGCATTTAAAAGAGGCTTTGGATCTGAAAGACAAAAAAACGGCTAGAATAACTTTTCATGAAATCACTTCCGAAGCGATAAAAGAAGCCGTGGCAAATCCCAGAAAAATCGACATGGGGCTTGTCGACAGCCAGCAGGCTAGAAGAATACTGGACAGACTTGTGGGTTATAAACTTTCCCCTCTTTTGTGGAAAAAAATAAAGACCGGGCTTTCCGCGGGAAGAGTGCAGTCCGCGGCGGTAAGGATAATATGCGAGCGGGAAGAAGAGATTAAAAAATTCATTCCGGCGCAATATTGGAGCATAGACGCGGAACTTGCAAAACAAAAAAGCGGCTCATCCGTTTTCAAAGCGGGCCTTGCGGCAAAAAACGGGATAAAATTCGAAAAGCTTTCGATCAAAAACAAAGAACAGGCCGACGCTATATTAAAAGAACTTGAAGGCGCGCGTTATATAGTGCACTCCGTTGAAACAAAACAGCGCAGACGTTCTCCTTATGCGCCTTACACCACGTCTACCATGCAGCAAGACGCTTCAAGAAGGCTGGGTTTTTCAGCTTCAAAAACCATGATGACGGCGCAAAAGCTTTATGAAGGCATAAATACCGGAGGAGAAGATTCGTCCGGGTTGATAACGTACATGAGAACCGACTCTTTAAACATAGCAAAAAGCGTGCAGGCGCAGACATTGAAATTTCTGGAAAGCGAATACGGCAAAAATTTTGTTCCGGCCTCGCCCAGAATATATAAAACGAAAACAAAAGGCGCGCAGGAAGCCCATGAAGCCATAAGGCCGACCTCACCTTACAGAACTCCGGCTTCGCTTAAGAGCTATCTTACGGCCGACGAGTTCAAACTTTATGAACTGATATGGAAAAGATTCATAGCCAGCCAGATGTCCGACGCCGTTTACAATACGTCATCCGCGGACATTCTCGCAAACGCTTATACTTTCAGGGCGGCTGGAAGTTCTCTGGCTTTTGAAGGTTTTTTAAAAGTTTACACTATTGAAGACGCGCAAAAAGACGCGGCTTTGCCGGAACTGGAAGAAGGGGAAGCCCTTGAGCTTAAAACTCTGGTTCCCCAGCAGCATTTCACGGAGCCGCCGCCTCGCTATAATGAAGCAAGCCTTATAAAAGCTCTTGAAGAACACGGCATAGGAAGGCCGTCCACTTACGCGCCCACTATCAAGACCATTCTTGACAGGTTATACGTACGTTTTGAAGGAAAGAAGTTTGTTCCGACAAATTTGGGCTGCGTCGTCAATGAAGTGCTTAAAAAGCATTTTGCGAACATAGTAGACGTCGAATTTACCGCGGGGATAGAAGAAAAGCTTGACGCCATAGCCGATGAAAAAACGCCTTGGCGCAATGTCATAAAAGAATTTTACGCGCCGTTTGAAATAAACCTGTCCGAAGCTGAAAAAAATCTCGAAAGACAAAAAGTCGAGCCGCAAAAATCGGATGAAATCTGCCCTAAATGCGGCAGACCCATGGTTATAAGAGATTCAAGAAACGGCCGGTTTCTGGGCTGTTCCGGTTATCCCGAATGCAAGACGGCTCTGCCTATGGGAAAAGACGGCAAAGCCGCCGCGGAGCCGGAAGAAACCGATATGAAATGCGACAAATGCGCAAGCCCTCTGATAAAAAAATCTGGGTTTAAAGGAAAGATATATCTGGCCTGCAAAAATTATCCTGAATGCAAAACCACTTATAATATAGATAAAAACGGAAATAAGGTGATGAAGCCGGAACCGGAAAAAACCGATATAAAATGCGATAAATGCGGTTCGCTCATGCTTAAACGAATAGGCAAAAGAGGCCCGTTTCTTACCTGTTCGGCCTTTCCGAAATGCAGGAACCTGCAATGGATAAAAACGGACAAGCCTCAGAAAAAAAAGCCGGGAAAAACCAAAACGAAGAAATCCGCAAAAACGCAGACAAAGCCGGGTACCCTGGCGAAAAAAAGCTCGGGCAAATAAACGCTTTTAAAAAATATCTTAAAGCCGAAAGGAATTTTTCCGATCACACTTTAAGGGCTTATTGCGCCGATATTTTAAATTTCGCCCTATTCTGCGAAAAACAAGGGACCGAATTTGCCGGCGCGGACAAATATCTGATCCGCTCCTTTTTCGCACAGCCGCAGCAAAGCAAATTAAGCAAAGCCGCTTTGGCGCGCAGGTTTGCGGCGCTGCGTTCTTTTTATAAATTTCTGGTCATTAACGCAATAGCTGAAAAAAGTCCTCTTGAACATATGAGCGGGCCGAAAAAAGATAAAAAAGTCCCCGGATTTCTTACGGAAGACGAAATGCAGGCTCTTTTCAATCTTCCCGACATCAAACTGCGCGACAGGGCGATGATAGAAATTCTTTATTCCTGCGGACTTAGAATAGAAGAGCTGATGAGTCTGGACATTAAAAACATAGACTTTTTCGGCAATACCGTAACCGTCACGGGCAAAGGCGGCAGACAAAGAATAGTGCCCGCCGGAGACAAATGTCTCGGGATTATGATGGAATATATCAAAGAAAGGCGTTTTTCGGGACTTCCCGCGGGAACCGATGATCCGGCTTTTCTGGGAACCGGCGGCAAAAGGCTTCAACAAAGAACCGCCAGAAGGGCGCTGCATAAATGGTTTGTCAAAGCCGGCTTTAAAAAGAAAGTCAGCCCGCATACTTTAAGGCATACTTTCGCCACTCATATTCTTGACCGGGGCTGCGATCTCAGAAGCGTTCAGGAAATGCTCGGACATAAAAATCTTTCGACAACGCAGGTTTACACCCATATTACCGTAGAAAGCCTGAAAAAAGTTTATGAAAAAGCCCATCCGAGAAAATGAAAAAACGTTTGAAAAATAAAAAAACAATACGCGCGCAAGATTAGACCGTTTTTCGGGCGGGAAAAAAGCAGATTCTCTTTTCCGGTTTTTCCTTTTTACCGGCCGACTCCGCGCTTTGCATGCGCGGGCGGATAAAAAAAACGTTTTTGCCGAAAGAAAAAAAGCTTTTCGGGCGTATGTCCGGATATTGCGCAAAACCGCGTATTTTTTGCGCGTCAGGCTCTTTTTTTATTTATCTTTTTCCAAAAAGGAATATGTCCGGCAAAGAGAAAAATTTTTTGCAGTTGCGAACTGCCGGATGTTTTATAAAATTTATGAAAAATAAAGATAATGTGATTCTTTTAATGGAAGAAACCGGCTGCGAACAGCGCGAAGCCGAACTCGCTTTAGCGCTTTCAGGCAATGATCTTGAAAAAGCCATAACGAAAATCGGCATATTGTTAAAATTCATTACGGCTTTTAAAATAAAGTTCATTCTGCCGCAGGAAAACATTTACGGGCTTATGCATATTGCCGTAAATATGAAAAACGCGGAAATACTGCGTTTGAGCATGGTCGCATCGCGCAATCCGGCCGTATATGAAAACTCAGCTTCAATGGACTGGTTTTCTTTTGAAAAAGCCATATTTTCATGCAGGCTTGATTCGGGAGCGATGGAAAACTATACGCAAAACATCGAAGAGAAATTAAAGAGGCATATCGCCAAAGAGCTGAAACTTATACCCCTTATTTCAAGAGAAGAAATGCTGAAAATAATAAAAACTTTTTTCAGTCCGGTTGCGGCGGAAGCGGAAATAATAAGCGAAGAGCTCAGCCTCACGCAGTTTAAAAAACTGCCGGATTACGACAATAAACAAAATGAAACTTCATTTACCGGTTATGATCTCGGCTTTGTAAGGCTTGACGTGGAAATACTTGAAGATCTCAACGGCAAACCGGCCGGAAAACTAGCGGAAGGAGATACCGTTTTGTCAATGATAACGGATGAAAGAGATATAGCCCATTATCTCGCCCATCTGATAGGCGGAAGAAAAGACGGAAACATGATACCTCTTCCGGCCATGGTAAAAAAGATCGCGGCAAAAAACGACGATTTTGAAATACAGCTCCATTATGCGCCCTCAATAACCGGAGTGGCAAAGATAGGGAGCAAAACTCTTCTTAAAGTGCTTGAAACGAAAAACCGTCCGTGGTGGCGCAAAATCATGCCCTGGTAATGACGGGCTTGCCGCCCGGCGGAGCATTAATAAAAAAAAGGACTTTTCCCGCCGTTTTACGCTTTATAATGCCGAGATTGCCGTCCGGCAAAAGCGCCTTTTTATTATTTTTATTTCTTTCAAATCTGCAATTTTACAATTGAAGATTCTGTTATAAGAGCCGAAAAACGGCAAAGTCTTTTTACACGTTAAAAAAAGATGCCGCTTTTTTGTCCGGCTGAGCCGGAAGTTTTTATAAAGCGGGGCAAAAAAGCCGGAAGATATGCCGTCAAAGCATATTGCCGCGGAAATATCGGGGGATTTGTAAATCCGCTTTCGGCGCTTCGGATAAAATTAAACTTAAATACGAATAATCAAGGCAGGAAAATATATTTCAAAAACGGCATAAAAACGACAAAAAACAATGAATTAAAACAATGCCGGCAAGCTATGCTTCGATATATTTCTTCCGTTGCGCCCGCCAAAGCGCGCAAAACAAAATTTCCGGGACTTTGCAGCCGACAGGCGGCTAAAAAAGCCTTTCTGCGCGAATTTCAGAAAAAAACGGAAAAATAAGGATATGTCTTATGCGGCGCCGAAAAATAAATCATCAAAACCTAAAGTCCGGCAAAAAAAGTTTTTCAGCCGTTAGCGGCCTTTTTTACTTTTTTTTCCGGCTTTTGCGAATTGTTTTTTTTTGCGTTTTTTTCTCCGGCTTTTATTTTTTTCCACATCACTTCCACTTCCTCGGCGGTTTTTACTTTATATTTTCCGAAAACGTGCGGATGGCGGCGTATCAGCTTTTTATTCAGTCCCGAGATAATGCCGCTTAAATCGAACGTTTTGTTTTCTTTTCCTATCCGCGCATGAAAAACAACCTGAAGAAGAACGTCGCCGAGCTCTTCTTCCAGATTTTTCATATCTTTTTTTTCGACGGCTTTTTTAACTTCTTTCGATTCCTCAATAAGATATCTTACCAGAGATTCGTGCGTCTGCTTCCTGTCCCAAAGACAGCCTCCTTTTTTTGCCCGCAGTTTCGCCATGATAGAGACAAGCTTGTCGAATTCTTTCAAATACTTTTTCATTTTCACATCCTTAATAAAAAAAAGTTAAAGCTTTGTTTCCAAGAACAGCGGCTCAAATACTTTTTCATTTTCAGATTCTTTTTAATATGATTTTGCCCTGATATCCGCTCTTTACGCCAAAACGTCTTTTATTTACATATCATACCTATTTTTTAAAAACCCGCCTCAAAATCCGCCGGAACAAGAAACCGAAGACGGCGTCTGCAAAAGCAGGCGGACGTACCACCGGCGTAAATTAAAATTTTATCGTCAGAAAACGCCTCTTTTCACTGCAAAAACATATGCGCTGTTTGCATTTATCCGCCGCCGGCGCCCGCCTAAAACGCCCGCATTTTGCCGCGCTTTAAAAAACCGGCTTAAACGGAGCGAATGATCCGCCCGGAAAAAAGCCCGGCATAAAAAACAAAATTTTAAACCGGCTCTTTTTGACCGGTTTTTACGGTATTTTTCCCGGACTTAAAAATCATTGCGTTTAAACGTCCGGAGATTGCAAACTTCTACTTTTTTGTGAAAGAAAAAGCGGACGTATTGCAAAAATAAGTTTGATTTTTATTTGTCCGGACTTCTCCGTCCGTATTTTTGCATAAGAAACACAAAGGAAATCCTCTTATATTTCAGGCTTTTAAAAACGCATAATTATTTTATGCTTTTTTTAATTTCACGCTCCTGCGATTTTTTGCCATGCGCGCCGTCAGTTTATTGCGTATTTTAAGATAATTTTTTCCAAAAAAACAATCCGCTTTAAACTTTGATTTCAGCCGGCTTATTGCGTATTGTTAAGATAAGGACTTCACACTCCCGCGATTTTTTGTCATGCCGGCCGGATGGATTTATTTCAAACGGCTCTTTTCCGCAAGACCGTTTTTCGCGCTTTTTTGCTTGAGGCAAAATTTTGTTTTGCCGTCCCGGGCTTGCTTCGCCGCATAAAAGAAATATTTCCGCACCGGCGCATAAAACGGCACCTGACGCTTTCATCCGTTTTTGCCGGGTTCTCTGTAACGGACGGCTTCCGCTATATGCTGCGTTTTGACGCAAGGACACGCTTCAAGATCGGCTATGGTTCTTGCGACTTTCAGTATTCTGTCATAAGCCCTTGCCGACAATTTCAGTTTTTCCATGACGCCGTTTAAAAAACTTTCCGCATCCCCGTCAACGGCGCAGTATTTTCTGATATCTTTCACGCTCATCGCGGCATTGGAATATATTGCCGAGCCGGCGAATCTTGCAGCCTGTATTTGCCTTGCTTTAAGAACGCGCTCTTTTATTTTAAGAGAACTTTCCCCTTTTCCCGCTGCGCCCGTTATCTCCGAAACTTTCAAAGCCGGCACTTCGATATGAATATCTATTCTGTCCAGAAGAGGACCGGATATTTTATTTTTGTACTTTTGTATCTGATAGTCATTGCAGACGCATTCTTTTTCTTTGCGGCCCAGATTTCCGCAAGGGCATGGATTCATCGCCGCTACAAGCATAAATGAAGCCGGAAAACTTATAGTGCTTTTGGCGCGGGATACGGTAATGCGCTTGTCTTCGAGAGGCTGCCTTAAAACTTCCAGAGCGTCCCTTCTGAACTCGGCAAATTCGTCAAGAAACAAAACCCCGTTATGCGCCAGACTCACTTCTCCCGGTTTGGGATTAACGCCTCCGCCGGCCAAAGCTACGGCGGAAACCGTATGATGCGGGCAGCGGAAAGTTCTGTTTCTTATAAGCCCTCCGGAAAAAGAATGTCCGGACACCGACCATATTTTTGTAGTTTCGACGGACTCTTCAAAAGACATCGGAGGAAGTATGCCGGGAATTCTTTTGGCGATCATTGTTTTTCCGGACCCCGGAGGCCCGGACATTATTATATTGTGCGCGCCGGCCGCGGCGATTTCGGCCGCCCTTTTCGCCGAAAACTGGCCTTTTATGTCCGAAAAGTCATACGCGCACGCGCCGTCATCATTTATGCCGTCCGAACCGTTATATTCGAAAGGCGCCGGGCGGATTTCCCCGTTGATGAACTTAACGGTTTCGGAAAGGGTTTTAAACGCATAGACATTGACCGAACCGGAAACGGACGCTTCCAGCCTGTTGTCAAAAGGAACGATAAAATCGGATATCCCTTTGTTTTTGAGACTTAAAGAGATGGGAAGAATTCCTTTGACTTTTCTTATTTTGCCGTCAAGCGCGAGTTCTCCGGCCAGGCAAAATCCGGCAAGTTTTTCTTTTTTGATTTTTCCGCAAGAAGCTAGAATGCCCGCGGCTATGGGAAGATCGAAAATGCCGCCTTCTTTTTTCAGATCCGCCGGCGCGAGATTAACGGTGATTTTTTTCGCCGGAAAATCGAATCCGGAATTTTTCAAAGCGGCAAAAACCCTGTCTTTGGATTCTTTTACGGCGGCGTCAGGCAGCCCGACAATAGAAAAAACGGGCATGCCGGAGGATATGTAAGTTTCAACTTCAATAATGCAGGCGTCTATGCCGTTGACGGCCGCCGAATACGCGAATGAAATCATTTTTTGTCCACTTGTATTTTAAAGAGATTTATTATATAACAAAACCAGAATGCCGCCGCGTTTGAATTTTTTCGCCGTTTTTTTCGGCGGCTTTTCGTAAAGTATAATAAAAATATTCATAAAGGTAAACATTAAAGTTAAGCCGAAATCAAAAAAAGGAGATAAAAAAAATGAAGAAAATGTTTTTAAGTTTTTGTCTGGTTTTTCTGCTTGCGCCGGCCGTTTTGGCAAAACCCAACGACGATCAGGAATTTATAGTAAAAGCCGGAATACAGCCGCAGTCCACGGCTTCTTTCGCGGACAAAAAATATGATACGAATATCGGAATAAGCGCGGGTTTTGAATACTTTAAATATTTCGGAAATATTTTTGCCGCAGGCGCCGGAGCGGTTTATGATTTGCCGAGAAAATTCAAAGACAAAGACATCGACTCCAGCATAAGCTTTATTCCTATGTATGCGGGCGTAAAGATACGCACTCCGCTTGAAAGCCTTAATAACAACTACGCTTTTTTGTCGGGAAGAATAGGATACAGCGCTTTTATGTACAAAGATATTGACAGTATAAGTTCCTCGTCGGGAGGGCTTTATTACGGAGTGGGGCTGGGAGTAAGCATAGATTATCTGGTGTTGGAAGCACTGTATTCAATAAGCAATTACAGCTATAAAGTGAAACCGCCGTTAGGAGACGAAACTTTTAATGAGCGGTATTGTACGATTTCGATTTACGCGGGCTTTAAATTCGAATAATTCAAAAGCGGCGGACAAAAAATTTTAAGCCGCTGCGCAAAATTAAATCCGGGCCGGCGTT
>CALHWY010000002.1 GCA_938040055.1 uncultured Endomicrobiia bacterium
ATATCGTAACTATGTCCCCTTTCTCCAAATTCCTGAACTTCAAACTCTCGCCAAATCGCAATACCCGGTGATGAGGACGGTAATCGCTGTCTCTCAAAGGAAGTTTATCAAATATGGCATAATATCCGAGCTTTGTATTGGTTAAAGGAAGATTTACCGTCACGGTGCGCATACCGGTATCATTTGTAAAATTAACATTCTCCCATACCGTCCCGTTAAGCCATTTTACCTCAATATTATTCATATTGGGGGCAAGATCTCCGTAATACATAGTGATTGAAGGCATAAGGGACTGGCTGTTGACTACAATATCCGCCGGAGTAAATTCATATGCGATAACAGGCTTCTGATTTCCGATAAACGGAAGAGATTCGCTTGTGTAAAGTTCCTTGATTCTGAAATTAGAAGGAGATAAAAGAGCGCCCGCCGCAAAATACTTTAAAGTATTTCCCCTTCTCTGGTCTCCGCTTTGAAGCGTCAGCACGCCTCCTTCAGGGCCTATAGACTGTGTTTTAATTTGTTTCAGATTCGCTTCTATAAACGAATCGTCTGGCGGGAACTTTCCGATTGTTCCGTCACTTGCTTTAGCCGCGATGCGGTAATAAATATATTCTGAATTCGTGTCGATAAGAATAGGGTCTGTAATGAAACTATAAGTATTTTCGGATATTTTTTGGTATGTGGCATTTGAAGTTTTGATTACGGAATCATCATCTGTATAATATTGCACTGTAATAGCTTCGCTCTGGACGCTTGACAATTCTTCAACGCCCGTAAGAACAACCGTTCCGGTAGCGACCATAGTACGGATATTAACTGAAACTCTCTCAATAGGAATATGGAATATAGAAATGACGGGCTCTTCCGACTCCATAAAGGAAATCTCGGCTTTATATATTATCTTATCCTGCTGCAAAACCTGCGCAAAAGAGCCGGTACAGAAAAGAAATAATGCTGAAATAATAATAAATAATTTTTTTTTCATAAAATGAAGATTTATTATGTATCATTTCGTAGAGTTTTATGCCGAATTTCCAAAACTCAAAAAAACAAAAAGGCTTATTAAACCAGCCGGAAAAGAAATTCGAGTCGTTTAAGCGCATCTTTTATCCCGGCTAAAACGCGCGCTAAACCCGCTTCAGCGCTAAATCCGTCCGCATTTACCTATAAACTTTACAAAATCCTGAAAAAAAGTTCAAAATACGCGCGCCGGAAAAATGCTTTTAACAGGCAAACTAACTTTCGCTACTGGATCACGGAGCCGTCTTTTTTAAGCCTGAACTCTACTTTTTTCGTGACGGTTCTGTCCAAACTTTTTATTAATATTTCAGCGATATACTTACCCGGCTTAAGAGCTTTCAGTTCCATATTATCGGAAACGGAAAACGACGATGAACCTGCGTAAACCGGATGATATTCCAGAATTTTTGCCGTATATACCGGTTTATTTTTTTTATTGTAAATTACTATCTCTCCGGATGGCCTTATGTGCACGTTTCCGTTATTGTTGATTTGCACATGGGTTTTAAAGCCGTTCTCATGTTTTTTTATCAGAACATCGGCGATTTCAAAATCTATCTGCTGCGTACCCCTGATGGTAAGATAAACCGAACAGCTTATTTTTATTAAAAGTCCGGGATTTCCCGGAGGTCTGTAAGAAAAAGAAACCATCCCGGAAACGGATCCCTGCATGCTGTCGGTCGTTTTAACTTCAAAAGTAATATCTTTTTTCTCTCCCTTTTTTAAATGCACTTTTGAGGGAGTGATTTTTATCCATGAGTTCGCGTCCAATTCTCCATTCCCTTTATAAGTGTTCCAGTCGCTAACGTCAACGGTAACGTCCACGTCGCTGTCATAAGCGTTTACCAGCGTATAAGTTGATTGAAAAACCTGATTTTTTTCGATGAGAATTTCAAGCCTTGACGGACCGACACTCAAGCTGGCATACGATAAAGCACTTATAAAGAAAAGAAAGCATATTGAAAGAACGGCTTTTTTCATTATTTATCTCCAAAAAAATAAAGGGGAGAGGGTTACCCCTCTCCCCTTTGAGTGGATTATGGGTTCACAACTTCAAATGTGAGTTTGTCGGTTCCGTACTTATGAGCTCTCTTCGCGAAATAGAATGAAGACGAGAAGAACATATAAGTATCAGGTTTGAAATCATAGAATATCACTCCGCCATCGCCATAACCAAGTCTTATACCTTGGTCGGTCGCTATAGTGGAGTATTCAGGTGTTGCAGCATAAGCAGCCTGCGACTTATCCAGTACAGCCCATACGCCGAATCCGAAAGCGCCTGAACCGTCAGGGCCCATAGCGTAATCGCCTACGCTGGCCGCATAAGCGCTGTCCGCAGCATGAATAACTTTGTAGGAAATAGGCAATGCCATTTCATTTACGAAATTATTGCCTTTTTTTGCCGCCATAGCATTCATGTTGGTAGTGGAAATTCCTACAGCGAATTGATAGTCCGTACCATTGGCATTATCGGTATAAAATTTAACAACGGCTCCTTCTACAAGTTCAATGTCGTTATTAAAAGCAACATAGGTTCTTGAATTAACCCATGCCGCCGCGCCAATCGTAGGCGTACCGAAAGCATTTACCCAGTTTACCGTGTTGGTCGACTGATCCGTCGGGGCCGGGACATTGCCGGACATTTGTCTCATCGTAACGTTAAAGTTCGTCGACTCAGCGGCGAATGAAATCTCGGCTCTGAAAACATTCTGGGCAAAAGCTGCCGTCGATGCTGCCGTAACAATTACTGCTGCTGCTAAAAGACCTAGAAATTTACGCATTTACTGCCTCCTTTTTTAATTTTTTGGTACCTTTTTTGTACCAAGTTCAACAACTGATAAGTACATCGATAAAAACTTTTTTCCCTGCTTTTTCGACCTTTATACGCCTCTATAAATTATTAAAAATCAGCATAAAAGTCAATAATAAATTGTGAAATTTATGTAAACTGCAAAAATATATTTCCTTCTTGAAATTTTCCGTACGCAAATTCATTTTAGATTTCCCGTAAACACTAAAATTTCCTATCAAAGAGCAAGCTTTTCCGTCTGTGTTTTAAAGCTGCAAGAGAGTGCCGCCGCTAAAGCGTTTTCCACTGCTTTCGATTAATAGTAATAGTCTGTTTATTTTTATTTTGCAACAAAAAAGATTTTACTATGCTGCACCGCAAAAAGAGCTCAACGTCGCTTCTGAAGTGAAATATTATGGCACTGTCAGCGTGGAGTCATAACCATCGGCTGTGCCGGCGGCGTGCATTGCTACATTGGGCAGCGTTCAAAAAAAAGACGCGCAGAAAATAACTACCATCAATAAAAATCTTATAAAAAAAACGAGACTATTCAGCTAAAGCCGTCCTGCGAGTTACAGCCGCAAAACAAAATTGTAACAAGTTTCCCCTTTTGCAAATCCGCAACGGAATAGTCATACCAGCCGGCAGAGCCGATGCCTTGCACTGCCCCTTCGGATTTACTGCCTGCAAGGTCTATAGTCCATACAAAAACGAAAGTACCCTCAATATCCTTGGGCATTGCGCCTGTAAGTCCTATAGAGGATATCAAGCTCTTTAGCCGGTTCATCCTCTGCCACTTATGCCTTGACGCCTCCAAAACCTGTCGGTCTATCAAAATATTTTCTAACTGCATTTTTTTCTCAGCTCTGGCACTCAAATGTCTTTTTTCATCGCATTATTTCTCTTTTTGACCGGTAAACGGTTCTATCAGCTCTTTTATACTCAATTGTCCTGTCCCTATATCTTAGTGCGTCAGCTTCCTTAGCTGCTCTTGTATCTTTTTTTCTTATTACAGTCCTCTGTTTCCGGATAATATCCTTAAACACCGAAAGTGTCTGTCACTATATTTGTATTTCATGTTTGTCCATCTCTTAAATATCTTCAGCCTTCTCTTGCATTTCAGCTGTTCCTTTGTTTGTTATAGACTATTCGGAACTATCAAACTGCAGCGCTCTCCATTAAAAATAGAGCAAAGAGGGAAAAATTTGTTGTTAAAACCGGTCTTTGAAAAATAAAGAGTTTTGCAAATTGAAGGCGTTTTATAACCGATACTTGAATGCGGATAATCATTGTTGTGATTTCCTACTCGAATATCAAGTTTTTCTTTAAATTCAGCTATGCATGCAAAGCCGTTTATCCGCACCAAGTCTTCTTTTATCGTTCTAATCACGCGCTCCGTACCGGCATTACCTTTAGGATTATTATAGCTTGCAAAAATCCGTTTTATCCCAAGAAATGCACATTCTTTCATATGGCCTTGTAAAGCAGGCTGCAAACCGTTATCGCTTACAAGGCAAAGTTGCAAATGTTGTCTTATTCCGTCAGGGAATTGATTATTGACTGCCATCCTTAAAGCTTCAAGCCAATCCCGGGTTTTTGACTGAATGCCAAGCCGATACCCCACTATCTTTTTCGTGTACCAATCAAGCACGATTGTTAAATATACCCAGCCGTATGAAGGTATCATTACTTTTGTCATATCCGTGCCCCATATTTGATTTGGCGCTGTGGCGACAGGCTTTGGTTTTAACGGCCTTCTTTTGGCTAAATGCTTTATCCGGCTTACAAGAAGCTTTGATTCTCTCATTAGCCTGTAAACTCTCTCACACCTTGCCTGTAATTCAAATATGCCCAAATTCGTCTATACCCCCAATACGGATGCTCGCTCTTTATTTGCCTTATCTTTTCAATGACCCCTTTGTTTCTTATCATAACTGACTCTAATTTCTTTCTTATAACTCAAATTCGTTGTCGTTTTTTTTTAACTCAACGGTCAATGTTCCGATTATCAAATTAAGTTTTTTGACCTTGTTTCTTGGTTGCTCTTTCTCTTTGCCGGCGCTTACATCAAATGCTTTTGAAGCGTTTTTTAAAAACTCATCAAGCCGCTTGTAATACTGTGTATTCGATATTTGATGCTTATTGCAAAGCTTGCTGGTGTTTGAGCTTCTAAGCCCCTCCTGCACTATCAAAAACTTCGTTTTGCTCTTCCTTTTCCTTTGTTTGATAAGAGCTTCTTTTATGCTCCGATTCCACTGCCTTTAAGCTCTTTTGTTAATGGGGAGCAGTATAGTCTTGTGTACACTCTAGTGGCTCTGTCTATTGAAGCATAATTCGTTTCCAATAAATCAATGCTACCTAATCAGCGGCATTTTTAGAATTTTTCTATTTCTGACTTATGTAAAAAATAAAGGTGTGTTTGCTAGTAAGATCTCGGCTATTTTTAGATGCATTTGCAAAGCAACTGAAGTATCGGACATTTTATTATATCAATACCACTAAAATGTAACGGACAAATCCTATTTATTCAAAAATTTTATAGTCAACAGCAATAACTCGTATCAGTAAAAAGCCATAATGGTATACTAAATAACATTTTATATCTATATTCCTAAATAAATAAACATTTTTTAGTTCGCCACTTTATCCTTAAAAATCTCTTCGAAAAATAAGCTAATATACACATACAATTATCACTTGTTATCTGCATAAATTACATCGCAATCTCGCATAGAAAAATTATTTTAATTTCAAATATAAGTTTTCCTTGATTCCGTATTGCATTTATATGAAAAAAATGCCTTTATTTTTCAATCAACCTCATTTATATCTGGATTTTTCATATTCTATACAAGACTCACAACATAAGATACCCCTACACTACTTTTATTATATGTATAAAACCCTGCTTTTTGATTTAACGATATAAAATTGTATAACTAACAATTTATCACCGCAGTCTAGTCAGCAATCAATAATATTTTATAACAACATCCATTTGATAGACTCAAAACTGATATATCGTAAATTTATTAATGTTTTCTTGCCAAAATAAACATAGTATCATCTCGTAAATCTGTTGTAAATGAATTTTCTTTAAGAAAATTCATTATGATAGACTCGTTTTTTTCCCATTTAATATTGAATTCCAAAAATGGATTATCACCTGTGTGCCATCTGTTTGCCCATGTATCAATCGTATTTATTTTTTCGATCTTAAAATTTGCACGCTCAAGCATATACCTAACTTCGGCAGGAGTATACTCTCTTACATGATGTATCCAAAAATACGGACTCTTTCCCAAAATTAATCTACAAATAGCCTTGGCACATGAAAGATTTGGAGTTGTTAAAAAGAACAAACCACCTCTTTTGAGAACCCTGCTTGATTCATTGATAAGATTTAATGCACCACTGAAATTAAAAATATCCCTTTGAGTATCATTTCTGTCTTTAAGATGTTCCAAAACTTCCGTACAAACAACCAAGTCATATTTTTCATGATCCATGGGAAATGTTTCTCTAAGTTCAAAGGTTGTAACATCAATTTTCTCTATAGGAATAATACCTAGTTGATTCAGACACCAATCCATGACTGTAGATTCTCCAATGAACAAAACTTTCTCAATATTACAGTTCTTCTCCATAATATCAGATATCCAATATATACTTTCCTTTAACCGTATTTCGTGGAAAGTAACCTCCATTAAATACTTCTTGCTAGTTTCTGCAACTTTCCTTTTATAATTATTAAAATATACATCCACTTTATTTTTCAATTCATTATTTGGCATACCTACCTCCATATTCAATATTTATTATTAGTAGTATTATGGCAAACGAAGAATACTATCAATGGCATTTTTTGCCGCGTATTCCAATGTCCAGGCAGAAATAACATTCTTTCTGCCATTCAATCCTTTTTGCTTTGCCTCCTCCATATTATTATAAATATAAAGCAATTGTCTTTTACAGTCTTGAAGATCAGGTTCTGCCCATATAGAGTATTCGGAAAAAGGTATGTATTCGTGTTCGCAACCAGATGTTATTTCAGATTTGACTATAAAACTATTATCATTTGAACACATATTTCTAGGCAAAAATTTGCTAAGTACAATAACCGGTTTTGCGCATGACATTGCTTTCAATATATTTCTACCGCAAAAATCACTTCTATATAAATGAATATAACAATCACATTCACGAAAATGCTTTATCCTTTTTCTTACATTAAAATCTGATATCATTATCTTAATATTTGAATTTTTTTCTTTGTATATTTTTCTGAACTCATCAATCTTACTATTATAGATATCTCTATACTGTTTATAAAACTTCATATAAATTTTATAACTTTCATCAGTCTGAAAAAAACCCTTTTCATATGGCTTCTGCAAACAATCTATATATACTTGCAACTCGACATCATCATTACCGAAAAAAACAGAATTAAATGCATTTAACACCGTATCAATGCCGCTTTCTTTAAACGCTGAGCCAGAAGCCATAAATATAAATTTTTTATTATCACTTTCTAGAGGTACATATTCATTCGCATTTATTCCACACGGCACAACAAATGATTTTCCTGCCCTACCTCCATCTCTTACAAAATAAGCTTTTGAATACTCTGAAGAGTGCAATATAATTTCAATCTCACTATTAATGTACTCCATTTTTTCATTTAAGGGAAAGCCTGCCAGTTCTTCGTCAACTCTGACAATAAGCTTAGGCGTGTTGTTCACAAATCTCTCTATCGGAACTTCAAAATAATCATTCGTTAAAAGTTTAAGATCATTAATTAACATGTTTCTAACAATATTCTTTTCATTATCGTAAAGATAACTGTCATTAAGAAACTGTTTACTTCTATCCATTTCATCAAACTGCACAAACCTTTTGGTGTTCTGTATATGCACATTAGCTCCATAATTATACATAGCTATGGCAAGCTCCAGTCCGGCAATGGTCTTTTCAGTAGGAGATTCTAAATCAAGTGAAAAAGAAATATTTATTTTTTTGTCGTGTGTTTTTTTATTCCTATCTTTTATTATACAGACAAAATAAACACCATCTTTTTCATTAATTGTAATTTCTTTTTCTGAAATTCCCGTGGACATAACAATATTTTTCAGCATTTGCATATTATCACTGTCCTCCGGTACCGAGAAAAAACTAAAGATATTTCTCATACCATTTTCATTAATAACAAATAAAACCTTTTTTGAAATACGATATCCTTCTTGCAACAATAAAGAAAAATAAGGATAAATGATTTCACATGATTGAGATCCTATAATAACACAGTCATACTTACTATCTTCATAATCTGTTTTTGTTCCGATAAAATTAACTTGCTTTGAAACGTCTCCTATATTGTCACACAAAGCTGATATATTTGTTATATTAAGGTTTTTAATAATGGCACTGCTCTCGCACCCCGAAATAAACACATTTTCACCTATATTTTTTTTATAGAAACTGAGTATTGTATCCAAATTTGTAGAAGGTAAAGCTTTGCACTTTTTCCGCTCTTTTATATTTCTCATGCTTTCCATGTATTTTAAAATTCCAACCCTTAAATGATCTGCATACAACTCTATTTCATAATTTTGGAATTTTTTAAAAAAAAGAAGAAGATTGTCGTCAAGTTCTCGTAAGTTTCTTCTCCAACTTACAGCATGAGGTAGATGATATGCATACGCATCTCTTAAGAGTTTAAACTTTATGCCACTTTTATATAGTCTATATCCTAGCTCTACATCCTCAACGCCCCATTTTTTTTGAAATATTTCATCAAATTTATGCTTCAAAAAGTTGTCTTTTCTTAGTGAAATATTATTTGAAAATAAGCATACCCACGGAGCATTGCTTCCTTCAATATCATCATCAAACATCTTATAGACTGTTTCTCTTTCATCAAGAAGAGAAGGAAGATACTTTATATGCTCAATATTAGCCATTACTTTAAATGCATTGATAAAACTGAATAGTTCTAGAGTAGATTGTTCCAGTCTGTATCTATATCCTATCGCCATAATATCGCCATTGTTTTTATGAGCATTAATATGTGTCTGTACTAAATTAGGCATCACCAACATATCATCATCAATAAATATCAGTATCTCTCCAGTAGCATATTCCGCTCCAAGGTTTCTGGCTGATGCCCGTCCTTTAGACGCATTTGTTTTACAATATCTGATCTTAAGTATCTTGCTCCAGTAATCTATAATTTTTTTTGTATTTTCCTCTTTTCCATCATTAACAATAATTACTTCAAACACTTCCTGATTACATATCACCTGCTTAGATAGAGATGCAAGTGTCAAATCTAAAAATCTATGTTTATTACATGTAGGAATAATAACACTTACCATATTTATTCTCCAATAAGTGCATCAATTTCAATTATTATAAGATTATTTTCCAATATCGCTCTTGCAAGTCTTGTTTTAACTTTTTTCATTTCGTATATTGCTTTCAGTACATCATTGTCTGAAGCCATCCTTTTGCTAAGTTTAATATTCATCGCAGACACTCTTTCTTTGGCAGAAATACCCATTTTTTGTAATTTATCAATCTTTTCTTTTAATGACATTAGGTTATTTATTTTTATGGAAATATCAGAAAAACAGTCAATTTCTATTTTCTTAAGCTCTAATCTGGCTTTTTCCAATTCTAGAGCTGCTTCTTTATAAGTATTTAATTTTTCTGTATTTCCTATAGGAACTGAAAATTCTATCCCTATCTGCCAGCTATAATAATCCGACTTAAATATTTGAGAATAAGTATCCCAAAAGTTTCCTTTCATTCCATTCAACTCGGCCCCGGCCACAGCATTTAAAACCGGCTTATTGTTTGCTTGTGCAACTTTCATAGCAATTTCTTTTTTCTTGATTTCTTTCTGCTGTCTATAATATTCATAATTATTATTTAAGGCTTTCCTGTAAACCGTTTCTGGGTCGTATTCAATAATAGAAGGGTCAAACTCTTCCGAAGGTACAAAAATTACTTTCCAATTGGCATCGTCAAACTCTAAACCCATGCATTTTTTAAGAACAATTTCGGACTCCTTGAACGTTTTACACATATCTATATAATAGATCTGTTCAGCTAAAATTTTTTCTTTAACTTCAGACAGGTCATATCTTGATATCTCACCTAATTCAAATTTCTTTTCAGAAGTTTTTTCCAGTTTGTTTACCACCTCCAGAATTTCTTTTGCCATAACTAAAGAGTTGTAGCAATAAGAAAATTCCATAAAAGCAGATTTAATATCCTTTTCTATTTTTCTCTTTGCATCATCATATGCATTTTTTATTATCTGCATGTCAGCTTCTGCAACCTCTATTTTATATGTTGTAGATATTTTTTTTCTTCCGCTTAATATCGACTGTTTAAAATTTATTCCAAGAGCTGTTTTAAACAGAGGGTTCATAATTTGATTTACAATATTTGTGTTCTCATAGTAATTACTCAGAAAAAATTCTATATAGCTGCCAGAATTAAGCAGTTTATTTACTCCCATCTTCATAAGTACATTATTAACTTGAAGAACATCTACTCCATCTAAAGTTGAACCGGCTTGAATATTCATATTGTTTGAGTTTATATTAGACCATAAAACAGGATCAAAAACAGCACTTTTCCTCTCGAAAGCAAACTTCGACTGTAATACTGTATATGATTTTATTTGTAATTCTTTAGAGTTTTTAATGGCCTTATCAATGCATTCGTTTAAAGTGATCTCTTGAGCATGTTCTATAATTGAAAAATCATAGCTCTGGCAGTAGCAAAACATGGGAAGTCCGATTATTATTATAAAAGCACTAATCAGTTTCATTGCCTATTTTTTCCTGTAAGAGATATTTGAAAAACGTCATGTTTCCGTAAACTATTTTAACCCTAGCTCCCATCATCGGAAAAATATTCATATGTTTTACATATTCACCCGGATCAATGCTGTCAGTAAGAAGCACAACAACTTCAAAAATACTATTGTTATTCCTCACTTTACCCTCAGGTAAAACTTTCATTACATAACCTTTGTAAATCGATTTATAATTTGAAAAACCTCTTATCTGGATTCTCGCTTCATCTCCGAGCTTCACTCTATAAATATCTTTCTCATCAACGCTTAGTCTTACAATATATTTATCCAAATTGGATATCTTCGTCAAAAGTTCTCCTTTTTGAACATAATCGTCTTTTTTTAGTCTCAATTCACTATCATTTACAACAAAACCGTCTGAGGGAGCCATTACGATTGTTTTAGAAATTTTATCTTTGTTGATTTTTGAAATTTTATACTCTTTTTGGGCTTCCATAAAATCACGTCCAGATATTATTCCGCTTTCATAAAGCTCTTTTGAATTTTCGTATACAAATTTTTTGATTCTGTATTCCTCCAAAATTATTTCATTATTTTTTTCCAAGTCAATGCCGCATATTCTAAACATTTTCTCGCCTTTCAAAACTTTTCCGCCTTCTTCAACATATATGTCTTCAATTATGCCATCTATAGGAGACTTGACCAATATCTGATCCTGCGGCTCAATAATCCCATTAGCCGTCATGGAAAATTTAGTCTTTAAAAAAAAGAAAAAAATAAGCGCCGCAATCACAATTAAGATAAATATAATATTTATGATAAATATGACTCTCTGGATGTTTTTAATAAACAATCTTTCTCCCTTTAAACTAAATATTTTTTACATACTCTTTTCTAAACTGTTCTTTATAGAGTTTTGCATAAGGGCCATCATGTTTAAGAAGCTCATCATGTTTGCCCCTCTCTTTTATTTCTCCATGCTCAATTATAACAATTTCGTCTGAGTTTATAATTGTAGATAGTCTGTGTGCAATAGCTATGGTAGTTCTATTTTTTATCAGCTGATTTAGAGCATCTTTTATAACCGACTCAGTATGGGAATCTAGAGAAGATGTAGCTTCGTCTAGTATGAGTATCGGTAAATTTTTCAGCATTGCACGTGCAATTGCAATCAACTGTTTTTGTCCGCCTGACAATTTAACACCTCTTTCACCCAATATTGAGTCATATCCTTCCGGAAGAGAGATAATGAATTCATGCAGCTTAATCTTACTGCAGACTTCAATTACCTCCTCTCTGGATATGGATGATTTTCCATACTTAATATTGTCTTCTATAGTACTGTAAAATATATGGGGATGCTGTGGAACAACAGCGATATGCTTTCTGAGTTCATTCACGGCATAATTCTCTATATCTATATCCGATATATATATCCGTCCACTACTAGGCATGTAATATTTTAAAATCAGTGAAGTAATGGTGGTTTTACCTGCACCGGTGTGCCCAACTAACGCTACTGACTGGCCTGCTTCTATATTGAGATCTATGTTCTTTAGAACGCTTTTTGAATCGGAACTTGGATAATAAAAACAAACATTCTTAAACTCTATACGCGGAATAAACTCCTTTTTTTCACAACTATTATGTGTGTTTGTACTTATCATGTAATTTTCAGTTTTTTGTCTATTTATTTCTTCAATCCTATCTATAGCTGGCAAACCCTGTTTTAAACTTGTAGCAACACCTACAAGTACTTCTATAGGACCTCTTAACATCTGTAGATAAGACATTATCAGCACCAAAAGTCCTAGTGATATATTTCCCTGTAAATATTCATTTACGGTAAACAAAAATGCAAAAAAAGCGCCTACGGCTGGAATTGTTTCAGCTACCATATTCATTGAAGAAGCAATAATAAAATTTTTGATTCTAAAGCGAAATAATGTGCAATTCTCTCTTATAAATATTTTGCTTTCAGTCTTTTCAGTGGTGTAATTTTTTATTTCCTTTATTCCAGGAATAGTGTCGTATAATTTTGAGTACAGTTCGCCCATTTTAGCGCCTACCGCACGCGAAGTACTTTCTATTGGAGTTTTAAATATCGACAAATTAATAAGATACAAAAGTGCCATTACAGCAAATAATACCAAAAACTTAATACCAACTATGAACAATATGATAATTATTATCAGAAGCTTAACTACTTCAACACAGGTGTTTATTATTGAATTGACTACAGTGGCACATATCAGTTCAATATCTTCAAAAACCCGCTGAGATATCTTGCCGGTAGGAAAATCACTGAAAAACTGTATGGGGAGTTGTAAAATATAAAAATAGTATTCTTTTCTGAAACTCAATACCAACTTATTGTGCAACCATGTTTGGAGATATGATTTAAAAAAAGTAGTTACTATCATAAAGAGGCTTGTCAAAAAACTTAGCACTATTACCGCATAAACAAGAGAATCATTTCTGATAAGAAGATTATCTATGATCAAGCTAAAATACCATGGGAAAGAATAACTGAGAACGGAAAGAAGAAATGAGCTCAATATCAAAGCAATAAAAACAGTAAAATAGTTTCTAACTCTATAAATTTGTAAAGACCATTTTTTTAATGTGTTTCCGTAAGTACTTGTTTTTTGCTTCATTGAATACTCTTTACTATATAATTTTATAGAACTAACTCTTGTGCTTTAAAATCAATTCAATGCTGTGCTTGTTTGAAAGTATTTTTTATATCTTTATATTTATACTTCATAAACAGCCTATCAAGAAAATCAGTCTCCCAGACACCAGTCTCATCAGTGTAAAATCTCTATAAGTATTTAAGAATTCTCTATTTTTCGGTTCAATATGCTCCACAATACCTTTCAGATCATTGAAAATCTCACAACAGTGATAAAATAGCCATCATTATCATTAAGAATTCTATATACATCGGTTTCTTCTTTATAGAGATGGATACAGCAAAAAACTATAAAATCCTCTTTTGATAAACCATAAAATTCTACTCCTCCATATTTATATACCTGTCTTCTGTAGATAATCTTCTTTATAAGGCAAGGATCATACAATCTTATTCCTCTTGCAGAACGACCAAAAACAAAATGCGTATCTATGATTATACCAACAAAAAAGGATCCTTTATGAATTTTGTAAACGAACTTATCTGATCGATGTATAGCTCAATTCTTCTTTTTTTTCTTCAGTAATATATTTTATATTTCTCCCATCAAACTCATAAAAATCAACTGGGGCATCTTATAATATACTGCTCCCCATTAACAAAAAAGCTTAAAGGCAGTGGAATTGGAGCATAAAAGGAGCTCTTATCAAACAAAGGAAAAGGAAGAGCAAAACGAAGTTTTTGATAGTGCCGGGGGCTTGAAAGCTTAAAACACCAGCGAGCTTTGCAACAAGCATCAAATATCGGATACACAGTATTACAAGCGGCTTGATGAGTTTTTGGAAAACGGACCAAAAGCATTTGGTGTAAGCGCCGGCAAAGAGAAAGAGCAGCCAAGAAACAAGGTCAAAAAACTTAATTTGATAATCGAATCATTGGCCGTTGAGCTTAAAAAAAACGACAATGAATTGAATTCGAATTATAAGAAAAAAGTCTTGGTCAGTTATGATCTTAAAGCGTTTTAGCATTAAGCCTTATATTCGAGTTATAAGAAAAAAGTCAGAGTCAGTTATGATAAGGAACCAAGGGGTCATTGAAAACATAAGGCAATTAAAGAGCGAGCATCCGTATTGGGGGCATAGACACGTTCGGGCATATTTGAATTACAGGCAAAAAGTTGACAAATAATGTGTCTACTGGCCGAAGCTTTCTGTAAACCGATTGAAAATCTTGGACGGGAAATGCGGCAAACAGGTTAATGTGCAAACCTAAGATTTTTGTAAACTCGTAAAAAATGAAAAAGATATTTTCGCTCTATATACTGCAAGCCGGATAAATCATTTAGCTAAAAGAACGCCGTTAAAACCAAAGCCTGCCGCCGCAGTGCCAAATCAAATATGGGGCACGGATATGACAAAAGCAATGATACCTTCATACGGCCGGGTATATCTTACAATCGCGCTTGATTGGTGCGCGAAGAAGACAGCGGGGGTCGGCTTGACATTCACTCAAAAACCCGGAATTGGCTTGAAGCTTTAAGAATGGCAGTCAATAATCAATTTCCTGACGGAATAAGACAACATTTACAACCTTATAACGCTTCGCGCCTACTTCGCAAGGCTATATGAAAGAATGTGCATTTGTTGGGATAAAACGGATTTTTGCAAGTTACAAAATACAACAATAATCCCAAAGGCAATGCCGGTACGGAGCGCGTGATTGGAATGGTAAAAGAAGACTTGCTGCGGATAAACGGCTTTGCATGCATAGCTGAATTTAAAGAAAAACTTGATATTTTGGCACGAAATTACAAAAATGATTATCCGCATTCAAGTATCAGTTATAAAACGCCTTCAATTTGCAAAACTCTTTATTTTTCAAAGACCAGTTTTAACAACAAATTTATACCTCTTTGCTCTATTCCTTAATGGGAAGAACCACATAATGCTTTTATTCCATAACTATTGAAAATCTCGTCATACGCTAACTGAGGTTTTATGGCAACGGCAATATCATATACTATGTCTATAACCATTTTATTAAATTCATATATATTCTTAGATATCTCAATCAAATTATTCTATTTAAAATATTTTGGAAAATAGTCCAAGTTAGGATCCAACTCTACAACCGGAGCTGAATCTTTACGTTCTACTTCTTTTATCAACTCATCTATTACATTTAACATATTTATTTTCATAAATATTGAATGTTTGTTTTTTTATGGCCATGTTATTTTTTACCTCTTCCTTTGAGGGAAAAATAAAAGGTATATTATCCAATAAGATTATTGAATTTGAATCAGGAAGTTCTTCCGCAGGATATGTGGAACCAAAACCTTCAAAAGCCCCATCACATTTCATAGTATCGTATGAAATACCATCATTGTTAAAGTGCATGCTGAGATTAACCATTGAAAAGTGTTTACCATGGTAAGATATGTTAATCATTTATTGTAGCGCCTCTTTAAAATTTTGAATAGCATATTCAAAGATGTAAATGAACGCTTTTAGGATGTGTCTTTACTATACTGGCTACAAAATTGAAAGTACAAAAACTATGTGAATACTTATAGCAACTTAAGAGCCTTATTGTCAATAAGATTTATATATTGATGAATTCAAGTTGCCGGTTTGGCAGTAAATTAAAAAATTATTTGCACCAGCAAATTTAAATATTTTACCGCTCTGTTGCCGACCCAATCCGGATGTTTTCTGCTGCTATCTGCTTATCGCTTATTTTTTAAATCCGCATCTTTTAAAAAAGCATCTTATAAGTTCGCTTGTGTTTTCTGCCGTTCTTTTTTTAACTGTGATATATCCGGCAAAAATAAAATATTGTTCCTAAAGTTCGGCTAATTGCTCAATGTTTTACGTTTTGCAAACAGTTGTCATAAATAATGCTCTTAATAAGATTTTCAGATATCTTTGCATACCATTAACAGTGTCAAATTAGATTCTTTGCTGGTTCCATCTTTTACTTTCTCAAATTTTTCCATTCGCATTTTTCGTTAACCCCTAACTTTTAAAAGGCTTTTTCTTTTTATCAAATTCGTTTTCCAATACCATAACTTGGCGGTCTCAACCCTGTCTTTTATTGCCTCATGCCTTTTTTCTTTTAGAGCACCCTTGTATTTCTTTTCTTCTTTAGCTTAAAGTATAGAACAAGCGATTAAATCGGGCCTTTCTTTGAATATCCGGCGATCAATACTTTCAGCGCTCATCAAAGAGGCAATTAATCCTCCTCGGATATTTCTTCATGTAAGCAATTCTTTAATACGTTTCTCTTAGCAAATAGCTTTTCAATACAAACTTCTTATGCTCTTTTGCCGCCTTCTCTTTTCCTTTTTATGCGCTGCATATGGCATAATATACTTCTTTCCGTATTTCTTTTATATTTCCCGGCTTATCGCGAGCTTTTGCGCCTGCCGAGTTTTTAGTCTGTTTCCGGTATTGTATTCTCTTTGTCAAGTAAAATAAAAGCCGGTTTCTTTTCTTTCTCTTTTAAATGACAGTTTTTTATCCTTTCATTTTACCGGCTTCGCTTTTTCTTCCCTTATAAAACATCGCTCCGGCAAGCTGAACGCACAGGTCAAAATGGATATGCCCTTTCTTAGTAGAATATAGGATAGATATCAAATACTAGTTAAGAAAGAAATGGAAATAAAGAGGCTGGTTTTAGAAAAAGTTGAAAAATTAAAGATAAAGGAACTAATATTAAGTGAATTTATTAAACTTTTTGTATTAATATCTAAAAGCCCTGACCTTAATACGGGTATAGAACGTTTAAATAAAAGTCTGCCACCAAAAGCATTATATGAGACTTATTAATGAAATTTCAAATAATATTAACGACTTAAGAAAACAGGCAAAATAATTATAATTTTAAACACCTTTATTGCTTCTTCAGTTATTAATAACCGCATCTTTTTACTCATGGAATTCTTTAATATAAAAAGGATATGTATTTGACCCTAACGTAAGATTTATGCATCAAATTATTCTGTTTCTAAAAGATACTCTTACAATAGTAACAACTTCTGTATACATAAAAAGAGAGGGCGTATAAAGACGCCCTCTCTTTTTTAAATGAATACACTTCACTTTTCCAAATATACATAGTCAATCATTACTTGTGAAGGAGGTGTAATAGCTATATTAGGATTATCTCCTCCTGACGGATTTTGAACAAATACAGCCACAAAAGGAGTAGCTACAGAGGTTCTGTTTATTGACAAAGGAATTTCACATTTCGTCCAAGTCATATTATTTATAGTGAAAATACCTTCATTATGTGCCCCGTCAGTATTTACAAATCTTGCGACAAACTTAGTGTCGCTTGAGGATACACCTTTGGCGTAGAAAACAAGCTTGTTGTAATCGCTGTAATTTGTATGCGTTCCTGCAAATTGCAAACCGTCCCAGTTATTCGGAAGATTTTTAAAGTCATAACGATATAAATTTCTTGTCCGGTTATCATAACCAACATCGGAAACTATACCGATACCAAGATATGTTTGCCCTTGGTTTCTCCACCACCACATATCGTTTAAATTACTTCCAACAGCGAATGCCCCGTTTTCCACAAGAACTTTTCTTTCTGTTATAGGTGGTTCCGTGCTCCCGACAACAATATTTACAACGGAACTGTCAACCGTGCCATATGAAGCCTTTACCGTAGCCGTTCCGCTGCTTATTGAAGGAGTAAATGTAACCGCAGCGCCGCTGTCGCTCGGATTAGGTGATATGCTGCCGCCTGTTGCCGTCCAGTTAATCTGATATGCAGACCCCGTATAAGTATTGGTGGCGGACATAACGCTTGCGGTAAATGTTATTGTGTCTGTGCTTGTAATGCTTTGAGGCGAAGAAGGAGTTATCATAACCGAATCTATCACTATCGGAGCTTCATTGATAGAAAACTGAACCGGCGCGGAATTGACGCCATTATAAGAAGCGACGATTGTACCCTGCCCGGACGCGGACATGTTTGCCGTAAACACGGTTTGCGAAGCAGGGTTAGGAGAACATGTGCCAAGCCCCGTGGAAGGATTGACCACCCAGTTTACCGGGGCGCCGGCAATTTCAATACCGTTATTTTTCACTGTCGCCGTCAGTACACGCGTAGAGGAACTTGAAGTTATTTCTCCCAAAAAAGAAGGCGTAACTTCTATGCTTATGGAGCTTACCGGGTTTTTCTTGCTTTTCTTTTCCGAAGCGCAGGAAAGTATAGTCAAACCGCATGCTAAAAAAGCCGCTAAAACAAAAACCGTCTTTTTCATGTTTTCTCCTTTCAAATCAGCCGGTATACGTATGTACCTAGCTATTTTATTTTTTAGCCGTCAGCAGTTTTAAAATTATTTGACAAATGCTGCGGTCTAAAGTTTTTTACGTTTTTTGCATTCCTGTTTATCGGTTAATACTATTTTGTATCAATTCTGTCTTTTTAAAATAAAGCGCCTTAGAATATGCATATGTCGGATTTTAAGCATACAGCCGTTCATTTACATAAAAGTTAATATTTTCAATGGAGATTTCATACACCGAATAAGACTCTGTGAAAGACGTATGTAAAGGTCTGCGCCCTTTATGTATTCCCGAATAAACGCGGCTAACCGCCGAATTCCGGAATTTTCAAGTCATCTTCATTTTAGTATAGCCTCTAAAATCTTTTGTCTCTCCGCTGTTAAATTTAAAAACTGCGCGGACTTTTGGTTCTGCAATAAAAATCTTTATTTCCAAACAGCTTTTTTTCACAGTAGTAATGCTGCCATAATACATCACTATAAAAGCGGCATAGCGACGGATTTTATAAGCAAAATCCGGTTCATTTCCCAAATCGTTATAAAAGCGGCATTGAGATTGATTTTATAAGAATCTTTTATCGTTACTTCCGCCGTACCTTTAATTGCTTTATTTGAGGCAAGGCTTGCCGCAATCGCTTTCTTCCATTTGCTCTTTGGAACAAGCTGAACGGTTTGCCCTATCAAAGCATTCAAAGATCCTTTTGCAGTTTCCTAACCGCTCCGCATACAGCTTGCGAACTGCTCCGCTTTACCTCAGGCCTAGGATCCGGCGTATATCCGTTTTGCCTTTTAACAACTGCGGTAAAATGTGCTTTTTAGAACCGTCTCCGACAGCCTTAATGACAAAGCGGCTTATACCTGTTAGCTTGATTCCGTCAATTTCATCTATAATAACATCAATATTGTCAAAAAACTTTCATATTCAGCGCCGATCTTGCCTGTAAAATTATTTTTTCCGGCACTAAAAACAGTACCTTGTACCGGCAAAGAGCCGCTTATGTCAAATGTTACCGCGCCAAAGGCGTATATTGTGCACTTGATAGCGACATCGGTTGCCAAAATATTTCCAGCATTTACTAAGGAAGCTTTAAAATTATGCTTCGTTATTTGCAAATAAAGACAGAGAAGGACGAGGAAACGTCAATTTTAACTTCGTAAGTCATCTTTTTTATTGTAATTTTGGCAGAAGGCATACCCCTGACAAATACTTTGCCGTCATATGATTCTGTTCCGGACGTAAACACGGCGGAAACGGCAGGAGATGTCCGGCTTTTGCACCAAAAAACCGCCATAGAAATCAAAAACAGCCACTTTAACCGCAATACAGCCGTCCGGCTTAAGCTAAAAGAGCCGACATAGGACATCCGTGCTTAAATCCGTCTTCCAGTTTTAAAGCGTCGTGCGCAGAATTTTCACCGCTGCCTTTTATAGAAGCTTTTTTAAATGCATGGCTTTCTCCGTAATATAAATGAACGGAAAAATCCGCAGTATCAATGCTTACCGTATAATTTTTCAAAGATTTTGCCGAGCGCAAAAAAGCTTTAGCACCGAATGAAAACAATAAAAAAATACAGAAAAACACAAACACCAATAAAACAATTCTTTTTTAAATTAAAATGTTTTGCCGTTATTTATTCGTATACGATATCATCAAGATAAAACACCGCGCCCGCGGCATTGTTAATTTTGGTAAGCGTAAAACAAAATCCTCCTATTATATTGGATAAATCGGCGCCTTCTATATTAATAAAATAATGCTTCCATTCAGTTGAAAGTTCGACAGGCCCGATGGCGACCGAATCGGAATCTTCGTGTTTTTTCCCCTTGATGCCGCCCATTATGAAATTATCGATAAT
Organism: uncultured Endomicrobiia bacterium; assembly: GCA_938040055.1. Taxonomy (GTDB): domain Bacteria; phylum Elusimicrobiota; class Endomicrobiia; order Endomicrobiales; family Endomicrobiaceae; genus Endomicrobium_B. Next base: position 20,434 of record CALHWY010000002.1, read on the forward strand.
CTCCGTGCCTTTCTCCCCCCTCGCCCAAAAAGAAATTCTTTCCGCGCCGGTAAGGTTAAACCCGTATCCTTTGTCCCCCCAGTTATTCGGAGGCTCCGTCCAGTATACTCCGGACCATCCGACTTTCCCTTTGGCAGGTCTGTAAGTGACTTTTATGCATGTTTTGCCCGAATGAGGTTTAACCTTATGTCCCTGCTCCATTGAAATGGAACTTATGTCTCCCATAAGTCCGTACGGAGAATAATGATTATTTTTAGAACCTATATCCGTGTATACGTAAAAAGGCTTAAATCCCGATTTATTCGTAAAAACGGGTTTGGAAATTTTTTCTCTGGCCGGTCTTTTTTTTACGGCAGGTTTTGGAAGATCCTGTCTGGATATTTCTTGTTTTGACCCAGGCTTTGAGGCAGCCGCTTTCTCGGCTTTAGGTTTTGCAGAAGACTTTGTTTTTCCGGACGGCTTAGAAAGTTCCTGTTTGGAGATTTTCGGACTTTCGGCAGTTTTAGTCTTAAAAGTATTGGAATCTTCGGATTTTGCCGCAGATTGCGGTTTAGAAGATGTTTTAGTAAGCTCTCCGGATTGCTTTTGCTTATTAGGTTCTTGCTGATTTTGTTTTTGGTTTTCAGGAACGGGTTCAACCGTTGAAGCCCGGCCGGCTTCATCATCCGTTATTTCCGGCTTTACTTCAAGCACAGACGCATTTGTTTCTTTTTTTACCGTAGCAGATATTTGATCTTCAGGGGATTTTGGAGTTTTTATTTTATTTCTGTAATGCCACGGGCCTACCGCGCATGCCCTCAGAAACATAAGAATGACAAGTATCACTAATAGAATCGCAAGAAAAATTGTGGTTATTTTATTATCCATTACAAAATGAACTCCCTTGCGCCCTAAAGCATTACATACACGTAATTTTATAGCATATTCAAGAACTAAATATCAAGTTGTTTACTATAAGTTACAAAGCAGCCGTCATTGCGCGGGTTATAGTAAAAATTAAAAGCCGAAGCGGAAGCCCTTCCTTCCGAAATCTGTTTTTTGCATACAAAATATGCGTCTATTACGGAATAAAGCCATGTTCCCAAAGCTACAAAAGTTAATATTTTGGAAGTTTGATAATTGTCCTCATATTCATCATAATATTTGCCGTCAAATACGGGGGATTCTTCATATTTTTCATATTTATCATAAGCCTGCGCGTTAAAATAGAACGCTCCGACAGTTGAAACCGCAAAAATACCGAAAGTCATCCAGGCTTTCAAAGGCTGATCGTTCCAGCCCTGCCCCCAGCCCGGCATTAAAGCCGACCGCACGGAAGCGTTAAAAGGCTTTACTTCGGAAAAATCCAAATCTATATTTCCCGCATAAGCCGCTGAATTTATAAACAAAGCGGAAATGAAAAGACATACCGTGATCGTTTTTCTCATTTTATTATCCGCCTTAAACATTCTCCAAACTGCAGCAAATATGGTGTTTTTTCTCATTTTGTCAACCTTATATCGTCAAGATATATCGTTCCGCCGCCGCAAGATGAACCCGTTTCAGGCTGCATAGTAACCGAAATATAAGTTTTAACGGAAGTATGGTCATAAGCGGATATGTCAACTTCATAATAAGCCCAGCCCGAACTGTTTTTTATTACAATATCTTTCTCGGGATAAGAATGCCCGAAAACATTTATCACAAGCTCCGTATTATATTTCAAGCCGGATTTAATCCAAAAAGAAATTTTTTTATATCCCGCCGCGCTTAAATCCCTCGGGCCGCCCGAAGCCGTGGTATTAAGCCAGAAATTAACATTATTTGCCGGAACGCCGCTATATGTTTCGCTGTGATCTCCGGACCATCTCATTTTAAAAGATTTATATCCGCTGTGTGAAACTCCGCTGTATTGGGCTTCCAGCTCATTGCCCAAATGTCCGTATTTTTCCCAGATGTTCGTATACGCGCCTATGGCTTTTTCAAAAGGCTGCACCCTGGTCATTATATCGCCGTTTCGGTAAAGAATAAAAGGATCGCCCCAAGAAAGATCTGAATCATTAACGCCGTTATACATCAGCGCTCCCGCAGGATTTCTTTCGCATCCGCAGAAAATAAAAAACGAAAAAGAAACAGTTAAAAATAAAATTAATTTTTTCATTTGCTCATCTCGTATCTTACTTCATCTATATAAAAAATACATCCGTCAGGATTATCCGCTTTACTTACAACAAAAGCAAAACCTCCGGCAATATACGACATATCTTTCTTCCTGAGATCCATCCAGTAAAGTTTCCAGTCTTTCGTCAGTACGATTTTTTTCTTTACCGCTTCGGCGGAATCCGGAAACTGACCTTTAAGACCTCCGATTTTAACTTCAGCTATCTTTTCCCCGCCTTTCTCGCCTTTCATCCAGAAAGTCAGATATTCGGCTTTGCCCAGATTATATCCTCCTTTCTTATCGCCCCAGTTATTTGAAGGCTGCTGCCAGTATATGCCCGCCCATCTGTTGCTTCCTCTTGGAGAATACTGCACTTTTATGCAGTGTTTGCCTGCATAAACGCCTTTCGAATACTGCTGGTTAAACGTCAGATCCCTGCTGTCGCCCATCCAGCCGGAAGGATAATAATGGTTCAGTATGGCTTTGAAATCCGAGTAAACGTAAAAAGCAAGCTGCGCTCTTTCCTGCGGAGTAAGTTCTTCCTGCTGCGCAGTTAAAGATTTGCCGGACTTATTTTTACCGGCGCTTGAAGCCGCGCAGGCACAAATAAAACCGGAAAGTATAAATAATGCCATTGATAATGAAAATAAATATATTCTTTTATTCATTGTTGTTATCTTTCCGGAGCGGAGACTGAGATCCCCGCCCCGGGAAAAATTCACTTATTCATAAATGATGTCGTCAAGATAAAGCACAAAGCCGTTGGGATTGTCGTCT
>CALHWY010000003.1 GCA_938040055.1 uncultured Endomicrobiia bacterium
GTATGGGAGCTGATTTTCAGGTAAATGCGCGCAATGTTTCGGTCGGTTTGATAAACGCCGTGGCGGCGTTTTTTTTGATGGCGTATGCCGCAAGAAGAAGCCGGGAGAAAATTTTTTTTACATTGCCGTTTCTGGGCTTATGGGTATCTTTTCTTTTATTTATACAATTTTTTACCGGAGGCTGTGAAATAGAGCGCTCTTTTGCGCTTAATATTAATATTTTATCCGGATTTCTTGTTCTTGTATATCCTGCGGCATTGGCATTGGGCGAAAAAAACAAATATCCTTTGGCGTTTATACTTATTGCTCTTATGATTTTTGCGGCTGCGGCATTGACCAGATCAAGGATGGGGATGTTTTTGGTGTATTTGACGACTTTATTTTATTTCATAAGATTGAAAAGCAGGAGGGAGTTTCGGATTTTGTTTGCGGCTTCGTCTTTTCTTGTTGTCGCGGGAATAGTATATGCTTTTTTCTTTAAGTCCGGCTGGGACAGCCTGGGAGAACGCTTTGTATGGTGGCAAACCGCTTGGGTGATGTTTAAAGATAATCCTTTTTTCGGCATAGGATTCGGAAATTACAGCGCTCTTTTTTCTTTTTACAGAACGCAGCCGGTTTTGAATACTCTTTTCGCGCATAATATGTTTATTCAGATTTTAGCCGAGACCGGAATAAGCGGAGCAATATGTTTCGGAGCGGCTTTTTATACGATGGCAAAAAGTATTTTTCGTTCTTTTAAAAATAAAAACGGCGATCCGGTTTATATGATCGGTGCTCTGGCAGGCATAGTCTGCTTTTTGATTTTTAATATTACCGAATACAGTTTTTATATTCCTTTATGCATGATGGTCTTTTTTGTGCTTTGCGGGTTTGCGTGCGGTTTTGAAACAGGAGAAAGAGAAAAAAAGGCTCCGTACCGTCTTATCGCCTTGCCTGCCGCGTTTGTCATTTATACGGTATTTTGGCCGGCATTGGCCGAGAACTATTATGAAAAAGGCAAAAGTTATGCCGCGGCTAAAGATTTTGAAAATGCCCGACTTTGGTATTTAAAAGCCGTAAAATTCGATAAAAAAAATCCTGAATATTATCATCAGGCCGCGGACAGCAGTTTCAGGCTTTATATTTTAAGCGCCGGGACAGAGCGGTCTTTCCTTGACGATACCATAAACTTTGAACTCATGTCCGAAAAACTTTATACGCATTCAGCCCAGATAAAGGCGGGGCTTGCGAATCTCTATAATTTAAAAGGCGACTTTGACAATGCCGGAAAATACGCCGCAGCCGCCGGAGAGGCCGATAAGTTTAATCCTAATTACGGAAGTTTAAGATGAAAATTTTAATTTTTTCTTTGGCGGCGGTAATAATGCTAAATATTAATACATTTGCCGAAATACCCGAGAGCGCGAGATCGAAAAGGGTGATTTCTAAAATAACTCCGGTTCTGGAAAAAGAAATGAAAAGCAAGAATCTAAAGCCCGGCGATAATGTGTTTATACGGATTTTTAAGGAAGAGTTCATTCTGGAAGTCTGGGTTAAAAACGGGGACGCATACACTCTTTTTAAACAATATCCCATAGCTTATTATTCCGGAGGCCTTGGGACTAAAACAAAATTCGGAGACTGCAAAAGCCCCGAAGGCTTTTACAGCGTTTATCCCGCAAGCCTGAACCCGTCAAGTTCTTATCATCTGTCCTTTAACATAGGATATCCGAATGCTTATGAAAGACACAGAAAATACACGGGAAACTATATAATGATTCACGGCGGCGAAGTTTCCATAGGCTGTTATGCTGTGACGGATCCTCTAATAGAAGAAATATATACGGCTGTTTACAGGGCTTTTGAAAACGGGCAAAAAAAGATAATGGTGCATATTTTTCCTTTCAGAATGACGGATGAAAACTTTCAAAGATATAAAAACAACCCTAATCTGTCTTTCTGGACGGAACTGAGGGGAGGATATGAATATTTTGAAAACAAGCGCGTTCCTCCGGAGATTCTTGTCGATTCTAAAGGGAATTATTATATAGCGCAATAGCCGTATGCGCCTTTTTTTAATTCGCAAAACCGCTTAAAATTAAAAAAAGCGATACCGGTGTTTTAAACGGTTGCCGGTATAATGATATTTCTGAAAAAGTCTGCAAATAAGGTTAACGGTTAGGCCTGCGCCGCTTTCCTTTTGAACTCAACGGCAAAATATATTGTGAATTTCAGCCGTTGAATCCGAAGAGTTCTGGAACGGCGCAAACGGTTTTTACGGTTTTTTTCTGGCGCCGGGCGGCTCCCGCGGCGGAAAAAATGCATGCGGTTCAAGCATATTCTCGGCGGAAGCGGCGGACGGAGGTTTCTGAAGCGGGAAAAATGCATGCGGTTCAAGCCGGCCTATAGCATTTCTTGACATTCGGCTTTTAATTCGATAAAATTCTACTTTAAAATTCATTGAAAAATAAATCTATTTTAACTATAGGAGCGGACAAATGGCACATAAAATCACTTTGATTCCCGGCGACGGCACAGGCCCTGAAATTACGGAAGTAGCCGTAAAAGTTATCGAAGCGACGGGCGTTAAAATTGACTGGGAAATAGCGCATGCGGGTGTTGACATAATGGAAAAGGAAGGAACTCCTCTCCCCCAAAGCACTCTGGATTCGATAGCCAGAAATAAAGTCGCCTTGAAAGGACCGATAACGACTCCCATAGGAACGGGTTTCCGCTCGGTAAACGTGGCGATAAGAAAAGAGCTTGACCTTTATTCATGCCTGCGTCCGTGCAAAACTTATAAAGGCGTAAAATCCAGATACGATAATATTGATCTGGTTGTGGTAAGAGAAAACACCGAAGATCTTTATGCGGGGGTCGAATATCCTGAAAATTCCCAAGAGGCAAAAAAAATAATAGAGATGTCAAAAAATAAAATAAGAGAAGGTTCCGCTATCTCAATAAAACCCGTATCGGAATTCGGCTCCAAAAGGATAGTAAGATTCGCTTTCGAGTATGCCGTAAAACATAACAGAAGAAAAGTGACGGCTGTAACAAAAGCCAATATTATGAAATGCACCGACGGACTGTTTTTCAGATCCGCCAGGGAAGTGGCTGAAGAATATGAGGGTAAAATAGAATATGAGGAAAGGCTGATTGATAATATGTGCATGCAGCTTGTCCAGAAGCCGGAGCTTTACGATGTCATAGCCCTTCCTAATTTATACGGAGACATTCTTTCCGACCTGTGCGCCGGGCTTGTCGGCGGGCTGGGAGTCGCTCCGGGGGCCAATTTCGGAAAAGACACGGCGGTTTTTGAAGCGGTGCACGGTTCCGCGCCCAAATATAAAGGACAAAATAAAGTAAATCCGTCCGCCGTAATATTGTCCGCTAAGCTTATGCTTGAACATATCGGAGAAAGCGGCGCCGCTTTTATGCTTGAAAAAGCGGTCGCGGACGTGATAGCCGAAAAAAAACATGTGACCTATGATCTCGGCGGAACGGCCGGAACCAGGGAAATGGGGCAGGCCGTGATAGACAGGCTTAGACAGTAATAAAAATATGGAAAAGACCTGCGTTATCATAAAGCCTGACGGAATATGCAAAAAAGTTTCAGGCGATATAATAAAAAGGCTGGACAGTGAAGGTCTAAAGCTGGCTGGTCTGAAAATGATCAGGCCGGAATGCGCGGAAATGGAACAATTTTACGCCGTTCACAGAGAAAAAGATTTTTTTAAACCTTTAATCGATTTTATGTGCTGCGCTCCGTTAATAGTAATGGTCTGGGAGGGCGAAGGGGCGGTTGAACTGGTAAGGAGAATGATAGGAAACACCGATTCCGCGCAAGCAGCGGAAGGCACTTTAAGAAATATGTTCGGCACGGATTCAAGAAGAAACGCCGTTCATGCTTCCGACAGCGCCGAAAGCGCGTGCAGGGAAATAGCGGTTTTTTTTAAGCCCGGAGAAATTATGGAATACGGTTACGGAGATTGGGAAAAACATAAATAAAGGAAAAGAAAATGAAAGTGCTTGTCGTCAATTGCGGTTCGTCTTCAGTAAAGTATACATTGTTTAAAATGGATACGGAAAAAAAGATAGCCTGGGGAATAGTCGAATGCATAGGACTTCCCGAAGCTTATTATAAAAGTCAAAAAGTCGGCAAAGAAGAACACAAAGAATCCGTTAAAGTTGAAAACCATATGGAAGCCGTTGAACTTATTATCAAGCACCTTATGGATAAAAAGGAAGGCGGCATAAAAAGCATCGACGAAATAGCAGTTGTCGGACACAGAATAGTTCACGGAGGAGATAAATTTTCGAAATCCGTTCTTGTTAATGAAGAAGTAAAGGAAGGCCTTAAAGAATGTTTTTCAATAGCTCCCTTGCATACGCCGGGGCATTATGCGGGCATACTCGCCGTTGAAAAAATGCTTCCCGGCATTCCTTCGGTTCTCGTGTTTGACACGGCTTTTCACCAGACCATACCGGATTACGCTTATATGTATGCTTTGCCGTACGAATATTATGAAAAAGACCATGTAAGAAAATACGGCTTTCACGGGACTTCGCACAATTACGTTTCGCAAAGAGCGGCAGAAATGTTGGGCAGGCCTTTGGAAGAGATCAAGCTTATCACCTGCCATCTCGGCGCAGGAAGCAGCCTCGCGGCCGTGGAATACGGAAAAGTTATTGACACTTCAATGGGTTTTACTCCTTTACAGGGTGTTGTCATGGGAACAAGGTGCGGAGATATTGATCCTGCTATCATTCCTTATATTATAAACGCGAACCGGGAGATGCAAAATCCCGAAGCGCTTAATATACTTATGAATAAAAAAAGCGGTCTTTTGGGAATTTCAGGGCTTTCCGGGGATATGCGGACTATAGTAAAAGCCATAGCTGCCGGAAACAAAAAAGCCAGGCTTGCTTTTGAAATGCTTTGTTACAGCGTGAAAAAGTACATAAGTTCGTATTACGGAATACTTAACGGCGCCGATGCTTTGGTTTTTACCGCGGGCATAGGCGAAAATTCTCCTTCCGTCAGGGAGAAAATATGTGAAAATCTTTCGGCTTTGGGAATAGAAATCAATTCGAAAAAGAACAATGAGCCCGAAAGCGGAGAAAGATTCGTTTCATCGGCAAGATCAAAAGTTAAAATTATGATAATACCCACAAACGAAGAATTGATGATAGCCCGCGAGTCTAAAAGGGTATTGACAAACGAATAAGCACATTTTATAATCTAATATCCGTGTTCGCAGATCGGTTTTTTAGCTATGAAGCAGTTAATTTTCAATACTTCGGATTTTATAAAATCCGATACCGCAGAGAGAAGGGTTGAGAAATTTGAAGGAGATATAGGCTATTCTTCAAATATCGCAGTCTGCATCAAGGCGGTTAAAATATCGGATGATACATTATATGTCAGCGGCGCTGTTGAAGGTTATGTCGATATGGAGTGCGCGCGCTGTCTTTCTGTTTATCGCCATCCTGTGGAACTTTATATTGAAACGGATATGGATTTTATGAACGGCGAAGTCGATATGGCCGATGAGATACGCCAGAGGCTGATCCTTGAAATACCCTCAAAGCCTTTGTGCGATCAGGATTGTCTCGGCATATGCCCGGAATGCGGCAAACATAATAAAACGGACGATAAATGCATGTGTAAGAGCAGACAGAACGAAGATTTCAAAAAATACAGATGGGAAAGCCTGTTTAATAAAAGCAGAAAGTGAGCAACAAATAACAACGGAGGAAGCAAAATGCCAAACCCAAAGAGAAAACACACCCCTCATCGCAGGGATTGCAGAAGATCTGCAAATTCAAAGCTGGACGCGCCCAATTCAAGCAAATGTTCGAATTGCGGAGCTCCGAAGATGCCCCATAAAATATGTCCTGAGTGCGGATTTTATAACGGAAAGCTTATCGTAGCGAAAAAAGTCAAAAAGACGGCGGCGCAAACCCAAGAACAAGAGGCTGCAAAATAATGATAATTGCGCTTGATGCAATGGGCGGTGATTTCGCGCCTGCCTCCACGGTGGAGGGAGCGCTTCTTGCCGCGAAAGAGTCGGAACACAAAATATTGCTTGTCGGCCCGGAAAAACTGATAGCCGAAGAGCTTTTGAAGCATCAAAAGCGATTTAATCTCACGGCATTGGATATTGAAATTGTCAATGCGCAGGAAGTCGTGGGAATGGACGAGCATCCGGCGAAGGCCGTCAGACAGAAAAAAAATTCTTCATTGTCCGTATGCGCGAAACTTGTTGCTGCCGGCAAAGCCGACGCTTTTGTTTCTCTGGGCAATTCCGGCGCGGCTATGGCCGCTGCGCTTTTTTATCTGAAAAGAATAGAAGGCGTTTTAAGACCTGCTATTTCGGCGACTTTTCCCACTGTCGACGGATACTGCATAATTGCGGATATGGGGGCGAATGTCGACTGTAAACCGGAACATTTGCTTCAGTTCGGGATTATGGCCGATTTATTTTGCGAAAAAGTCCTGGGCATAGAAAACCCGAAAGTAGGCTTGCTCTCTATAGGGGAAGAGCCCACAAAAGGCAATGAATCTTCGCTTGAAGCTTTCGGCTTGTTAAAAAAAGCCGATCTTAACTTCATAGGCAATATAGAAGGGCGCGATGTGCCCAAAGGCAAAGCGGACGTCGTGATCTGCGACGGATTTGTCGGAAATATAATTTTGAAATTCGGAGAAGGTCTTGCGGAAATGATGCTTAAACTTGTCAGAAAAGGGTTTAAAAAGCATCCTATAGCATGGGCTTCTCTTCCTTTTTTATGGACGGCTTTGAAAGACTTGAGAAGAAAAGTCGATTACAGCGAATCCGGCGGCGCGCCTTTGCTCGGAGTTGACGGGGTTTGCATAATAGGCCATGGCAGTTCAAACGGAAAAGCTGTAAAAAACGCCGTTCTCGCGGGAGCAAGGGCCGCGGAACATGATTTGACGAATGAAATTAAAGAAGCGATAGCAAAATACGAAAGCAAAGCAAATACGGATTCAAACGGTTGATAATATGAATAAAAAATTTGGAGTAAAAATTGCGGGTACCGGATCCTATTTTCCGGAAAGAGTTTTGACCAATGCCGATTTGGAAAAAATGGTGGACACTTCGGATGAATGGATCACCACAAGAACGGGAATAAAAGAAAGACGGATAGCGCATAAGCAGCAGGCTACTTCCGATCTCGCTCTTGAGGCTTCCAGGGAAGCGTTGAAATCCGCCGGTATGAATGCGCAGGACATAGACCTGATAATGGTGGCCACCGTGACTCCCGATATGTTTTTTCCTTCGACGGGCTGTTATCTTCAGAAAAAACTGGGCGCCGGAGAAATTCCGTCATTTGATCTGGCCGCCGCCTGCAGCGGCTTTATATACGGCATATCGATTGCAAAAGGGTTTATAGAATCCGGAATATACAGAAACATTCTTCTCGTCGGAGCCGAAACGCTTTCCAAAGTTACGGACTGGACCGACAGAAATACCTGCGTGCTTTTCGGCGACGGCGCGGGAGCGATGATTCTTTCCGCTTCACAGGAAAACGACGATGTCCTGTCGGTATTTTTAGGCTCGAACGGAGCTTATTCCGATCTTTTGTATCTTCCCGCGGGAGGTTCCGCTCATCCGGCTACGCTAGAAACCGTAAACGAAAAACTTCACACGATGAAAATGCTGGGAAAAGAAGTGTTTAAAGCGGCGGTTCCCAAAATGGCTCTGGCGGCCGAGAAGGCGCTTGAGATTGCGGATAAGAAGCCCGAAGATATCGGTCTTTTTATTCCCCATCAGGCAAATATGAGGATAATACAGGCGGTGGCGAAAAAGATGGATATTTCCATGGACAGGGTTTTCGTAAATATACATAAGACCGGCAATATATCGGCGGCGACGACCATAACTGCTTTGGACGAAGCCGTTAAGACGGGAAGAATAAAAAAAGGCGATCTGGCCGAGCTTGTCGCTTTCGGAGGCGGTTTTACCTGGGGCGCTGCGGTAATAAGAATTTAAAGGGCCGTAAGATTGAAAACCGGCGATAATAATGCGTTTTCACGGGCAGCGGCGATGCGGCGCCCGAGAAAAATCAAAACGGGCGTGCCGTTTTGCGCCAAAACCGGGCGAAATCCGGAAGAAAGAACGCATTTGGAAATTCTCTCTCCGCAATCCGGATTTTAATAAAGGAGTGGAATATGTCTAAAATAGCTTTAATGTTTCCCGGGCAGGGTTCCCAGTATGTAGGCATGGGCAAAGAATTATATGAAAAATATCCCAAAGCAAAAGAAATAATCGACCGGGCCGGCGAAGAGCTTAAAAAAGTCATATTTGAAGGGCCTGAAGAGACTTTAAAGATGACAAAGTACACGCAGCCCGCCATATTTGCCGTCAGTATGGCGGCTTTTGAAGTTTTAAAAGAAAATATTGATTTTTCAAAGCATGAATTTGTCGCAGCCGGACATTCTCTGGGAGAATATTCCGCTTTATGTTCCGCGGGTTTTTTCGGTTTTGAAGACGGACTTGAAATGGTAAAAGCGAGAGGGGGATATTTACAGAAAGCGTCCGAAGAAAATCCCGGAGCGATGGCTGCCGTAATGGGGATGGAAAAAGACGCTTTGGAAAAGATATGCGGGCAGGCTTGCGGCGGCGTGTGCGAGGCCGTTAATTTTAATTCTCCCGGACAGATAGTTATAGCCGGAACCGCGGACGCCGTAAATAAAGCCGTTGAACTTGCGAATGCGGCCGGCGCGGCGAAATGCGTGGTTTTAAACGTTTCCGGCCCCTTTCATTCCTCCCTTATGTCGCCCGCGGCGGATATGATGTCGGAAGAATTGAAAAAATATGATTTTGCCGGGCCTTCTTTCGGGGTTTATACCAATTGCGACGCACTTCTGACGACTGACGCGGCGATTGTTAAGGAAAAACTGGTCAAACAGATAAAGAGCGCGGTAAAATGGGATGAAAGCGTCAGGAATATAATTGACGGCGGATTTGATAAATTTATTGAAGTCGGCCCGGGCAAGGTGCTTTCGGGGCTTTTAAGAAGGATAGACAGAACAAAAAAAGCATTGAATGTCGAGGATGCGGGGTCGCTTGAAAAAACTATACAGGAGTTGGATAAATGAGACTTAAAGACAAAGTAGCCGTTATAACGGGTTCGGCGCAGGGAATCGGAAAGGCCATAGCCGAAACTTTTGCGCGGGAAGGCGCAAATATCGTGATCTCCGATATAAATATTGAACCGGCGCGGAAAACGTCCGATGAAATCAAAGCGAAATATAATGTGGAAACGATAGCCGTGGCCGGCAATGTCGCTAAATTTGACGAGTGCGAAAGTCTTATAAAAAGCTCGCTTGACAAATTTTCGAAAATAGATATACTAGTGAACAATGCCGGGATAACCAAGGACAATCTCGTCCTGAGAATGAGCGAAACCGAATGGGATGCGGTCATAGCGGTTAATCTCAAAGGCGTCTTTAACTGCATCAAAGCCGCGTCGAAACCGATGATTAAACAAAGGGAAGGAAGGATAATCAATATCGCTTCGGTGGTAGGCGAAATGGGAAATGCCGGGCAGATAAATTATTCCGCTTCAAAAGGCGGGGTAATAGCGATGACAAAGACCTGCGCAAGGGAGTTTGCGTCAAGAAATATTCTCGTTAACGCGATAGCCCCGGGCTTTATCCGTACGGCGATGACCGACGCTCTAAGCGGCGAAGCGAAAAAGGCGATGTATGATATGATTCCTCTCAAAAAGCTCGGAGAAGCTTCCGACGTGGCAAATGCCGCTTTGTTTTTTGCAAGCGAAGAATCTTCTTACATAACCGGGCATATTCTTTCGGTCAACGGCGGAATGTATATGTAAAAAAACAGCTTAAAACGGGCTGTGTAAAATAAAAAGATGTTAAAAAAAAGAAAGGGGGCAGTAAAATGGCAGATACGGAAGCAAGAGTAAAAGAGATTATTGTTGAGCAGTTGGGCGTGGATCCTGCCGAAGTGGTAACAGGAGCTTCGTTTGTGAACGATTTAGGAGCGGACTCTTTGGACACGGTCGAACTCGTAATGGCTTTTGAAGAAGAGTTCGACATAGAAATACCCGATGAAGAAGCCGAGAAAATTCAAACCGTCGGAAACGCGGTTGAATATATAAAATCTCATACGGCAAAATAAATTATACCAGCAGGGCATTACAATGAAAAAAAGAATAGTGATAACTGGAATAGGAGTCGTTACTCCTATCGGCATAGGTAATGCCGAATTTATCAGAAGTCTGAGAGAAGGCAAATCCGGTATTTCCGCTATTGAGCATTTTGACGTCAGCAATTTTGCGACAAAGATCAGCGGGTATATTAAAAATTTTCACCCCGAAGATTTTATCGACAGAAAAAAAGTTAAAAGAATGGCAAGGTTTACTCAGCTTGGCGTTACGGCCGCTAAATTTGCCGTCGAAGATTCCGGGCTTGATTTTTCAAAAGAAGATATGTCGAGAATCGGCGTGGTTACCGGCACCGGAATGGGCGGGCTGGACGTCATAGAAGAAGAAGAAGCCGTTCTTCTCGGGAAAGGCCCCAGAAGAGTAAGTCCTTTTCTTATTCCAATGATAATTACTAATATGCTCCCCGGAGAAATAGCGATACAATACGGGTTTACCGGACCCAATTATGCGGTAACAAGCGCGTGCGCTTCGGCTAACCATGCCATGGGAGACGCGTTCAGGCTGCTTCAGAACGGAGATGTCGATATTATGGTTTCGGGAGGGGCTGAAGGCGTTATAACTCCTTTGGGACTTGCCGGATTCTGTAATATGAAAGCGGTTTCCCAGAGAAATGACGAACCTCAGAAAGCGTCCAGACCTTTCGACAAAAACCGCGACGGTTTTGTGATGGGCGAAGGTGCGGGCATAATAGTTTTGGAAACGCTGGAACACGCGCTGGCGAGAAATGCGAAGATATATGCGGAGTTTGCCGGATACGGAGCGTCGGACGACGGATATCATATGACGGCTCCGGAACCGGAAGGCAAAGCCGCCGTTCTTGCCATGGAAAAGGCTATTGCGGACGCGGGAATTTCCAAAGAGGAAGTCGATTATATCAACGCCCACGGAACGTCTACAGCCATGAACGATAAAACCGAAACTCTGGCGATAAAAAAAGTTTTCGGCGAAAGAGCTTATAAGATACCCGTTTCTTCGACCAAATCGATGACGGGACATCTTCTCGGCGCAGCCGCCGGAATTGAGCTGGCGGCCGTGGTTTTATCGATGAATGAAGGTTTTATCCATCCTACTATCAATTATGAAACTCCTGACCCAGACTGCGACCTTGATTATGTTCCGAATACCGCCAGAAACGTCCGGATTACCTGCGCTCTTTCCAATTCATTGGGATTCGGCGGGCATAACGCCACCGTAGCAGTAAAAAAATATGTCAAATAAAGAACTGGAAAAACTTCAAAAGGTTATTGAATATAAGTTCAATAACCTTGAAGTTTTAATAACGGCTCTTACGCATAAATCTTATGCGGCTGATACGGAATCGAAAATTTACAATGAGCGGATGGAATTTCTTGGAGACAGTATTCTATCCGCTATTGTCGCACAATATCTGTATGAAAGGTATCGCGCGGAAAGTGAAGGGGTTCTTTCGCAGTTGAAATCCCAGATAGTTTCATCCAGAAATTTAAGCAGATGGGCTAAAAAAGCCGATCTGGGCGGTTTTATTTTGCTCGGAAAAAGCGAAGACGTGAAAGGCTCCAGAAACAGAGAAGGGCTTTTGTGCGATACTTTTGAAGCTTTGGTATGCGCGGTTTATTTAGACGGAGGATTTCAGGAAGCGGAAAAGTTCGTTTTGCGTTTTCTTGACGACAGCCGGGATATAATACTTACCGATTATAAAAGCAGGCTGCAGGAAGCCGTGCAGTGCGAATATAAAATTTTGCCGGAATACAGAATAGAGAAAGAATCGGGGCCCGATCATGACAAAAGTTTTGAAGCGGCGGTTTACGTGAAAAATAAGCTTTTGGGCCGGGGTAAAGGGCATTCCAAAAAAGAAGCCCAGCAGGCGGCAGCTCAAAAAGCTATGAAAAATATAAATAAAAAGACGATTGATAAAATTTCAGAAAATTGATCCCGCGCGGCTTTCGCGACGGGGATGCGGAGCGGGTTTGCGCGGATGCGCGCGGCTTTTTGTTATTATCGATTGTCGCTAAAACAGGAGCTTTAAAATGGCTATGGATTACTTTTTTTCGGAAGAAGAGCAAATGATGATTGAAACGGCAAGGACTATTGCCCGGGAAAAAATGAAACCCGTCAGGGAGCATTATGACGAGAAAGAAGAGTTTCCCTGGGAAATAGTAAAGGAATTCGCCCAGGCGGATCTTTGCGGCGTATACATCCCCGAAGAATACGGCGGTTTCGGAAAAGGAATCATGGGTCTTGTTTTGGTTGTTGAAGAGCTTTGCAAAGTAGACGGAGCGGTAGCCCTTTCTCTTGCGGCGACAGCGCTGGGCACGCTTCCCATTCTTATAGCCGGCAGCGATCAGCAGAAGAAAAAATATCTGCCGGACATAGCTTCCGGAAAAAAACTTGCCGCTTTCGGTTTGACCGAAGCGGAAGCCGGATCCGATGCGACCGGAATGAGAACCACGGCCGTTAAAGACGGAGATTATTATATACTTAACGGCACGAAATGTTTTATAACAAACGGCGGCGACGCCGAAACTTATACGGTGTTTGCGAAAACGAATCCCGCCAGAGGCGCGAGAGGCATCTCGTGCTTTATCCTTGAAAAAGGCATGCCCGGATTTGACTTCGGCAAGAAAGAAAAAAAGATGGGTATCAGAGCCTCTTCGACGAGAGAATTGATATTCAATAATTGCAAAGTGCATAAAGATCAGTTGCTTGGAAAAGAAGGGCACGGTTTAATGATAGCCCAAGCGACGCTCGACAATTCAAGGCCTGGCGTAGCGGCTCAAGCTTTGGGCATAGCGGCCGGAGCTTTGGAAGAAGCGGTCGCCTATGCCAGAAAAAGAGTGCAGTTCGGGCAGGCTATCGCTTCTTTTCAGGGGATACAGCATATGCTTGCCGATATGGCTACCGAAGTGGAAGCCGCCAGATGTCTGCTTTATGCCGTTGCCAGAAATATAGACAAAGGCACGGGAGCCAGAACCAGCAAAGAGTCGGCAATGGCAAAACTTTTTTGCTCGGAAACGGCGATGAAAGTTACGACAAACGCCGTGCAGATTTTCGGAGGATACGGCTATTGCAGGGAATATCCCGTAGAGAAAATGATGAGAGACGCCAAAATAACGACTTTGTATGAAGGAACCAGCCAGATTCAGAAAAACGAAATCGCGCTTAATCTGATTAAAGAATCGGCGAAAGCGAAATAAAATTTTATAAATGCGGGGAAGACGCAAAATGAACATAATAGTTTGCATTAAGCAGGTTCCCAATACTACGGATGTGCAGATAGATCATGAAACGGGAAGGCTGAAAAGAGAAGGCGTGGAATCCGTGATTAATCCTTTTGACGAATACGCCATTGAAGAAGGCGTAAGGCTTAAAGAAAGGGTCGGCGGAAAAGTCATCGTTGTAACTATGGGGCCTCCGCAGGCGGAAGCGGCTCTTAGAGAAGCTGTTTCCAGAGGCGCGGACGAGGCCGTTCTTGTAAGCGACAGGGCTTTCGGCGGGGCGGATACTCTTGCGACGTCTTACGCTCTGGCTTCGGCGATAAAAAGCATAGGCGGTTACGGCGTAATATTTTGCGGCAAGCAGGCTACCGACGGAGATACCGCGCAGGTCGGTCCGGGCGTGGCGGAAATGCTCGATATTCCCCATGTCGCTTATGTCAAAAAAATTGAAGACATTAACGATAAAAGTATGAAAGTCGAAAGAATGATGGAAGACGGATACGATGTTATAGAAACTCCCGTTCCGGCTCTTTTGACGGTTGTTAAAGAGATAAATACTCCGAGAATTCCTTCGCTGAAAGGGAAGATGGCGGCTAAGAAAGCCGTTATCAAAATTCTTTCGGCCGCCGCCGTTAACGCGGATGAAAAAAGAATAGGGCTTAACGGTTCTCCGACCCAGGTTATGAAGATATTTACGCCTCCGCAGAGGCCCGGGGGAGAAAAATTTACCGGAGACGCCCCGGCAGTCGCGGCAGCCCTGGTAAAGAAATTATCCGAGAACGGTTTGGTTTAAGAAAAGACGGATTGTCCGCCGCAGCGGGCGATAAAGTTTCGCAAATACAAGATTTTATATTCGGGGGAGTATATTAAATGTCAAACAGCATACAGGTTTTAGCGGATAAATGCGTCGGCTGCAAGATATGCGCGGATGCGTGTCCTTTCGGCGCGATAGCGATGACCGACAGGCCGCAACATCCTAAAAAACAGCGGCTGGCGGTTATAGATTTAAACAAATGCACTTATTGCGGCTCATGCGTTGAGTCCTGCAAGTTTAAAGCCATAGAGTTGAAAAAAGAAGCTCCCCGGGCGGGCGTCAATAAAGACGATTACAGAGGAGTGTGGGTTTATGCCGAGCAGAGACACGGCGAAATCGCAAGCGTCGTTTACGAGCTTTTAAACGAAGGAAGAAGGCTTGCCGGCAAACTCGGCGTTCCTTTAAGCGCCGTGCTGATAGGATCGGGCGTTAAGGGGAAAACCCCGGAACTTATAAGCAGGGGCGCGGACAAAGTCTATGTTTTTGACGATCCCGTTTTTAACGAATTTCAGGACGATCCTTACAGCGCCATACTGACGCAGCTTATTCGGGAACAAAAGCCGGAAATAATACTTATGGGCGCCACCAATATAGGGCGTTCTTTTGCTTCAAGAGTAGCGGCGAGAATCCAGACCGGCTTGACGGCGGACTGCACTTCTCTGGAAGTGGATACGGAAAACAGAAATCTTCTTCAAACGAGGCCGGCTTTCGGCGGAAATATTATGGCTACAATTCTTACGCCCGGACACCGTCCTCAAATGGCTACCGTAAGGCATAAAGTTTTTAAAGAAGCAAAAAGCGACGCCGCTAGAACCGGCGAAGTTGTCGAGCCTAAATTCGACGCGCATACGCTTATAAACAGAACAAAATTTCTTGAATACGTTAAAGACGACACCGCTTGCATAAATATCTCGGACGCGGACATAATCGTTTCCGGCGGAAGAGGGCTTGGCGGCCCCGACGGATTTAAACTGCTTCAGGAGCTTGCGGATCTTTTGGGCGGAGCCGTAGGCTCTTCAAGAGCGGCAGTCGATTCCGACTGGATAGCTTATTCGCATCAGGTCGGGCAGACGGGAAGAACGGTCGCCCCGAAAATTTACATAGCATGCGGAATTTCCGGACAGATACAGCATATGGTCGGGATGGGCTCTTCGGATATTATAATAGCGATAAACAAAGACGCGGACTGCCCTATGATGCAGACCGCCACTTATGCTCTGGAAGGCGATTTATATGAAATTATTCCCAATATCATAAGCGAAATCAAAAAATTGCGCAGCGCCTGATTTATTTAAACGCAATATCAAATACGGTTGAACGAAAGAATGCCCCGCATTAAAACGGGGCGTTCTTTTTTATGTCATACTTTCTTATCTCTCTCCTGCAAGCGTGGAGGGGAGAAAAGACAAAAACTATTCTTAGCGGCATAAACTGCAAAAGCTTCGCTTTTTTTACGTTGCCTCAAGCGGCGAAACCTGCAAAATGGACTGTCTTTACGAAGAATACGCGCGGCAATAACCGTTTGCCGCATTTTAAATTCATCGCGCGAAGTTTAAATTTACCGCAAAATTATCAACCGGAACGGTAAATTGACACTACACGGTATTTATTATAAAATTTAAAATATTTCTATAGAGAAACATTTATAAATCAAAAGGAAGCAAAATGAAAAAAACATTCGCATTTTTTCTGTCTTTTTTGTTTTTGGCCGGCTGTTTGTGCGGCAAAAATCACGAAGAACTATTTAGATCCGGAAACGAAAAATTGAAAGAGGAGACCGTAAAAGCCGATATCGCCGCAAAACCGGATGAAAAAGAGACGGAATATGCAAGCGGAAATGAAGAAAATAAAGCCGTTAAAGCTCGCGAGCGGGATCTCTCTTTTGCAGGAAACGTTTCTTCGCAGGATGCTCTATACGGAGAAAATATTTCAAAGACCGCATCGCCCATAGCTTCCGATGCTGAAATTGAGGAGGAAAATGCCGTGACGAATTTTGCGTTTGACAGTTCGGCATTGACGCAAAAAAGCAAAGATTCCATAGCCGCCTATGCGCAAAGCATAAAAGATGAAAATTATAATATTACTGTCTTTGGACATACGGATTCCGTAGGTACGAACGCATACAATCAAAAGCTTTCCGAAAGAAGGGCGAAAGCCGTTAAGGACGAACTTGTTAATAACGGGATCGAAGTCGAAAAGATAAGAATAATAGGATATGGCGAAGACAGACCTGTAGCCGATAATGCTACGGCTGCCGGCAGAGCTAAAAACAGAAGAGCGGTAATATTTGCCGAATTATATTAAATCGGAATTTTATACGAGGAAAACAATGAAAAAGTTTATGTTTGCGGTAGCCGTTTTTTGTTTGGCTGCAGGATTAAAAAGCGGTGCTTTTGCGGCAGATTGGCCGGTCAACAGTTCAAGCGGAATTAATAATGCGATAGGATCTTCGGTAAGCGGAGATACCATAACCGTCACGGCGGACATAACGATGTCGTCCGCGATGGCGGGGGTGAATTCAAAATCGTTAATTTTTCGAAATGACGGCGCTCCCCGTACAATATACGGAGATTTAAACAGCGGGCTGAACATCATCAGATCTACCGTAACCATACGGGGCATTTCCTTTTCCGGATTTCAAAAAACGGCGGCCGATGACGCTGGCAGAGGCGGAGCTTTAAGAACTTATCTCAACGCTTTTTCGTCCGTTAACTTGTCCGATGTTTCTTTCCTTTCCAACAGAGCCTATTCCGGCGGAGCTTTTTATAATGCGGTGCGTTCTACAATAACCGTTTCGGGAAATTTTTCCGCAATAGGCAATATCGCCGATACAGGCGGCGGCGCCGTGCACAATGAAGGCATTCTGGATATGTCCGCCGCGGGCTCGGCCTTATTTGAAAATAATATCTCAAGCGGAGTCAGCGGAGGCTTCGGCGGCGGCGCGGTTTATAATACCGGCGCGATAATATTAGATTCCGCTACATTTAAAGACAATACCTCGCTAAAAAGCGGCGGAGCCGTATATAATGCAAACGGGACATTGAATTTTGACGGAGACGCTTATTTTTCAGGCAATACCGCAAATGTTAACGGCGGAGCCATGTTTTTTAGCGGCGGGGCGGCAAAAGCATCTTTTCTGAAAAATGCCGTATTTAAAAACAATAAAGCGTCGTCAGGCAGAGGCGGCGCGATTTATATGTCGGGCGCTTCCGGCATTAATTTTGATTCCGGCGCTTTATTTGAAAATAATATTTCATCAAAAGGCGGCAGCGCCTTGTATTATTATGCCTCGGGCGCTTCGACTTTCAATTTTGCAGGCAATGAGACGATTTTTAAAGACAATATAGATTTGTTCGGAGGAAGCAGAGTCGACAGCGGCGGCGGAGCGATATTCGCAAGAACGTACGGCAGCAACGGCGCGTTTGTTTTTGATTTCTCAAGCGGGAAAACGGTTTTTGAAAATAACTCTTCCGGCTCCCGCGGCGGTGCTGTTTTGCTTATAAACGCCGACGGCGGACCGGCGACAGTCAATTCTCTCGGGAAAATGACTTTTAGCGGCGCGCAAACGTATTTTTTAAATAATAAAGCAAAAGAGTTCGGAGGCGGAATATACATATATATAGCAAACTGCACAAATGCAAGGCATGAAGTCGATTTTTCACAAACGGATCTGACCGTTAAGGGTAATTCTGCCAATACAGGCAGCGGAGGCTTTTTTGCCATAGACGGGGGGTCTTCCGTATCTGGAAATTCGCTGCTAAAATTCGGAAATGCCGTATTTGGCGGTACAGGCGCCGGAGAAAGCAATACCGCGGTAAACGGAGGGGTATTTTATATTGCAGGAATGAATATTAAAGCTTTATTTGAAGGCAAGTCCGACTTTATTAATAACAGCGCATCAAGGTTGGGAGGCGTTTTCTATCTTTCCATGGGCACTGTTTCGCTGGCAAATGCAAATTTTAGCGAAAACAAAGCGAATTCCAGCGGCGGAGCGTTATATAATACCGGCGGACAAGCCGTGTTTAATATTAATAAGGCTGTCTTTGAGTCAAACAAAGCAGGATTTGACGGCGGAGGGATTTATAATGCTAGCAGAGCCAATATAAATATAACCGGCGATACGTCATTTTTGTCGAATTCGGCCGTACGCAGCGGCGGAGGGATTTATAATGATAACAGAGCCAATATAAATATAACCGGCGATACGTCGTTTTTATCGAATTCAACTTTGGGAACCGGCGGAGCGATATACAATACCACAGACGCAAACATAACTTTTTCTCCGGGAAAATCGGCATTGTTTGAAAACAATATTGCAAGCGGCACGGTCGGCGGCGGGGCTATATATAATTCCGGCACGGTGACAATAGATTCCGCTACATTTAAAAACAATATTGCCAGAAACGGCGGAGCCGTGTTTAATAACGGCGGCCGGAGCGTGCTTAATCTCAACAATGCCGTTTTTGAGTCAAATAAAGCCGTAGGAGCCGACGGCGGGGCGGTTTTCAACAATAATATGGCAAATGTCAATATAAACGGTAATCTTGCGTTTTTGTCTAATTCGGCTGCGAGCAACGGAGGGGCTGTAGCAAATTTTGCAAACTCCGTCGTCACTTTTACGCCGGGTTCCGCCGTTTTGTTTGAAAACAATATTGCGAGCGGCTCATACGGAGGCGGAGCGGTATATAATGCAGGAAAGGTGACAATAGATTCCGCTACATTTAGAAATAATACCGCCAGAAACGGCGGCGCCGTATATAACAGCGGCAGCCAGGCTGTTTTTAATATCGATAATGCCGTTTTTGAGTCGAATAAAGCGAGAACCGACGGCGGGGCGTTATATAATACCGGCGGCGTGAAAGTAAATATTACGGGAAATGCCGCGTTTTCTCAAAATCATGCCGTTTCAAACGGCGGAGCGATATATAATGTGAATAATGCGGTTGTTGAAAGCAAATCCGGCAGTTCATTATTGTTTGAAAACAATATTGCCAGAAACGGCGGAGCCGTTTATAATACGGCGGCTGTAATATTCGATACCGTGACTTTCAGCGGCAATAATTCGACGCAAACAGGCGGCGCTTTATTTAACGGTTCCCGGTCTTTGACGGAACTTAAACATTCGTTTTTTGAAGGAAATACCAGCAATGGCAATGCGGGGGCGGTTTATAATTCCGCAACGATGAAATTCAGTTCTGATGCGGCGTTTAGCAACAATAAGTCCAACGGAAGCGGCGGCGCCGTGTACAATGACGGCAATGCGGCGGTTTTGACTTTAAACAAAGCTTTGTTCGAAAATAACAGCAGTTCGCCGGATATCGCCTCCATGGGAGGCGGAGCCGTTTACAACAAAGGCGGAGCGAGATTGAATTTTACGGGCGATGCCGTGTTTTTATCAAATAGCGCGGTAGGCGTCGGCGGGGCGGTTTGCAATGCCGCCGGTTCGGTAATAGAGGCCGGAGCGGGAAGTTCTCTTATGTTTGAAAACAATTCCGTAAGCGCGTCATATGCGGCTGGCGGAGCTCTTGCAAATTTCGGCACGGCGTCTTTGGATTCGGCTTCTTTTAAAAATAATATTTCGGAAAGAGTCGGCGGCGCCGTGTATAATTCCGGAAACGCGGCGGTGTTAAATTTAAATACGGTTATTTTCAACGGCAATTCCAGCCGGTTTAATGATCCCGCTTCAGGCGGCGGAGCTATTTACAATACGGGCGGGGCCAGAGTCAATTTTACGGGAAATGCGTCATTCGTGTCCAATAATACCGGGGGAGGGGCAGGCGGAGCGATTTTTAATTTGACGGACGGCATAGTGGAAGGCGTTGCGGGCAGTTCCGTAGAATTTAATAACAATATTTCAAGCGGAACCGTCGGAGGCGGAGCCATATACAATTTGGCTGCGGTAATATTTGACGCCGTGACGTTCAGCAATAACAGAGGTCTAAACGGCAGCGCGGTATACAATAAAGGCAAAGCCGCGATATTGAAGCTGAAAAACGCTTCATTTATACGTAACGGATTGATAAGCGGCTTTATGTCGCAAAAAGGCGGAGCCGTTTATAACGCGGACGGGGCGGAATTTACAATTACCGGGAATGCGAAGTTTGAAGGCAATGTTTCTCAAAAAGGCGGAGCCGTTTACAATACTGCGAAAGGTTCAAAATTCAATATTACGGGCAATACCGAGTTTTTGTTGAATACCGGCAGAGAGGATGGCGGGGCTGTTTATAATGCGGCAAATGCCGTGTTTGAGAATTTGCCGGGAATTCCCCTTTTGTTTAAAATGAACAGTACTCTGTTGAGAGGAGGCGCTATAGTCAATAATGGCGCGACGGTAAAACTTGACAAGGCTTCCTTTATTGAAAATACTTCAGATAAAGACGGAGGGGCCATATACAATATCGCCGGAGGACAGGCTTTTTTTTCAAATTCCGTTTTTGACGGAAACTTGTCCTCGGACTCCGGAGGCGCGATATTCAATTCGGGCGCCGGTTCATTAGTAACTCTTAAAGACAGCACTTTTGAAGAAGGCAGTGCTACAAAAGGCGGGGCCATCGCCAATATGAGCGGAAGCGAGGTAAATTTAGCCGGAATCAATAAATTCAAAAACAATCAGGGCGTTAACGCCGGAGCCGTATATAACGGCGCAGGATCCGTTATTTCCTCCGCCGGAGACGGAAGTTCCGTGACGTTTGAAAGCAATTACGCATTTGCAGTTCCGGGAACCGAGGGAGGAGGGGCGATCGTCAATGAAGGAATGATAAATTTTGAAACGGCGGTTTTTGATTCCAATCTATCCGATAAAGACGGCGGAGCCGTTTTTAATTCTGCCGGAGGAGTTTTCACTCTGAAAAATTCTTCGTTTAATATGAATTCCGCTTCCGCCAGCGGAGGAGCGGTGTTTAACAACGCGGCAATGAATTTGAATTCGGCTGATTTTAAGAAAAATAAATCCGTCAATTACGGCGGTGCGGTATATAACGGCGCCGGAAGCGTTATGGCATTTTCCGCAGGGAAAGCGGTCTTTTCGCAAAACAACAGCAGCAATGTGTCCGGTTCCGCGTCGGGCGGCGCGATAGCTTCGGAAAACGCCGCGCTTACGTTTACCGACAGCGACACGCTTTTTTCGGCTAATAACGCGTCAGGATTCGCCGGAGCTTTATATTCCGCAGATTCAAATATAAGTTTTACGAGGGGAAAGACCGAATTTAAAGAGAACCGTTCGGGCAATTCAGCCGGAGCTTTGTACGGCAAGGCTTCGGAAATATCATTTGCCGACGGAAGCGTACTCTTTGAAGCCAACAGTTCGGCAAATAAGGGCGGAGCCGTCTTTTTGCAGCAAAGCACGGTGCCTTTCAGTAATGCGAGCTTTATAAATAATTCCGTTACCGCCGCGGACGGCAAAGGCGGAGCCGTTTATGCCGAAGACTCAAAACTGGATTTTGAGCGGACAGCTTTATTTAGCGGAAATATTTCGCAGGGCGGCGGTGCCGCCGTGTATTTGAAAGATTCTTCGGCTTCATTTGATGCGGACATAAAGTTTCTTTCAAATAATTCCGCATCCGGCGAGGGCGGAGCCGTGTATGCCGACGGTTCAAAACTGCGTTTTGGAAAAACTTCTTTGTTTAGCGGAAATATTTCGCAGGGCGGCGGTGCCGCCGTGCATCTGAAAGATTCTTCAGCGTCATTTGACGAGGCCGCGGAATTCGTTTCAAACGCTTCCGCATCCGGCGAAGGCGGAGCCGTTTTCATAGCGCGGGACGCCAATGCCGATATAAGCAAGGCGGTCTTTAGAGGCAATAAGGCCGCGTCCGGCGGAGCCGTGGCCAACTACGGCGGGGTAACTTTCGGCGAAGTGTCTTTTGCGTCCAATGCCGCCGAAGACAATAATTCCGGCAAGGGCGGAGCCGTTTTTTCCGACCAGGCGGCGACAGCAGCGTTTAGCGGTCCGGCTTCTTTTACCGAAAACAGAGCCGTTTCCGACGGCGGTGCTTTATACATAATGCAGCCTTCAGATGTGAACTTTGCGAAGTCGGCGTCGTTTACCGCGAACAAGGCTGAAAGCGGAAGCGGCGGCGCCGTATATTCGGCATTCGGCGGACAGAAATATATTTTTGACGATTCGGCGGATTTTGCCGGAAATACCGCAGCGCAGGACGGCGGCGCTTTATATTTTGCAAACGGAGCGGGTGCGGAATTTAAAGGCGCGTCTGTTTTTGACGGCAATAAAGCGGCAAATAAAGGCGGAGCCTTATATGCCGACGGAGGCGCTTTTGTTTTCAGCGGAGATTCTTCTTTTAAAAATAACGAAGCCGGAACGGGCGGAGGCGTTTATATTTCCGGCGGCAATATTTCTTTCGGAAAAGCCGATTTTACAGCTAATAAAGCGGTATCCGCTTCAGACGGAAACGGCGGCGCGCTGTATTCAGGCGCGGGTGCAACGGTGAATTTCGGGGGCGAGACTTCATTTACGCGCAATGAGGCGGCGCTTGACGGCGGGGCTCTTGTTGCCAGCCAGCAGGAAGTCAGATTTGCCAAAACCGTCTCGTTTACGGATAATAAGGCGCTTGCGGGCCGCGGCGGCGCCGTATATGCTTCGCCTTTGAATAAGAAATATATTTTTGAAGACGGCGCTGCATTTACAGGCAATATCGCGAAAACTCACGGCGGCGCAATATATTCCGAAGAAACGGAGTTTTCGTTCGGCGCACAGGCAGATTTCGGCGGAAACAAAGGCGTAAACGGCGGAGCGGCATATTTAAATAAAGCCGCCATGGTTTTGGCTGACATAGCAAGATTTATGGCCAATAGCGCAAATGAAGGCGGGGCGATATACGCGCAAAACGGTTCTGAGTTAAAATTTAACAAGAAATCGCATTTTGACGGCAATGAAGCGGCGCTTAACGGCGGAGCTCTTTATGTGGGAGCGGGATCCGATGTTTCCATGACGGATCCGGAATTCACACACAATACAGCCGGAGCCGCGGGCGGCGCCGTTTATATGAAAGGAACGGCGGCCGAGCAGGCAAAACTCAATATAGAATCGTCTTCGGATATGGAAATTTCCGGAAATAAAGCTAACGGAATACCCAATGTTTTTCATCTTGAAGAAAACGCCTTGCTCAATCTTAATATTACAAACGGCGCCGTGACGGTCAAAGACGGCATTACTTCAAAAGACAACAATACCGTTATAACCAAGACGGGAGCCGGAACGCTTGTTCTGGACAGTCCGCACAATGCAATTGACGGAAGATTGCATATACGCGAAGGCGAAGTAAAAACAGGATATGCTCCGGGAAGCGGCGATATATATTTTACAAACGGTCTGTTGCATTTGACGGGAAATGTGGCGCTGGAAAATAACATGTATGCGGAAACGCCCGCTTCGGCTGTTGCGATTGAGACGGATTCCGGCGTGAACGCCGTATTAAACGGCAATATAGGAAACGGAACGGGCAATTTTGTAAAAAAGGGAAAAGGACGTGCGGATTTTAGCGGACATTCGGCGGCTAATGTGGAGCTTGCTTCGGTCACTGACGGGGAACTGGGCGTGTTTTCCGATAATTTTACTGCCGGACAGACTATTGTCGGTGCGGGCGCAGCGCTGGGAGGCACCGGGGTTATAAACGGAAATGTGACAAATAACGGAACTCTGCGTCCCGGAGTGAAAGACTCCGAAGCGCAAATGGGAACTCTTACCATAAACGGAAATTATACGGAAAAAGGCGTGCTGGCATTAAGAATTGACGAAACATTGACGCCGACCAACGATCTTCTCATTGTCAACGGAAACGCGGAAATCGCTTCGGGCAGTCTTATAGATTTGGATCTGAGGAACGGCTTTGTGGTTAATTCAAGTTATATGGTATTGCAGTCCAATGCTTTGTCCGGCATATACGGAGGTTTTGTCAAACCGCTTTCTTCTTTCGACATAATAATAACCAGCGACAGCGACAAAGTTTATTTAAAGATAAAAGACGTTAAGACGCATTATTCCGATATTTTGGGGATGTCGCATAACCAGACGGAAACGGCAAAAACAATAGACGCCGTAACCGCGAGATCGAATGAATCTGAAATCGGAAAAATATCCAAAATAATAGGAACCGCGGATTCTTTAAACGACGAAGACAAAAAGAAAGTTTTTGACGAAGTCGCTGGAAGCATATACGGAAACGCGCTTTTGACGGCGGCGCGCAACGGCGCCAGAAGGCAGATATACAATCAGATAGAAGAAAAAATAAACAGAGACGGGAACAAAAGATCTTCTCATATACCCTGCACGTATAATATATGGGGGCAGGTTTACGGCTCTTATATGGCCATAGAAGGCGACAGCAATTCCGTAAACAGATTCGGCGATAATAGCGGGTATGTGATGGCGGGCTTCGACAATTATTGCGGAGAAAAGAACATGATACTCGGATATATGGCGGCATTCGGCAGGAGTAATGGCAAACAGGGCGATGACAAGCTTACTTTAAACGATTATAAAGGCGGCGTTTATTTAGGAGTTTTCGGGAAATCCTGGACGCTTAGAGCTTCGGCCGCCGGCGGATACCAGCAGTATGAAGTGGACAGGAAACAGCCGCTGCTTATGTCTGAAACAAGCGCCGAGTATGCCGGATACACGATAACCGGCGACATTGACATGTACTATAAGACATACGAATCAAAAGGCTTAAAAATAAGCCCGTTCGTCGGGCTTGAAAGCAGTTATATAGCTACGGACGCTTTCAAAGAAAAGGCAAAAGGGAATGCCGCCGCCTGGCTTGAAGTTAAAAAGAACGATCTTGTTACCGCGGACGCGAGCCTTGGTTTGAGAGCCGAAAAAGCGGCCGATATCATAGGCTGGTACGCGCAGCTTAGCGGCAGATGGAACTTGATAGGCAATAAAGGCGTATATGAGGCTACTTTGAACGGACTGCCCGACACACTGAAGTTATACGGAGCTTCAAACGGGATTTTTGCCGGCAAGCTGGAAGGCGGAGTAAACGCCAATATCGGCAAACATTTCAATATGTTTGTAAACGGCGCTCTTGAACAGTCCGAAAGATTAGCCGCTTACAGCGGTCATCTAGGGGTAAATTACAGCTGGTAACTTAAAAAGAGTCATAAAAAAAGAAAACGGGAGCATGCCGGCAAAGCGGAGCGGCGGCCTACGGGTCCGGCTGAGCGTGAGATTGAAAACCGGTATGCGTCCCGTATCTTTTAAGCTTAATAAAAACGATAGGAGCATAAAAATATGCACGAGCACGGTATAGCAAGAGATTTGTGGAAAGCGGTATTGGAAGAAGCAAAAAAAAACAATATATCGAAAATAACAAAGCTTACGATAGTTTTGGGAGACGCTTCGGGTATTGAACGTGATTTTTTAGAGCATTCTTTTGTCGATCATATATTCAAAGAATACGAGATCGCCGAAGGCGCCGTTATCGAATATGAAATTGCCCCTCTTTCGGCGGTCTGTAAAGGCTGCTCAAAAGACATAAAGCCTTCCGATATGGAAAATCCCGTATGCCCGCAGTGCGGGTCAACCGATATTGAGATTGTTTCCGGTCGCGACGTTTATGTTAAAAGCATCGAGGGGTCGCAGTCCGAGGAATAACGAGGACGTGTCTTGCGACGGGCGCGAGGAATGCAAGTCGGCTGGTGAGCGCCCCGGAACCGC
>CALHWY010000004.1 GCA_938040055.1 uncultured Endomicrobiia bacterium
TTTTTGCATACTTTTGTTGCTGAAGACAAAAGTATGGCGGAGCGTGAGGCGCAGCACTCACTTTATTTTATCGGTCTGTCGCATATTGCGCCAAAACATTGAAACCGTTCCATTTACTCAACTTCCAATCCCAAATCTTCAATCATTTTGATATCGGCTTCCTGATCTCTTCCGCCGGTTGTCAGATAACCGCCGCTCATCATACCATTGGCCCCGGCCTGGAAAATCATCGGCTGCAAATCCCTGAGATTTACTTCCCTTCCGCCGCAAATCATTATATCCTGCTTAGGCAGAATAATTCTGAATACCGATATTGTCTTCAAAATTTCTTCGGGACTGAGTTTTTGCGCATTTTCCAAAGGCGTGCCTTTGAGTGCAATAAAAAAATTCATCGGCACGCTTTCCACATCGAGCGCTTTCAGGGCAAAAGCCAGATCGATTCTGTCCTGACGGCTTTCTCCTATGCCGAAAAGCCCGCCGCTGCATATCTTAAAACCGAGCGCTTTGGCTTTTTTAATTGTTTCGACTCTTTCGGCATAAGTATGCGTGCTGCATATTTCCGGGAAAAATTTTTCGGAAGTTTCAAGATTGTGATGAATTTTATTGATGCCGGCCCTTCTCAATTTGACAAGAATATTTTCCGTAAGCCTGCCTATTGAAACGCTTATTTTCGAAACATTAGGATTTTCCCTGAAAGCTTTGCAAAGAGGCTCTATTTCATCTTCTTTCAAATAGTTCCCGCTTGAAACTATGCCGAAACAGCCCGCTTTTTTTTCTATCGCGTTTTTGGCGCAGTCAACAATGGTTTCAGGGGTTTTTAAAGGATATACCTTTATATCGCTTTTGCTGAAAACCGACTGGGCGCAAAATTTGCAGTCTTCACAGCATTGGCCTGATTTCGCATTGATAATTGAGCATATTTTTACTTTTTTGCCTTTATGCGCTTTACGCACTTTTGAAGCCGCGAAAAGAAGTTCTTCCAGATCCGCTTCATAAAGTTTCAAAGCTTCTTCTTTGTTTATATCCGGCATATTTTGCGCATTGATTATGTTTTTTAATATTTTATCCATATTTATACTCCTGCTTTAAGAAAAAAACAGGTCAACCCAAAAAATGCGAATGCGGGGTTGACGGTAATATTATACTATAATTTTTCAATATTTTTTATTATCAAAATATAATTTTGTTTTTGCTTTTTACACGGTTTGAAACGGTTTTCCGGCGGGCCGGAGCTGAAATGATTTCGTATTTGCTGATAAAAACGGATGGAGCCGTATTTCGCAGGCTTAATTTTTGTATAAATGCGCATTATTGACAATATTTGTTTTTTCATTATATGATAAATAAAGAAATTTGCGGGAAAAAGAAAAATTTATGATGAAAGCAAACGGCGGCGCCGGTTAAAAAATATATTGAGCAAAAATTTGCGGGACTGTTAAAAAACCCGGCGGTTTATGTTTTTTGGGCGGTTATTCCGTTTTCCGGAAATATCTTTCGCGTATTAAACGTCAAAAGACCGCCCGTATTAAGTTTTGCCGCGAATTTTGTAAGCGGAAGCTGAAAGATTTTTATAAAACTTCATGCTTTCTTAACGTGATTTTACGGCATACTCACAAGTCCTTTTCAAAAATATCAGGCCGGCGCCGTTTTTCTTTGACGGCGAATATCGGAACTTTTGCAGCGGCACAAAAGCGTCCCGCCGGACAGAATCCGCCGGAAACGAAAAAAAGAGCGCGCCGTAAAAAGGAACAGGCAAATGGGCGTTTCTATTAAAAAAACAGAAGTAAAAAACGTGCTGATAAAATCAAATCTGCCGGCCGGCGATTATTCGGCCAATCCGTATTCGGGCTGCGCCCATGCATGTAAATACTGTTATGCCTCTTTTATGAAACGTTTTACGGGACATCAGGAACCCTGGGGAACTTATGTAGACGTAAAGTACTGGCCGGAAATAAAAAATCCGCAAAAATACGCCGGCAAAGAGATTATCATCGGTTCCGTTACCGATCCGTACCAGCCGGCGGAAGAAAAGTACGGGCGGACGAGAGCTTTGCTCAAACAAATGAAGGGAAGCGGCGCCAAAATCAGCATTATTACAAAATCCGATCTGGTTTTGCGGGATCTTGATTTGATAAAGACTTTTCCCGGCGCGCGGGTGTCGTGGTCGGTCAACACTTTGGACGAAAATTTTCAAAAAGATATGGACAAAGCTTCCTCGGTTGAAAGCCGTCTCGACGCGATGAAATCTTTTTACCGCGCCGGAGTGAACACGGTTTGTTTTATTTCTCCGATCTTTCCCGGGATTACGGATGCCAAGACGATCATAAAGCGCGTAAAAAGACAATGCGGCCGGATCTGGCTGGAAAATCTTAATTTGCGCGGCGATTATAAAAAAACCGTTATCGATTATATAAGAAAAAAATATCCTTCCTTGCTGTCTTTATACTGGGGAATTTATAATGACAATAACCGCGGATATTGGGAAAAACTCGACGCGCAATTAAAAGATTTTGCCGCTGAAAACGGTCTCGCTTATATAAAAAATTCTGACGGGGCAATAAATTCGTTTGACGGTTATCCCGCAATCGTAAACTTTTTTTATCATGAACAAATAAAAAAATCCGCAGGAAAAAGCCGTAAAATCCGCGTCTGAACCGTCGTGTCCGCGGACAAAATTCATCTGCAAATAAAAAAACGTTTTAACGCCGCGAAACTTATGCGGAAACCTCCGCCGCAATACGCAAAGCCGGGAAAGAAAAGCTCCGCCGCTTTTGTTTCACGGCGGAGTTTTGTAATAATGTGTTTTTTATTGCAGCGGTTTTCGCCGCTTATTTTTTTACAGGTTTAACCGAAGCCCTTTTCACGCTTCGATTTTTATTTTAACGGTTTTGGCTTTGACTATTGATTTGCTCGCGTCGATCTGTTTTAAAGCCTTTTCCAAATTTTCCCTGTCGGTTTTATGAGTTGTAACTATTATCTGCGTAATGCCTTCATCATCCATATCCGGCTGGGAAACGCTTGCTATTGAAACTTTATATTTGCCCAAAATGCCGGAAATTTTTGACAAAACGCCGGGTTTGTCAACAACATTGAAACGAAGATAATAAGGCGCGGCGCTTTTTCCTGCGGGAAGAATTTTTATTTTGGTTTTTTTGTCATAAACTACGTCCGGAACAATGCCGGCAGTGTTTGTGACGATAAATTCAGACATATTGATAATATCCGAAACCACCGCGCTTGCCGCCGGTCCCTGTCCGGCGCCTTTGCCGTAAAAAAGAACATCTCCGGAATCTTTGCCGGTAATCATTACGGCATTATATTCGTTTTCGACCGTCGCAAAAACATGTTCATGACGAACAAGACAGGGCTGCACCGAAAGATCTATGCCGTTTTTGGTCTTCTGGGCACAGCCTATAAGTTTTATATCATAACCGAAATCTTTGGCTATAAGAACATCGTCAATGCTGAGATCTGCAATGCCTCTTACGGCTATATCTTTGACTTTTACCCAGCCGCCCCAAGCCAGAGAAGCCAGTATCGCCAGCTTGTTTGCCGTATCTATACCCTGAACGTCAAAAGAAGGATCGGCTTCGGCAAAGCCGGCTTCCTGCGCGCCTTTTAAAGCCTGCCGGTAATCAACGCCTTTTTTTGTCATTTCGCTTAGAATGAAATTCGTAGTTCCGTTAAGAATGCCTTTGATCTCAAGAATTTCTTCTCCGGCCAATCCTTCCGACAGCCCCTGCACTACAGGAATAACGCCGCCGACGGAAGCCTCATAATAAATAGATTTATGGCATTCCTGGGCAGCAGTGAATATCTGGTCCCAATATTTGGCAAGCACTGCTTTATTTGCCGTAATAACATTTTTGCCGGCTTTCAAAGCTTCAATTATAATTGTTTTGGCAGGTTCATATCCGCCGATAAGCTCGACTATGATGTCTATTTCCGGATCTTTTATTATGTCCCTGAAATTTTTTACATAAAGTTCCGGTCTGTCTATCTCTTTTAAATCGCATACGGATTTGACTCTTACCGGTTTTCCGACTTTGCGCAAAGCTATTTTTTTGTTTGCTTCCAGAATTCTTACTACTCCTTTCCCGACCGTGCCGTAACCTATCAGTCCTATATTAATGCTTTTTTTATCCATATAAACCTCGGTAATAATAATTAAGCAGACCGCGCAGCTGCCGCAGTCCGCTTATATCATACCCAAATTTTTGCCGTAAATCAAAAAATTTAAAAGCAAAAAAACACGAATAAGCCCGGATGCGTCCCGCAAAAACAAATATCCCGCTTTAATACGGCCGGGTTTTATCACTTTTTCAAAAAAGCCGGGAAATTTTTCCGCAGGCAAGTTTTTTGCCGTTTACTCGGCCGCCGTTTGCGTCCGCAAAAAACTTTTCGGTTTTTTGCAGCTAAATCCCGCTTGAAAAGCGCGTCAGGCGGGCGGCCGTTTTTTCAAATCCGGCAAAAAAAGGCTGCCCGGGCTGACATTGCCGGCCGTTTTTTACCGTTTTAAATTCAAGAGAAAATCCCTTGAAGAGTATTCTTTCGCCGCCTTTTACCGTTTATGGCAAAAAACCGGATTTTTTTATTACAACCGGCGGCGCCGGCAGCGGCGGGGGCCTGTTTCCCGTAAACTTGATCCGCAAAAGCCGGACGTCAGCCCGCGAAAACGCCTAAAAAAATTCTTACATCGAATGCTCTTCATAACAGCAATAATAGCAGCCGTCCACCCGGCTATATTTTCTGCGCGCGGCTTCTTCATCGGCTTTTCTTATCGCGTCTATAGAATAATTGAAGATGCCTAAATCTATCAAATTATAAGACTTGTCAGATTTCTCTTTGCATGAGGCTTTGTGCACTTCATGTTCTCCGTTCCTGTCAAGAAATGTCGCGAGATAGTACCGAGTTCTCTCTTTTCTTATCGGAACGATAGTAAAATCTTTCCAGATATCCGCCTTGCGGTATTTTTCGGCATATATATCGTAAACATAAAGTTTTATGTGAGAAAGAGAAGTTCTGCCGTTTAGCGTTTTATAAAGTCCCTGAAAAGCGTTTTTTGTGCATGAAGGGGGAACGGGGGAATAAGAAATAATTCTTTTTAGCGAAGAACATCCGGCAAATGCCCTTTCTTCTATTCTTGAAACATTCATATTGACATATTTTAATTTCGCGCAGCCCGTTAAAACCGATCATTAAAAAACTTTTTTATGCAGCAAGCAACGCGGATACGCGTACAATTATACTACAGCAAATTTCTTCCGTTTTAGCGCCGAATTCCGCTTAAAACAAGCGGCAATTAATTTTCTTCTTTTTTCGCTTCTTTTGTAACTTTGGCTATTCTAAGCAAAGCGTCGTGAAAACGTCTGTCATGAGTGACAAGAGACATCCTTACATATCCTTCGCCGTGTTTGCCGAAACCGACGCCCGGAGAAACGACCACTCCGGTTTCTTTAACAAGCCTTTCGGCAAAACTTAGAGAGCCTTCTTTCTTGAGGCAGTCCGGAAGACCCGCCCATATGTACATAGTTCCTTTGGTTTCGGAAACTTTCCAGCCTATTTTTTGCAGGCCGTGCACCATTTTTTTCATTCTTCTTTCGTATATGGCGGACAATTCGCGCACGCAGTCCTGCGAACCGTTTAAAGCGGCCACTCCGGCAAGCTGCATAAAAGTCGGCGCTCCGTAGTCCAAAAAGGATTTAAATTTTTCCAAAGGGCCTATAAAACGCTTATCTCCGCAAACCCAGCCCAGCCGCCAGCCGGCCATATTAAAAGTTTTGGAAAAAGAATGAAATTCCAATGCCGTGTCTTTTGCTCCGGGGAATTCAAAAATTGACGGGGCGCAATAATCTCCGAAAGTCAGTTCGGAATAGGCATTGTCCGAGACAAGAAGTATATCGTACTTTTTACAAAATTTTATGGCTTCTTTCCAGAAATTATTGTCTTCGACAACGGCGGCGGTCGGATTATTCGGATAATTTAAAAACATTATTTTCGCTTTTTGGGCGGTTTTTTGCGGTATTTTCGTAAAATCCGGCAGAAATCCGTTTTTTTCAAGCAAAGCCATGGAATAAATCTTTGCCCCCGCAAGAACAACCCCGTTAAAATGCACGGGATAAGCGGGATCGCATACCAGAACATAATCCCCGGGATTTAAATATGCCATGCAAAGATGGGCTATTCCTTCTTTTGAACCTATCAGCCCCAAAATTTCATCTCCGGCGTCTAAACTGACCCCGAACCTTCTGCCCATCCATTCGGCAATCGCTTTTCTGAACTTGGGCATTCCTTTCGCCTGGGGATATCTGTGAGTATTTTTATGATGTTTTACCGTGTCGCAAAGCCTGTCGACTATATGGTGCGGAGTCGGATGGTCGGGATTTCCCATGCCCAAATCTATAACATCGAGATTTTTGGCATAAGCTTCATTTTTTATAAGATTGATTTTCGTAAAAAGATACGGAGGCAGCTGTTCTAATTTTTTTGAAGGTCTTATATTTATCATTTTATTGGTTTTTTACTGTATTATTTTCCTGAGAGTCGTTGTGGGCTTAAAAGAAACCTTCTTCCCCGGCGGAACGGGAATCACTTCACCCGTTTTGGGATTTCTGCCCTGTCTGGCTTTTCTGGATTTGGCCCGGAATGAACCCAGCCCCGAAAGAGAAATAACTTCGCCGTTTTTCAGACTGTCCTGAATGACTTTAACCAAAGCTTTTATCGCTTTGTTGGAATCGCCTTGGGTTAAACCTGAAACGTCCGAGACCTGCTTAACGACATCGGGCTTTTTCATCAGAATATTACCTCCGCATATTTTGGGTCTGGCGGCATATCGGCCGCGCCGGCATGTTTTTTCAAAAAAATTTCGGCGGCCGCCCGCCGTATTTTATATTTTTATCGGCATATTCCGGCACCGGAAAATTATCAAAAAAAAGTCCGCGCGGACAAAATATCAACTTAAAACCGGCTCGCTTTATGTCTAAACTTTTTTGCTGCCCCGTCCGGTTTTACGCTGTTGGACGAAGCTTTTTCCCGCCTGCGTAAAATTGACTGCAAATGTCAAACGGCCGTACTGCCGGAGAATTTTCAAAACGCGTTTAATTTATAATAAAATTTGATAAAAATGTCAATAATTCACCCAAAAAACGATAATGATTTTATTTTCAATCATTTTTGTAATTTTCAGGTTTTGTCTTTATTTTTTCTTTATTTGACTTTTAAGTTATATATTGTGTACAATGTCTGAGATTATTTATGAACTGTAAAATACCTCTCTATTATTCCCCATATACAGTATTTTCGTTTAAAACTCCTGGAGTCCGATGGTAAAGCCGAGGGCTGTCCGGCCCGCGCGCAAAGCGCAGACTCAGCGGCTGTTTTTTACTTTACAACCAAAGGAGACTAAAATGTCAAACCCGAGTTTAAAAAAAATAATATTGCATGAAAAAGATATGCCTTCGCAGTGGTACAATATACAGGCGGATCTTCCGCAGCCTCTTGAGCCGGCTTTTAATACAAAAACCGGAAAACCGGCAACTGCGCAGGATTTGTCAGCCATTTTTCCTTCCGAAATAGTAAAACAGGAAATGAGCACGGAAAGGTTTATCGATATTCCGGATCAGGTCCGCGACATTTATAAGATATGGAGGCCTTCTCCTTTAGTAAGAGCGTCAAATCTTGAAAAAGCTTTGGACACTCCGGCGAAAATATATTTTAAAAACGAAAGCGTAAGCCCTTCAGGAAGCCATAAATCGAATTCCGCCATAGCGCAGGCTTATTATAATATGAAAGAAGGCGTCAAAAGAATAGCGACGGAAACGGGAGCGGGACAATGGGGTTCGGCGCTCTCAATGGCCTGTAAAATGTTCGGAATCGAATGCATAGTATATATGGTAAAAGTTTCTTACGAGCAAAAGCCGTACAGAAAATCTTTGATGCAGGTTTACGGCGCGCAGGTATTTTCCAGCCCGTCGGACCAGACTGAAGTGGGAAGAAAAATGCTTGCCGAAGATCCCGATTACAACGGATCGCTCGGTCTTGCCATTTCGGAAGCGATCGAAGACGTTCTTACGCATAAAAACGCCAAATATTCGCTCGGCAGCGTTCTTAACCATGTCGCCATGCATCAAACGATAATAGGGCTTGAAGCAAAAAAACAAATGGAAATAGCCGGAGATTATCCCGACATAGTCATAGCCTGTCTCGGAGGCGGCTCCAATTTTTCGGGAACGGCTTTTCCTTTTTTAATGGACAAACTGCAGGGGAAAAAACCCGAGCTTAAAGCAATAGCCGCGGAGCCTTCGGCCTGCCCGAAACTCTCAAAAGGCGTGCTTGCCTATGATTATGCCGACAATTCCGGTTTTACCCCCGCTTTGAAAATGTATACTTTGGGACACACTTTTACGCCGGGAGGAATACATGCGGGGGGGCTTCGTTATCACGGGGCGTCTCCTTTGGTTTCCGCGCTGGTAAAACACAATTTGGTTGAACCTGTGCCGGTAAAACAGCGCGCGGTTTTTGAAGCGGCGGCGCTTTTCGCCGGCACGGAAGGCATTTTGCCCGCTCCCGAATCGGCGCACGCGATAAGAGTGGCCGTTGACGAAGCTCTTAAGGCGAAAGAAGAGGGAAAAACAAAGACGATTCTCTTTAATCTCTCGGGGCACGGACATTTTGATTTGTCCGCTTATGACAATTATCTTTCGGGCAAAATGGTGGATTACGAATATCCGGCGGAAAAGGTTTCGGAAGCGCTGACGCATTTGCCCAAGGTGAATTTGTAATAAAATAGTATAAATGAAATTATTTCTTCCGCCCGTTTTTTTCGGCAAGTTTGTTTTTTATTTTCGCGCCGCGCCGGCAGAGACGCGTCGGCAGGCGCGAATTTGAATGCGCAAAATTCCGGATACGGACATTTCCGGCGCGAAAATCCGATACGCCGGGAAAGACAAAGTAAAATTATTTTGAATAAAAGGAGCAAACGGTGGCAAAAACAGGAATAATATGCACTATGGGGCCGGCTACGCGGTCTTTGCCGGTTCTTAAAAAAATGGCTGATTCCGGAATGACGGTGGTAAGGCTGAATTTCTCGCACGGGACATATTCGGAATACGAAAAAGATTTCGCCTTGATAAGAACCCTTAACAAAAAGTACGGAAAAAACATTAAAATTCTTGCCGATCTTGAAGGGCACCGGATAAGAGTCGGCGACATTAAAGGCGGGAAAGTAGAGCTTAAAAAGAAACAGAAGCTTATTCTTACCAATAAAGAAGTTATGGGCGGCAATAAGAAAATATTCATAGATTATGCCGGCTCTCTTACCGACATCAAAAAAGGGCTGGATATTTTTATCGACGACGGCAATTTGAAGCTTAAAGTTTTGTCTTCCAAAAAAGACGAACTCATAACCGAAGTCCAGACGGACTATATTCTTAAAACCCATAAAGGGGTAAACATCCCCGCGGCCAATCTTAAGTTTCCCCCGATGGAAAAAAAGGATATGGAAGATATGATTTTCGCGCTCAAGCACAATGTCGATTTCATAGCCAATTCTTTCGTAAGGACCGCCGACGACATGAAACCGCTTATATACATAATCAAAGAAGAGGGGAAAAAGAATGTCTGCCAGCTTATAGCAAAAATTGAAGACCGCTCGGGCATAGACAATTTGCAGTCCATTCTCGACGTTTGCGACGGTATAATGGTAGCCAGAGGGGATATGGGAATTTCAATTCCTTTATGGACGGTGCCTGTCGTGCAAAAATATATAATAAAAAAATGCCGTTCCCGCAAAAAGTTCGTCATTACGGCGACTCAAATGCTTGAAAGCATGGTGGAAAACCCGATTCCCACAAGAGCGGAAGTCAGCGATGTGGCGAATGCGATAATAGACGGAAGCAATTTTGTAATGCTTTCGGCCGAAACCGCCGTGGGACAGTATCCGGCTCAGGCCGTTGAAATGATGGGAAATATAATCAAATTTACGGAAAAAAACAGTTACAGACTGCCTTTAGTGAAATAAAGCTTTGCCGGAAATTTCCGATTTTGCGTTTTTTTGTAAAAAGCCCGGTTTGTTCAAAAGTTGCGGCCGGAAAAGCGGGGTTTTTTGGATTTTGACAATGAAATAAAAGACAAAGGCAGGCGCTTTGCTTGCCGCAGCCGCCGGCATTTATCCTAAAAGGGACAATAAACGCCGCGTTCTTTGTTTCGGCTAAGCCGAACGCTGTCATGGCGTTAAAAATTTTAAGGCTTTATAAATTTTGCCCGGAAATTTTAATTTTTACGAAAAACGGCGCCGAAAGGATTTTTTGATAATTTTAATCTTTTTTCCGGCAGCATTTGTTTAATCCGGCGGCAAAAATTTCTTTACTTTTAATTTTTTTCAGCCGTTTAAACCGCTTGCGGCAACGCAGTTCGTCATTTTATACTTTTTTTTGGATTTTTCTCTTATCAGCCGCTTAAACCGTATTTTATGAAAATAAAAGAATCTTTCAGACTGCTTTTTGTTTTAGGCATAAGCATTTTGCTGATGCTTGCCGAAACGGCCGGCAGTTTTTTTTCAAAAAGTTTAAGTCTTTTAAGTTATGCCGGTTTGATTGTGTCATTTGCTTTTTCGGCCCTGCCTTTAATCATACGGCAAGATCTGAACATCTATGATCAGGAAGGTTTCAGACGTTCGCAGTTTTATTCCATATTTTTTAACTGTATAATGCTTCTGGCAATAGCGGCATATATAATATACAAGGCATTTGCAATGCCGCCGGTTCCGCGCGGAATCGATATCTTTTTAACCTGTCTGACGGCTTCTTTTGCTTTTGCCGGGCTTACTGCCTGCATTTTGCTTCTTTATAAAGATAAAAATAAAAATATTTTTTTCAAAAAGCTTTTTTTAAAGTTTTTGTTCTGCCTGATTTTGTCTCCCGTTATAATTATAAGTTCGGCTTTGTATTATTTTAAAGATATGCGCTTTCTTGATTCCGCAATCAGCGTATGCATCGCCGTTTTCATTATAATCCAGGCTTTTTTTCTGCTAAAGCAAGCAAAGCTTGCTTTAAACTAAATGAATGGAAAGAAACAAAAAAGATTGTTTAACCGTTTGTCTTGCCGGCAGATTTCTCTTTTGTAGCGATTTTATTTACGGGCTTTGCCCGCAAGCAAAGCTTGCTTTAAACTGAATTAATGCAAGGGGCTTTAGCCCCTTAAACTACTTCCTTTGTATTTTTATCAAGCATAATAAAAGTACCGAAAGCGCTGCCGCTAAAGCGACGCAAAC
The DNA here is from genome assembly GCA_938040055.1 of uncultured Endomicrobiia bacterium. Taxonomy (GTDB): domain Bacteria; phylum Elusimicrobiota; class Endomicrobiia; order Endomicrobiales; family Endomicrobiaceae; genus Endomicrobium_B. The sequence goes on from CALHWY010000004.1 coordinate 11,270, forward strand.
TGCAAAAAGTCAAAG
>CALHWY010000005.1 GCA_938040055.1 uncultured Endomicrobiia bacterium
GAAGCAAAAACAGAGGCGGAACGCAAAAAGGCCGAGGAAATAAAAGCAAAAGAAAAAGCGGCGCAAGAAGCAAGAGCAGCCAAAGAAGCTTTGAGAAAGGCCGAAGCTGAAAGGGAAGCGGAAGCCGAAAGAGAGCAAACGGAAGTCGGACAAGCCGATAAAGATATGCCTGTGCAGGATTTGAAAGCTGCCGAAGAAGAATCCGGCTCTCTCGGAATACCGGCTGATGCCGGGGATTATGAACAAAGTCCGGCTGCGGCGCGAGATGAATCGAAGTCCGCTTATGAAGAAATAAAAGAGTATATGTCTGCGGGGACGCTAAAGGCGCAGCGGCCGGCGGAACAAGCCGGAGCGGAGCGGGAAAATGAAAAAGACGCCGTCAGCGCCGGCAAACAAAGCGCCGTACGGCGGGCAAAAGAAGCGGAAAGAGAAAAAAAAGAAGCCGAAGCTCTGGAAAAAGCCAGACTAAAAAGAGAAAAACGCGAGCTTGCCATGGCAAATAAAAAACTTCTTGAAGATGCAAAAAAAGAGCTTGAAGCAAGAAAAAAAGAAGCCGCTCTGGCAAGAAAAAATGCTGCTGCCGAAAGAAAAAAGAGTAAAGCGGCAAAACGGGAAACAACCGGCAAAGAAAATGAAATAAAAGAAGCGGACAAAGACGGCCGCATTGAAAAAGAGTCCGCCGCCGAATCGGAAACTTATCCGGCGCAGGAAGTATTAAAAACTGCGGCGGAAAGTCCGGATATGTCTGCGGAAAACGTGTCTTCCGCGAAGGACGGATTGGATTTTGCGGTAAAAAAAGAAGAGCGGCCAACAGACGGAACTGCGGAAAGTGAAGAATTGCCGCCGGTCAAAGACAGGCGTAAAGCCGAAAAAGAAAGATTAAAAAAAGAAGCGCGCGAAAAAGCCTTTGTTGAAAAAGCAGAACGCACAGCGGCCGCAAAAGCCGCCGCGCAAAAGCGCATTGAAGAGGAAAAAGCCGGGCGGATTGCCGCTGCGGAAAATAGACTTCGTCAGATTGAAGAGAAGCGCCGGTTGGAAATGGAAGCGAAATTCGAAGCAGAAAGACGGAAAAAGGCCGCCGCCGAGGCGCGGGAAGATGAAAAGAGGCTTGCCGCGCAAAAAAAAATGAAGCAAGAGCAGGAAAAGAAGAAAGCGGATGAAGAAGCAGCAAGGTTGCGCAAAGAGAAAAAGCAAAAAGAGCTTGAAGCGAGACTTGAAGCCGCTGAAAAAGCGCGCAAAGCCGAGGAAGAAGAAAAGCTGAGAAAGGTTGAAGAGAAAAGAAAAGCCGAACAGCAGTCCAGAATGCTTGAGGAGCGCATGAGAAGGGCGGAAGAGGAACGTGTCAGGATGCAGAAAGAAGCCGAGCGTCTGGCGGAAGAAAGAAGATTAAAAGAAATTGAAGAAAGAAGAAGATTTGTTGAAGCGGAAAGAATAAGAAAAGCAAAAATAGAAGCCGAGATAGCCGAATTTGAGGCGAAACTTGCCGAAGAGCAGCGAAGAAAAGACGCCGAAGCTAAAGCTTTGGCGCAAAAAGAAGCTGAGAAAAGAGCGGCCGAAGAGGAAAGAAGACTTGCCGAAATAAGAGCTTATGAGGCGAAAGCGGCGCATGAGAGAAGGCTTAAGGAAGAAGCGGAAAGAAAAGCCGCCACTGAAGCCAGAATAAAGGCCGAGCGCGAAGCGAAAGCCGCCGAGGCGGCAAGAAAGCAGGCCGAAGAAGCGGAGAGAATAAGAAAAGCGCAAGAAAAACAAAGAGCTAAAGAGCTGAGACAAAAGCAAAAGGCCGGTTTGAAGGCAAAAAAAGAAGAAGAAAGATACCAGAGACAAAAAGCCGGAAGGGAAAAAGCCGAAAGAAGAGCCGCTGAAAAAGAGAAACAGAAAAAACTCAGAAGAGAAGCCGCAAGAGAAAAAAACGGACTGGGCGCGCAAGAGACGGCGGGAAAATCTTTTGAACGGCCGTCTGAAGCCGGGGATTTTGCTCCAAATAAAGATTCTGCGCCAGTGCAGGAGCAGTTTAAGCTCAGCTTTGTTTTCACTCAGGATAAGCTTTTCGCGAGCGGTTCTGTATTCGAGCTTTCCTCCAACGGAGTCAGGGAAGTCAGAAAAGCTTCGTCCGCGATAAAAAGGTATATGTCCTCGCATTCCGGCGAAAAATTTAAAATTTACGTTGACGGCTATACCGATTCTACCGGAGGAAAAGAAGTAAATAAGCGCTATTCTTTAAGAAGAGCGGCGGCGGTGGCCAATGAACTTGCCGACAGCGAAATCGATTACAGGATCATTGAACCCAGAGGGCTTGGAGCTGACGGATTTATAAACAGAAAAAATACTTCCTCGCATGAAAACAGGCGGGTTGAGATAAAGGTTATGATTGTAAGATAGAAAACCGGCGCGCTCTTGAAATATCCGCCTCCGCGCCGGCATAGGCTTTGAGCCGCGGAGTTTTGGCAAAATAAATGTTTGACGCGGGAGGATGCGCGGGCATAGACTTTGAACGGCGGAGTTTTGGCCGTTAATGCGGATTTTTTCCGGTATCATTTTTCGGATGTTTGAAAGCCGGTTTTTTGGGAAAAAATGTAAGTGATGAATATTTTAAACACGGATTTGTTTTTGCGGTTTTTTGTAAATTTGCTTGTCTGTCCGCCGGTTTCCCGGAGAGTCCGGAAGTTTTTGCAGACAAATGTAAAAACCCGGATTCGGTTTGAAAATTTTAAAAGGAGATTTTTTTCCGGAATGAAAATCCGCCCTGCGGGGCGGGGCGCGGATTTAAGTATTTTCTGAAAAATATGTTCCGGCCGGCGCATTTTGCTTTAAAATTAAATCAATCATTTCGCTTCGCGGTAAACAATGAAAAAATTTTTTATATCTTTATTGACGTATTTTGTTTTTGCGCTTTGCTTTTTTGCCGTTTTCGGCGCGGCGGGGGCTGGTGCCGTTTTTGCCTCGGCGGATAACGGAAATGTAAAAGAATCTTCTCCTGCGCTTTATAAAACCAAAGAAGAAACTGCTCTTGCCAAAAAAACGGCCGAGGCGAGAATAAAAGCGGCGCGGGAAGCGAAAAAGAAAGCCGAAGAAGAAATTGCGCAGGCTGAAGAAATGAAAAGACGGGCCGAGCTTGAAGAAAAAAAGATTTTTGCCGAGGAAAAGAAAAAAGAGCGGGAAAAATTGAGGGTCGAAGCCGCCGAGAAAAAGCGGAAAGAAGCCGAAAAAAAGGAAACCGCTTTGCGGGAAAAGAAAGCTTCGGCTTCGGCAAAAGAGAAATCCGTGGCTGAAGAAAAAAAACGCGGGAAAGCGCGCAAAAAAGCGGACGGAGCGGAAAAAGCGCGTTTGGACAATGCCGCAAGGGAAAAGGTTAAAAAAGATAAAGACGGCTTAAAATCCGGCCGCGATTCAGAGCAGAAACAGTCCGCACGGGAGAACAAATTAAAAAAAGAGGCTGAAAAAACCGGAAATAAACGGGACGACGCCCTGCGAAAAGAAAAAAAATCCGCGAAAAATGAAAAAAGAGAAGCTTTACCGGCGGCGCAGGAAGAAAAAACAGGATATAAAACGGTCCCAGGGCAAGGAAAAGAGGATGCCGGTAAAAAAAGTTCTGAAAAAGATTCCGCCGGGAGCGGACAAGAAAAAGCGCTGACGGGCGAAACTGCGGAAAATCAGGATGAAAAACCGCCCGAAACGGGAAGTAAAGAAACTGTCAGACTCAGTTTTGTATTGCCGCAGAAAAAATTATTCGCGGACGGCTCTAATTTTGTTCTGACTAAAGACGGCATCAGAGAAGTTTGGAAATCCGTAGACGCCATACTTCTTTATATTGAACAAAACCCCGGGAAAAAATATAAAATTTATGTTGAAGGCTACAGCGATTCCAGCGGCGGAGAGCGGATAAACAGGCAGTATTCCCTTAGAAGGGCCGAGGCGGTGGCCGGCGAAATGGCCGGCAGCGATATAAATAATGAAATAATCGAAACAAAAGGGCTGGGAGCCGTTAATTTTGTGAACAAAAAAAATACCATGGCCGGCGTAAACAGAAGAGTGGAGATAAAATTGGTTACTATTGAATAAAATACGGTAAAAAAAGCCGCTTTTCCAAATATAACCCTCCGGAACGCGTAAAAGCCGGAGGTTTTTGGCATATTTCGGGAAATATGCTATAATTACAGTTAATTTTAAGATAGACCTATGAAAAAAATATGCGATAATATCGCTTTTATCCGGAAATCCATAGAGCTTTTAAATAAGTCCGCGAAAGTCGAGCTTATTGCCGTGACAAAGACTTTCCCTTATCAGGATGTTTTGCAGGCGGTTGAATGCGGCATAAAACATATAGGGGAAAGCAGAATTCAGGAAGCTCTTTTGAAGTTTGAGCGGCTCGGAGACGGACTTAACGAGGTCACGAAACATTTTATAGGGCATTTGCAGTCGAATAAAGCAAAAAAGGCAGTCGAAAACTTTGATCTGATACATTCTCTCGACAGCGTGAAGCTTGCCGAAGAAATCTCAAGACATGCGCGCAATGCCGGAAAAACCCAGAACTGTCTTATAGAGGTCAAAGTGTCCTGTGAGCAAACAAAAACAGGAATAAAACCGCAAGACGCGCCCGATTTTTACCGCAGGTGTTTAAAAATACCGAATATTCGCATTAAAGGTCTTATGGCAATCGCCCCTTTACACGGAAATCCAGAAGATTCGCGTCCTTACTTTAGACAAATGTATAAACTTTTTACCGGCATGCGGAAAGATTGCGCGGGAAGCGGTTTCGACATTCTTTCCATGGGCATGTCAGGAGATTATAAAATAGCCGTTGAAGAGGGGGCTAATATGGTGCGCATAGGTTCGGCTATTTTCGGAGACAGGAATTACGGAGATGGACAATAAAATCATATTTTTTGCCGGCGCCGGCAATATGGCCGGGGCAATAATAGCGGGAATGGTAAATTCCGGCGCTTTTAAGCCGGGCAATATAATATGCAATGATACGCAGCCGGACAAGGCCGGAACTTTGGGCGAAAAATACGGAGTTTCGGTTTCCTGCGATAAAAAAAAATCCGTTCCTCTTGCGGATATTATCGTTTTGGCCGTAAAACCGCAGAACATGCCGGCCGTTCTCGGGGAAATTAAGCCTTTTGTAAAAAAAGGCGCTCTTATTATTTCAATCGCGGCCGGAATCACGACTGAATTTATTGAAGACAGTCTGGGAGCGGAGCCGGCGGCGGTAAGGGCGATGCCTAATACTCCCGCTCTTGCCGGTATGGGAACGACCGCTTTATGCGCCGGAAAATACGCGTCGGATAAGGATCTTCAAGCCGCATCGGATATCTTTTCGTCGGTGGGAACGGCAAAAGTGCTCGGGGAGGATAAGTTTGACGCGGTTACCGCTCTTTCAGGTTCCGGCCCGGCTTATATTTTTTATCTGTGCGAGCTTATGCAAAAAGCCGGGGAAAGTCTGGGTCTTGATAAAGACACGGCGGAAGAATTCGCTGCGCGGACGGTCGCCGGAGCGGGAAAAATGCTTGCTGAAAATTTTGCCGGCGCGGCGTCTTTAAGACGCGCTGTGACCTCTCCCAACGGAACCACGCAGGCGGCTTTAGAATATTTTGATTCTCAAAACCTTTCTGAGATTGTGCGCGCGGCTATGGAACAGGCCGCGCTCAGATCGAAAGAATTGAGCAAATAGGGGGCTCGGAAATGATTATAAAAGTAAGAGTGATACCTAATTCAAAAAGAAATGAAGTGGTAAGCAGGATAGGATCCATTTTAAGGGTAAAAATTTCCGCTCCGGCGGTTGAAGGCAAAGCCAATGAAGAACTGTGCGAATATTTGTCGGACTTTTTTGACGTCAAGAGATCCATGGTTTACCTGAGAAAAGGCGAACGCGGCAGGGAAAAAACTATTGAAATTTGCGGGCGTTCGGAAGAAGAGCTTGACGAAGTGCTCGATACAATACCGTAAAAATTAAGGACACATACAGAGGCTTGTAAAAAATGGACAAATCAAAAGAAAAAGATTATTCGAAAACGGTGAATTTGCCGAAGACGCAATTCCAGATGAAGGCCAATCTTGCCCAGAGAGAGCCCGCGTTGATAGAAGAATGGGAAAAGGATAAGCTTTATTTCCGTATATGCGGGAAAAACAAAGATAAGGAAAAATTCATATTTCACGACGGGCCTCCTTATGCCAACGGACACATACACACCGGCACCGCGTTAAACAAGATACTTAAGGATTTTGTGATAAAATACCGTTCGATGTCGGGCAATTATGTGCCTTTTACTCCCGGGTGGGACTGCCACGGTTTGCCGATAGAAACCCAGGCTTTAAAGGAGCTCAAAACTGACAAAAATAAAGTCGACAGGCTTGTTTTCAGAAAGCAGGCGGCCGATTTCGCGCGCAGATTCATAGAAATACAGCGTAACGAGTTCAAGAGGCTGGGCGTTATCGCCGACTGGGATAATCCTTATCTGACTTTCGATCCCAAATATGAAGCTTCCATAATAAAAGTTTTCGGGCAGCTCGCGCAAAAAGGATATATATACAGGAAGAAAAAGCCCGTATACTGGTGTCCTTCGTGCGAGACGGCTCTTGCCGACGCGGAAGTCGAATATGCGGATCATGTATCGGATTCTGTATTCGTCAAATTTAAGATAAAGGAAGTTCCCGAAGCTTTAAAAAGCAAAGAATCCAGGCTTAAAGATTATTCCGTGCTTATCTGGACAACCACTCCGTGGACTCTTCCCGCAAACGCGGCTCTTGCTTTCAGCGGGGAACAGGAATATGCGGCCGCCGTTTTTGAATTTGACGGCGGAAAAACCGAAAAAATAATAGTGGCCGAAGCATTGGCGGAAAATGTCAGGGAAAAACTTAAAGCCAAAAATTTCACAAAAGAGTTCGGGGCAAAAGGCGTGGATTTCGTCAATATAAAATGCCATAATCCCGTCGTGGGCACAATATCGGAAGGCATACTCGCCGATTTTGTCAGCATGGAAGACGGAAGCGGAATAGTTCATATAGCGCCCGGACACGGACAGGAAGACTATCAGGCGGGGCTTGAATACGGGCTTGAAGTGATATCCCCTTTAAACGACAGGGGGCAGTTCACAAAAGAAGTTCCGGAATTTGAAGGCATCGGCATATTTAAAGCGAATCCTCTCATAATAGAAAAGCTTGAAAAAGAAGGAAATCTTTTGGCAAAGCTTAAAATAGAACATTCTTATCCTCACTGCTGGAGATGCAAAAAACCGGTAATTTTCAGGGCCACTCCTCAGTGGTTTATGGACATAGAGCATGAAGGACTTAGAAAAAAACTTGCGGATTGCGTCAAAGACGTCAACTGGATACCGAAATACGGCGAGAACAGAATAACCGGAATGCTTGAAAGCCGTCCCGACTGGTGTCTGAGCCGCCAGCGCTTGTGGGGAGTGCCGATACCGGTATTTTACTGCAAAGACTGCGGAGAGGCGGTTATAGAGCCGGAAATAATATATGCAATATCGGAAATATTCGCCAAAAAAGGTTCCGACGCCTGGTTTGAAATGAGCGCTGAAGAACTGCTTGAAGGGCTGGACGCAAAATGCCCTTTATGTTCCGGGAAGAATTTCAGGAAAGAAGAGGATATACTTGACGTGTGGTTCGATTCGGGCGTTTCTTCCGAGGCCGTTCTTTCAAGCGGCAACTACAATGCGCTGGAATTTCCGGCGGATTTATATCTTGAAGGCAGCGACCAGCACCGAGGCTGGTTTCAGACGTCTCTTATTCCGGCGGTCGCCGTAAAAGGCTCTGCTCCTTATAAAAACGTGCTGACGCACGGCTTTGTAGTGGACGGACAGGGAAAGAAAATGTCCAAGTCCGTGGGAAACACAATAGCGCCGGAAAAAATAATATCAAAATACGGGGCCGATGTTTTGAGGCTTTGGGTGGCTTCAAGCGATTACAGGGAAGACATAAGAATATCCGATGAAATTCTTAAAGGATTAAGCGACGCCTACAGAAAAATAAGAAATACCGTGCGTTTTCTGTTGGGCAATACCGGGGATTTTGATTTTCGGAAAGCGGTTGCTTTTAAGAATATGCAGGAGATAGACAAATATGCTTTAAGCCGTTTGCAGGATCTGATAAACGCCTCGATAGCGGCTTATGAAAGCTATGAATTCCATAAAGCCGTAACCGCGGTAAACAATTTCTGCATAGTATTTTTGAGCGGATTTTATCTTGACGCTTTAAAAGACTGTCTTTACTGCGATAAAGCGGACTCTCCCGCGAGGATAAGCGCGCAGTCGGCGATGCTTGAGATATGTTCCGTGCTCATAAGGCTTATCTCCCCGATACTTTCTTTTACTTCCGAAGAAGCCTGGAAAGAGCTTGTGAAACTTATGCCGGAAATGCCTCAGTCGGTTTTTCTTGCGGATTTTCCGCAGCCTAACAGCAAATATATACTTGAAGCCGAAATACTTGAAAAATGGGACATGATGCTGCAAGTGCGGCAGGCTGTTATGGCTGAAAATGAAAAATTGAGAAAGGAAAAAATCATAGGCTCCAATCTTGAAGCCCGTATTGAGATATCTTACGGCGGGCAGTACGATAAGGTTTTTGAGGACGCAAATCTGGTCAATCTGGCTTTGGGCAGCTGGGATGTCAGTTTTGTAAAAGCAAAAGACGGGGCTTTGACGGTCAAATCGGAAAAATCCGGTTTCGGAAAATGCCTCAGATGCTGGAGGCATATAGAAGGAATAGACGAAAACGGAGTTTGCCGCAGATGCGCCGAGGTTTTAAAATAATGAAAAAGCCGCTGATTCTTTCGCTTTTTCTTCTTATAGCCGACCAGCTTACCAAATATCTGGCCGATACTTTTGTGGTATACGCAAGTTCGGTAAGCATTATTGGTTTTTATGATATTTTCAATATTACAAATATCAATAATACCGGCGTCGCGTTCAGCTTTTTTCAGGGGAAAAACTTGTTTTTTTCCGTTTTTACGGCTGCCGTTCTCTTGTTTTTTTGCATATGGCTGTATAAAAACGGAAAATCGCTTTCCCGGCTTCAGCAATATGCTTTCTGCCTGGTCATTTCCGGCGGCGCCGGCAATCTTATAGACAGGGTTTTCAGGGGCGCAGTGGTGGATTTTTTGGATTTTGGGATAAATTCTTTAAGATGGCCTGCTTTTAATATTGCCGATTCATGCATATGCGCCGGCGCTTTTTTAATAATAATAGATCTCGCGGCGCCGCTTTTTAAAAAGAAGAAGGTATAATACAATGCATCCCGTGCTTTTCAGCTTCGGCGGTTTTACCGTATATACATACGGTTTTTTCGCGGCGGCCGGTTTTTTCGCGGCGGTTTTGTATATTTCCAAGAACATCCGTAGCGGCATAATTTCACAGGACGATCTTTATTCTTTGTTTCTTCATATGATAATCGCGGCCGTTTTGGGGGCAAGGGCTCTTTATGTGCTGACTAATCCGGAAGATTTTTTAAAAGCTCCGCAGGATATCTTTAAAATATGGCGCGGCGGGCTTGTTTACTACGGCGGATTCATAACTGCCGTTTTGTATGCTTTTTATTATGCGGGAAAGAAAAAAATTTCTTTGGCGCTTTTAAGCGATTTTGCCGCTCCGGCTCTCGGTCTAGGACACTTTTTCGGGCGTATAGGCTGCTTTTTTGCCGGATGCTGTTACGGCAAAGCCTGCTCTTTGCCCTGGGCGGTCACTTTCAGCAATAAAGATACCATGGCATTGGGCGATACCGCTCTTCACCCCACCCAGCTTTACGAAGCTTTCGGAAATCTTGCCGTTTTCGTTTTTCTTCACTTTTACAATAAAAAACAACATCCGGCCGGGAAAACTTTTGCTTTATACCTTATTACATATTCCGTTTTGCGTTTCGTCATTGAGTTTTTCAGGGGAGATTACAGAGGGGGCGAATTTTTAGGGCTTTCGATAGCGCAGAATGTTTCCGTCATACTTTTTATAACCGGGCTTTTCATCATATATAAGGCGGATAAACGGTGGAAGAAAAAATAATATACAAAAACAGCCGTAAAGAAAGAACGGATTCCTTTCTGGCTTCGGCTTTTAAAGATTATTCTCGTTCATATTTTCAAAAGCTTGCCGGCGAAAAGAAAATTTTTGTCAACGGAAAAGCCGTTCTTCCAAGCTACAGGCTTAAAGAAGGCGACGAAATCGGATTCGAATTTGAAAAAGAAAAGCCCGCTGGCATTAGCGCCGAAAATATCAGCCTGGACATAATATATGAAGACGGCGACCTTATCATTGTAAACAAACCTTCCGGCATAGTGGTTCATCCTTCATACGGGCATCCTTCCGGCACTTTGCTTAACGCGCTTATGTATTACGCCAAGGGCGCGTATAATCCTTATATGGTTCACAGGCTTGACAAAGACACTTCCGGAATAATAATTTTTGCTAAAAATGAAAAAGCTAAAATAAGCCTGTCGAAACAGCTGCAAAAAAGAACGGTAAAAAAAATATATTATGCCGCTTTAAAGGGAACGGTAATTGAAAATAAAGCGAGGATAGAAGCTCCTTTGGGAAGATCTAAAGAAAACAGAAAAATTATGTCGGTAAATCCCTCGGCGAAAAAGATGGCGGTAACCGAATTTAAAGTCATAGAAAGAAAAGGGGATTTTACTTTGGCTGAAATCAGAATAATTACCGGAAGAACGCATCAGATAAGAAGCCATATGAAATATATAAATCATCCTGTCATAGGAGACGTCCAATACGGAGGGCCTGAAAAAGCCGGCGGAAAAGAGTTTAAAAGACAGATGCTTCACGCTTACAGCATAAGTTTTACTCATCCCTCAACCTGCAAAAATGTTGAATTTAAAGCCGAACTCCCGCAAGATATGAAAGATATATTCAAAAAATAAAAAATCATATTTTTTATGCCGCCTTAAAGCCGTCCGGAGTGACGGTTTTTTTCATTTTATTAATATTGAAAAAAAGAAACAAATATAGTATCATCTTAACTAGTTAGGAGAAACTAACATAATAATATCCGGCTAAGTTTTTTATAAAAAGGTATTAATAAATGAAAGAATATATAAATCCCGAGGTTCATCAGGCATTGGTTGAATATTGCGCGCCCGTAATTCTGGGCAGAAAACCCGCGGCATTGTTTACTTTACCTTCAATAGATTGTCTTCTCTGTCTGAAAAATGCTTTAAGCCGTCTTCTTTCCATAAAAATATTGCGTAAATATCCGAACAATTTTTTAGTAATGGTATATGACAAGAAATCCATAAGTTCTTTATTGTCGGAAAACTCTAAAATAAAAAACGCTCTTAATTTATTCGGATATGACAAAAATTTTTCAGTTAAATCTTATCTGGCTTTTTTAAAATACAGATTCCGGAAAAGCGAAGAGTTCCCGCATGAAATCGGCGTTTTTCTGGGCTATCCTCTGGCTGACGTATTCGGTTTTATCCGAAATAAAGGGCAGGAATACAAATATTGCGGAATATGGAAAGTATATGGAAACGAAGAATATTCGCGCAGATGTTTCGACGAATATAAGCATTGCGGTGAATGCCTGCGCAAACATTTGTCAGAAGGCGGGGCATTGAAAGATTTCAATATGTTTTATGAAATAAATATAAAAGAAAAAAAAGAGGGAGGAAATTTTTATGAGTAAAGTTGCTGTTATTTACTGGAGCGGTACGGGCAATACGGAAGCTATGGCTAAGAGTATTGAAAAAGGTCTTAAAGACAAGAATGCAGAAGTGGAAGTTTTTGAGGTAAGTTCCGCTCCCGCAAATCTTGACGCTTATGAAAAAGTGGCTTTCGGATGTCCCTCAATGGGCGCCGAAGTTCTTGAAGAAACCGCTTTCGAACCTTATTTTACCTCTGTCGAAAAAAGTTTGGGGGGTAAAAAAACCGCGCTTTTCGGCTCTTACGGATGGGGTGACGGACAGTGGATGAGAGACTGGGCCGAGCGTACAAAAGCGTCCGGAGCCGTGCTTATAGATGACGGATTTATGCAGCATGAAGCTCCCGACACAAATGAATGCGAAGAATTCGGCAGGAAGTTCGCCGAATTTTAATTGAAAACATAAAAAAGCAGCCTCCGAGCCGGCAGCGTCGCAAGACGCTGCCGGCTTTTATATGCGTTTTTATAAATGCGAAATTTCAATTTCCCAAAAAACGATAAGATTGATTTTATCTTAATGCTTTTCCGGATATCCCCTTATGCCGTCAGCGCTCTTCTGTTTTTACGCAAAAAATTTGCTGCCGCAAAATAAATTTCAAGACATAAAAATAAAATTTTTATCATATATTCAAAAAAGGCGCGCCGCCGTTAAATGCAAAAACGGTTTAACTCTGAAAATTTTTTTCGCGAAAACAAAATAAAAGCTATTGACAAAAAGTTTCCTTGTTTGTAAAATAGCACTTATTCATAACAAGCGCTAATCATACCCGAGCGCTAAAGAGTATGTTTTTATAATATAAAGAGGTAACAATGCGGCATGTGGCTTTGGAAGTTCTTCAGGAGAGAAAGAGCAAAATTTTAAATGCGGTAATACATCATTTTATAAAAACCGGAAAACCGGTCGGTTCAACGGTGCTTATTGACGAATACGGCATTAAACTTTCTCCCGCGACGGTAAGAAATCTCATGGCGGAACTTGAAGAGGAGGGCTTTTTGGCCCAGCCGCATACTTCCGCCGGAAGAATACCCACGGATAAAGGTTACAGGGCGTATGTGGACTCTCTTGTAAATTTACAGAAATTCGCCATTGAAGAAGAAGAAAGAATAAGAAAAGAATACGAGCAAAAGACCAAAGAAATAGACGATCTTTTGTCGGAAACGTCCAGAATTCTTTCGGGTTTGTCGCAATATACGGGTTTTGTTCTCGCTCCGAAAGCGCAATATAATGAAATTATCAATGTCGAGCTTGTGCAGATGGCTCCGGGACAGCTTTTGATAGTGCTTTTAACGCATACCGGCATGTTAAAGCACAAAACCGTAAACGCTTCCGTTAATGCCGGAGATATTTCAAGACTGAAAAACTTTCTCAATAAAAGCCTGAGAGGCGTTCCTTTGGCGCAAGCCAATGCCAGAATAGTAAATGAAATAAGAAAGTTTCAGGAAAATGAAAAGGCTATTTACTCGATAGCCGAACAGATAAGCGAAGTTCTTTTCGGCATTCAGGACGATCTTTACATAGGAGGAACTTCAAACGCCATATCCGTTCCGGAATTCAATGATTTTGAGCCTATAAAATCCATAATAAAGCTCAATGAGGACAAAGAAAAACTTATACGGATAATAAATGACGATTTTAACAGCAATGCCGTAAATGTAAAAATAGGCTCGGAAAACCTTCCTGAAGAACTGAAGGATCTGAGCATAATCACAACCGCTTACAGCGACGGCGATAAAGCTGTCGGCGTTCTGGGCATAATAGGGCCTAAAAGAATGCCCTATGCAAAAATGATGTCTTTGGTAAGCGCGGTGTCCAAAATGCTTAATGATTTTTTTAAGAAGGGGCAATGACTTGCACCTATGGAGGAACAGTGACCGATAAAAGCAAAGAAGCAAAAGAACACAGCTGCGGCTGCGAAGACGATGCCCGGGAAGAGAAACTTTCCGAACTGGAAATTCTGAAGCAGTCGTTTGACGAAAAAAAGAGACAGGCTCAGGATTATTACGATCAGCTTTTAAGGCTTAAAGCGGATTTTGAAAATTTCAGGAGGCGTTCGGAAAAAGAGAAAAAAGATTACCTGGACTGGGGAAAAGAAAAAATTCTTTTAAAGCAGATAGCGATGGACGATGTTTTGCAGCAGGCTTTAAAAAGCGCCAAAACGGGCAATAATGTCGAAAGCATAGTAGTAGGGCTTGAAATGGTAAGCAAAGAGTTTGAAAAAATGCTTAAAGAAGAGGGCGTTGAGGAAATTAAATGCGCTAAATTCGACCCCAATACCTGCGAAGCTCTGGAGCAGGCCGAAAGCGAAGAAGAGGACGGAACCGTTCTGGCCGTTTATCAGAAAGGCTATAAAATGAACGGCAAACTTATAAGAACGGCGAAAGTGAAAGTGGCTAAAAACGTCAAAGAGCGCAGGAATCCGGAAAATAAAGAAGAAGAAGGCAAAGAAGAAAAAAAAGGAGAGAAATAAAAAATTTACCGCAATTTCCCGTCCCGCCGAGAAGCTTAAAAACCGTAAAGGCGCCGGGATACGAATTAAAAGAAAATAAAAGATAAAAGGAGAATTTAAAATGGCTAAAATCATAGGAATAGATTTAGGAACTTCCAATTCCGCGGCGGCGGTTATGGAAGGCGGGAAAACCACGCTTATCCCTTCCGCCGAAGGAACCACTCTCGGAGGGAAAGCTTTTCCTTCTTATGTGGCTTTTACTAAAGACGGGCAGCTTTTGGTCGGCGAACCCGCAAGAAGGCAGGCCGTCACGAACCCCGAGGGAACGGTAAGCGCTTTCAAAAGAAAGATGGGAACGGATTTTAAATATAAAATCAACGGCAAAGATTTTACTCCGCAGCAGCTTTCGGCTTTTATTCTCCAGAAAATTAAAAAAGACGCCGAAGCTTATTTGGGCGAAAAAATAGAAAAAGCCGTTATAACGGTTCCCGCGTATTTTAACGATAACCAGAGACAGGCGACTAAAGACGCCGGAGCCATAGCCGGCCTTGAAGTGGTAAGGCTTGTCAACGAGCCTACGGCCGCTTCGCTTGCCTACGGCATAGACAAAGTCGGCAAAGAACAGAAAATACTGGTTTTTGATCTGGGCGGGGGAACGCTGGACTGTACCATAATGGAAATGGGTGCGGAAGGGACTTTCGAAGTTCTTTCCACTTCCGGCGACACACAGCTTGGCGGAACCGACATGGACAAAGCTCTTATAGATTATATCGCAGAAGATTTCAAAAAGACAAACGGCATAGACCTCAGAAATGACAAAATGGCGGTTCAGCGTCTTCAGGAAGCCGCCGAAAAAGCCAAGATCGAACTTTCAAACGTTTTGGAAACCGACATCAATCTTCCTTTTATCACGGCAGACGCTTCCGGGCCTAAACATTTGACTATGAAACTTACCAGAGCCACGCTTGAAAATCTTGTAAGGCCGATCGTCGAAAGGTGCAAAACATCCATAGATCAGGCCGTTAAAGACGCTAAACTTACGGTAAACGATATAACCAAGATCATTCTTGTCGGCGGCCCTACCAGAATGCCGATAGTACAGCAGTTTGTAGAAAATCACGTGGGCAAAAAAGTCGAACGCGGAATAGATCCTATGGAATGCGTGTGTTTCGGAGCTTCCGTGCAGGCCGCGGTTTTAACGGGAGACGTAAAAGACATTCTTCTCTTGGACGTAACGCCTCTCACTCTCGGGCTTGAAACCATGGGCGGGGTAAGAACGGCTCTTATAGACAGAAACACTACGGTTCCGGCAAAACGCTCGCAGATATTTTCCACGGCCGCCGATAACCAGCCCAGCGTTGAAATCAATGTTTTGCAGGGCGAAAGGCCGATGGCGAAAGATAATTTGTCGCTCGGCAGATTTATGCTTGACGGCATACCGCCTGCGCCCAGAGGCGTTCCGCAGATTGAAGTGACTTTCGATATCGACGCAAACGGCATACTTCATGTTTCCGCCAAAGACAAAGGTACCGGGAAAGAGCAGTCCATTAAAATATCTTCTTCGACGAAACTTTCCAAAGAAGATATCGACAAATACGTAAAAGAAGCCGAACAGTACGCTTCGGAAGACGCCAAAAACAAAGAAAAAATCGAAGCCAGAAACGAAGCGGACAATTTGGTTTATTCCGTCGAAAAAAGTATGAAAGAGCACGGAGATAAAATTTCGTCCGATGAAAAGCTTGCCATAGAAAGAGCGCTCGGGGAAGCCAAAGAAGCTTTGAAAGGCGACGATATTGAAAAGATAAAATCCACAAAAGAAGCGCTCACAACCGCATCGCACAAACTTGCCGAAGCCGTTTATAAAGCAAGTCAGGCTCAGGGAGCTGCCGGAGCCGATGCCGGCGCGCAGCAGCCGGGACAGGACGCCGGACAGGCTCAGCAAAACGGCGGGGAGAATGTTGTGGATGCGGAAGTGGTGGACGAAGATAAAAAGTAATATTTTATAGCGGCTGAAAGCTTTGGGCTACGACTTTGAAAAATAAAAACTTATGTACCGTTCTCACTTTCGTACACCGCGTTCTTATTTTTCTTCGTCTCGCCTCAAAGCTTTCAGCCTTTAACGGCAACAGCACAAAATACTTAGTCGCTAAAGGCTTTATAGCGAGTCGGCATCGCAAGCGTCGCCTAGCCGCAAAATACTTCGTGCTAACGACTAAAGCAACAGCACAAAATACTTTCGGGCGCGGCAAGCCTCGTCTGAACTCAAAATACTTAGTCGCTGACGACGGATAAACCGGGAATGTTTGATGTTTCATGTTAGTGACCGGATAGCACGGCTGGGATTTTTGACAAAGAATTGAAAAATAAAAACTTATGTACCGTTCTCACTTTCGTACACCGCGTCTTTATTTTTTAAAGTCGCGGCCCGAAGACTTCTGCCGTTATAATTTTTAAATCAGTTCTCTTGCGGGAGAGGGCTTGCGAGGCGATGCTTTCCAAGCAAGGCTTATCAAACAAGAAAATGGGGGGGGATTTTTCTCTTTTTGCCGTCATTTTCTAAATTCGCAGTCGGAAATCCGCAGACAAAGCCTGTTTGTTAAAGTAAGTTTGGAAGAAAAGCAGACGACACGGCATATTTTGAGTATAAAAAGTTTGTTTGCCGCTGCATATATTTTGTAAAAGAAAATTTGTACCGGAGAAAAAAATGAATACATTAGTTGCCGTCGCCATAGCTCCTTTCGGTGTCGGAGACGAACTGGCGCCCGCGGTGGCAGAGGCCGTGAAAGTCATACGCGGTTCCGGGCTTCCCAATAAAACCGGTTCGATGTTTACCGAAATCGAGGGGGAATGGGACGAAGTTATGAAAACCGTTAAGGATGCCGTATTCGCGCTTGCAAATAAAGGCATACGCACTGAAGTGGTTTTGAAAGCCGATATACGCCCGGGTTTTAAAAATACTATGCAGACAAAAGTGGAAAGTCTTGAAAAGCTGCTGTAGCGTTCTTTGTTTTTACCGGATAAAACTGGGTTTTTATCGGAGCTTGCAGAAAGATAATCCCGCAGTTTTGTTTTGCCCGTTAGCGGCGGGAGGAAACCGGGTTTCGGCATGGTTTCCGGGAAAATAATTCCGGTTTTTTGCAGAAAACGGGACGGTTTCTCTCTTATTCTTTTTATTTCGCGGGAGAAAAACGGATGAAATCTTTCTTAACGGTTATAGCCGGCGGTGCCGGTCCGTTTCGGATTTCGGAAACTGAAGTTTCTTAAATATGTCAAAGCAAAATAACAAAGAAGAAAATAGTGAAACCTGCCGTGCAGCGGAATTTCCGAAGAATTCAAAAGAACGGTTTTGAATAATTTTTAAAGGCCGGAATTTTAACGCCGAACCCTTGGCGTTCGACGGTTTTGCATAATAAAGAAAAATTTTTTTAAAAGAGAAGAAATATGCCTGAAATCACCGCCGCTTTAATTTATGATTTCGACGGAACATTATCACCCGACAATATACAGGAGCACGCTTTTATAAAAGCCGTGGGCGATAAAAATAAAAAGTTCTGGGGGGAAAGCGGCAGGCTCGCCGAAAGAAACGACGCCAGCAGCATTTTATGTTATATGCTGCAAATGATAAAAAAGGCCGGCGCCAATAATATTCCTTTGACAAGGGAGGCTTTCAGAAGTTTCGGCAAAGACGTAAGACTTTATAAAGGAGTTGCCGGCTGGTTTAAAATGATAAACGGCTATGGCGCCAAAGCCGGCGTAAAAATTGAACACTATATAAATTCTTCCGGGCTTAAAGAGATGATCGAAGGCACTCCGATAGCCGGAGAATTTAAAAAAATATATGCCTGTTCCTTTTTATATGACGAGAACGGAAACGCTTTATGGCCCGCCGTAGCCGTGGATTATACGGCAAAAACGCAGTTTTTGTTTAAAATAAGCAAAGGCATCGATTCAATAAGCGATAATAAAAAAGTCAATGATTATATGCCCGCGGATAAGATTCCGATACCTTTTTATAATATGGTCTATTTCGGAGACGGGGAGACTGACGTTCCCTGTATGAAACTGGTCAAAGACCGCGGCGGTTATTCGATAGCGGTTTACAAAGAAGACGATCAAAAGAAAAAGCGGACGGCGGAAAAACTTATAAACGAAAACAGAGTAAACTTTTTCTGTCCGGCTGATTATTCGCGGGGAACCGAACTGCATAATGTGGTCAAAAGGCTTATTGACAAGATAAAGGCCGACTGCGGACTTAGAGAACTGGAAAATATGCATAAAGCGAAAGCCGCCGGGGAAAAAGCGGATTTTTAAAAGACGGCCGGTTTTTTCCGCGTATAAACGCCTGATAATTTCGGCTGCCGGAGTTAGACGGTATGTTACTATAAGTTCCGTTTTGCTCAAAGGCGGTAAAAGCCGTGCGAAATCCGCGGACGTAAAATAAATTAGCGGGACGCCGGATCCTGAAAAAGTTTATGAATTTTGGGCGCATTAAGACGGTTGCCGCGCAAATATGCGTAAGCGGGCGCCGGCTGGGAATATTTTTTGTATATAAAACCACAGGCAGTGCCGGTTTACGACTATAATAAAAGTTAATAATACAGGCGCCTTGGCGCGTTCCGGCGTCGTGGACGGATAAGGAATGAAACTTGCGGAATTGTTTAACATCCGCTTTGACGGGGATAATGGCGGTTTTTTGCATCGGCATCTGCGCGCGCAGGCATAAATGGAATGCTGTTATGTGCAAAAAGGATTTGAAACCGCTGAAAGCGGGACGGTACGGATAAAGAAAGTCCGTAAAATGGAAGGGAGAGTTTAAGGAATACGTTTCGGAGAGAAGTCCCGCGCCGATAAAACCGTCGGGCGGCAAATGATATTAATAAAGATATTTAAGGAAGAGAAAAAATGGCAAAGCGCGATTATTATGAAGTTCTCGGCGTAGCGAAAACGGCAAACGAAGCCGAGATCAAGTCGGCTTACAGAAAGCTGGCATTGAAATATCATCCTGACAAAAATCAGGGTAATAAAGAAGCCGAAGAAAAATTTAAAGAGATAAACGAGGCTTACGAAGTATTGTCCGACGCCAATAAAAAGCAGCAATATGATACTTTCGGGCATGACGCCATGGGCGGAGGCAATCCGTTTGCGGGGCAGGGCGGATATACGCAGTATTCGGGCGATATGGGGGATATCTTCGGGGATATCTTCGGGGATATCTTCGGCGGCAGAAGCGGAGCCCGTTCGCAAAGACGGCACAGCTCGGGAGAAGATTTGAGATATGATATTGAAATTTCTCTTCTTGACGCCATGAAAGGAACGGAAGTTTCTCTTAATATTCCGAGAAAAGACATATGCGCGGCGTGCCGCGGAACCGGAGCCAAAGGCGGCGCCCGGCCTAAACAGTGTCCTGCATGCAAAGGTACCGGGCAGGTGCGTTATTCTCAGGGATTTTTTTCTTTCAACCAGGAATGCTCCAAATGCCGCGGAAAAGGGACGGTGATAGACAATCCGTGCCCCGACTGCCGCGGCGAAGGCACGATCAGAAAACAGCATAATATAAAAGTCAGAATACCTGCGGGCGTTGACGAAGGGACTTCTTTGAGGGTGTCAGGTTCCGGAAACGCCGGAGCAAACGGAGCGCCGGCCGGCGATCTTTATGTCGTGGTGCATATAAAAAGGGATCCGCGTTTCCGCAGGGAAGGCGAAAATTTGTATACCGAAATAAAAGTTTCTTTTTCACAGGCCGCCATCGGAGCCGAGTTTGACGTTCCGGTGGTTGAAGGAAGCGTTAAAGTTAAAATTCCGCCGTCAACTCAGCCCGGCACGACTTTGCGCGTAAAGGAGCAGGGTTTTCCGCGTCTTGGGGTAAGAAACAGGCGCGGTGATCTTTATGTCAAAGTAAACATAGCGGTTCCCAAATCCTTAAATGACGAGCAGAAAAGAGCTCTTTTCGAATATGCCAAAACCATGGGGGAAATTCCTAAAGACGAAGTTTACCAGAAAGACAACTTTTTTAAAAAAATTTTCGGAAAATAAATTAAAAAATAAAAAACGGCATAAGGCCCGCGGCTTATGCATAAAAGCGGAAATTTTTAAAAAAGAACGCTTTTGCGCGCATAGGCCCGGCATAAAAATACTCGGCGGATTGTTTTGCTTGCGGCAAATAATGCGGCGATATGCTTTTAATAAATCTTAAAAGAGCGTACATATAAGAAAAAGGACGGAAACCGTCCGGCGGGCTTTACTGGGCATAAAAGCCGCGCGCTGTTTTTACGGCGGCTGTTAAGGCGCATCAGGTTCATTGGAAATGCCGGAAATATATGTAAGCGTTTGTTTATGTTTGCGTTGAATTCGCCTCCATAAAGCCTCTGAGCGTTTTTGCAAGTATGATAGCCTTACCCGCTTTAAAAAATATTTCGGCGGCGTTTTTTTTTGTTTTGCCGCAGGTTTTTTATTCCCGCTTGGCTCAAACCGGAAAGATAATTTTCCGGATAATCCGTATTGGAAGCCGCATTTGAGTTATGAAAAGCATTTTTAAAACAAAAACCGCTGCAATAAGCCCGCAGTTAAGGGAAAACCGGTATTTCTTACAATATTAAATTTTATAAAAGGACGGCTCCGGTTTTTGTTTTTGAAAGAATTAAATAAGGCGAAAACAGTTTCCGGTAAAGCGAAGCTTTTGCCCGGATCAATGAAAGCAAAGTTTTTGCAGGAAAATTTTTTGTTTGATTTCTTCACAAAAATTCCCAATAGCGCGGCGAAGTTCGGCTGTCTGGGCAATATATGAAAACCTGTTAAAATCTTGTACGCGGCCGCCAAGCCGGGAACGTGCAGAAACCGGAAAAACTTACCCGGCTTTCTGTAACAAGATTACATCCGGGCAGCATAATCCGGACATTGGAGTTTTCATCACGGAAAATTTCCGATGCCTGTTTATTTAAAAAAGACAGCTCTTTAAAATGATACAAAACGTAAACGGCTTTTAACCGTTTACATTTTATAAGATTGCAAAAATTGACATCTTTTGTTATTATTATAGCAACAGCTGAAAACTTCAATAACAAAGGAAGCTAAAAGATGAATAATGTAAAAAAGAAAGTCAAACCTCAAACTATGAGGCTGAAACAGAAAAAATTCTTACTTTTTGCTGATGCTGCTCTTGAAAAAATAAATCTTGAAATACGGAATCCTAAAACACATACCAAAGATGATATGCAATCTATCAGAGAAGAGATAGAAAAAATGAAAGAGTCTTTGTCCACGCTGATATTCCAGCCTTCATATCCTCTTAATATAGTTGACAACTGGCATCCCAAAGACGCGCTCGGAGATCTTCTTTTAAATCTTTATTACGATTATCTCGATCTGGAGTGAAATGTGCGTACGCCGTCTTTCGGAAAGCCGGTATTATATAAACGCGCGCAAAAAGTCTCCGTAAATGCATCTGCGGCAATATTTGTTACATATCTGAAATGTTACATTCGTTTTCCAGCCCTTTTCTTTTTCATCTCTCAACAAAAAACTTATACGTCTCTTTAATTATTATAGCGGATAAAGAAGCACATTCCGGAAAAAGCATTAAGCGTTCAAAAAAGCTTAAAAATACCGTGCCGTCTCTTGCCGCATATCTTTACTGGGTAGGTAAGTATTGTTTTGATATACGGAGGCAAAATATTTTATGTTGAAAAACAGCTCGGACGCGCTATTTTTTTTAGCGGATACGAAATAATTGCCGGAATTATTTTTACTCCGGACATTCCGTTTGTCTTTTATTTTTTTATGACAGCCGGAAACTTTACATTGCCGGGGGCTTTATTAACCGTTTTGTCACGAGAATTCATAAATTCGGGCATAAATTTTTCATCTATCTTTCAATACTGAAAACAATGAGTTTATCGCCGTTAACAGCGGCATCGTGACGCAGAAGACAGTGCCGTTTGTCTTATATTCATATTTGCCGCGCAAGAGCCGGGTGAGCGGGTAATGGACGGATATTTATCTTTTGTTTTTGTTCATATTTTTTAATCCAGCCAGATTTGTGTCCGGGTTAAATAATCATAATCAATGCCGTAGACGGAGAAAATTCTGCCGCCGGAGAAAATTATATGCGTAAACGGTTAAGCGCCGTCGGGGAAAAAATATTGAATGCGGCAAGTCTTTTACGCGGTTACAGCTTTAACGGCTGTATTCGCTTTACGGCTTTTATCGGCAGTCGGCCCGGCGGCGATTTAAATTTTGACGGTAAAATAAAATACTGATTTTATAAGCATGCTAAAGGCGGAAAACTAAAATGAAAATTTCGTTCATTTTTATATATAAAATTTGAATTGACAAAAAACATTTAAAAAGATACAATAATTTCCGTTTTACGGTTCTTTTTATAAGTTTCGGAAAATAAAAGACAATTTTGCATAATCTTGTTGTTCATATACAAAAATATTCGCAATAAACAAGCTCTCCGTTTAAATTATATGAGAGGGCGAGTGTCCGAGGAATAACGAGGACATGTCACGAGCGGGCGCGAGAAAGTTAAGTCGTCCGGTGAGTGCCCGGGAACAGGGGCTTGCCCCTGACAGGATTTTTGAAAAAATAAATATTATTGGAACGGGGCTATAGCTCAGCTGGGAGAGCGCTTGCATGGCATGCAAGAGG
>CALHWY010000006.1 GCA_938040055.1 uncultured Endomicrobiia bacterium
GGCGTTTAACGCCGGCCCGGATTTTTTTATAAAATATAAAAAAACGCTTTTTCTTGCCTGTGTTTTTACAAAATATTTCCGGCGCAAATCCAACTTATATTTTGCCGCCCGGGGTGGAAAACAAAGCCCGTCGCCCCAAAACCGGAAACTCTTTTATTTTTTCACGGCTATTTTTTTAACTTTCTGCCCGCCGAGCGGGGTTTTTACGGTAATAAAATAAACGCCCGGCGCTATTTGTAAACCTTTTCCGTTTTTCAAATCCCATTCTATCGTCATTTTTCCGTTTTTTAATTTCAGATCCGAAGCGTCAAAACCTTTAACGAATTCACCGGTTACGGTATATGCGTAAACTTCTATTTTACCCGCATAAGGAAAATTGGTTATATTTATGCGGCCGTGTCTGCTTATGCTTGCCGGATTTGGATAACAGATTATATTGCCCGCATCGCTTTCTCCGGGAAAGCCGGAATCGCCGAGCGCGAGTTTTCCTTTGCCGTAAATATTATCGGTGGAAGAAGCTATGGGCTTGTAATATGAAAGCAGTTTCTCTTTAAGCCGGTCAACGCTCATTGTTCTGTCGAGAGACAAAAGCAAAGCGGCCGACGCCGCTATATGGGGAGTCGCCGCAGACGTGCCGCGAAAAGCGCGGTTTCCGTACGAAGAAGTAGTGACATACGAAGGTGCTACGATATCAGGCTTTTGCGCCTGCGGCAAAACCGGCGTCGCTCTCGTCGGCCCCCATGAACTGTAGCTGTCTATCGGCCCGTTGACCCATTTAAACACATTTACCGCTCCCACGGACACGGCTTCTCTGGAATCCGCCGGAGAAGAAAGGCTGCTTTCGGATTTTTTATCGGAAGAGTCGGCGTAAAAACCGTCAAAACACAGTCTTATGTGCAGGTCTTTAGCAATATTATTCTTCTTGATTTTAATTCTTACGTATCTGCCCGACGCAGATCCGTTGGACGCATATACGCTGGGTTTGCTTCCGGCGCTCCAGAATGAAGAATCAATCAGATTTGCCCCGGAACCGTCATACATATACAGAATGTATTCTTTGTCGCGCGCGGCGAAATCGTCCCACATCATCCAGACTTCCCCGTATGCCGGCACATACAGTTCAAGATAGTCTTTTCCGTCGGGAAATATCATCCATCCCCCGCTGCCGCCGTTAAAAATTCCAAACCATGAATTTTCGGCCTCATTGCCGGCGGCGAATACGGGCAGTATGCCTTTATTATAAGCGGACGTTGCCATGCGCGCGAAATCTCCGGATCCGTCGCACCAAAAACCCACGGAAAAACCTATAGAACAGCTGGCTATGGAAATGTTCTGGCTTTTGCAGTAAGCGAAAGCGTTTTGCAGGGAAGGGGCATCGCTTATTTTAAGCAGATACATCTTTGCTTTGGGAACAAAATCATATATTACTTCGGCGCAGCCGCTTCCGTGCAGTTCGGTTTCATAAGAGGAATTTATGCCGGGATTGCCGAATTTCGTAAAATCTTTGGTTATAAGATCGGCGGGCAGTTCCCCGGAAGCCTGCAAATTTTCATAGCCGTAAAAGCCCACGTCTATAACGGCTATTTTAACGCCTTCGCCGTTTACATTATTATATGCGTATATGGAAGCGTTTACGGCATCCCGTCCTTCCGTAATCTTTCCGAGCGCTTTTGCCTTTACGTTCAGATCGATATTTTTGACGCCTTTTATGTTTATAAGCTCATCCACAGCTTCAGCGGGAATTTCCGCGCTTAAAAAATTTTCCGATTTTATATATTCAATGCCTTTCGACCTGAAAAAAGACGTATCTATGCGCGCGGCATCGTCATTTTCCGGAAAAAATATTACGTCTACCTTTCCGGAAGCGGAAGTTCTTGCCATTGTTTTTGTCTGCAAAGCTTTCTTGCGGAGATTGCCGCTTATGACCGGATTTTCCTGCGCAAAAACCGCATTTGAAAACAAAAATAATAAAAGCAGGGCAAAAGAGAATATTTTTTTCATTGTTTTCCTTTCAAAATTTCTGCGTTTTTTTATTTCCCGCATAAAATTTTAATTTCCTGGCGATAAAAAAAACTTCTTAAAAAGCCGCGGGCGTTTGGATTGCGTCTGCGTTTATCAAAAATATTTTTTAAAAATTCACCTGCAGGGAAATCATATTCACGTTTCCGAGATCCCCGAAAGGCATCCAGGCATAATCAAAGACAAAAAAACCGTATTCGACCCCGAAACCCGCGGAAAGATTTTTGCCGTACCATTCGCCGAGAAATTTATTGTCATTGTTTAGATGCAAATTATAGCCCAGCCTTGCGAAAAACATCTGCTCATAATTGAACTCGCAAGAAGCCTTTAGCTGCATTACGACGTCAAAAAAACATCTGAACTCCAAACCGTAAACCAGCATGGAATCAAACTCTTCCGGCTTATCGGTAAAAGCCACATAAGCGCTTGACGGCATGGGATAACCGTCCGCCGGCGGACCGGCATTGTCCAAACCGCCGGCAAGATACCATGTTTTATCCGGCATATAAATTCCCGCCGCGCTTAAAGTAAAACCCGCCGTTTCGCCGTCGTCGATAGTCTGCCTTACATATTTAAAATTCACGCCGGCGCAAACATCATATGTTATTATCCTGCCGTATGAAGCTCCTATAAAAGCGTCCGCGGCCGTGAAAACGCCGTTTGCCGCATATCCTCCGGAACCGTCTTCGACATATCCTTCCATCTTTCCGTAATCAAAACCGGCATATGAGATATTTATACCGTCGCTGCCGTTCTTTAAAGGAACGGTAATACTGAATGAATTGAAAGATGTGTCCTGAAAATATAAAGAATACGAAGCCGAAAGAGATATCCTGCCGCAGAAAGGAAGCAGCGCGGGATTTACCGCGGCGGTTTTAGTGTCAAATATGCCGATCCCGGCGGAAGCGGCCTGTGAAGCATTGAAAGGAATTTTTAAAAAATCAAAAACCGTCGTACCCGCCAGCCCTTCGGACGCATAAACGTTCCCAAACAGGATCGGGGCGCAAAAGCAGACAATAAAATATCTTCGTCTATTAAACATTTGCCAATATAAAACATTATTTTTACTTTTATATCAAGATGCGAAGTTCGTATTTTACGCTACGGCGGACACATTGCCTAAGACGGCGCGATTCAGCCAGAATGCGGAGAAATTCATATTTGCGGATTATGCCGGGAGATTATTTCAGGGAGGATATTTTCGAGACTGCTTTTTCGATTCCGGACTCCGCTATTTCGTCAAAGAGAGCAAGCGCTTTTCGGGACACGCTTTCGATTTTCTCTTTATCTTCCCGGCGGAACGCCGACAAAACAAAATCGGGCGTTTTTACGAATTCCGGCAAAGGGCCTATGCCGAGTTTCATCCTGGCGAATTTGTCGCTGTGAAGACGGGATATTATGGAACCTATGCCGTTATGCCCTCCGGAAGAGCCGGACATCCTGATCCTGTATTCTCCAAGAGGAATAGAAAAGTCGTCGTAAAAAACAAATATTTCTTCGGGTTTGATTTTATAATACCTTGCCGCCGAGGCGACAGGCTCTCCGGAAAGGTTCATAAAAGTCATAGGCTTTAAAAGAATGATTTTACCGTTTTGCCCGTCATAAAAAGAAATATCCGCCATATTTTCCAGATTTTTGAATTTCAGACCTTTAGCCTCCGCTACAGCGTCTAAAACCGTAAAACCGAGATTATGGCGGGTATTTTTATATTTATCTCCGGGATTGCCAAGTCCGGCAAACAGCTTAATGTCAGGCATTTTTTATTTTTTTTCTCCGGCGACTTCTCCTCCTTCGCCTTCTTTGTCTTTCTTGCCTTTTGAAATAACTTCAGGCTGCGCCGCTTCGGCGGCCGGCTCGGGAGCGGCTTCCTCTTTAACCGTAACGGCTACGACGTGAACTATAAGAGTTGAAGGATCCTGGGTATATTCGACGCCGTCCATTTTGGGAAGTTCGGCTATTGTTATCCCCTGCCCGATGCCTAAAGGCGAAACGTCAATACTGATTTTTTGAGGAATTTTCGTAGGCAGACAAGACACTTCTACTTCTCTTACTATAAATTCCATAAGACCGCCGAAATTTTTAACGCCGTCCGCAACTCCTTCAATGTGTATGGGAACCATTACCTCGATCTTATCTTTCAGCGATATAACCTGAAAATCTATATGCATGGGAGCCTGCGTCAGAACATTTCTTTGCAGTTCTTTTATGATAGCCGACTGTTTTCCTTCTTTCATTTTAAGGTTTATAACCACGTTCTCCCCATGGGCTTCAACTATGGACATAAATGCCTTTGAATCTACAGAAATCGAGGCCGGATTTATATCTTTTCCGTAAATGACGGCGGGAATCTTTCCCTGTTTTCTAAAGCTTTCCAAACCGCTTTTTGATCCGGTCTCTCTGATTTGAGCGTCTAAAATTACTTCCTTCATTTCCTTCCTCCGTTTTATGCGATGCACATTATATTTCAATACAATCTCAGATTGCATTTTAATTTTTCGCGGACAAATAAAGAACTATACGAATAAAGCGCTTATGGATTCATCATTGGAAATTCTCATAATCGCCTCGGCAAGTATTGAAGCAATGCTTAGCACGGCTATTTTCTCCGTCGGCCCGCTGCCGGACAGAGGTATTGAATCCGTTATAACAAGCTCTTCTATGCATGAATCCTGGATTTTTTGTTTCGCGTTTCCGGAAAGAACGCCGTGCGAAGCCGTGGCGAACACTCTCGCCGCCCCTTTTGTTTTTATCGCTTCGGCGACTTTTGTCAGCGTGCCGGCCGTATCCACAAGATCGTCAAGGATAATGCAGGTTTTTCCCTTCACCTCGCCTATGATATTCATTATGGCGGCCTCATTGGGGCGCGGCCTTCTTTTATCGACAATGGCGAGTTCCGCGTTAAAATGTTTCGCGAAAGATCTCGCTCTTTCAACGCCGCCGGCGTCGGGCGAAACAATCACTATGTCCTTAAACTTCTTATCTTTCTCTCTTTTTCCCTGAAAGTAGTTTAATATTACCGGCGTTCCGTACAGATGATCTACGGGAATATCAAAAAAACCCTGGATTTGTCCCGCATGAAGATCCATGGTCAAAACTCTTGTTATGCCTGAAGCGGCAAGAAGATTCGCCACAAGCCTGGCGGTTATGGGCACTCTCGGTTCCGCTTTTCTGTCCTGTCTGCCGTATCCGTAATAAGGCATAACGGCCGTGATTCTTCTCGCTGAAGCCCTTTTTAACGCATCGGCTATAATAAGGAGCTCCATAAGATTTTCATTTACCGGAGAACATGTCGGCTGTATTATGTAACAGTCCGCGCCCCTGACATTATCGACTATTTTAACCTGTATTTCGCCGTCGCTGAAATGCCCTACTTTCGCCTCGCTCAGTTCAACGCCGAGTTTCTGGACGATCTGTTTCGCCAGTTCGATGTTAGCGTTTCCGGAAATGATCTTAAGCTTCATGGCAGCCTCTTTATTTTTTTCTATGCTTCAATTCCTGCCTGGCTCTTGCTATAGCAAGCTTTCCCGGAGGAATATTGTCCGTTATCGTCGATCCAGCGGCGACAAGAACGCCTTTTCCAACGGTGACCGGAGCGACCAGATTTACATTGGAGCCTATAAAAGAATCCGGGCCCACAACGGTTTTATGTTTATTTTTACCGTCATAATTGCATGTTATGGTTCCGGCCCCTATATTGACATTTTCGCC
Organism: uncultured Endomicrobiia bacterium; assembly: GCA_938040055.1. Lineage (GTDB taxonomy): Bacteria > Elusimicrobiota > Endomicrobiia > Endomicrobiales > Endomicrobiaceae > Endomicrobium_B. Next base: position 5,728 of record CALHWY010000006.1, read on the forward strand.
TATTTCCGCATCCCCTATATAGGAAAGATGATTGATTTTCGAATTTTTCGATACCAAAGCCTTTTTCGTTTCGCTGAAATTTCCGACTTTCACGCCGTCTTTGAAAACGGAACCGGGTCTTATATGCGAAAACGGGCCGATTTTTGAATTTTTTCCTATTTTCGCGCCGTTAATATATGAATACGAAACAGAGACATTGTCCGCAATATGCGACTTTTTAATATAACTGCTGCCCCGTATAACGCAGTTTTTTCCTATTGTGACGCCCGCGTCTATAAAAACGCCCGGATATATTACCGTGTCTCTTCCTATTTCGGCGTCATCGGAAATATAAACATTGCGCGCGTCTATGAAAGTTACGCCTTTTTCGAAAAGCCCGGCTATTTTTCTTTCCTGCAAAACGCTTTCGGCTTCATACAGCTGTCTGCGGCTGTTTATGCCTTTAAGCTCAAAAGCGTTTTCGGCTATAAGCGCCGCGGCCTTTTTGCCCGCTTTTTTCAGTATTTCCACTGTATCGGTAAGATAATATTCTTTTTTGGCATTATCGGCTTTTACTTTTAAAAGAGCTTTCCAGATATTATTATCAAAACAGTATATTCCGCTGTTTACTTCATTTATCAGCTTTTCCCCTGCGGAAGCGTCTTTTTCTTCAACTATTTTTTCAAGATAAGCCCCGTTTCTGACTATGCGGCCGTATCCCGAAGGATTATCCGTTTTCACGGACAGAACCGTAACGCAAACTCCGTTTTTCTTATTGTATTTTACAAGAGAGGACAATGTGGAAGTTCTCACCAGCGGAACGTCTCCGCACATCACTAAAACATCGCCTTTATAACCTTTAAGAACTTTCCGCGCCTGCATAAGGGCATGGGCGGAGCCGAGCTGCTCTTTTTGATATGCTATTTTAACTTTTTCCTCTTTAAGGCTTTCTTCGACCAGTTCAGCTTTATGCCCCACGACAACGACTATATTGTCGGGTTTCAACGGCTTTACGGCGTCTATGACCCGGTTTATCAGAGGGCGCCCCGAAAGTTTATGAATAACTTTGGGCCGGGACGATTTCATCCTGGTTCCGGCGCCGGCGGCAAGAATTACTGCGGAAAAACTTTTCATTTTATTAATATCCACGCCCTAGATTACTCCGGGACCAGGACTCGAACCTAGACAAAGGGATCCAAAATCCCTTGTGCTACCATTACACCATCCCGGAATTCAGTTGTTTTTGGTTTTTTATGGCATTTCTGGTTCAGACAATTCTGTAGATGCTGCCGTTTGGGGAGTTTCCGCCTGGGCTTTGGTTTCTTTCAGTTTTTCTTCATATGCGTTAAGAACCAGTTTCTCCATTTCGCCGCGGAATTCATTGGTAATGGGATGAGCTATATCCTTAAAAGTGCCGTCGTTTTTCTTTCTCGAAGGCATACATACCATTAAACCTTTCTCGCCTTTTACTATTCTTAAGTTGTGCACTACAAAACAATCGTCAAAGGTAACCGCAGCATAAGCTTTCAGTTTTTCCTCGTTTTTGGGAAATACCCTGACTTCGGTTATTTTCATCTCTCCTCCACTGCATCAGGTTGATTGTACTTAACAGGGTAGACCGTCCAAGTATTCCGGTAATATTCACGCAGTTTAGATTTTATGGTTTCTGATTGAGATTCAGAGCCAAAGATGCCAAAAACCGTTGCGCCAGAGCCTGACATAAAGCTTGCACAACCCAAATCAGCCATAATGCTTTTGATTTTTGCTATCTCAGGATACTCCGGAAAAACAAATTCCTCGAGCCTGTTAAAGCAATATTTTAAAGCATTGTTTTTGTTAAAAGAACCACTGCAAATAAGCTTTTTGATTTTATGAATTTTTCTCGGTTTTGTCAATGGAAACTTTACTTTTTCATACACGGAGCGCGTTGGAACGCCAAAGCCCGGATTCACCAATAGTATAGGCATTTCCGGCATATCCGCAAGAGGCGTTACGACTTCCCCTTTTCCTTCGCATAAAGCGGTGCCGCCTGTAAGAAAAAATGCGACGTCCGCGCCAAGCGCGGCGGCCGTTTTTTCAAGCTCCGGCTTTTGAACTTTTATATTCCACAAACGCACCAGCGCCTTAATGACGGCCGCCGCGTCGGAAGACCCCCCTCCGAGACCGGCTCCGGCGGGAATATTTTTTTTCAGGGTGATTTTAACGCCTTTTTTTATTGAAAATTTGTCCCTCACGGCGGCGGCGGCCTTATACGCTATGTTTGAACCGTCCGACGGAAGCGCGGGATTGTCGCACTCCAGCAGTATTCCGCCGCGGGCGTCCTCAACGGTTATTTCGTCATAAAGGCCGACCGTCTGCATTATCGATTCCAAATTATGATATCCGTCGGCCCTTTTTTCTTTTATTTCAAGATAAAGATTAATTTTCGCCGGCGCCGAAATTTTGATTTTCATCGTTTAATGTTTTCTCGATATTTTTATCGTAAATTTCTTTGTTTTCTTTTTTTACGCCGGTTCCGGACGCCGAAACGCTGACAGCCTCAAAACGCCCTTTTAATTTTAATTTTTTTGAAGCGGCTTTCACGACATAAGGTATTTTAGCGCTGAAAAAAGCTTTATATTCCGCCGGCTGAACGCTAAAACCGTCTTTTGCGATTTTTTCCACAAGCCCGGTTTCGGCGTTTAAAACAAGCTCGTAACCGCCGTAAGAATATGTAATCGTTTTTCCTTTGCGCATCAGCGCGCGGTCTTTAAACTGCCGGAAAAAATCTTCCGAGAAAATCCCGGCCGCGAAATTTATCAGTCCGCCGAACTCTTCAGGAAGCCGCTCCTCTACGGCTTCGGGCTCAAATGAAACATTTCCGTCATTTATATTTATAGCGCCGCCGCCGGGAGAAAACTTTCCGGGAATGTCTATGCGCACTTTTTCTCCTTTAATATAAGCGAAAGGAATATAGGCTCTGACATTATAACCCCTCACGTTCATTTTCATTTTGTACCCGGCTTTGAAAGAGGTCAGTTTTTTATAATTGCTTTCAGCTCTTAAAAGAGAAAGATTGTAAAAATCTTTGTCAGACAGCTTTGCCCGCACCATTTCCAGTTTACGGCGCGCGCTTTTTTCTCCCGCGAAATCGCATGAAAGCGCATAAGCTATCCAGGCGTCATTAAGTTTGCCGAGTTCCACGTAAACGTCCCCCAGATGTTCGCAGATCAGCGGATCCCTGGAAAGATTTGCAGCCAAAATCATATATTTTTTCGCTTGTTCGTATTTCCCCTGCCTGTAGTAAAGCCATCCGAGAGAATCAAGGAAAGCCCCGTTGCGCGGTTCAAGAGCCACCGCCCGCTCAAGCAGTTTTTCCGCTTCGGCTAAATTTATATTTTTATCCGCGTACGAATAACCGAGATAGTTCATAGCGGCGCAATGGTCGGGATTGATTTCCAAAGCCTGCAAAAAAGCTTTCCGGGCGCTTTCAAAATCGCCTTTTTTGTCGAATGCGCTTCCCAGAAAAAAATACGCGTCGTCAAACTCGGGGTTCAGACTAACGGCTTTTTCGAAAGACTTCACGGCCTTGTCGTATTTTCCCCAATCGGTATAATTCAGCCCCTGAAGATAAAATATTTCATGGTTTAACGGATCCGCCTGCTGGGCGCATCGGAATTTCTTTTCGGCTTTCGAATAGCGCCTGAGAAGGGAATAATAATATCCCAGCCTGGCGGCCAGAGACGCGTTGGCAGGCTGTTTTGCGAAAAGCGGCTCGAACTCCTGCGCGGCCTTGGCGATATTTCCCATTTTGGCGTAAACCAGCCCCAGCCAGTAAGAAGCGGTTTGCGCGTCCTGTCCGGACAGCCCTTTTTTGGACCTGGCAAAAGCCTCTTGCGCCCCGTCATACCGGCCGTCTTCAAAATAACATTTTCCCAGATACATAAGAACATAAAAATTGTCCGGAAAAACTTCTATGTATTTTTCATATTCCGCTACGGCAAGCTTTATTCTGCCCGTAGCTTCATATATTCTAGCTTTTGAAAGATACGCTTCTTTAGCTTCCGGTTTTATGGATATCACCCTTTCATAGGAAGCCAGCGCCTCTTCGCTCATTCCCAGTTTTTCCTGAACCAGGCCGAGCTGCAAATATCCTGTGGCGGAATCCGGCTGCTGCTTAAGAAATTTATTCCAGTATTCGGCCGATTTTTCAAGCTTATTGTCCGCATAATAATAAGCCGCCAGATAAACGGTGGCGGTTTCATTGTCCGGGTCAAGTTCAAGAGTTTTGTTGAGAAAATCTTTTGCTTTGTCGGGCTGGTTTGCCACAAGATAAAAAGTCGCCATATAATTTGTGGTTTTGGGATTCTTTCCGTCCAGAAGGTCTATTTTTTCGGCTATTTCAAAAGCTCTTTTCTTATTTCCCGCCTGCCAGTTAAGATACATAAGCTCCATATAAGCCGAAACGGCTGACGGATCAAGAGAAATAACTTTTTCATATTCTTTTACGGCCGCATCATACGCGCCGGCTTTTGCGGACATAACGGCCTTGAGATAAGCTTTGTAAGCATTATAATTCGGGGCCAAAGCGGCAAAAGCCCGGGAGGCCGTAAACAGGCAAATTAAAATAAAAAACGTTTTTTTCATTTATATTGTCTTCCTTAACACTATCGCGTCTTCGCCGCCATAGTATTTTTTTCTTACGGCTATCTCCGCGAAACCGAAAGAGAGATAAAGGTTTATTGCTGCGGAATTGCTTTTTCTTACTTCAAGAAAAATATTGTGCGAATCCTCTTTTTTAATGTCTTTTTCCATATACGCCAGCATATTTTTAGCTATCGAACGTCTCCTCAGCGGCGGTAAAACCGCGATATTTAACAGTTCCGTTTCCGGCCCGACCGTGCTGTATATGCAAAATCCGGCCGTTTTCCCTCCGGCGCGGCAAATTTTGAATTTAACGGCTCCGTTTCCGGCGCAAGCAAGAAACATATCCCGCGTCCAGGGTCTTTTAAAAGAACTTTTTGCTATTTCCATTATATCGTCTAAACTTTCTTCCGAAAAATCTTCGATTTTCATATTATCTTGTTATATATTTCGCTTTTACGGCCGGCTTTCGGCCGCATAGACCACGGCTTCTATCATAGCATCAGGCAAAGCTTTGCCGCCGCCGGCTATATCAAAAGCCGTTCCGTGTCCCGGCGAAGTTCTGACAAAAGGCAGCCCGGCCGTCACATTAACTATTTTTTTTGCGTCTATGCATTTAAGGGGTATCATTATCTGGTCATGATACATTCCGCATATCAAATCGTATTCTCCGTTTTTTATTTTCATCCACGCACAATCCGCCGCAAAAGGCCCTTGCACGCATATGCCGGCGCGCCTGAGCATTAAGCATGCGGGAATGATCTCTTTTTTCTCCTCTTTCCCTATAATGCCGTTATCGCCGGCATGGGGATTAAGTCCGCAGACTACGGTTTTTATCATTCTTTTGCCGGTGCGCTTACGGAGAAATTCACAGGCAAGCATTACCGTTTCGGCTATATCTTTTGCTTTAATGTTTTCAGGCACTTTTTTAACAGGCAGATGGCGCGTCGCCATAACGGCGCAGATTTTGCCGCAAACCATCATCATAGCGACTTTTCCGCTTTCGGTCAGACAAGCCAGCATTTCCGTATGAGCAGGCCATTTCGAGCCGGCAAGCTTGAGCGATTCTTTGGAAACCGGAGCCGTAGCCAAAGCCTTCAGCCCGGCTTTTTCCGAAAGACATCCGGCAACGGCTTTTTCTACCGCCGCCAAAGCCGCTTCGCCGCCTTCTTTTGAGGGAACTCCGGCTTTAATTATTTTTTTTGTGCGGTAACTTTCCACCAGCTCGCAGTTTTTTACATTCTTGAAATACTTCTTAAAACTTTGGCTGTCCCCAAAAACTACAGGGCTGCAAACTCTTTGGACTTTCAAAGAATTTACAGCCCTGCGTACTATTTCAGGTCCTATTCCCGCAGGATCGCCTAGAGTAACCGCTATACGGGGTTTGGACATTTTTTACTTCCAGCTTTTATTGTTTTTTATATCGGCTTTTGACTTGAGATCGTTCATCCATGACGTATAAGCTTTTTTCGCCTCGTTCTGGTACAGAAGCTCCGCTATGTCGTTTTTGACTTCGTCATAAGAAAAAGTTTTGCTTGCCCTCTTTTCTTCAACTCTGAGGAAATGAAAGCCGTTGTCGGTTTTTACGGGCTCTTTGGTATATTCGCCCACATTCATATTAAAAACCGCTTTGTCTATTTCCGCAGGAAGATCGCCTTTTACCACTATTCCTATATCTCCGTTTCTCGCTCTTGAAGCGGAATCTTCGGAATATTTAGCGGCTATATCGGCGAAATTTTCTCCGGATTTTATGGCTTTCTTTATTATTTCCACTCTGGAAGCGGCAGCCTTGGCTTCTTCCGCGGAAGAACCTTTGGGGCTGTTTACAAAAATCTGTCTCAGCCTGACCTGTTCCGCCGACATTCTCTTAAGAAAATTGGCGACATTTGCGACCATTTCATCGTCTTCTTTTGAAAGGCCGGTCTCTCCGCCTTTCATTTTAACCCGCACGGTTTCGTAAAAAGCTTTGGCTTGTTTTTCGTCCGGAGCTTTTGTCTTCGATTTCATAGTCTGTTCGACAAGTTTCATAACAGACATCTGTTCGTAAAGCTTCTTTTCGAACTCGGCCATGTTTATGCCTTCTTTTTTAAGTTCGGCATTGAATTCGGCGTCATTGGAAAACCTTTTCTTTATCTGGGCGACTCCGTCGTCAAGTTCCTTTTTGGACACTCTGATTTTTTTCTTTTTAGCTTCCTGTTTGAGAAGAACGTCCTCTATTTTCTGGTTAAGCAAAGCCGTCTTGAATTCATTGATTTTCGCTTCGGTCTGTTCTTGCGCCGGAACGGACTGTTTGTATTGTTCAAGCATGGGAACAAGCACTTTGTTGAATTCGGAAGCCATTATCGGCTCGTTGTTAACCACTGCTATGGTTTTGTCCGCATCGGAATCCGCCGCAAAGACATTGCATACGGCAAATATTGAAACGGCCAAGGTCAACAATAATTTTTTATTCATCTTTCAAACTCTCCTGTATTGTTCTGTTTTTTACATTTGTCCGGCTTCGCCCTGAGGAGCGCCGCTCTCTTCCTTCGGAGTTTCGGTCATTTGCACGGCAGGAATTTCCGGCATAAGGTTAACAGCCGCCGCTTTGTCGTAATCGACAGTCACTCCCAGCTTCCGTCTTTCCGCTTCGAACCAGTTGTCAAATCTTTCTTTTTCTATAATTCTTTTGATTTCGGGCTTAGCCTGTTCGAACGGCACCGCGGCAAGCTTTTGTTCGGAAACTTTGAAAATAATATGGAAACCGTAAGAGGTTTCGACAATTCCGGAAATTTCGTTCTCTTTAAGGGCAAGCGCTTCTTTTTCAAATTCGGCTACAAGATCGCCTTTTTTGAAAGGCCCGATAAGCCCGCCGTTAGCCGCAGAACCGCTGTCCTGCGACATTTCAGAGGCGACGGTTTCGAAAGCTTCTCCTTTTTGCAGGCGCGACATCGCAGTTTCGGCTTCCTCTTTGCTTGTGACAAGTATATGTCTTACCGTATACGCCACGGGAACGTCAAAATCCTGTTTGTTCTGATTGTAATACTGTTCAATATCGGCGTCCGAAGCGGTAACGGTATTATGTATCTCTTTAAGATAAGTCTCTATCAAAAGTCCGTTCTGGTATTCTTTGAGCTGTCTTGCCTGTTCGCGCTTGAAATCCGCCACGGCATCCGTATATTCCGATTTCTTGTCAACGCCGGCCTGCTTTGCGGCTTCTATCATTATATTCTCTCTCACAACGGATTCGATAAACTGTTTCCTGCCCAAAGCCGTATTAACATAGTTCTGATATGCCGGCGGAGTGTTTTGAAGCTTTTCCGCAAGCATGGATTGCGTTATTTCAGAACCGCCTACTTTTGCCACCACAGGGCTTTTCTCTTTACAGCCCGCAAAAGAAAATACAGCAAAAACCGACAACAATAATAATCCTTTCTTCATTAAAACTTCTCCTTTTTAAGAAAAACTGAATATGTTTTTAAATGGTACTATTTTAAAAAAACTTAGTCAAACAATTGTAAAAAGCCCATATTCGTGTTTTAGGCTGAAAATATCCCGTTTTATTTTGCATTTTTGTCTCTATGCGGTTTTAACGTAAAAACCGAGCTTTTTTACAAAATCCGCGCAAAATTCCAGAGAAGAGCCGTTCACGGCGCTTTTTTTCAGTTTGAAAGCATAGCTTTTCCCAGTTATAAATTCAATAATATCCGAATAATCCCTTATCAGCCCGGAAATATCTGCTTTTGAGAAATCGGCATTACGCGAAAAGAACACGTATATATATTTACCGTCTTCGGAAATTCTTTCTATCTTAAGTTTCTCGGCCTTAAGCCTTAAATCCGTGATCTCAAAGAGTTTCTGCATTTCCGGGGGAATCTTTCCGAAACGGTCAGCAAGTTCGCTTCTGACTTTGTCCGCTTCATCCGCGTTTACGGCCGCCGAAAGCCTTCTGTAAAAAAGAATTCTTATATCGTCGTCCTCAATATATTCCCGGGGTATCAGAGCCGACACATTAAGATCGATCTCACTGTTAGACTTTTTTTGCGGCGCGGATGTTTCACCTTTGATCTTTTTTCCTTCTTCTTCAAGAAGCCTCGCAAACATATCGTATCCTATGTCGCGCACAAAGCCGTGCTGGCTGGCGCTGAGTATTCCTCCCGCCCCTCTTATCTCAAGATCTTTAAGAGCAAGCCTGAAACCGGAGCCCAGTTCGCTGAATTCTTTCATAGCTTCAAGCCTTTTTACCGCTTCATCGCTTAAATTCGCGTCCTTATAGAAAAGATAGCAGTAAGCTTTGCGCTTGTCCCTGCCGATTCTGCCTCGCAGCTGGTAAAGCTGCGAAAGCCCGAAATTTTCCGCTTCTTCGATTATCATAGTGTTAACGGAAGGTATATCCAACCCGGATTCGATGATGGTTGTGGCAAGGAGAACGTCAATTTCAAAATTCGTAAATTTCCACATAATCTCTTCTATGTCTTTAGACCTCATCTGTCCGTGAATAATGCCGAGTTTTACTCCCGGAATAAGTTTTTTAATCTCTTGAGCCTTTATAAGTATGGTCTCGACTTTGTTATAAACGTAAAAAACCTGCCCGTTTCTCGAAAGTTCGGCTTCAATAATATTTTTCACAAGCTTTCCGTCATAGGCCGAAAGGGATGTTTCTATAGGCAGCCGGCCGAAAGGCGGCGTTTCTATTACCGACAAATCCCGGAAACCCGACAGCGCCGACGACAAAGTTCTCGGTATGGGAGTGGCGCTGAGCATAAGCATATCGATATTTTTCTTTACGGCTTTAATCTTTTCTTTCTGTTTTACGCCGAACCTGTGCTCTTCGTCGACTATAAGCATTCCCAGATTTTTAAACTTTATGTCTTTTTGCAAAAGCCTGTGCGTGCCGACCACTATGTCTATTTTCCCTTCTTCAAGCTCCCTTACGATCTTTTTCTGCCGCTGTTTCGTCTGGAATCTGCTTAGCACGGCTACATTTGCCGGAAAAGGGGAAAGCCTGTTATAAAAAGTATTGTAATGCTGCTGGGCAAGCACCGTAGTAGGAACGAGAACCGCAGCCTGCATTCCGGAGTTTACGGCTTTAAATGCGGCCCTTACCGCCACTTCCGTTTTACCGTAACCGACATCGCCGCATATAAGCCTTTCCATGGGATACGGTTTTAAGAAATCGCTTTTGATATCTTCTATGGCTTTCAGCTGATCGGGCGTTTCTTCATAAGGGAAAGCGTCTTCCAGCTCTTTTTCCCAAGGCGTCTGCCCGCCTAGAGGCGCTCTTTTCACCTTGCTTCTTTCGGCGTAAAGCCTTAAAAGCTCTTTGGCGAACTCCGCCGCCGCTTCCCGCGCGCGGGATTTCATTTTTTCCCATGCACCCGTGTCCATTGAATACAGTTTAGGCTTGACGCCTTCAACGCCTATATATTTTTTTACGGTCTTAATTTCTTCCGGAGGAACATAAAGCTTATCGCCTTTTCTGTACTCTATGCACAGATATTCCGAAGTTTTGTCTTCTCTGGATATGGTTTTAAGCCCTTTATAGCGTCCGATGCCGTATTTTTCATGCACCACATAATCGCCCGAAGATATTTCCCAGATGCCTTCAAGCCTTCTTCCCCCTTTGACTTTCGGAAAACTCACGGGTTTCTTTTTATAAAGCATTTCGCGGCTTGAAATGACGGCGAGATTTTCTTTTTCAAGATAAAAGCCCCGCGACAGATTTCCGTAAAGAAATTCAAAATCTTCATAATTGCGGAGGTTTTCGTAAAATATATCCCGTATTCTCTCTTTTTCTCCGTCATTCGCGCAGTATATTTGAACGGCGGTGCCGCCGCGGGAGAATTTTTCCAGCGAATTAATGAAATATTTTATATCCCCTTGAAAACCGCCTCCGGCGGCTCCGGTCAGTCCGGCAAAACTTTTATATCCCTGATATTGCGCTTTTCCGTTTAAAGGATCGTTTATAAAAAGATCGTATTTTTCATACCGGGTTTCTTCCCCGCCTATTCTATAGTCGAAAAAAAGAACGGTTTTCGTATCGCCGTCCGGCGCGCCTGCGGCGGATTCTTCTTTTCCGGGCGCCGTTTTGCCTTGTATTGCGAAATAATCTTTTAACGTGGCGGTATTATCCCGGGGATTTACGGGCAAAACTTTCACTTCGGCAGCGAATGCGTTTGAAAGCTGGCTTCCCGGATCAAAAAACCTGACCGCTTCTACAGTATCGTATTCAAAAAGAATTCTCGCCGGAATTTCTGCGGCGGCCGGCCAGACGTCGATTATATCGCCTCTTACGGCAAACTGAAGACTGTCTTCTACAAAACCCGTACGGCAATATCCCAGCGAAATAAGACTGCGGATAAGTTCGTCGAATTTATGTTTTTGTCCGGTTTTAAAAACAATTCCGCTGTTTGAGTCCGGCGCCGCAGCCGGAGCTTCAAGCGAAACGTCGCTTGCGCAAATTATAAAACTTCTAAGCTCTTTGATTTTATCGGCCGCGAAAGCCCTTTGCTGGGCGTCGTCCGAAGGGTAGAGAAGAACCGGCGTTTTTTGATCGTTACCGCCGCAAAATGCCAGCATATCTTCATAGAAAGAAAGGAGTTCCTCGTCTTTGACAAAAAAGAAAGCGCGCAAATTTTGTTCCGGAGCATATATTCCGGACGCGGGCTTTTTTGCGGAAAGATTTTTTCCGCAAGAGCGCAGCCGCGCGCTTTGGCGCAAACTTTGCTCCCCAAAAATGCGTTTGAATAAAAAATGGGCTTTAGCGCTGCCCTGGATTCCGGACAAATACGTTTTGCTCATATGCTTAAAAAACAGAATATCTCCCGCCGCGCCGAAAAAACGCGGCGATTAACGGAAAGATTTCACCGCCGGCATTAGCGCATTCGTAAAAATAAAAATTTATTCCATCCTCGCGGAAAGCGGATATGCTTATTTTTTTCTGTAATATGTAAAGTATAAAAATCATTCCCCCGGACACGCTCTTTTTCCGGCGCTTTATCGCTATTTTTTTAACTATCCGAAACATAAGCCGCGCCTTTAACACAAAGGCAATCCCGCCGGCGCGTTTTATTAAAGCGCAACAAAAATATGCATATATTTTTATACGATAAACCCGCGATCCGCGCAGGACCGGAGCATTCCGAAATTTTACCCTTTCCTTTTTGAGAAAAAAAGAAATCTTTATGAAAAAAAATCAACTGCAAAATATTTTCCAGCCGCACAGTCCGTTTCCCGAGCGGCCGGCGGCATTTTTCATAAAACTTAACCGCAGCCCGGATTTCGGCATAGGCTGAATTTGCTTTTAAGCTTCTTATTATCTTATCACAAAACGGCATTTCTCTATCCGCTTCATTTTGCCGGAAATTGAAAAAATTTTCCCGATATCCGCCTTTTTTATCATCTATAGCTTTGCATAAGCTTTTGCAGCTTTTCAAGCCTGTCGGCGCTTCTTTTGTAAAGAGGCGTTTTGTCGGCATGGTTTACGCAAAGCTGCTCTTCAAAAACAGGCCTGCCTTCATTTTTATAAAATATTCCCAGACCTATTTTTCCTTCCCGCACGGCCAAAGCAAAAGCCGCGTTTCTGTCTGACGGATCATGATTTTCAATATAATAGGTATTTTCTTCAAACCATTTCAAAGTATTGAGTTTATTGAAGCTCGCGCATGGCTGGAGAATTTCCACCAAAGCGTATCCTTTATGGCGCACCGCCTGCTTTATCACTTCTTTGGTATGTTCCGCATTCGAACTTAAAGTTCTTGCCACAAAGCCCGCGTTCATCGCTATGGCAACGGCAAAAGCATTGAAAGGCTGCTCAAACACTCCCTCAACCTGAATATCGGTTTTCATTCCTATAAGACTTGTGGGAGAAGCCTGCCCTTTTGTAAGTCCGTAAATCATATTATTGTGCACTATATTTGTAATATCCGGGTTTCTTCTTATCGTATGAAGGAAATGATTTCCCCCTTCGCCGTACATATCCCCTTCCCCGCTTTCGGCTATTACCGTAAGCTGCAAATTTGCGGCTTTTGCCGCTGCGGCGGCGGGAAGAGCCCTTCCGTGAAGTCCGTTAAAATAATTTGTTTTCATATACTGTGGAATTTTTGCGGCCTGTCCTATGCCGGAAACAATCAGGAGTTTTTCAGGAGCGATCTCAAGTTCGGCAAGAGCTTTTTTCAAAGAGTTAAGAATCGCGAAATTTCCGCAGCCCGCGCACCATGCAATATCTATACCTTCAATATCATAAATATTTGTCATTATTTTACCTCCCAAATAAAACCCGTTTTATAATAGTTCATAGCCCTGTTAGGCATGCTTTAGCGCTTGTGCGAACAAAACCTGTTTTATAAATTTGCCCCGCGCCCGCCGCAGCCTTCTGCCATGCCTTTGACAAAACCCCAAAAGAGCCTTTGCCGTCTTTTCCGGCGGCGCTTTGCTTTGGAAAGAAAAGCCCGTCTGAAAAATTATCCGACTTCCAAAAGCGATTTTATCTGCTCCGCGAGCTTATCGGCGCTAAAAGGCAAACCGTCATATTTATGAACATGCACGGTCGATCTTACATTGGTAAATTTTCTTATAAGATTTTCAAATTGCCCGGAAAAATTATTTTCGACAAAAATTATCCTGCTGGCCTGCCTGAGATAATCATTGGTCTTGACGTGCACGGGATAAACCTGTTTATAATAGAGCATGGCGGTTTTGGGATCTCTGAGAAGATAAAGAGCTTCTCTTACGGCATCTTTCGCCGACCCCCAGCATATGACGATATTTTCATAATCGGGATTGCCTATAAGTTCCGGCTCCTCGGTCTCTTGCAGAAGACCTTTATATTTGCTTATGCGTTTCTTGTTCATAAGCACGCGCATATTCCCGCTTTCCGTGATATGCCCGGTTTCATCATGCTCATCGCTGTCTGCGCATACATATCCTTTGCCGTATCCGGGCACGCCTCTGGGAGAAACGCCGTTGGGGGAATTTCTGTAACGCATATAACCCGGCTCCGTTTCAAAAATATGTTTGAGAGGGGTTTCGGGATTATTAAAACAAGGGCAATCGAATATGGAATCGACAAGATACTGGTCGCTTAAAACAAAAACCGGAATCTGGTATTTATCGGCGATATAAAAAGCTTTTTTTGTCATCTCAAAGCAATCTTTCGGCGTACCCGGAGCGAATATCGCCCTGGGAAATTCGCCGTGGCCGGCGTATAACGCGAGTTCAAGATCCGCCTGTTCGGTTCTTGTGGGCAGCCCCGTAGCCGGACCCGGCCTTTGGGCCAAATGAATGACGACGGGAGTTTCGGTCATGGCAGACAGGCTGACTCCTTCGCACATCAGAGCAAAACCTCCTCCGGAAGTCGAAACCATGCTTCTTGCCCCAGCGAAAGAAGCACCTATGGCCATATTAACCGCGGCTATCTCGTCCTCGGCCTGTTCGACGACAATGCCGAACTCTTTCTGGTGTTTTGCCATAAACATAAAAACGCTGCTTCCGGGAGTCATCGGGTAAGAAGCTATGAAATCGCAGCCGCCCGCAAGCGCGCCCAATCCTATGGCGTCCGCGCCGCTTATAAGCATTTTATTGTCTTTCGCACAATCTTTAGATACTTCTATCCGCACCTCTTCCAAGATTTTTTCCGCTATTTCATAACCTTTTCTTCCCGCGGCAATGTTTTTATTTACCGCATCTTCGCCTTTTGAGGCAAAACTTTCCCCGATTATTTTTTCAAACACGGCGAAGTCGGCTTTAAACATACCCAAAATTATGCCGCCGGCTATTATGTTTGAAAAAATAGCCCCGCCGATTTCCCGGGCAAAGTCCGATAAAGCGATATCTATAAAAGGCTTGTCAAGATCGCCGACGGTTTTTTTATCCGCCAGTATTGCGGTTTCCGCGGTGATTCTGTGGCGCAGATGCCCGTAAGCGTTTTTGTCCAGAGGCACAAAAACGTCAATTCTGTCGCAATAGCAGTCTATGGGTTTGCTTGAAATTCTAAGCTGGGTGGAATTGCTTCCGCCGCGCACGCGCGACATATATTCTTTTGAGGTAAACAGATTAAAACCCGCGTCTTTAAATATTCTTGAAACGACATTTTCCACGGTTTGTATTCCCGCGCCTGCTTCGCCGCATAATACTACGCTTATATCGTCCCTGTAAACTTTTTGCATATTTTCTCCTCGGGCAAAAATTCAGGATTATTTTATGCTGTCAAAAAATTCGCTGCGAGATATAACGGCCGGAGATGTGAAAAAACGCATTTGCGGCCCGGCCGCCGGCGCCTTTTAACGGTGCGGATTTTTTTGAACCCGGACGCAAATATATCACGTTAATCAATAACTTTCCGACAGTTTTTCCATGAAAGATTTGGGATGCAGGCATGCCGGGCATTTTTCCAATGCTTCCCGGCTTTCATAGACATACCCGCAGTTGCGGCATTTCCATTTTACGGGAGCGTCTTTTTTAAAAACTTTGCCGGCGCGCAGATTTTCCAGCAGTTCAAGATATCTGCGTTCATGATGTTTTTCGACTTCGGCTATAAATTTAAAGCATGCCGCGATTTCCGGGAAACCCTCTTCCTGGGCGACTTTCGCATGCTGCGGATAAAGCATGGTATGCTCTTCATTTTCGCCTTGCGCCGCGGCCTTCAAATTTTCTTCCGTAGTGCCTATTACGCCGGCGGGATATACTGCGGTTATTTCAAGAGCGCCGCCTTCAAGAAATTTAAAAAATCTTTTGGCATGCTCTTTTTCATTATCCGCCGTTTCCGTAAAAACAGCGGATATCTGTTCAAATCCTTCTTTTTTGGCAGCCGAAGCGAAATACGTATATCTGTTTCTCGCCTGCGATTCGCCCGCAAAAGACGCAAGCAGATTTTTTTCCGTTTTTGTTCCTTTTACCGATTTTGACATTTTACATCCCCCTTGTCTGAAAAATATCCGGAGAAAAACCCTGACGGACGGATAAGCCCGCCCGTTTTTTTCCCCGCAAACCCCTTTTTATTTAATTTCCGTTTCGTTGAACCAGTCCCCGTGGATATTGCAGTTTTCAATAACCTGGATTTTTCCTTTGGTGCCTTCTTTAAGATGCACCACGGCAGCCGGATTTACGCCGGCAGTGAGATCCATTGAAGCGATATACTTGTTTTCGTGATAGAAGACTATTGTTGTGATATGATGTTCGGCAAGCATAGGATGGGTAATTTCGCCTACTTTTACGTGCACGTCAATGCAGCCCGACCCAGGAATAAGGCCGCATTTTTCAATTACGGCAATCTGCGGAATGTGCTTTTTCTCGCTTTCGCCCGTTTCAGCTTTAAAATCAGGCGTTTTATAAGCGTCTTCCTTTTCAATAAAAACATTTTTTAAACGGCATACCGGACATATGTCCGTTTTACCGTCCAATGCGACATAGCCGCAAACTTTGCATACCAAACCTTTCATAACTTCCCCCCGTTTTCTGGTTTACGCGCCGCCGCGGACGCGAAATACTTTTGATATTTGAAAATTTCCCCTTTCCCCGAAAATTCCGTTTAAAAAATAAAACCGGAGCGCCCGGCCGAAAATAAAAAAAACGTTTCAAAACGGCTTTTAAACGTTTTTATTTTATGAAATAATCGGCTACTTTCCATTTTCCTCCGGGCTCTTTAACAATAACCACACTTTCAATCTTTACTTTGTTTTTTTCAAAAACCGCACCGTACTGCAACACAATGTATTCGCCCTTGGGCCTGCCCGGCATTTCCTGCGCATAGTACATATTTATTTCCGTTCTTTTTTTTAAACCGCCCAGAGGTTTTCTGTAAGCATTGATATTGTCAAACCAACGGCCTGGCGTCAGCGCGGCGGTCATAAGAAAAGAGCTTTCGTCATAGCAGCGTATATAGCAGCCTTCGTCGAGTTTTTGCAGCCATTTGACGGAAACGTTTCTGATATTTTTCGCTTTTACCCCTTCCGGCAAAGCCTCGGCTTCCGTAGCAGCATGCCCGTAAGCCGCGAACAACAAAAGCAATACCGGCAATACAAAAATTTTTTTCATTTTCTTCCCCGCTCTTCTCCGCTGCCACCCCTTTCAAACCGGCCGGAACGCCCGCAAAAAACATAATGTCCGGAGAAAAGCTTTATTTCCCGCCTCCCGCGCTCCGGACACAAACCCTCAGCTTTTGATGTTTAAAGCAAAAGCCTTTCCGGCTTCAAAACATTTATCAAGTTCTTCTTTTGAAGGGGCGTAAACCGCTCTTACGCCTTCCTGGCTTTTTTCTATGCCGGCCTCTTCAAGAAGCGTTTCAATTTCTTTGACAGCTTCCCCGCTCCATCCGTAAGAACCGAAAGCAAAAGCCTTTCTCCCTTTCGGCTTTAAACCTTTCAAATAATGGAGAAAACCCGCGATAACGGGAAGCATCACATTATCATGCGTGGAAGAGCCGAAAACAAAACCTTTTGCGTCCAGCATATAAGCGGACAATTCCGTGCTATCGCATTTTGTAATGTCAAAAAGAAAAGCTTCAACCCCTTGCGAAGTTATGCCTTCGACTATTTTTCTCGCCATAGATTCAGTCGAATTCCACATGGTTTCATATACAACGGCTATTTTATTTTGAGTCGAATTTGCCGCCCAGCAAAGATATTTGTCCATTATCTGCGGTATATATTTGCGCCATATCAGCCCGTGGCTGGGCGCGATCATCTCTATTTCCAGATTCAGCTTTTTTATCGCCGAAAGCTTTGAGGCGATCAGGCTGCCGAAAGGCCAGAGTATATTGGCATAATATTTTTTGGCCTCTTCCATCAGAATATCACAGCTTACTTCATCGTCGAAAATCTTATTCGTGGCATAATGCTGCCCGAACCCGTCATTTGAAAAAAGAATTTTGTCAAAAGCGCAGTAAGTAAACATGCTGTCGGGCCAGTGGATCATAGGCACGTCTATAAAATCAAGTGTTCTTTTGCCTATGTTTATGCTTTGCCCCGCCTTTACGCAGACAAAATCCCCGCAAACGCCGTAATATTTAAGCAGTCCCTGTTTGCTTTTTTGGGTGCCGTATATTTTTGCGTTCGGGCAAAGCTTCAACAGTTCGGGGAAAGAGCCCGAATGGTCCGGCTCTATATGGTTTATCACTATGTTCTCTATCCGGGCGGGATCCGCAATCCGTCCGATATTGTCGGCGAACTCCGCAAAAAATTCTTTGCGCACGGCGTCTATAAGGGTGATTTTTTCATCAACGATAAGATAAGAATTATACGTTACTCCTTTTTTTGTCGTATACGTGCTTCCGTGAAAGCGCCTTTCTCCCCAGTCGACGCATCCTGCCGAATAAACGTTTTCTTTAACTAAGCCGGCGGCCATTGCTTTTCTCCTTGATTAATCTCCGTTTTCAGCTTTTCTCTTGCCGAGGCACTTGTCCAGATACATAAGATTGCCTTTTGAAGCGCCGGCCATTTCAAACTGCGCTATTATGGCTTCGGCCGCGGATTCCTCTTCAACCTGTTCATTGACAAACCACTGCAAAAAAGAAAGCGTGGCATAATCTTTGTCTTCATTTGCGATAGTCACGAGATTATTGATCAGTCCCGTGACGTATTTTTCATGTTCAAGCGCGTTTCGGAACATGCTCAGAGGGCTTTCCCATTCAAAAGCAGGCTGGTCTATCTGTAAAAGTTTCACCCTCGCGCTTCTTGCAAACATATAGTCATATATTTTGTCTCCGTGGGACAGTTCTTCTTTATACTGCGCTCTGAACCAATTCGCCGTTCCGGGCAGATTCATATCCTGGCAGCATGCCGACATCGCAAGATAAAGATATGCCGAAAAATACTCATTTCTTATCTGTTCATTTAAAGCATTGTACATTCTTTCCGAAAGTTTTCCGGTTGTCATTGTCATTCTCCTTTATTTTCATGGTTATTTATGCCGGCGCAAGCGTCGCATGACGGACATTCTTCATAGTTTGCGCCGTATTCGGCTCCGCATTCGCGGCATCTTTTTATATTTTTGTTTAAAACGCCGCCGTGTCCGTAAAAACAAGGCGGCTTATGTTCTTTTTTAAACTCCGCGCCGCAAAACAGGCGGGCGCGCTTTTTTTCTCCCATATCATTTGCCTTTAGATCTGTAATTTTCGATAGCTTTATGAAGCGCGTCCGCCCCTAGATTGGAGCAATGCATTTTATTGGGGGGAAGACCTCCTAAAGCTTCTGCGACCTGCGCATTGGTAAGCAGCATAGCCTCGTCAAGAGTTTTCCCTTTAGCCATCTCCGCCACCATGGAAGAGACCGCTATCGCCGCGCCGCAGCCGAAAGTTTTAAATTTTACGTCTTCAAGCTTGCCGTCTTTTACTTTAATATAAAAAGTCATCATATCGCCGCAGACGGGATTGCCAACTTCCCCTATGCCGTCGGCGTCTTTTATTTCTCCCACATTACGGGGATTGGCAAAATGATCCATAACTTTTTCCGAGTAAAACGCCATCTTTTTCTCCTTGGGAACCGCTTTTATTTTATCGCGTCCGACACGCTTTCAATATTCTTTTTTTACTCCGTACCGCCGTCCGCAAGACAGTGTCCGTGCTCATGTTCGTCATAATCCGTCCCCGGACCGGCTTTCATCCTTTCCCCGGTTTTAAGAAAGTGCGAATACAGAGGAGACATATCCCTAAGCTTTTGCACTATCGGGGGAAGCGCGTCAATGACATAATCGACTTCTTTTATATTATTAAACTTTGAAAGAGTAAACAGCAAAGACCCCTGTCCCACGGCCACGTCAACGTTCATAGCAGTTAAAACATGCGAAATTTTAAGATTTTTATTCGCGCAGGCCGAACCGCTGGCCGCCATTATCCCTTTCGCGTCAAGCATTAAAAACAAAGCTTCTCCTTCAACAAATTCAATTGAAAAATTCACATTGCCCGCGAGCCTGTTTTTTTCCGGCCCGTTGAGATATATATGCTCTATCTTTTTGGGAAGCTCCGCGATAAGAATATCGCTCAGACGAGCGGTTTCGCCGGTGACCGCCCGCATTTCCTCTTTAGCTATGCGGCACGCGGTTCCGAATCCGACTATCGCGGGAACGTTCTCGGTGCCGGCTCGCCTGGAATTTTCCTGCACCCCGCCTTCAAGCAAAGGAACTATCTTTATTCCTTTTCTCAAATACAGCGCCGCGGCGCCTTTAGGCCCGTACATAACGGAAGAAGCCATAGTAAGAGCGTCGATCCCCAGATCATTTACGTCTATATCGATTTTTCCGCAGGACGCGACAGCGTCCGTATGAAAAACCGCCCCGCTTTTGTTTTTGACTATCGAGGCGAGCTTTTTAATATTTTGTACGGCGCCCACTTCGGGATTTGCATGCTGCACCGACACCAGCACGGTGTCGGGTCTGAGCGCTTTTTCCAGTTCGTCTTCTTTTACGAAACCTTTATCGTCCACGCCAAGATAAGTGATCTCGAAACCTTCTTTTTCAAGACGTTTCGCGGGATTTAACAGCGAAAAATGCTCTATTGAAGACAAGATCACATGTTTTCCCGAAATTTTGCGGGCGCGCGCTATGCCTTTTAACGCAAGATTATTGGATTCCGTGGCGCATGAAGTAAAAATTATCCCGCCGGCATCCGCGCCTATAAGAGCCGCCGCTTCTTCTCTTGCTTTTTCTACCGCGTCTTTTGAGACGCTCCCCAGGGAGTAAATACTCTGGGGATTGCCGTAATACTCAAAAAGATACGGCCGCATAGCGTTGAATATTCTTTCGTCAAGCCTGGTATTGGATTGATTGTCAAAGTAAACCTTTTCCATATTCTTCCTTTCTTTACATCTTTTCAAAAGAATCCTTTCCTACTCCGCAGACGGGACAAACCCAATCGTCCGGAATCTGCTCGAAAGGCGTTCCCGGAGCGACTCCCGAATCAGGGTCTCCCGCCACGGGATCGTACACATAACCGCAAGCCGCACATTTCCACTTTTCCATACCGTCCCCCCTTAGAAAATTCGATGTCTTTATTATCCTTTTTTCTTACCGCATTTGCAAGCAAGCTCCCCGCATGCTTTACAGACGCCGCTGTAACAAATAAAGACATCCTCAATTTTATGTCCTCCGACATCGTAGTTTAAGACATTTTTACAGCAAACCCCGATGTCATAAATTTTGCCGCACTTGCTGCATACAAAATGGTAATGAGGCTCCGTCTTTGCGTCAAAACGCATTTGCGAATCTTTTGTTTTGATGCATTTTATTATTCCTTCTTCAGCAAGTTTATTTACCGTATTGTAGACCGTTGTCCTTGATACGGTAGGAATATCCTTGACTATTTTTTTATAAATAGCGCCTGCCGTAGGATGAGAATCGGTGCTGATAAGAAACTCCAATATCTTCCTGCGCTGGAAAGTCTGCCTTAAACCCGATGAAGAAAGCTTTTTTGTAACCATTACAATTTAGGATTATATACAATTTGTTTTATATTGTCAAGTTAAATGAAAGTTTTTTCCGCGGCCTTTCAACTATAGTACGGTTTGAATATATTCGCGCCGGGTTTAGCATAGGCTAAAAGGTCAAGTTAATTTTTAGGCATCCGCTTCATATGAAGCATTCCTTTACAGCGGGTAGGTTTGAGAGAGGAAAAGCGCCGCAATTATGTACTTTTTCCGAAAGCGGAAAAGATATTCCGGCATTTCTTAAAAAATCAATTTTTTCCTTCTCCGGCATTTTCAGAATAAAGCATTATTCGTATGCAAAAAACATGAAATCAAAAACCTGTGCGGCACAAATATAAGGAATGCAGGCAAATATTTTATTTAAAATTTTTACCGCGCTTGAAACTCTTATTTTTAACTATATTTACCGCCGTCGCGCGCTGCCGCCACATAAAAAATTCAATAACCGAAAAAAACTCTTAAAAAGCCTTTTTCCCTTTTTTTTCTCTTTGCGCGTATTTTTTCCCGGCGCGCAACTTTTTTGTTTAAACCGATTCGGAAAGTTTGTAATTTCCCGGCAAAATATCAGAAAACGGAGATAACAAACGCCTTGAAAAACTTCTTAAAAACGCATTGTTTAAATTAGCGGAAATCTTTGTTTTTTTCTAATCGCCTCAGCATTTCGTATGCCCGAAATCCGCTGCGCTTTTGCGTGCCGGAGGAAATATTTTCAAATATGCATAAAACCGAAATTTTATATTTTCTACAAAAGCGTCCGCCTTGCCTTAAAAAATCAAAATAAGTATAATTGGCAGAAAGCGGAGACAGAAAATGGACACAAAATTTTTGACGGAAGCTTTGACTTTTGATGATGTTTTGCTTATCCCCCGGCATTCGGAAGTTCTTCCGAAAGACGTTGATCTAAGCACAAATCTGACGCAAAAAATCAAACTTAATATTCCTCTGATGAGCGCGGGAATGGATACGGTTACCGAATCCAAGATGGCGATCGCCATGGCGCGCGAAGGCGGAATCGGCATTATACATAAAAATATGTCCATAGAAGCCCAGGCGGACGAAGTCGACCGCGTTAAACGAAGCGATCACGGGGTTATAACGGATCCGTTTTTCCTCAAAAAAGAAAATACGCTCGCAGACGCAAAAGAACTTTCCGCAAGATACAGAATTTCCGGAGTGCCGATCGTCGAACAAGACGGCAGGCTTATAGGCATTATTACCAACCGAGACATGCGTTTTGAAACCGATAATAATAAAAAAATCGAAGATATAATGACAAAAGACAATCTCGTTACCGCAAAGGTCGGAACCTCTCTTGCCCAAGCAAAAGACATCCTTCAAAACAAAAAAATAGAAAAACTTCCTTTGGTTGACGACAATTTTATGCTGAAAGGCCTTATAACAATAAAAGACATCGAAAAAGCGATACGTTTTCCCAGTTCTTCAAAAGACGGCAACGGCAGGCTTTTATGCGGCGCGGCCATAGGCATAACCAAAGATATGCAGGAAAGAGCAAAAGCCTTGATAGACGCACATGTAGATATTCTTACGATTGACACTGCGCACGGACACAGCCAGGGAGTCATTGAAGCCGTTAAAAAACTTAAAAAGGCGTTTCCGGAAGTTCAGATAATCGCCGGAAATATCGCCACGGCGGAAGCGGCTGAAGACCTCATAAAAGCCGGAGCGGACTGCTTAAAAGTGGGAATAGGCCCCGGAGCCATATGCACAACCAGAGTTATAGCCGGCATAGGCGTGCCGCAGATAACGGCTGTATATGAATGCGCTAAAGTCGCCGCAAAATACGGAATTCCCGTTATAGCCGACGGCGGAATAAAGTATTCGGGAGACATACCGAAAGCCATCGCCGCAGGCGCAAGCGTATGCATGATGGGCTCATTATTCGCCGGAACAAAAGAAAGTCCGGGAGAAGACATCATTTATAACGGGCGCGCTTTTAAATATTACAGAGGAATGGGCTCTTCGGCCGCAATGCAGGCCGGAAGCTGCGACAGATATTTTCAGGAAAACTCGAAAAAACTTGTCGCTGAAGGCGTTGAAGGCAGAGTGCCTTACCGCGGCGAAGTAAGCGATGTGGTTTATCAGCTTATAGGCGGCTTGCGCTCGGCCATGGGGTACTGCGGGGTTAAAAATATTCAAGAACTTATTGAAAACGGGAAATTTGTCAAAATTACTTCAGCCGGTCTTGCGGAAAGCCATCCGCATGATATTTTTATAACCAAAGAAGAAAGCAATTACAGCAGATATAAAGGATAAAGACGGATATATCGCAACAGCCGGCCGTGAAAAGAGCGGGAAAATAAATTCCGGGACGAATTCGGTTCCGCAAAAAATTTTTCCCGCTTTTTTATCTTATATTTTCCGCGGCGGCGTACATGGCGTGTACGTGAACCGGAAACATAAAACGGCTTCCGCCTCTTTTGAAAAGGCAACGGCAAGACCGGGATAAACCGCAAGCCTGAAGATTAAAAACCAGGGCTTTATAAATACGGTTTTACGGAATTAAAATAAAGTTCTGCAATGTCGGACGGCATCGGTCGCAGACGCGTGGATACGGACTTATAAAATAAATCGGAACTTTTTATGTTTACTGTTTTAATATCGTTTTTTTTGATAATGTCAGGCGGCGTTTTTTTTAAAATAAAAAAGCCCGGCGGCATTGAACCCGACGCCGCAAGACATGTTATCAATACCGTAGTGCTTAACTTTTTTCTCCCGGCTTTGTGTTTTAAAGTCATAGCCGAAGCGCCCGTAGACAGGAATACGCTTCTGCTGCCCGTTTCCGCCGCGCTCACGGTTTTTGTTTTGCTTATTTTCTCTTTCGCCGTTTTCGGGATAATAGGAAAATTCGTCCGGTTGGAAAACAAACAAAAGGGCGTTCTGGTTATCGCCTCAGCCTTCAGCAATGTCACTTTTCTCGGGCTGCCGCTTTTGACAGGACTTTACGGCGGGCAAGCGGCGCAATACGTGCTTATTTACGATCTTCTGGCAGTTACCCCTTTAGTATGGTTTGCGGGCGCTTCAATAGCTTCTTATTACGGCAAAGGAGAAAAACTTTCGGTAAAAGAAAGCATCAAAAACCTCGCCGCCCTTGCCCCCATCTGGGCTCTAATATTGGGTTTTGCAGCAAATTTTACCCAAACGCGCATGCCGGTTTTTCTGGTAAAAACTTTAGATTTAATGTCTATGCCTATAGCTCCGCTGATGATTTTCACCGTCGGACTGGCTCTTGCCGTGCCGGAAACAAAAGAAGCTTTGCTTCTGATTGCGGCTCTTGTCATAAAACTGTGCATAGCTCCTTTAACGGCCTACTGCATCGCGGCCGGTTTGGGAATGGACGGACTGCCTTTTAAAATCGGCATTATGGAAGCCGCTTTGCCGACAATGGTGCTTACCCTTGTTCTTGCTTCGAAATATAAACTCGACCATAAACTGGCCGCTATGACAGTGGCCGCATCCACGGCCGTCTCATTTATAACCGTTCCGGCGGTTTTTTTTCTTGCGGGCGGACATTAAAATTTTGTCTCTTATAAATTTGTTTATATTTTGCAAACCGGACATGTCTTCGTAAACGCGCGGATTCCGCTTTCCGGCGGACAGCCTTCTTTTATCGGGTTTATCAAAAAAGCGCAAATCAAGCCGCAGCCCGGCCGCGCTTGAAAGAATAATCCCGGGAATTTAAACCGAAATTTTATTTGCATTTTTTTCCGGCAGAATGATAAGAAACCCAAAAGACGGAAAATATTTGCAAAATATATTCCATCCGTTTCCGTTCCGGCGGCATATTCCGCTTTTTTCGCAAAAGAAGCCGAAAAAAACAAAAGCATTTATATCCGTCAAAAAATTTGCCGCAGAACGTTTGCTTGAAAAGAATTCGTCCGCAAAAAATTTTGCCCGAAAAACTTTGCAGCCGCGCCCGCATTTCCGGGCCCGGCAGACTTTAAAACCGCCAAGATACCGTCCGCCGCATAATCCGTCCGAAAAAGCTTTCGCTTTATATTACGGTTATATATCCTGTACCGCCCATATGCCGAATCCGAAATCTGAAAAAGCTTCTGTTTTAATATGGTTATACACGCGGAAAGCGGCAGGCTGTTGAAAAAAAGCCTGAAAAAGTTTTTCCTTTATATGGTTTATACGCGCAGTTTTGCCGGAATTTATCCAGTTTGCCTTCCCCGTTAAAAACACGGCTTGCCCGCAGAGCAAAAAACCTAAAAAACGGGCTTATGCGGTTAATCTTAAGACAAACTGGGTTATCTTATTGAAGCCGTCAGTAATGATAAGAACACCCACTCCGGTCAGAAGTATGCCTGAAATGATTTCAATGATTCCGTAATACTTTTTAATAAAGTTAAAAAAGCGCAGAAACCAGTTTATAAACAGGGAAGTAATAATGAAAGGAAGCCCCAGCCCTACGGAATAAACCGCCAGAAGCCAAAAGCCGCTTGAAGCGCTTTCCTGCGTCGAGGCCAGAATAAGTATGGAAGAAAGTATGGGGCCGACGCACGGAGTCCACCCTAAAGCAAACGCCGCCCCAACAAAAAAAGTGCCTATCCAAGTGGCTCCGGATTTGATTTTCCCTGAAGCCGAAGCCTGCCTGTAAAGAAACTTTATCCTGAAAAGCCCCGTCATATGAAGACCGAAAATAATTACCGCCGCGCCGCCTATATAACGAAGCCAGTCTTTTTGTCCGCCTAAAAAATTTCCGATCCAGCCAGCCGAAAGTCCTAATATTATAAAAACCGAACTGAACCCCAGCACAAAAACCAGCGTTTTAAAAAAAGTCCGTTTCATCGAAGTTTTATTGTCGCGTAAATCCTCTATTGAAGCGCCGGTTATAAAAGATATAAAAGCGGGTATTAAAGGCAGAACGCAAGGACTTATAAAAGTCAAAGCTCCTGCGGCAAGACTGACTAAAACGGGAAATTTTCCCAAATCTTCCATAATGCCTCCGTAAAACTAAAAAGAATTAAAAACAAAAGCCAGTCCGGCATTAGCGGCAAACTCTCCGTATCCGTCCGCCGCCCTGTAGTTGAAATTCATATAAATTTTAGTCCGGTTTGTTATATTGTAATCGCCGCCGGCATTCAACCCTAAAGACGCGGCTGATTTTTTTGCGCCTTTCGATTTGACCGGCGAAACCGGGCCGGCCGACGAACTTTCAATTTCGGCATATCTGCCTGCAAGCATTAACTCCAATTCAAGTCCGCCGTACCAGCCGAACCGCCCGTATTTTCCGTTCGCGCCGGCGCCGGCACGCAGCGAGCTTTTTGTATAACCGCCGCCACCGGTTTTCAGATTTAAATTTTTCGCCCCTATTTCGGCTGAACTTCCATATCCAGTATATCCGGCGCTAAAGCCTGCATAGGGACGTAAATTAATCTTTCCGGCTTCAATCCACATAGCCGCTTCAAAATCGGCATTGATTCCGTAACCGTTAAAATCCGATCTTGCCTTTCCGTTGACGCTATAACGCGAAATGCAATACTGGTCGGCATAAAAACCAAAAATCCCTTTAAAGTCAAAATCTTTGTACAAATAACTGCCGTAAGCGCCTATTCCGTAAGAATTTACGCCGGCCGCGCTTTTGTTCTGCGACAAATTCTGTCTGTTATAGCTGCCGAAAAAACCGGCGGATATACCGGTTTTTATTTCTTTGCCCAATCCGAAATTCATCCCGCCGCCGCAGCTTCTGAAATCTCCTTCGGATCCGCTTTCGTTTCCGAGAAAAAAATCTTTATATCCGGATTGAATCCATATATCGTTTACGCCTTTCTGGTTTTCGTATGAAATTACGGCAAGTTTATCGTAAATATCCGTTCTGCCGCCGCGGTTTGCGGCGGAAGCTATGACATTGGCGGCGAAATGTCCGGGCGCATGCGAAAAAGAAAAAGACGAAAATAAAAACAGACATGCCAATGACGCCAGAAAACTTTTATAATTCATTTTTTCTCCTCATCCGGCCGGCGTACGGATATACTCAGAAACGTTTTTCCGCCCTGCGCCGGACAAGAATGCGCGCACAGCCTTCCGCAAAAATGTTTCCGCAGTCTTTTTGCCGCAGGAGCGGAACCCGCTTAAAAACTTAAATTTCCCGGCAAAAACGCAAAATCCGTACTTAAAGCCGGATTTTGCAGTTCTTATTTCTTTGCCGCAGCATGTCAAAGCCAAGCGGCAAAACGTCTCACGGTTTCTGTTTTTTGCCGGAAAAATTTTTGTTCCGTTCCGCGCGCGGCATAGGCCGGCATTTACGGCATTTTCCCGCTAAAAACTCTGATACGGCGCAACATATCAAACTTTCCCTTTCCGACCGGCGAAAGTTCCGCTTTCGAAGCGCCCGCTCTATTGAATGCTTATCCCGGCCCCGCCCGCAATTTTTTAAAGTTTGTCCGGGCAGTTTTTTAAAAACGGATTTCCAGCTTTTTTATATTTCTCTGCAATCAAATCCCCGTTCAGGGTTGAGCCGGTAATGCGGAAAATCCGCATATACAGGAATTTTGCCGGCCGCGTCATCTTTCAACCGCGATTTTTCCTTTACGCGTTTTCCCGTCCGATTTTATGTAATAGACATACACGCCGGATCCGGCCTGGTAGCCTGAATTGTTTTCGGCATACCAGGTATAACCGCCGTCCGTGGAAGTTTTTTTGTCAAAAACAAGCTCGCCGGCTATATTATAAATTTTTATTTCAGCCCCGCTTTTGAGCCCGGTAAAAGTGATTCCGATATTGCCGTGTTTGGAAGGTTTGTAAGGATTAGGATATACTACAAATCTGCCGGATGCCACGCGTGCGAGAAAGTCCGCGTAAAGAAAAGAGCTCTGTATGTCAAAACGCATAAATTCGCTTGTAAAATCGTATTCCGCGGAAACGGGAGTAACGATATAACTTTTTGCATAATATACCGCGGCTTTGTACTTTCCGCCGTCCGCGGTGACTACCGTGCGGGTGCTTCCGGCGGCAATATCATAAATGCTGATATTTATTTTATTCAGGCCTCTTCCGTTAAAAGACACTTTTCCGCCGAGCTCATATTCCGCGAACGCGGCAAAGTCTTTGGAGAGATCGGAATCTCCCACGGTAAAAGAATAGCTTTCCGGCTCAAAAATGAAATGCCGGGCCGAAGGCTTTATCGTATAGCTTGCGCCTTTTATTACTTCTATCTCATAAATGCCGTTAAAAACTTCGGATGTTTCGGAATTGTCGGAAGAATTGTATATGCGCATCGCAGCTTCTACGCCGGAACTGTCTTTGGCATTCCTTAAAAATCCTCTTATGATTTTAAGCCCGGGCGGCTGCACGCCGGTAGGGATGACAACGACATATATTCCCGTTTTTGTCAGGGACGCCTCTATCAAAACGGTGGCCTTTCCGGCATTTTCCGCCTCGACTATTATATTCTGATGCGGATAAACGCTTTCCGGAAGCCGCGTTTGAGGATTATAAACGGCAAGTTTAATCTGGTCCGCCGCATATCCTGAAGGAATGCTGATATCCGGAAGTTTTACATAGGCTTTCGTATTGGCGGACAGTCCCCCGGGAGAATTAACGGAAAAAACAAAAGGAATGCTTTTATAATAAAGCTCGTTTATAGGAGGAATCACGGCGGCCTTAACCGTATTTTTATCCGAATAAGAGTCCATGAGAATAACATGGCTGTTTCCCTGCGAATGCATGGTTCTTAACGAATCATATTTAAATTCTACAAAATCTTTTGTCACCGCCGTTGTCATGGGAGGAACGCTCATGCTGCCGGCCAAAGCTCCGCCCGCAAAACTTTTGAAAACAACGGTTTTATACGAGTCCGCGGAATTGTTAAACGCTATATAATTTCTTTGTCCGCTTTTATTCATAACGCAAAAAGATTCGCCGTCTGAAAAAAAGCCCGTGTCCACGCTCCCGTAAGCATTGAAAAAGTTAATAAAATGATATGAATAAGCAAGAGAGCTTCCCTGTTCCGCGATGAAGCCTCCGGCTGAAAAATCGTTTAAAGCGCCGGGAGCGTCAAACAATGCCTTATACCTTAGCCATATGTCTTTCCAGGTATTGAGCGGAAAGCCCGCAGTTGCAAGCATTTCGCCGTAATAAGCCCGCGCATAATCGGTATTATAACCCAGATAAAGCATTGAAGGCGTAAGCGGAAGCACCTGTATTCCTTTTATGGTCTGCGATATTCTGGGTTCGAAATGCAGATTGTACACCGCCTCATTTTCCCACAATATTCCCACGCCTTTGTGGGCATAAGGAGTTCCTCCGTATATTTCTCCCGACATATCGAAAAAGTATTCTTTCGACGCTTCGTATTCGGTCGTATAACCGTAAGCCCCGAGATCCATCAACTCCCGGTTTTTGCAGGCCAGACCCCATAAATATATCCCCGCCCAGGCGTTCATGGACTCGGACGAAGATTCCTGGTCAATGCCTCTATCGTCGCCTCCTCCCGCGCCGTTGGCCCAGGAATGCCCCTCATAAACGTCAAAATGTCTTAAAAACGGGAAATCGGCGTCGTTGCGTTTATGGTTTTGAATATCTTTCACCAGCAGATCCACCATGCCTTTATACTCGGAAGCGTCGGCAAAAGAAGGGTCAAATAAAGCAAGTATGGCGGAGGCGTATATAAAATATCCGTAATGAAAATGGTGGTCGGCGTAATTCTCGGAACCGAAATTATAAGGCCTGCCAATAAGCCCTCCCCAGTTTGAATCATATGCGAAATATCTTTGGGGCTGTCCCGTATATGTATACCAGAGACGCAGCTGGGCCTTTAAATTTTCTATCATACGGTTTCTGGCGTCAATATCTCCGAACTGGTGCAGTATGGGTATGAGATTTGCGGCTTTTGCCAAAGCCTTGCCGCTGTAATAAGTGTCCGGCTCCTCAGACTGGGCGGTAAAATACCTGTCATAATTGATATAAGTCTGCATGGCGCTTTTTAATGATTCGGGCACTTCATAAGTGAGATTGGGCATAATTCCGCAGAATTTGTGCTGCGTTGTAAAAGAAGAGCCTGAGCCGACTTTAAGCGTGCCTTTTAATGTGCGGAAATTATATGAATCAGGCTTTAAAACCGCCGCGCTGTTTTTCCATTGATGCGGAAAAAGCGCGAAGACGGTTCCGCTTGAAAAGCCCGCGCCCGCGCGTTTTGCCTGCGTGGTAAAATTGAATACGGTGGTCACTCCGGCATTGTCTTTATCAAAAGAATAAGAAACTTTCGTATCCGTAATGAAATTATAGGCATATTGATAATATTCATTAAAAATCGCGACCGCATTATTTTTCAAGCTTTCACTGTCTTGTCCGGCAGTAATAAGGGCCGCCGAAAGATATCTTTCATCCGCGGCAAAAGACATTTCTATTCTTGACGCGTTAGCAGAAACGGAAAAGGAAGTGTCCGCGGGCGCGAAAACCGCATAATAAATTACTCTGCCGTTGGAATCCGGAGAAGTTTTTACAAGTATGCAATCCCTTTGCGAGTTTCCCGTAATCTGGGCGCCGCTGCGGTCGAAAACCGTATTGGCTCTGTCATAATAGGAAACTATCAAAGGTTTAAGCCCTTGGGAATACTCATTATAAGTAAAAATAAAACCTCTGCCTATGGTGGTTTTTATCCATTTCGTTTCGTCAATTCTGTCACGGCACAGGAAAGTGGCCGACCAGTCAGAATATCCGTCCAAAAGACCTCCTGCGGTATATAATTCGTCCGCATAACCGTACGGCGCTTTTAAACCAGATATTCTTGCAAAATACCTGGGGGAAGACTGGGATGAAGAATAGCTGATTTTATCCGCCGAAGCCGTCAAAGACGGATATCCGAGCAAATATCCGTTGCCCTGGGCCGCATTTCCGGGATTAGTATTGAGATTTACAGTCATCGGAGAAGGGGTCATTGCGAATGAATACAAATGATAGTTATGCGAAGTAAAAATTGAACCGAACCACTTGTTTGACGGGTACGGAAATGAAACGTTGGAAGTCGTTCTTGAATGCGACATAGGCGAATTGTAAAATCCGATTTTTCCTTTTCCTTCCGGAACAGGAACCGACAAAGATACCGCGCGGAAAAAAATTATTACGGCAAAAGCAAAAATGATTTTTTTGGTTTTTAAGGTCATTTTTCACCCGCTTTATTAATTTTTTTGGATATATTCTTTGATTATATATAAAATTAAAGCCGAAAACCATTAAAAATACAAGCATATCGTATAACCGACCGCGCATTTCCGGCTTTTTATGAAAATAAAAAGCATTGCAGAGGTTCAAAAGAAGGCGGTTCTTTAGCGCGTAAAGTCTTTTTTTTGTTTATGCGTTTTTTGAGTTTGCGGCCAATGCCGCTGCGCATTTATACGCGCGCATTACGAAAGGCGTATGAACTTGCCGCGCGAAAACCGCGCGTTTCGCTTTTATGCCGCAAAACAAAATATTATGCCTGCCGGGATATAAATTTCCGGGGCTCCTTTCGTCCGGCAAAACAGCAGGGCGAAGGACAATGCATACGAATATGGCGCTTTTCTTTTCATCTTTTCAAAAAAATTTTTTTGCCGTAAAAAAGCTTTAAACTCGGGATTTTCCATTTTAAACAAAAGGAACCGTCCTGATAAAAAGTCAAGACGGTTCTTTTAAATATCGTACTATAAGAATTTACAATTTTTTTGAAAGCATAAATCTGAACTCTTCGGCATTATTTTCAACATAAAAATTCATATGGTTTTTCTTCATATAATAATCGAACTTTTTCAGGCTCGCCGCGTAATCGATAAGCAGATACGCCCCGCCGGCTATAAGAAGGAGCCCTAAAACTCCCTCATAAGCATTATTGGTTTCCTCTTTATATTTTTTATCATACTCGTACTCTACTTTGACTATATCCGCGAGAAAAGAAGGAGTTGAGGAAGGATACTTCCCTTTATAAATATGATCGGGATCGGGATTGGACTCGCTGCCGGCGTCCTGTCCTTCAGGCGGATTCGTTCCCGCAACGCCGTATTGCGCGCGGTGCGTCCATTTTTTGGACTCTCCCGTTGCAAGAAGCAAAGACTCTCCGGCGGGAATACCGTCAAAGTTTACTTTAGTTCCGAGCTCCGAAGGCTGGTAGCCTCCGGGAATTCCGCCCGGAGCCACCGTTTTATATCTTGCCCATATATTTACGTTTTTAAGTTTGACATTGCCGGTATTTTCAATATTTCCCGACGCTTTCATAACATAATTATTGCTGACGGTATTGGTATACCAAAAAGAAGAAAAATTCATATTGAACGAAGGTTTCGATTTGTCGGTGCGCACGGTCCTGAAACCGTCATAAGCCAGCAGGCTTCCGCCTATCACAAGCAAAGCGCCGTAAAGTATTCTGTATTTGGACTTATATTCGTTAAAATCTTCATACTGCACGTTTCCGTAACCGAAAGCGGTATTTGCGAAAATAAAAAAAGCCGCGGCAGCGCAAATAAATTTTTTCATGATACCTCTTTATACCTCTTTTTTTACTTTTGTTTTTATCTCTTCAAGAAGAGCAAAAAGATTTTCCACATAGACGGGCTTTTGCATATATCCCGCTGCTCCGAGCTCTTTGGCGTGCTCTTCCGTAAAAATAGTTCCCGAGCCGGTAATAAAGTAAATAAGCGCGCTTGTATTTATCTCTTTTATATAGTGAAACAGATGATCTCCGTCGAGATCGGGAAGCATAATGTCCAGAAATATGACATCGGGGCTTTCTTCTTTGACGGCTTTAAGACATTCGTCGGCATTGCCCGCCACGCATACGTCAAAACCTCTTCTTTGAAGAAGTCTCGCCATATTGTCCCTGGCATAAATTTCATCGTCAACAAGCAGAATTTTTATCATTGGAACATCTCCGCTTTTTTCTTATGCGCAAAAATATTATATCCGTATTTGCGGGCATTGGCAACAAAAAACCGCATATTTCAAAAGTTTTTTACACTCAGACAAGAAGCGCTTTTTCTGGGTTTATATAAAATATTCATCGGAGGAAAAAGCCGACTCTATTATTTCAAACCGCCCGCCGCAAATAGAGACGATATCAAAACGGAAAGCGTCTTTTACGCGGTTGCGTTTAATGTAAAGGATCGCCGATTTTATTATTTTGCGCTGTTTGGCCTTATTTACGGCTTCCTGCGGAGCGCCGCCGGAAAGATTTTTTCTGTATTTGACTTCTATGAAGACCGTCTCTTTTTTATGCTCGGCTATTATGTCGATTTCCCCGAAAGATGTGGTAAAGTTCGTCTCAAGAATTTTATAGCCCCGTTTTTTGAGAAAATCCGCGGCTTCCTTTTCTTTGGCAAATCCTATATCTCTGCAATAAGCCATTTCCGCTCCCGCAGGCAAAGTCTTACAGGGGCAAAACTTCGGCGGTGTATAGGACAAGGCCCGTATTTTTTTAAAGCTTCCATATGCGCTTTTGTGCCGTAACCCTTATGCTTTTCAAAACCGTACAAGGGAAAACTGCGCGCATAATCGTACATTATTTTATCTCTCGTTACCTTCGCAAGTATTGATGCGGCCGCTACAGCCGCGCTTTTGGCATCGCCGCCCACCACGGCCCGCTGGCTGATATTTACCTGCGGAATCTTATGGCTGCCGTCGACAAGACACAATCCCGGTCTGATTCCCAGCCCGCCGACAGCCTGCCTCATAGCCGTAAAAGTAGCCTGGAGAATATTAACTTCATCTATTTTTAAATTGTCCGCCGTAGAAATGCAATAAGCCAGGGCTTTTTCTTTTATTGTCTCGAAAAGCTCGTTTCGTTTTTTTTCGGTCAGTTTTTTTGAATCGTCAAGAAAAGGAATCCGTATATTTTCAGGAAAGATTACGGCGGCCGCGGCTACCGGGCCCGCTAAAGGACCCCGCCCGGCTTCGTCAACGCCGGCCACCGGGCCGAGGCCCTTATCATAATACTGTTTATCAAAAGAGAACGGATCCACCCTTTTGTCCGTAAAACTTAATTTGCGGCGGGAACTTCAGCGGTTGCGGCGGATTCGGTTTTCGGCGCTTCTTCAGCCGCTTCCGGGTTTTCCGCTTTTTTAGCATAAACCTTTTTCGTTCTTGAAGAATCTTCAAAAATTCTCGCGGCCTTGCCGGAAAGATTTCTCAAATAATAAAGTTTGGCCCTGCGCACTTTTCCTCGTCTGGCCACTTCAATTTTTTCTATTCTGGGAGAATGCAGGGGGAATATTCTTTCAACGCCTACCCCGAAAGAAACTTTCCTGACGGTAAAAGTTTCGGAAAGACCGCTTCCCTTCATTCTGATGACCACGCCTTCAAAAACCTGTATTCTTTCATTTCCGCCTTCTACGACTTTGAAATGAACTTTAACCTGATCTCCGGATTTAAAATCAACCTTGAGATTTTTTTTCTGCGCTGCCTGGACTTGCTCTAATAATGACATTTTACTGCTCCTTTATTTTATACAAAAGCGAGAGCCGGAAAAAGTTCCGGCGTCCCGCTGACGCTTTGCATTTTTCCCGCCGGCCGAAAAGCCGGGCGCTCGCGTAATATTTTCAGACTTTATGTTTTTTCAGTAAATCCGGACGGCGCTTTTTTGTTCTTTCGGCGGATTCTTTTATGCGCCACCGCTCTATTTTTTTATGATCCCCGGACAATAAAACTTCCGGAACTTTCAATTTCTTAAAAACCGCGGGTCTGGTATAATGGGGATAATCCAGAAAGCCGTTAAAAAAAGAATCGTTTTTAACGGATTCTTCTTTTCTTACCACGCCGGGAATCATCCTCGCCACCGAGTCGACAAGAACCATCGCCGGAATTTCACCGCCCGTAAGGACATAGTCGCCTATGGAAATTTCTTCATCCACGAAATTCATTATGCGCTCGTCAACGCCTTCATAGTGTCCGCATAAAATGACCAGATGCTTAAACGCCGCGAGCTCTTTTACCATATCGCTGTCAAGCCGTTTTCCCTGCGGAGACATGTAAACGACGAGAGGTTTATTATAAGGGTTTTTACAGCTGCGGCTGCTTTTTCCCGCTAACACGCTTTTTATAGCCTCATAAAGCGGCGGAGCTGCCATTACCATTCCCCCGCCTCCGCCGAACGGTTTGTCATCGACCTTTTTGTGTTTGTCTTTGGAGAAAGATCTGATGTCTACGATATTGATATTAAGAATTTTTTTCCGTCTTGCTTTGCCTATAAGGCTTTCAGTCAAAGGCCCGTCAAACATTTCCGGAAATATCGTGAGAATGTCAATCTTCATAAACCAGATAACCGTTATACTCCGCAATGCCGTCAGCCGACTTTGCAGATCCGTAAACGGCGTCAATGCCTTCGGGAAGTTCGACAAAGATTTTTTTTCTTAAAAGATTTACCTCTTTGACCACGTTTTTCAATGCCGGAATCAGATATTCCTCATTGTCGTATTTCACGACCCAGACATCATTGCTGCCGGTTGAAATCACGTCCGCAAGAATACCAAGCCTTTCTCCCGTATTGTTAAAAACTTCAAAACCCAAAATATCGCAAACTCTCCAGGTGCGGATTGAAGGGTTCGTATTCTTTTTCTGCTTCATTTTCCGATACTCTTTATTGCTCCGCTTACTCTACGATTTCAACGGTCGCCCTTTTATCAAGTTTTGCCGAAGCCGAATTAACGATAATTCTTATCGCTTTTATGATTCTGCCTTCTTTGCCGATAATTTTGCCTCTGTCGCCGTCGGAAACTTTAAGTTCCAAAACGGTCGCTTTTTCGCCGGCAATCTCTTTTACTTCCACTTGTTCCGGATTGTCCACCAATGCTTTCGCGATATACAGAACCAAATCTTTCATAATCCCTCCAATACCATAAGGTCTTTTCAGCTATTTGCTTTCTGCCGGTTGTGATTTTTTTATCAAAACTGCGACAGTTTCGGAAGCTTTCGCTCCCGTGCCTAACCAATAGTTAACTCTGTCCATATTGACATTAAATTTGTTTTCAGCAGCGATAGGATCATACTGACCTAGTATTTCAATAGGTTCTCCGTCCCTTTTCGCTCTCTGATCAATCGCCACGACCCTGTAATAAGGTCTTTTGGGTTTGCCCCTTCTCTGCAGACGCAGTCTAACAGCCATCTTCTACCTCCGTATACTCACTTATGTCAGGTAATGTGCGCATAAACGCCTTTTTTTGACGCGGCAGCAGACGCATTCATGCGTACACTACCTTGAATCATAGTGTCTTGAATATGTGATTATATATGAAATATTGAGCTTTGTCAAACATAAAACTATTATTATTTTCATCTCTATTTTGCGATAGCGGCTTTGCCCCGCATTTTGTTTTTTAAGCCGCATTGTTTGACAATGATATTGTTTCCGGCAAATTTTTTCAAGCGGCAAAAAGAAGCGCAAAAACGTTTTTAAAAGCTTTCGCCGTTTGTTTTTTGCGCAGTTTTACTTGATCTATACGATTTGCTATAATTCCGGTGGTTGGAAATTAACGGTTTTTTATGCCGCTTTTTCAACGGTTTTAAAGCCGTGTCCCTCTCAAAATTCGGCTGCCGGCTTTCATAAAAACAATGGCCGGCATAAGTAAAAACGGACGGACAGGCAAGTTCCGGACAATGCTTGCAAAAGAGTTTTTCCGTCAACCGGCATTTTTTAAGTTCAAGCCGCGCAAACAATGTCCGCATTGCCGATTTTCGGCGAACGGGCATTCCTTTATTTGCGCCGCGGCCCGGACAGCCGCATTTTCGCTTGCAACAAAGCCGGAATTGGAGTTTTTCCGATTTTTTTTCAATGCATTTATCGTTCTGTCCGGTTTTAACAGGATGCCGCCAAAACGGCAAATGTTCCGGACAGGATAAAAACGTTTTTGTAAACCGTAACGGCGGTTCGTATGCCGGTTTTTTGCGGCAAAACGGGAATTTGTTTAAGAGAAGAGTAAAATTTTTTTAGGGACGGATATGCGATGTATAAAATTTCAGCGGCCGCATTGCTTTTTATATTTTTTTGCTCTTGCGCTTTCTTTGACGCCCCGATGCGTTTTGCGGGACTTTCCGTCCAAAAATTCGAAAAAGAAGACAGAGGAAGACATTCGCAGTTTTTTGAAATGACAAAAAAAGAAAGTTTCGGCAAAACCTTAAACTTTATAAAAAACATTAAAGCGAGAGTTACCCGTAAAAATTATAGAAAAGGTTATATTACGGCCTTTGACTTTGCCAAAAGCTTTGATTATTGTCTGGATTCAACCGAAGCGGCTTTTTTTATTGAAGAAACAGGAGAAAACAAAGTAAAAATTACGGTTATATGCAATAATTCACTGCTTGCGGAAAATCTTTCCGAAAAATACTTCAAATCGATGTCCGAACTTCCGCAAGAAAAGCAAGACAAGCTTTGATGACGGCGGGCAAAAATTCGAATACGGGATGTTATTTTTTTCACGGAAACGGTTTATGAAATTTATTTTCGCGTTTTTGCGTTTTTTATCGTTCTCTTTGTTTTTGCGGCGAAGCATCCGTCCCGCCCTATAAGAACTTCCCGCCGCTGCCGGCGGTTATAAAAAAAGCGTTTATTAAATAACGCCTTCTTTTTTAGAAATATTTATTGTCGGAGAAAAATCCGGCGAACTCATCCCCCGGACGGAAAAAGCTTTTTTCCATAAATACGGAATAAGAACCGCCGCAATTCGTCGGTTTTATTGCCGCTTACGCCGGTTTCTCCGAATTGCTTAAAGAAAATGCGTTAAAAAATATATTGTGCGCCTTCCTGCGCGGCCGTAATTAAAACTTATGCCGGCTTTCTTACGGATAAACCGAAAAAACGTATACAGGCCCCGCCGCGATTGACGGCATTGCGCAAAAGACAAAACCGCGCGGGAACGGTTAAACGCAAAAACATGAAAATCCCGACAAAGAATCGCCCTTTACTCCGCAACGGAAACAAAGTCCTTTTTAATTTTTATCGGCATAAAAAAATTATACGCATTTTAAAATCCGTTTTTGCTCTCTTTGCCCCATTTTTTAAGTTTAAAGATTGAACGGAATGTTTTCTCATATGATTTTGACTAAATAATCCAAAACTTCTATAATAGTGCTCGTTTTCAGGATTAAACTTCATGTAAACTCCGGACGAATCCGACAATAAATAAAAAACAGGAGGCGGCACAAATGGCAAAGATTGAAAAGATTACAGGCAGAGAAATTATCGATTCCCGCGGAAACCCTACGGTTGAAGTCGACGTAAGGCTTGATGACGGAACGCTCGGCAGGGCGGCGGTCCCTTCGGGAGCTTCCACCGGCGAAAGGGAAGCTTTGGAACTGAGAGACGGCGATAAAAAAAGGTTCGGCGGCAAAGGCGTGTTAAAAGCCGTTGACAATATCAACAAAATCATTGCAGCCAAACTTATAGGGATAGAAATAAACAAACAGCAGGAAATTGACGATATAATGATAAAGCTTGACGGAACCGATTTTAAATCCAATCTGGGCGCTAATGCCATTCTCGGAGTCTCGCTTGCCTGCGCGAAAGCCGGCGCGAATTCGGCCAAAAAGCCCGTTTATGAATATGTAAGAGAAATTTACAATATAAAAACGGACAAATATATTCTCCCCGTGCCTTTGATGAACATAATTAACGGAGGCGAACATGCGGACAACAATGTCGATCTCCAGGAATTTATGATAGCTCCCGTGAGCGCCCCGAGCTTCAGGGAAGCCCTCAGAATGGGCTGCGAAGTTTTCCACAGCCTTAAAAAAGTTTTAAATGACAAAGGTTATTCGACGGGAGTCGGCGACGAAGGAGGATTTGCCCCCAACTTGAAATCCAATATCGAAGCTCTTGAAGTTATTTCCGAAGCGGTTAAAGCCGCCGGATATGAGCTGGGAAAAGACATCCTTTTGGCTTTGGACTGCGCCGCAAGCGAGCTTTATGAAGACGGCAAATATACGCTGGAAGGAGAAATTTCCGACAAAGAGAAAACTTCCGCCGAAATGATAAAATTTTATGAACAATGGCTCAAAAAATACCCCATTATCTCTATGGAAGACGGACTGAGCGAAAAAGACTGGGCGGGCTGGAAACCGCTTACCGACCAGTTGAAATCCAAAATGCAGCTTGTCGGCGACGATCTTTTCGTGACGAATACGAAAATTTTTAAAGAAGGCATTGAAAAAGGCATCGCCAATTCAATCCTTATTAAAGTGAACCAAATCGGCTCTCTTTCGGAAACCGTCGCGGCCGTGCGCATGGCATATGACGCCGGATATACGGCAATTATGTCGCACCGTTCAGGCGAAACCGAAGATTCCATAATCGCGGATCTGGCGGTCGCTCTTAACACGGGACAAATTAAAACGGGTTCCGCGTCCAGAACCGACAGAATGTGCAAATATAACCAGCTTTTGAGAATTGAGGAAGAGCTCGGTTCCAAAGCCGGTTATCTCGGCAGGGCGGCTTTTTCAAGCATAAAGTAAAGGACTTATCTCAAAGCGGCCCGGCTGCCGCCGGGCCGCTTTTGTTTTATGAAAAAATTTAAAATACGTTATATTATCTTAATAATAGCTTTGGCCGTACTGGCTTTTAATGAAGGTTCCAGAACTCTCGTAAGACGATTTATCGAACAAAGAAAACTGAATTCGGACATAAAAAGCGCCAGACACCAGAACGAACTTTTGAAAAAAAGAATTTATTATCTGGAAAACGAACCTTCTTATATAGAGAGGATGGTGCGCAGCGAATTGAGCGTAATAGCTCCTGGAGAAATAGAGTACCGTTTTCACACAAAAGAAGCCGAACGGAAAATGAAAGAAAAAGAAAAGAAAAAAGGAAACGATGATGAACGAATTTAAAAAAGCGCTTTTCGCAATAAGCTTATTTTTGTTCCCTTCAGCGCTGTTTGCAGGTGCTCCGTCAAAAGTAAGCATTTCAAATGAGGGAAAAATGCTTTATATATTAATCGCGCATGAAACTTCGGATCCTTCGGAGCATTTTATCAAAGAAATAGAAATCTTCCATAACGGCAATTTCATATTCGCTTTTGAGCCTTTTGCCCAGGAAAATGAAAAACAGCAGAGTTTTACTTACGGGATAACGGATTTAAAGCCCGGAGACAAAATACAGGTCAAAACAAAATGCAATAAGTCGGGATCAAAAACGGCTACATATACGGCGCAATAAGGAGTTTTTATGTCTAAACTCGCGCGCTTCGGCGTATCGATAAACAAAGATTTGCTTGATAAATTCGACGGACTTATCGAAGACCAGCAGTATCCCACCCGTTCAAAAGCCATTGAAGACTTGATAAATTATTATATTACCAATGAAACCCTCAGCAATGACTCGATATCCGTCATCGGAACAATCAATATTATTTACGACCACCACAAAAGAGAGCTTCTCAAAAAACTTACCGACATACAGCATGATTTTCAGGAGTTGATAGTTTCTTCGCAGCACATACACGTCAGCCACAATGATTGTTTTGAAATAATCATCGTCAAAGGGCTCAAAAAAGAA
The DNA here is from genome assembly GCA_938040055.1 of uncultured Endomicrobiia bacterium. Taxonomy (GTDB): domain Bacteria; phylum Elusimicrobiota; class Endomicrobiia; order Endomicrobiales; family Endomicrobiaceae; genus Endomicrobium_B. Next base: position 46,195 of record CALHWY010000006.1, read on the forward strand.
GCCGAACGTTTATTTTCCCGAATTAAATCGATAAAAGGAATACAAAACGCTTCTCTTAATATGTTTTTAGTATAAACGGCGAAAAAAGCCCGGCGCCTCAAATAAAGCTACGCGGAAAAGTTCCCGCCTGAAAAACATATAAATCGCTACGGAGACAACCGTTTTTGCCGGCCGGCGCATTTTTAAAAACAAATCTTTTAAAACGGCATAGGGCTTATGAAAACATATGCCGTTTTGCGGCAATGCCGGCATAAACGGAAACCAAACCGATCCGGCTTATGCCGGCGGTTTTTGCATCCGGTTTTTACCGCTTAGGAAATGGATTTACGAGCAGATTTTATGCGGATATAAAAGTCTCCGCTTTTAATTCCGTCATAGGCAAAAAGCGCCGTCTCTGAAGTTTATTTGCAGATTAATGTCGGCTGAGGACGGCTTTTTTTGCCGCGTCACGAATGCGCCCGCCGCGCTTTTGCTCCGGTTCCGGCTGATAAAAGGCTTCCCGGAGAAGTTTGAAAAACAAATATTCCGGACGGCAAAAAGTTTCCGGCAGGGCTTTAATAAACGATATGGCGCGCTTTTTCGAAAAGCTTCCGGACAAATAACGGTATGCTTTTTTCTTTAAATAAAAACATACGGGCTCGTTTTAATTTAAGAGTAAAATCACGATATATTCCGCGTATGCCGCGCGGGAAAAGAAAACCGAGGCTTTAAAAAGCCCGCATCAAACCTGTTTCTCGCATATTACCGCAAAATATTTTTCCTCATCAAGAATTTCAACCGTCCCGAAGCCCGCGCAAGAAGCGAATTTCATTATATCCTGATTTGAAGGCATCATATCGTTTTTTACGGCTTCATGGCAGTTCCTGTGATGCAGGTCAATCTCTTTTTTGCCGCCGTTGTGTGAAATGACAAAGATCCCTCCGTTTTTTAAAACTCTTGCGCATTCTTTGAAAGCCTTATTTTTATCTTCTATATGGGGGAGAGAATTGTGGCATATAATTTTATCGAAGCCGCCGTCTTCAAAAGGCAGCTGCTCGATATTTCCCACAAAAAAGGAAGCTTGGCCCGGATAAAGTTTTTTTGCTCTTTCTACCATGTTGGGAGAATAATCGCATTCGGTTATTTTCACGCCGGCTTCCTTCAACACAGGTATCAGAACTCCCGTCCCCCCGCATACGTCAAGGACGGACTCGCCGTTTTTAAGTTCGAGAAGAGGTATTATATGCTTTTGTATAATTTCCATTTTATCTTTTGCCGGCTCTTTCCAGTCCTGCGCGCATCTGTCAAAAAATTCTTTTCTCATATTTTATCTCCTTAATTTTTTACCCGCCATACATAAAATAAATATTGCAGATGAAACGACCGCTATCGAAGCGCCGGCCGGAAGGTCAAAAAGATATGACAAAAACAAACCCGCTATGCAGGAAAACGTGGCAAAAAAAACAGAGAGCGCGTAAAGACGCGCCAGCTTTTTTGTTATTTGCGAAGCTGCGGCCGGCGGAACGGTTATAAGGCTGTAAATCAGCAGCCCGCCTATGGTTTTTATGTTAGCGCTTACGGTCAGCGCGCATAAGATAAGCAGACTGTAAAAAATAAACCTTTCAGGAATACCACATGCAAAAGCTATGCTCCTGTTATATACGACGGCGATTATGCCTTTGTTAAACACCAGCAAAAAAAGCGCTATCAAAACAGCCGTTAAAAACAATAAAAAAGTTTCTTCCGCGCTTATAATGAGTATGCTGCCCCACATCAACGACAAAGCTTCGGAGGTTTTTGCTCCAAGCTTTCCCATAAACAAGAAAGCCAAACCCAGCATAAAAGAGAAAAGTATTCCCGTGGATAAATTCGGCGAGAAATCCCCTTTTTCCGCCACAGGACCTATCATCAGGGAAGAGGCTACGCAAAAAAGCAATGCTAAAAACACGGGATCAACGCCGATAAACAATCCGAAAACGGCTCCGGCGAAGGCCGTGTGCGCCATCGCCACTCCCACAAAAGGAATATTGAGAAGATACACCCACACGCCTATTATGCCGCAGGCGACTCCGGCAAATACCGAAGCCGCCAAAGATTTGATAAAAAAATGGCTGAACAAAAAATCCATGGAACAAAGTTCCCTTTTTTATTTCGGTAAAAAACGAAAGACGCAGCGGGTTCCGGGCGGAATAAGTTCCGGCCCGAAAGTCTTTTCAGGATAAAGCATTTGGCTTTGCCGGCCGAAACAAACTAAGCGTAAATATTGTATTCGCAGGCTTTTTCCATTATATCGCAGTTATCGGTTTCCAGCACCATTCTGCCGTCTTTAAGCATAAAAACTTTTTCACAGCATTCCGGTATAAGATCTATATCATGGGTTACCATAAAACATGTGAATTTAAAATCAGCGTAAAGCCTTTCTATAAAATCGACAAAAGTCCTTTGCGAGCCGGGATCAAGTCCGGACTGCGGCTCGTCAAGAAGCATTATTTCCGGCTGCTGGGCAAGCACTCTGGCGACGGAAACCTTTTGCGCTTCGCCTCCGGAAATTTCTCCGAGGGAAGAGTCCGTAATATGTTCAATCTGCGATATTTTTATGCAATCGCGCACGATTTTATCGTCCGAATCTTTAAATCTCCCCAAAATTCCGTTTTTAGCGAATCTTCCCACGCTTACGGCTTGATACACCGACAAAGGCAAGTTTCTTTCAGACACATTGTTCTGAGGGACATACCCTATAACGCTTTTATCGGCTTCTTTGATGTCTTTGCCTGAAACTTTTATGACACCGCCGTATTTTTCAAGACCGCAGACGGCTTTGACAAGAGTGCTTTTTCCGGCGCCGTTGGCCCCGATAAGTACGGAAAAGCCGCCTTTGCGGACGGTTAAACCGACGTCCTTGAGTATGCGTCTGCCCGCAAAACTCACATTAAGATTTTCGATCTCTATGGCATGGTTCATTATTGCATTGCCTTAAGAAGCCTCTTGGCATTGTCCTTAAGAGTGTTAATATAGGAATTGCCTATGGGGAAATTGCTTATTACGCATTGTTTGGCGTCGATATTATCCGCCAGCTCCCTGCCGGTTCCTGCGCCTGCCTGAAGATTGTCGACGATAACGCGCACTTTCCGTTTTTTGCCTTCCTTTACAAGATAGGCAAGCCGCTTCGCGGTCAGCTCTTCGGATTTTCCGTAAGCCGCAACAACTTCAAAACCGATCCATTCGAGAAAATCTTTTATTTTGTCATTGGATATAACTTTCATTCCGTAAGCGTTTTCAAACTGTTTTCTAATTTCATCAGCCGTAAAATTAATCCGGAAAACATAATCCGTGAAATTGTTTTCATAATAGCCTGCATTGTCCGCGTCCATATAAGAAAGCATCTCTTTTATTTCGCCGGCGGCGCGCACATGTATGTAAGGAATCATCCAGTTGCCTTCGGTTTGCAGCTGCTTGTATAAAATTCCCCTCTGCCCCGCACGGACTTTAAGCTTTTCTATCCAAGTTTCCCATTTATGGCTGAGCACAAGATTGCTGTTTTCCGTCCGCTCGACCACCCGCGGGGTAATGTCATAATTGCTCGGGCATATAACAGGCTGTATTATCATCTGGACGTCAACTTTGTCGCCGCCGATTTCTTTGACTATCCGGTAAATGTCCGAAGTCGTAACGGTTATCGTTATTTTCGTTTTGTTGGGATCCTCGAAAGCGACGGAATGCGCATGCGGGGACAGAAACAAAAATGCCGCAAAAACCGTTAATAATTTTTTCATCGTCATACCCTGAAGTTAAAACTTATATTTCGCTCCCGCCGTGTATGTCGCTGCGGGCATTTCATAAATACCCGCCCTGCCGAAAGAAACCATGTACATCTCGTACTTTTGGGCGGTAAAATTGTCGGCCGCGGCAAAAATCGTGAAATTATCGTCTATATTATAATGTATTTTAGCATTAAAAACATTAAAATCTTCAAGTTTTACTTTTTCTTTATCGTCCGCATAATAATCGATCAAAAACATTCCGCCGGCATGCAGAGAAAATTTCCCTATTTTACAATCGGCCGACAAATCTATTTTATTTTTCGCTATTCCCCTGGTTTTGTTGTCCGGATCAAGATATGAATATCCCGCAAAAAATTTTAACTTTTTGCCAATCTCTTTTGCCGCGGAAAGCTCTATGCCTTTAAACACATATCCGCCAGAATTTGAAAATTTTCCGGGCATTTTCGCCGGAGGACGGATTATATTGTCCCCGTTGATTACAAAACCGGTTATATCGAAATCCGCGTCAAGATATTTGGAATTAAGCCCTATTTCATAATTGTTCTGGTATTCGGCTTCAAGATTTTTATTGCTTGAAGGAAGAGTATAGAGCTCGTTGATATAGGGAGGCCTGAACCCTCTGCTGTAAACCGCCCTGGCGGCGAGAAAACCCGTAATGTCATAAGACAATCCCGCCCTGGGCACAAAAGCGCTTCCGGAAATTTCATCATAATTAAATCTCATTCCGGCAAAAGCTTTTGTTTTACGGCTTATCTCCAGTTCGTCCAAAGCAAAAAAAGCGAATTCATATTTTTTCCACTCTCCCTTTCTCGGCCCGCCGGCAATAACCTTGCCGTCGGACAGTCTGTACTGTGCGCCGTACTTCAAATTATTATTTTCAAAAAATTCGCAGGAAAAATGCGCGTTTACCCCGTACATAGCGTCTTTGGAACGCCATCCGTCGTAAAATTTATGTTCGCCGAAATCCCCGTAAGCCATTATTTCCATGTCCGCCTTGTCAAAATCCCTGTTGTATCTTATGTCCGCGCCGCCTCTGTCATAGACAAACCATCTTTCCGCTTCCATGCCGCCGCTTATCTTTTTGGATTTAGGCTCCATTTCTTCGCCGGTGAAATATTTCCCGCTGATTATCAGCTCGCTTTTATGGTCTATCCTATATCCGAACCTGGCATAGTAATCATTTGCGTCGTATCCGGCATTTTTAATATGCCCGTCGCTTGAAATTTTATTTACCGCGGCGCTGTATATGATTTTATTCGTGCGGCCGCCCAGATTCGCAAAATAGTTTTGCGTATTATGGCTGCCGTATGAAACCGAGGCGGCTCCCTCAAAAGGTTTTTCCGGCACGGCCGTTTTAACGTTTATCAGCCCGCCGAATCCGTCACCGCCGTAAAGCACCGAGTCAGGGCTTTTTATTATCTTAACGCTTTCCACGTTCCCCGAAAGCAAAGTCTGCGACACGCCGCAGCCGTATACCGACATTTTTTCAGGTCTGCCGTCGACAAACAGCCCTATTCTTCTGAAACTGTCTCCGATTCCCCTTATATTGGCGTCGGACTTTATCTGCGAGCCCGCTTTTGACACCAAAACGCCCGGAACGGACGAAACGAGATCAAGCATTCCAGGCTTGTTTTTGCTTTCTATTTCATCCTGCATTACGGACGCTTCCGTTATAAAATCACGTTTCTGACCGATTTTTTCCAGAGAAAGAAACAATCCCCTCTCAGAAGCGCATAAAGAAGAGACGAAACACAAAAAAACAAAAATAACAGTTAAAAATTTACTCATAATGCCTCCCGGTTTAAAATTAAATCCGACTAAGGTATTACAAAACGTATTTTCGTAGCACGGCAAGTTTAAAAACTAAACCCCTTTGCGGCAGGGGTTTGGAATAAAACTACTTTTTTATTTCCGACAAAGAGCGCACGGCGTCTTCAGGACGGGATGAAGAAAATATATAGCTTCCGCTTACCAGCACGTCCGCTCCCGCGCGCGCACACAAATGTCCGGTTTCGGCATTTATTCCCCCGTCAACTTCAATGAGACAATCATATTTAGCGCCATCAATAATATTTCTGAGCTCCGTTATTTTGGGCACGGTTTCATGCATAAAAGCCTGTCCGCCGAAACCGGGCTCCACGCTCATAACCAGCACAAGATCCAGATACGCAAGCATATTTTCAATTTCGGCGACCGGCGTTTTCGGTTTTATCGATATCCCCGCTTTGGCTCCTGATGATTTGATATCCTTTATAAGCCGCATTTTATCGCAATCGGTCTCGCTGTGAAAAGTTATCAGATCCGCCCCGGCTTTTCTGAAGTCCGGCCAGTATTTTTGCGGCTCCCGGATCATCAGATGAACGTCGAAAAACAGAGAAGTCGCTTTTCTGACGGATTTAACCACAACGGGGCCTATGGTAATATTGGGCACAAAATGTCCGTCCATAACGTCAATATGCACCCATCCGGCGCCGGCGCCGGCTATCATGGCGATATCCTTGCCAAGAGCCGAAAAATCCGCCGATAAAATGGAAGGGGCCACTATTATTTTTTTCATCTCAGTTTAAATCGACATCCTCTATAAAAACTTTATTCATATACACTTTAACCGAAGCCTTTCCGCTGACCTGCAAAGGAATGGAAATCTTCGCGCCGGGCTTTCTGACGGCATTTAAAATGTTTTTTTCGCCGCTGTCGTCGACAAGGACAAGCTTTATCCGTTTGCTGCCGCCGGTATTCGGGACGGCGTAATTGAACACGATTTCGCCTGAAGTTTTCGCGGTTTTCGCTTGCGCCGCCACATAAAACACCACGGTGTCGAACTTAGAAAGATCTTTATCGGCTTCCGGATGCTGTTTTATCACATTGCCCGGCATGACGGAAGAAGACTCCTCGCTTTTCATTTCAACCGTAATTCCTTCCCTGACCGCCCAGTCTCTCGCGTCGGAGCCTTTTTGCCCGGTAAAATCCGGCATAAGCGACACGCCCTCAGGCGGATGTCCGTCGGAAACTACAAGATTTATCACCGCGTCCTTGTCTACCGAAGAGCCGGCTTCGGGATCCTGGGCAAGCACTATGCCCTTTTCTTTCACGACCGAATATTTTCTTGAAATCTCTCCTATTATAAGAGAAGAAGATTTCAAAGTTATATCCGCCGCACGCACGGTTTGTCCTTTCAGGTCGGGCACATATATCATTTCGCCGCCCTGGCTTATAGTCACTCTTATAATTTTTCCCTCTCTGACATTCATTCCTGCCGGCGGAGCCTGCCTTAAAACCATTCCGGGAGGAACGTTGTTATTGAATTCCTCGCCTTCTTTTCTCAGTCCCAAACCGAGAGAGGAAACTTCTTCGACGGCTTCGGTAAGGCTTTTGCCCGCAAGATCGGGAAGCACTATTTCTTTATTCGAATGTATTACCGAATTCATCACGGCATTGAAAGAATAGTACGCCGCGGCCGCTAAAGCTATTAACGCCAGAAAAACCAATCCCATTTTTTTTAACAATGCAGTCTCCTTAAAACAAATAAAAATTATCCGGCCGCGCGGGCAAAACGCATACCGCACCCGTCCGGACGCCTCGGCCGCTTATTTTTTTATCCAGGCCATTTTCGAACGGAGCCTGGCGCCGACTTTCTCAATAGTTCTTCCCGCGACGGCTTCTCTTTCTTTGCCGAAAAAAGGCCTTCCGTTTTTATTCTCTTCAAGCCATGCGTCCGCGAATTTGCCCGACTGTATATCGGCCAGCACTTTTTTCATTTCCTCTCTTGTCTGCTGCGTTATTATTCTTTTTCCGCTTACATATTCGCCGTATTCGGCGGTATCCGAAATCGAATAGTTCATCTTGCCGAATCCTCCTTCAAATATGAGGTCGACTATGAGTTTTACTTCGTGCAGACATTCGAAATACGCGATTTCGGGCTGGTATCCGGCCGCAACAAGAGTTTCAAAACCGGAATTGATAAGTTCGACGAGACCTCCGCACAGAACAGCCTGCTCTCCGAAAAGATCGGTCTCCGTTTCTTCCGCGAAAGTCGTCTCAAGAACGCCGCCTCTGGTTCCTCCTATCGCCTTCGCGTAAGCCAAAGCGAACTCTTTTGCTTTCCCGCTTGCGTTCTGTTCAACCGCAATCAGGCAGGGAACGCCTTTTCCTTCTTCGTACTGTCTTCTTACAAGATGTCCCGGACCTTTAGGCGCTATCATCACGACATCAAGATCTTCTCCGGGCACAATCTGTTTGAAGCGTATATTAAAACCGTGCGAAAAACTCAGCACGGCGCCTTTTTTTATATTCGTCTTTATGTCCTGTTCCCAAATTTTTTTCTGAACTTCATCCGGCAAAAGTATATGAACCCAGTCGGCCTGTTTTACCGCTTCGGCGACGCTTACGGGTTTCCAGCCGTCTTCCACGGCTTTTTTATAATTGGCTCCGCCTTCTCTCTGCGCGACGATGACGTTTAAACCGGAATCTTTAAGATTAAGGGCATGGGCATGTCCCTGGCTTCCGTAACCCAAAACGGCTATCGTTTTTCCCTTCAAAAGATCCAAATCCGCGTCATTTTCATAGTACATTCTTGCTTCTTTTTCCATCTTATCGCTCCTTTCTTTTATTATTCTCCAGGATATAAACGGTTTTATTTTTTTGCGGGCGCCTTTTTTTTCGGCGCTTGTTTTTTCTTTCCCTGCGTTTTTTTGCCCGCGGCGGCTTTTTTCTCCGCGGCCTTCATTTTAGCCTGCTGCTCGGCCAGCTCTCTGGCATAAAAATCAGCATCCGGTTCAGCCCCGTTTTTTTGTTCTTCCGAAAACATTTCCTGATTTTTTACGCCGTATTCTTCTGCCAGCCCGGCAATGCGGGCTTTTGTCTGTTTTATTTCCCTTGTTCTGCGCTCAACCAAAGAAAAGTTTTTATCCCGGCGCGCGATTTCCCTGTCTTTTTGCAGTTTTTTGAGCTGTATTTCAAGATCTTCTTTCATCTCTTTATATTCATCCCGCAGTTCTTTGCTTTGCGTCCTCCGGCTTTCTTCAATGCCGGAGGAAGAATCTCCGGATTGCTGCGCAAAAACCGCCGCGGGAACGCATAAAAAGGCAAAAGCGAAAAAAGTTACAAGCAGTATGATTTTTCTCATAAGCACCTCTTTTTTATAATATAAAACGGCACGACGGGCATTTTATTGTTTATTGCTTCCTCTGGCAAGAGCTACCTCTCCCGTCCGGCAAACTTCTTTTATCCCGTAGGGCATAACCATGCTTATAAAAGCTTCTATCTTTTCTTCGTCTCCGGTAATCTCCACGGTCATCGAATCCTGGGAAACATCTACGATTCTTGTCCTGAAAATGCCGACCATCTGCATTATTTCCGCCCTGTTGGACTTATTAACGCTGATTTTTACCAAAGCAAGCCCTCTTTCGACATAATCGACTTCGCTGAAATCATTTACTTTGATGACGTCCACCAGCTTGTTAAGTTGTTTCGTCACCTGTTCAAGAACCGATTCGTCCCCTTTTACCATTATAGTCATTCTGGAAATGTCGGGATCTTCGGTTTCCCCCACGGCAAGCGAATCTATATTGAAACCGCGCGCGGCGAAAAGAGTAGCGATTCTGGCCAAAACGCCGGATTTGTTCTCAACCAAAACAGAAATTGTATGGCGCATACTTTCCTCCTTTTATCCGTTCGCTCTGGTTATAATGTCATCCAGAGAAGCTCCGGCCGGAACCATGGGAAAAACGTTTTCTTCTATTTCCACCCATATGTCCACGACTACGGAATTATCGGTTTCAAGCATTTTCTTTAATGCCGGTTCAACGTCTTTTTTACAGCTTACGCGTATGCCCAAAGCGCCGTAAGCTTCAGCCCATTTTACAAAATCCGGAACATAAACGGGACATTTGTTTCTGTCGGGAGCATTGCATAAAGGAGGGCAGTCTTTCCTTTTCGCCAGACATGTATGCGAATATCTTTTGCCGTAAAACATTTCCTGCCACTGGCGCACATTTCCGAGATATTGATTGTTCAATATGACGACCTTCACATTGACTTCATTAAGCACGGCTGTGGCCATTTCCTGCATGTTCATCTGAAAAGAACCGTCCCCGGCCACGACAATGATTTCTTTGTCCGCATTGCCGAATTTTGCTCCTATGCCGGCGGGATAGCCGTATCCCATGGTGCCCAGCCCTCCGGAACTTAAAAACAGTCTCGGCTCTTTCGCTTTGTAATACTGGGCCGTCCAGATCTGGTGCTGCCCCACTTCGGTCGCGATTACCGCCTTTCCTTCGGTAAGCTCGGATATTTTTTCTATGACATACTGCGGATGCAGTTTATCATCGTTTTTTTCATAGGACAAAGGATGCTCTTTTTTCCATCCGTTTATTTTTTCGATCCACTCTTTTCTCTCTTTTTTTTCAATCTGCGCGGACATTTCTTTCAGCACCCCTTTCGCATCGCCGACTACCGGAATATCCGTCTCGACTATTTTTGATATGGCAGTAGGATCTATATCTATGTGTATAATCTTGGCGTTTTTGGCGAAATCGCACACTTTTCCCGTACATCTGTCGTCAAATCTCGCTCCGGCCGCAATAATGACATCGGCCGCCTGCATAGCTTTATTCGCCCAGTAAGTGCCGTGCATACCCAGCATTCCGAGGCTTAAGTCGGTGTCCGGCGGATAAGCTCCTATGCCCAGCAGGGTATTAGTAACCGGAATATCGGCTTTTTTCGATATTTCCATAACTTCTTTCGCGGCGGACGAAACAACCACGCCCGCGCCGATATAAAGAACCGGTCTCTCGCTTCTATTGACGGCTTCGGCCGCTTTTTTTATCTGTCCCGGATGACCGCTGTAGGTAGGCTTATACGAACGTATCTGCGCTTTCGCGGGATAAATGAATTCGCATTTCCCCCTCTGCACGTCCAGCGGTATATCGACAAGAACCGGGCCGGGACGCCCCGTAGAAGCTATATAAAAAGCTTCTTTTATGGTCTTTGCAAGCATTTTAACGTCTTTAACCAGAAAATTATGTTTGGTGACCGGCCTTGTTATTCCCGTAATATCGGCTTCCTGAAACGCGTCCTGCCCTATTACCGCGGTAGAAACCTGTCCGGTAAAAGCCACCATGGGAACGGAATCCATATAAGCCGTCGCAAGACCGGTAACCAGATTCGTCGCGCCGGGCCCGGAAGTCGCTATGCATACTCCCGTCTTTCCGGTGGAGCGGGCGTATCCGTCCGCCATATGCGAAGCCGCCTGTTCATGCCTTACAAGAATAAAGTTCAGACCGGAACCGTGAATGGCGTCAAAAATCGGCAAAGCCTGCCCGCCGGGAAGGCCGAACACTACTTCAACATTCTCCTTCAATAAGCTTTCGACTAAAATTTGCGCGCCCGTTTTTTCCATAGCGTTTACCCTCCTTTTTTTCAATTTGACGTCATTTGTTTTACTCTTTCTTCCTTCTCTTTCATTTCTTCAATAATAAGTTTCATCTTTTCATATTCCTGAGGATCGCTGTGCCTCATTTCTTCAAGTTCGGCTTCAATTCCTTTGTAAGCGTCCGCCGGATTGTATTCAAGTTTGTCGGTCTCGTCATTTGCGTCAGCGGTCTTTTTTTCTTCCTCGGATTTTTCAGCGCGCGCGGACGCTTTGGCTTTTGCCGCCGCCACGGCTTTTTCCCGCTGTTCCTTTTTTTTCCTTTCTTCTTCGGCCTGTATGTCGGCAGCCATATGAATTCTGTAATCGGCCGCATTGGCGGGGATAAAAGGTTTTTCCAGCACGGGCAGTTCCACGGCTTTAACTTCGCCGTCAAAAGGAGTCCCGAAATCTTCGTCAAAATTTTCAAACTGCATATTGCCCAGCACCGCGTCAAAAGACTGCATGGAATCGAAGACCACTCTTATTCTGGCTCTTCTTCTTTCCGTTTTCTCTTCCTGAAATCTCTTGTCTTTGTACATATTCCTTACAGGAAGAACGATATTCGACTCTTTAAAAACGTCATCTCCGATATTTTCGTCTATTTTAACAAAATATTTTATTACGGCCGTAAAATACTGTCCGTAAGACATTTCAATAACCGAAGGAAATTTTCCCCCTTTGACATTATTTATTTTTTTGACCTCGGAATTATTTGGAAAAACCCCTGTCCAGCCCGTTTTTACGGCTATTTTCGTTCTTTTGTCTATAAAAAAAACGGCTTTTTTTTCGGATTCCCCTTCAAGCCCCATTTCAATAATATGACATTTGTATCCGTTATATTTGCGCATTCCGAGATATTTATATTCTATCTTTTTTCCCGACTGCTCAAATTCCGACCTTATGCGTTTAAAAAAATCGGACTGCGGAAAACTTATAAAAGCTTTCGCCTGTTCAAACGAAACTTCCCGCCGGTCTTTATGGGCGAAATTGGAAACGCACCATAAAGTTTTTCCGTCATAAATTATATGCAGTTCAAGCGGCATACCCATATTTTCGACATACGAACTCAGCCTGAGTTTATCGCCGCGAACGAAGAGTTCCTGGATGACTTTATTTTCAAAAAGAGCGTTCGTATCGTAACTTCCCCTGTTAAGTTCTCTTATATAGTTATCCGCTATATAAGACTTGTCTATCGTGCGTTCCGTTTTCATATAAAAAGTTTTATATTTTCCGAATGCCTGCTGCGGAGAAAAAACCGCGCTTTCAAGCATCTCGCGGGCCGCCTGTCCGTCCATATCCGCCGGCGCGCATGCAAAAGAGAACGATATAAAGCAAAACAAAAACGCGAAAAGACGTCCGGAAGGCCTCTTGCGCTCCGCCGGCGCGCTTTTTATTTCGCATTTATCTTTTTTTAATGTTAAAAAGCAAAAAAGCGCTTTGTGCATATTTTCCTTTTGTCCTTACCCGAGCGCTTATCCCGGCGTTTTTCCGTTTTGCGCACCGCTTTATCCGCAAGCCGCGGCCGAAAATTATTTTATCTTGCGCCGGCGCGTAACTCCTATGAAATTTTTTTGTTTCCGGCATCCGCCGGCATATACTTTAAATTTCTCAGAACTCCGTAAAAACCGTTTCCCTGCCGGTTCAAATCCTTTTTTGCGCCGGCAGCCGGAAAACTATTTTAAAACCGCTCCGGCGGCGGCGGAACGCACAAGCCTGGCATATCTTGCCATATAACCTGTCTTTACCTTCGGTTCGGGCTTAACGGCCTTTGCAATTCTCTCTTTTATTATGTCTTCGCCCAGATCGGCGTTCAGAGTTCTTTTCGGTATATCGATATGTATAGTATCGCCTTCCTCAAGCGCGGCTATCGGCCCGCCGGAAGCCGCTTCCGGAGAAATATGCCCTATGCAGGGGCCTCTCGTTCCTCCGGAAAAACGTCCGTCAGTAAGCAAAGCGACCGAATCGCTCAAACCCATGCCGTGCAAAGCGCTCGTAGGACTTAACATCTCCCTCATTCCCGGCCCGCCGGAAGGCCCCTCATATCTGATTACCACAATATCTCCCGGAACTATTTTTTTATCCAGTATAGCTTTCATTGCTTCGTCTTCCGAGTTAAAAACCCTCGCTCTTCCGGTAAACACCTTCATTTTTTCGCTTACCGCAGCCTGTTTTACAACGCAGCCTTCGGGAGCAATATTTCCTTTCAGAACGGCTATCCCCCCTTCGGACCTGTAAGGATATTTTTCTCTTATGACGCTCTCGTCAAGGATTTTGCTTTCTTTTGCTATTTCGGTTATATTTTTGCCGGTAACGGTCAGCGAAGACAAAAGATTTTTCTGCAAAGCGCAAAGCACCGCCGGCATTCCTCCGGCATTGTCAAGATCTTCCATATAATGGTCTCCCGCAGGCTCAAGACAGCATATTTGCGGAGTTTTCCCGGATATCTCGTCGAAAAGTTCAAGAGGAAGATCTATCCCGGCCTCATGCGCTATAGCCGGCAGATGCAAAACCGTATTCGTTGAACCGCCCAAAGCCATGTCCGCGGCGATGGCGTTCTTGAAAGCGTTAAGAGTCATTATCTGCCTCGGAGTCGTATTGTCTTTGACAAGTTCCACTATTTTCACGCCCGACTCATAAGCTATTCTTCTTTTTTGAGCGCTGACTGCCAGTGACGAAGCGCAGCCTTTTAAAGACATCCCCAAAGTTTCCGTCAGGCATGCCATGGTATTTGCGGTATACATTCCCTGGCATGAGCCGGCTCCCGGACAGGCCGCCATTTCAAGCTCTTCAAGTTGTTTTTCACTTATCTTGCCCGCCTGAAAGCGCCCGACGGCTTCAAAAGTGTCTCTGACCATGGAGCGTTTTTTATTATCGTATGTTCCGGTCATCATCGCTCCCGCCGTAACTACTATCGCCGGTATGTTGAGCCTGGCCGCGGCCATAAGCATTCCGGGAGTCACTTTATCGCAGTTCGACAAAAGCACAAGCCCGTCAAGCATATGGGCGTTTGCGACGACTTCGACAAGATCCGCTATTATCTCCCTTGAAGCCAAAGAATAATGCATTCCGCTGTGCCCCATGGCTATTCCGTCGCAGACCGCCGGCGCGCCGAAAATAAAAGGAACCCCGCCGCCCGCGGCTATGCCTCTTTCGATATATCTTTCAAGATCGCGCATAGCTATATGTCCCGGAACAAGATCCGTAAAAGACGAAGCTATTCCTATGAAAGGCTTCCCCAAATCTTTAGGACTGATTCCGGTGGAATAAAGCAAACAGCGGTTAGGCGCTCTTACCGCCCCTTTTTTTATTTGATCGCTTCTCATTTTTTCCTCTTTTGCCTTTTATTTTCGGTCTTTTTATCCGCATCTTTAACAAGCTTGTATTCAACGGCGTCAGAAAGAGCCTGCCAGGACGCATCTATGATATTTGCATTTACGCCGATGGTTCCCCATCTTCTGGACGAGTCCGAAGTTTCGATAAGAACCCTTACTTTGGCGGCCGTATTGGCTTCGCTGTTTATTACCCTGACTTTAAAGTCCGTCAAAAATATCTCTTCGGCCCCGGGATAATATTTCTTCAGAGCTTTTCTGAGACAGTTGTCAAGAGCGTTGACCGGTCCGTCGCCTTCGGCAACCGTATGTTCTTCTTTGCCTCTCACGTCAAGTTTTACGGTCGCCTCCGACACTATCCCGCCCGCCGCATTTTTTTCAACGGCAACCCTGTAGCTTTTCAATTTAAAAAACGGCTCAAAGCTTTCAACGGCTTTTTTCGTCAGCAAAAAAAACGAACCGTCCGCGTCTTCATACTGGTATCCCAGGTTTTCTTTATTTTTGACTATCTCTATAACCTCGCTTACTTTTTCCGGAGCCTCGTCAAGGCCCAGCGCCATTTCACAGCATTTTGACATGACATTGCTTTTGCCGGCCTGATCGCTTACAAGTATCCGCCTTTCATTGCCCACAAGCGAAGGATTTACGTGCTCGTAAGTTTCGGGCTGCCTTTCTATCGCGGAAACATGTATACCCGCCTTATGCGCAAAAGCGTTTCTGCCGACATAAGGTTTGGCGTCATTGGGAACAAGATTCGCTATTTCGTCTATATACCTTGAAAGTTCGGTAAGAGCCGCCAGACTTTTTTCCGGCACGCAGTTATAACCTTTCTTTATCTGCAGGCCCGGTATTATGGAGCACAGATTGGCGTTGCCGCACCTTTCCCCAAGACCGTTAACGCTGCCCTGCACCATAATGCAGCCGGCTTCAACGGCCGTTATGGAATTTGCCACGGCGCAGCCGGAATCATTATGCGCATGTACGGCGAATTTCATTCCGGGACAGGCGTCCGCGACCTCGCTTACGATTTTATTTATGTCGGAAGGAAGCATGCCGCCGTTGGTTTCGCAAAGACAAATCCATGACGCGCCGGCTTCCCAGGCGGTTTTTACGGTTTCAAGAGCATATTCCTTATTGCTTTTATATCCGTCAAAAAAATGTTCGGCGTCGTATATAACTTCCATTTTTTCAGATTTTAAAAAAGCGATGCTGCCGGATATCATATCCAGATTTTCTTTATTTGTCGTTTTAAGAGCGGTTTTAACGTGCAGATCCCAGCTCTTTCCGAAAATACAGGCCGTCTTGACGCCGCTCGCGGCTATGGCGCAAAGATTTTTGTCTTCGTCCGCCCGGCAGCCTTTTCTTCTGGTAGAGCCGAAGGCCGTCAGCTTCGAATGTTTTAACCCGGTTTTTTTCATCCGGGCGAAAAAAAGTTCGTCTTTCGGATTGGAGCCGGGCCAGCCGCCTTCTATATAATCCATTCCGAAAGAGTCCAGGGCTTTCGCTATTTTTATTTTGTCTTCAACGCTGAAAGATATTCCCGCTCCCTGGGAGCCGTCTCTGAGCGTAGTGTCGAATATAAATATTTTTTTCATTTCCGTTCGTACCCGCCGCGCCGCATCTACCATTCTTCGGAAATCAAAGCGCCCGAGGCGTCCGTAATGCGCCATTTGGGATAACTGGCCGCTTGATTCATATCATAAGGCCAAAACTGATAAATAATCAAATTCTCGCTTTCGGACAGAGCCTCCGCGCTTATAACATTGGTATAAAGAGCCGAATGCCCGGTTTTTACTTTTTTGAAATAGGCATTGTTCCTGGCGTCTATGTCAAGAACCGGATTCTCTTCGACCCAGCCGTTTATCGTGTACCAGACGCCGAATTCGGAATAATAAACCCTCTGGGAAGTGATGACGGAAGCCGCGAGAGATTTTCCTTCCGTCATTTTCGATTTTAAGGTATAACCCCTGTAAATCGGGATTGACACTATAGCGAGTATGCCGACTATAACAATGACTATGATAAGCTCTACTATGGTAAAACCTTTTGCCTTTTTCATTTCTTTGCCAACCTAAACCCTTTGTGCAGCTCTTCAACGGCTTTTGCCATATCCGTTTCATCCACAATGCACGATATTTTGATTTCGCTTGTGGAAATCATTTCTATGTTTATTCCTTTTTTCGACAGTATTTCAAAAGTCTGCGCGGCCACGCCGGGATTGCTTCTCATTCCGATTCCGACTACGGATACTTTCGCCACATGTTCGTCGCAAACGACATTCGAGGCTTTAAGCTCAGCCGCTATTTTATCAAGTTCTATCTGCGTCTTTTTCATATCCGCCTTGCTGACGGTAAACGATATGTCGTTTTTCTTGTCCACAGCGGCGGATTGTATGATCATATCCACGTTAACGCCTATTTTCGCCAGTTTGCCGAAAATTTTCGCGGCCACGCCGGGCATGTCGGGCAGATCGATTATCGTAAATTTAACCTGATTTTTGTCAAAAGTCACTCCCGAAACGAGCAATGCTTCCATATTTTTCCTCCTGATCTTTTCTTCGCTTGTTATTATTGTCCCGATATTGTCGCTGAAAGTGCTTCTCGCATGTATTTCCACTCCGAACTTTTTTGCGACTTCAATGCTTCTTCCCTGCAAAACCTGTGCCCCGGAACCGGCCATTTCCAGCATTTCTTCATAAGATATGTAATCAAGTTTTCTGGCGTCTTTAACAAGTCTGGGATCGGTGGTAAAAACGCCTTCCACATCGGAATAAATTTCGCAGGAACCGGCGTCAAGAGCGGCCGCCAAAGCGACGGCGGTAAGATCTGAGCCGCCCCTGCCGAGAGTCGTTATGTCCCCCTTATTGTTTAGCGCCTGAAAGCCGGCCACTATCACTATGGTATTTTTGGCAAGATGAGCTTTGACTTTTTTGGGATTAATCTTTTTAATCCGCGCCCGCGAATGATCTTCATCCGCCGAAATGCCGGCCTGCGGGCCCGTCATTGAGATGACATTTTCTCCCATCGCGTCGACGGCCATAGCAAGAAGCGATATTGAAACCATCTCTCCGGTGGCAAGAAGCATGTCCATTTCCCTGGCGGGAGGATTTGAAGAAATTTTATCGGCCATTCCAAGAAGATCGTCGGTAGTGTCTCCAGGCGCGGAAACTACCGCAACCACTTTATTGCCGGCTTTTTTCTTGGCGATAATTTTGCCGGCGACATGTTTCATTTTATCGGCGTCGGCAACCGACGAGCCTCCGAATTTCATCACGAACAGTCCCATCTTGCATCTCCTTAAAATAATATTTTTATATTATATAAAATTTTTAAACTTTTAATTCTCTTTTTTATTGTTTTTTCAGGCAGTTTCAAATAATCCGAAAAAAAACGCTCCGTACCGCGGCGTCTTTTTTTGCCGGCAACAAAAAGCTTTAAATAAGGGAAAACAAAATCTTATACGCAAATGCGTATAAGATTAATTGTTTATAAACTTTTACGGCTTGCGGCGGGAAATTATATTTTAGCGGCGCCTTTTGCGTCAAAATCCAAAATATAAGATTTTACGGCCACGCTTTCTTTTTTCCAGATTTTTGTCATCGCTTTCTGCGCTTTTTCGCAGTCTTTTCCCCGGCACAATGCAGCGATGGACGGGCCGGAACCGGAAAGAAAAGCGCCGAAAGCCCCGTTTTCAAGAGCCGCTTTTATTACTTCATCCATAGCGGGAATCATTTTGCCTCTGTAAGGCTGGTGAAACCTGTCCTGCATTCCTTCGCGCAAAAGACCGTAGTTTCCGGTGCAAAAAGCAGCCGTAAGCAAAGCGACTCTTGAAGCGTTAAAAACCGCGTCCCGCATATCAACCCGTTTGGGAAGAGCTTGCCTGGAACGTTTAGTTCTCAGTTCAAAAGAAGGAACGCACATAACGACTTTCATTTTGGGAACCGGAAGGGCTGCGACTCCGATTTCTCCTTTATCGTCTCTATAACATATGCACAGCCCGCCGTAAACCGCCGGCGCTATATTGTCCGGGTGGCCTTCTATGCGCATTCCCAGCCGCGCTATCTGCGCTTTGGAAAGTTTATACCCGCATAAAGCATTCGCCAGAGATATGCCCCCGATAATGGCGCTGGCACTGGAACCCAGACCGCCGCTTAAAGGAACTCCGGTTTTTATAGTTATATTTAAATTTTTCAGATTATACTTGCCGCAGCCGAGAACTTTGAACGTTTCCGCCATGGACTTCCACAGCAGGTTTTTTTCGCCCGCGGGAAGAATGTTTCTGCCTTCTCCTTTTAATTCAAACTTTGTTTTTTTAGCCTCCGGCGCATATTCGGCCTCAAATTCATTGTACAAAGACAAAGCCGCCCCGAAAATATCAAATCCCGGGCCGAGATTCGCGGTTGTTGCGGGAACTCTCATTTTTACTTTCATGTTTGCACCTTCTTATTTATTTTAAACTTATAAAAATTTTTTCCGTCAGGAATTTTCTAAAAGAGCAATTCCGCAATTATCAAACCATGAGCCAAAAACAGCCCGCAGACAACAGCCGCGCCTAAAAGAAGCGCTCCGATAATCAATATCTTATTTCCCGCATTGATTCTTTTATTTTTATTCATATCTATCCCGGTGCCCGCTTTAAAGTTAAGCACCTGTACATCCGAGGAGCGAAGCTCCTTCTTTAATATTTCCACAAACGATTTTTTCAAACGGCAAAAAAAACACTTCCATGACACTTTATCCGACTTTCACAAGCGGAAAATTATTTACGGGAGCGAGGCTCCTTCTTTATTATTTCCGCAAACGATTTTTTCAAACGGCAAAGAAACACTTCCATGACACTTTATCCGACTTTTACAAGCGGAAAATTATTTACGGGAGCGAGGCTCCCAACCTGATTTTTTTCAAAACGCATATACCGGCTGCCGGAAGCTTCTTTTTTAACCGGAAAGCGCCGAACTTTCTTATCGCATCCGCCCGCCAAAAGCGGACTTACAGGATATAAAAAGCATTCCGCCGACAAGTCCAAGGCGCAGACCAAGCAAGACAAAAAAATCTTAAGAAAAATTTACAATGCCTTAAAATATTTTATATAAAAAAATCCGGCAACAAAACTTTTTTTAAAAAAACCGCTCCCGATTGCGCAAAATGCGGTTTTAAAAGGGATTTTCATAAATTAAAGAACATCGGCTCGGCGCTGAAATATTTAAAAACGCCCGGGATTTTTTGTTTGCCGGCCGGCACGTAAAACGCAGCAAAAAAACACCGTCAAAAAACTTTATACTATTCGTCTCTCATCGCGCAGAATTCTCCGCACATGGTGCAGACGTCTTCATCTCTCGGAGGAAGTTTCGCTCTTTCCCTCTCAAATTTAACGGGATCTATCGAATATTCTTTTTGCTTTTCCCAATTTCTCGCCTTGCGCCATTTAGACATTTCGTCATCACGCTCTTTAGCGCCTTTCACGCCTTTAACCATATCAGCCGCATGCCCGGCTATTCTTGCGGAAATAACGCCTTCATGAACGTCTTTTGCATCAGGCAGCCTTAAGTGTTCCGCCGCCGTGACATAACATATAAAATCCACTCCGTAAGAAGCGGCCAAAGCGCCGCCTATAGCTGAAGTTATATGATCGTATCCGGGGGCTATATCCGTTACAAGAGGCCCCAAAAAATAAAGCGGAGCGCCGTGTCCCAGCCTTTTTGCAAGCGTGACATTGGCTTCAATCTGGTTCAAAGGGACATGTCCCGGCCCTTCTATCATAGACTGCACGCCGGCCTTTCTGGCTCTGAGAACAAGCTCTCCCAAAACGGAAAGTTCGGCGATCTGAGCGGCGTCCGAAGCGTCATAAACGCAGCCTGGCCTGAAACCGTCTCCCAGAGAAAGAGTAACGTCATATTTTTTCGCTATTTCAAGCAGCCTGTCATAATTTTCATACAAGGGATTTTCTTTTCCTGACGAGTTTATGCATTTAACGATAAAAGATCCGCCCCTGCTGACGACTCCCGCCAGCCTTCCCAGCCTGTTCAATATTTTTACGGTTTCCTTGTTGATGCCGCAGTGCACGGTAATAAAATCGACTCCCTGCTCGCACTGCTGTTCTATAATGTCAAAAAGAAGTTCTCCGTCTATTTCCGAGATTTTCTTTCCCTTCGCCACCGTTTTGCACGCGGCTTCATAAATAGGAACCGTCCCGACCTGTACGGGAGAAGCGGCGAGAATCTCTTTCCTTATTTCCTTAAGATCGCCTCCGGTGGACAGATCCATAACGGCGTCGGCTCCGGCCGCTATTGCCGCCTCAAGTTTTGCAAGCTCTTCTTTAAGGGAAATACGGTCGGGAGAAGTGCCGAGATTGGCATTGACTTTGGTTTTGAGCCCATTGCCCACGCCCACTATTTTTTTAAGTTTCCTGTTGACGTTTTTCGGGACGACTATGGTTCCTTCGGCAATGCCTTTCATAACAAAATCTTCGCTTACCCCTTCGTCCAAAGAAACCTGTTTTATCAGATTGCAGTACTTTTTCTGCTGTGAATCGATCATTAATGTCATTGCATTTTCCTTTGCGGGCATGCGCCCGCCCCGCCGTACTGTTTAAAAAACCGGGAAACAGGCAAAAACGCCTCTTAAAACGCGCGAGAATCCGCGCCGTTAAAAACCGCAGATTTGCGCAAAGCATACGCGCGCAGCCCGGCAAAATCTTTTCATACGGCAAAAGCTATTTTTTATTATCAAAATATTTTTTGTATTTGAGAAAAACTTCTTTTTCGGCATTATAAGCCGCATAACGCTGTTTTTTAAACGCGCCGCATGCTCCGGCAAAAACGGTTTTGGAATATTCTTCCAAAACCCTTAAAGATTCCTGCGCTCTTTTGAAATTCGCTACAATAATGTCCGGAAGCTCTTTTTTTTGCGGCTCCGGCATTTTTCTGCCGGAATCGCATAAAACGTCGCGTTCGCAGATTACAAGTCCGTAACCGTTTCTCAGAATTTTATCCGTATCATGCCGTATCCTGCGCACCTTCTTGTAGAGCGCCGCGTCGCCAAGAACAAATCTCAAACTGTCTTCGACAACGCGCAGCCCTTCGCGGCAGCGGTTTAAATTCGCGTCAATTATTCTTTTGATATCGCCCGCGCTTTTTGCCTGCTTTTCATTAACGGCTTTTATGGTTTTTTTTATTCGCTTTTCCATATCTTTCAACAATAAGATTTATAAGATTGGTGGTCGATCTTCCTTTGACGAAAGGATAACGGTAAACCCTTTTCGCATACTCTCTTCCGACAATATCTTTAAGTTTGTAATCCCCGCCTTTTACCAGCACGTCAGGCATAAGCTCTTTCAATATTTTTTCGGGCGTATCCTGTCCGAAAACAACCACATAATCTACGGGCTTTAAAGCCAGAAGAACTTTAGCCCGGTCTTTTTGGCCGACAAGAGGCCTTTTGGGACCTTTAAGCCTGCCGAGAGATTTATCCGAATTTATCGCCACTATAAGAACATCTCCGAGTTCCGCAGCTTTTTCAAAAAGGCTTATATGCCCGACATGAAGCAAATCAAAACAGCCGTTTGTAAAAACTATTTTTTTGCCCTGTTTTTTAAGCTTTGCCGCTTCCCGTTTCATCTCTTTTACAGTAAGAGCCCTGTTAACTTTTTTCATGTATTTTCATTCTCCGCATAAAAACTTTAACTTATTTTTTTTCCAAAAGACAGACATTCGCGCATATCGTGGAAAATATAAAAAAGCAGCTGCCGTTAAAGCTTCGTTCCGCTGTAATATGCCCTGAATAACCGCACGTGCGTTTTGCGCGGCAAACGCCCGGCAGCCGGCGCCGCGGCAAAACGCCATGACGGTTCATCTAAAAACAGGCGCAAAAACGCCGGCTTTTACCGGATGCGGGCCTATGCAAAAATTTTATCCGGCAACAAAACCGCTTTTGCCGCTTTCAGTCTAAACCGCAAATATATTCTATATTTTTCCCGGTCTTATTTAAAAAATATTTTTAACGTTTAAGGCATTATTCCAAAATTCCAAAAAGCAGCCCGTAACCATAATATATTGTTTCGCCCTTTTACTGAAAAACCTTTTCTTCCACCATCGCAGCTATTATATGCACAAGCAAAATATGGCATTCCTGCGCCCTTGCGGTGACTTTTGAAGGCGCGCAATAACACAGATCGCACAGATCTTTCATCCTGCCGCCGTCTTCATTTGTCATTCCTATGGTAAATATGCCCATCTTTTTGGCTGTCTCGACCGCTTTTATGATATTGGGCGAATTTCCGCTTGTAGAAACGGCTATAAAAATATCCCCTTCCCGGGCAAAAGCTTCAAGCTGTCTTGAGAAAACCAGATCGTACCCGAAATCATTGCCTATGGCCGTTACGGTTGAAATATTTTCGGATAAAGCGATGGAAGCGATTGCCGCCCTGTTTTTTTCAAACCTGCACACCATTTCCGCCGCGAAATGCAGCGCGTCCGAAGCGGAGCCGCCGTTTCCGCAGATAAGCGTTTTTTTATTGTTTTTATAAGCTTGCGCTATTTTATCCGCGATCTTTTCAATATATTCGATATGTCCGCAGTCCAGCATTTTCCGTTTCGCTTCAATGCTTTCGCAAACCAGTTTTTTTATCGTCTCTTTTGTGTTCATCTTTTCTCCGTTGCGCTTAAAATATAAACGCCCGCTTTCTGCATGCTGCAAGCGGGCGCCGCGAATTTATAATATTTAAGACAAGCCGCCCTTCAAATGCTTTGCCCGGGAGCTTTGCTTTAAAGCCGTTTTCTACCTTCCGAATATATACTTTGGAAGAAAGTCCGTAGCTATACCGCCTTTGCGGAATTTTTCATTGGCCATAATTTTATAGTGAAGAGAAGCGGTATTTTTTATGCCTTCAATCTCCACTTCTTTCAAAGCTCTCTGCATTCTCATAACCGCCTCTTCCCTGTCCGCCCCGAAAGCGATTATCTTAGCTATAAGGCTGTCATAATAAGGAGGAATCGTATATCCGGAATAAACGTGAGTATCAACTCTTATTCCAGGCCCTCCGGGCAGAAACAGCCTGCCTATCTTTCCGGGGGAAGGAATGAAATCCTTGTCGGGATCTTCGGCGTTTATTCTGCATTCTACGGCATGTCCGAGTATTTTGACTTTTTCAGAATTTACGCCTAATTTTTCCCCGGCCGCAAGCTTAATCTGTTCCTTGACCAAATCCATTCCGGTTATCATTTCGGTCACGGGATGCTCAACCTGTATTCTGGTATTCATTTCCATAAAATAAAAATTTTTATTTTTGTCTACCAGGAACTCCACCGTTCCGACAGTGATATACTTCACGGCAGCCGCCGCGTTTTTGGCGGCTTTTCCCATTTTCTTTCTCAAAACATCATCAACAAAAGAGGAAGGGCTTTCTTCAACAAGCTTCTGATGCCTTCTCTGTATGGAGCAGTCTCTTTCGGGAAGATAGCATACATTGCCGAATTTATCGCCCATAATTTGGAATTCTATATGATGAGGCTCTTCTATATACTTTTCCATATATACGTCAGGATTTCCGAAAGCCCTTTTCGCTTCTTCCTGCGCCATTATTATGGAGTTTTTAAGAGTTTCTTCCGAAACTACTATCCTCATTCCTTTTCCGCCTCCGCCCGCGGTCGCTTTTATTATAACCGGATATCCGATTTTTTTAGCAAGAGCGGCGACTTTCGGATCTTCGCCGTTAACGGGCCCGCCTGAACCCGGAACTACAGGCACGCCGGCTTTTTTCATAAGCTCTATAGCCGCGATTTTGTCTCCCATCTTTTCTATGGACTCTTTCTTAGGCCCTATAAACTTTATGCCGCAGGTTTCGCATACTTCGGCAAAATAAGTGTTTTCAGCCAGAAACCCGTATCCCGGATGAATGGCGTCCGCGCCGGAAATTTCAGCAGCGGCTATTATGCTTGGAATATTGAGATAACTTTCAGCCGAACCGGCCGGGCCGACGCATATGGACTGGTCGGCAAGCTTAACATGCATGCTCTCCTTGTCCGCCTCCGAATGTATCGCCACCGTTTTAACGCCGAGCTCCCTGCATGCTCTTATTATCCTGCATGCGATTTCGCCTCTGTTTGCTATCAAAACTTTCTTAAACATCAATTATCTCCTGGGAAAATTTTCCCGAATTTTAAATTCATTTGCTTGTATCAACGAGAAAAAGATCCTGTCCGTATTCCACGGACTGCCCGTTTGAAACCGAAATCTTGACTATTTTACCCCCGACGTTCGAGTGAACGTCTTTGATTATTTTCATCGCTTCTATCTGCCCGACTTTCTGTCCCGGCTTTACGCTGTCGCCCTCTTTGACAAAAGGAGGTTTGTCATTGCTGGGCGCGCTTGCGAAAGTTCCGACCATGGTGGACTTGAGCGCGACGACAGAAATTTTTTCAGCGGGAGCCTTTTCCTTGACCGGCGCTTCTTTCGCTTTTGCCGCAACGGCAGCCGCCGCGGTTACGACGCAGTCTTTCTTGAAATAGACAGAATCGCCGCCGCTTTCAAAACGCAGCTCTTCAATATCCGTATCATGAATGGACTTTAAAAATTCTTTAATTTCCTGCGTATTCATTTTCACCTCTTGCAATCTTTTAATACGGCCTGATCGCGCGAATGCAAAGTCTTGCATATTCTTTTAACCGCGTTTTTTGTCCGCGATATCTTTTTTTCCGGCAAAGGTCCGCCGGACGCGGCCGCTTCAGAATTCTATATTTTTATTTCCGAAAAACCGCCGGATTCAGCCGCCGTTTTATACTCTTTCGACATATTCGCCGGTTCTGGTGTCAACTTTGATTCTGTCGCCTTCTTTTATAAATAAAGGAACTCTTATGTCGGCTCCCGTTTCCAGCTTGGCCATTTTTGTCATATTCGAAACGGAATCCCCTTTCACGCCCGGTTCGGCCTCGGCGATGGTCATCTCCATAATAATGGGAAGGTCTATTCCTATTATCTCATTTTCAAGATATACGGCTTCGACTTCGAGGTTTTCCGTAAGAAAATTCACCATATCGCCGAGAAATTCCGGCCCAACGCTTATCTGTTCATAAGTATTCATATCCATAAAATTATATTTTTCGCCTTCTTTGTAAAGAAACTGTTTTTTCTGCCTTGTTACGCTTAAAGCCTCAAACTTTTCTCCTGATTTGAAAGTGCGTTCGATTGTGCCGCCCTTTTTGAGATGTCTTAGCTTCACGCGCATTACGGCGCCGCCCTTGCCCGGCTTGTGATTTTGAAACCAGGTAATCTGATAAGGTTCCCCGTCAACTAAAATATTGAGTCCGTTTCTGAAATCCGATGTTGAAATCATCTTTTCTCCCCATGCGTTCCGTATAAAATTCAGCGGCATAAAATGCTCTGTTTCTATAAATAAGCCGCCGATGTTAATATTTCGCAGCCGTTTTCGGTTATTAATACCGTGTCTTCTATTCTTATTCCGAATTCATTATTGAGATATACGCCCGGCTCTACGGTAACCGCCATATTCCGCAAAAAAAGACCTTCGGCATTTGACGAAAGCGAAGGCATCTCATGAATTTCTATTCCTACACCGTGCCCGGTGGTATGGATGAATTTATCTTTGTATCCGGCCGCTTCTATCACGGCTCTGGCCGTTTTATCGGCCAGCGAAACCGGCAAACCGGCTTTTATTTCTTTTAAAACAGCGTTTTGGGCATTTTTGACAATATCCCAAATCTTTTTGAATTTGCCGTTAATTTTACCTAAATAATATGTGCGTGTCAAATCGGAACAATACCCTTTGTAAACGCAGCCCAGATCCATCATCACTATATCATCTTCTTTTATTTTATAACCTGAACTGCAATGATGGGGATTGGCGGAATTTGTTCCCGCCGCCACAATAGGCGTAAAACTTTCTTTAACATGATTTCCGGCAAAAAGTTCAATTATCGCATAGTGTACGTCAAGTTCGGACATTCCCGGCCTGATCTCTTTTTTTATGCTTTCGCAAACTCCGGAAACTATCCGGCATGAACGGCGGAGATTTGCAATTTCCTCTTCATCTTTTACGGCGCGCATATCATTAAGAAGCCCTTGAAAAGGCTGAAGCCGGATGTTTTTTTTATCGAATTCAGCCTTAAGGTTCAAATACCCCGCCGCGCTGATATATTCGGGATCGGTCAAAACGTTTTTTTCGCCGTTTTGCGCAAATATTTCCGCCGATTTTTCCGCAAAAGGCGCGCCTGTGTATATTTCAATGCCGCTGCCGGCAAAAAAACCGCGGACCTGGTTTTCGGTCATCGCGGAACAAATGACATATATTTTGTTTTTAAGCGCGGCCACCCAGAAACCGTCAAAAGGGGCTCCCGTAAGATAAAAAGTTTCATTTCGGTTTGTAAAAAGCAGCGCTTTATTTTTAAATTTTTCCGGCAGTTTTTTTATTTTATCCGGCATTTTCCGTCCTCCCGGCGCGCCGATGCGGACGGCTTTTGCCGGATAAATTTTATGTCTTTACTTTATGCTTGACAATTATATAATTATTTTATTAAATAACAAAGCGGTTACAAAAAACTGTAACCGGAAAATAAAATTATCCGGATATGCCGGATAGAGAAAACAAGGAGTTGCAGCAAATGGCACAAGGCAAAGTGAAGTGGTTTAACGACCAGAAAGGTTATGGATTTATCTCCAACAATGACGGTTCAGGCGATGTATTTGCACACTATTCAGCTATTCAGTCTGAAGGTTTCAAATCATTAGCGGAAGGCGACAATGTTGAATTTGAAGTCGTGAATTCAGATAAAGGTCCTAAAGCGGCAAACATAAAGAAGATAGAAGGCTAACCTAACCAACACAAAAACCCCCGCGGTTAAACCGCGGGGGTTTTTTTATTTGTAAATTAAAACAGCCGGACATTCCGGCAAAACCGAAAAAGTTTCAGCTTTTAACAAACCGTCAATTTTAAAAAAGCAAGAATTTAATAAAAAGTAAAAAATTCAGGTGACCGTAATTGAGCGTATTTTACAAGTTCCGTTAAAAAACAGAAAGAAGGCTAAGAAATAAAAGATAAAAAAATTTGCGAAAACGGGATGAAGCTGTAAATATCACAGCATTTCCCGGACGGCAAAAAAGCGATACGAGAAAAAAACAAATATGTCCGATAAATAATAAGAAAAAGCGCGCTATGTTCATATGTGCGATTCGGCGCCTATATATGCGAAATGCGGCATATTGCAAAATAAAAGAGACAAAAAAAACAACGGCGGACTGATGATGCTTTAAAAAATATGCCGACATCGAATACGAAAACCCGCATTTTTTGTTATGCGGATAAGCGGCGGCGCAAATAAGAGAGAAACAAAAGTAAAGACAAAACGTCAAAGGCGCGAAAAAACCTTATCGGAACAATTTACAAATGAGAAATTGACATAGCCGTTTTTAAAAAAGGCAAAAAAGTTTAAGAGACTGTCCGTTAAAAAAAAGCTGTTTTGCAGATGCCTATACACGACTATAAAACTTCCGTTATTATTTGCGCAAAAGGAAAGGGTAAATTAAGCCTGCCGGCAGGAAAGTCCCTTGCCGCAAACCGCCGGCAGCCGCGGCATTTTTTTATTTTGAAGAAATATATACGCCGCTATATCATAGAAACAAGCTTTTTTAAAGCAAAAAGATAGCCGTCAATGCCGAAACCCGAAATCTGTCCGGCGCATACCCCGGCGGTAAAAGAATTATGTCTGAATTCTTCGCGGGAATATATATTTGAAATATGCACTTCTATGGCGGGAACGGAAACCGCGGACAAAGCGTCCCTTATGGCTACGGAAGTATGCGTATAAGCCGCCGGATTTATTATTATCCCGCGGCTTTTGCCAAGGCAGCTCTGTATTTTCTCAACTATTTCTCCTTCATGATTGGATTGGAAAAACTCCAATTCGACATTCAGATCCCGCGCGAGTCCGGCAAGCTTTTTTTCAATAGCCGAAAGCGTAATATTTCCGTATATGCCGGGCTCTCTTATGCCCAGCATATTTATATTCGGACCGTTTATTATAAGTATTTTCTTCATTTTTACCTTTTATTTAAAAGAAAAGTTTCCTTTACTCGCTTTTATAAAAGCTTCCAGCCTCTTTTGAATTATCTTTTTTTCAATGACTGTTGCGCTTTCGGCTTTGCCGATATCTTTAAGAACCACAAATCTTATTGTGCCGTTAACCGATTTTTTGTCCCGCGTCATAAGAGAAACAAGCCTGCCGGCGTTCATGCCCGAAAGATCGAAAGAAAAACCGGCCGCGCGCAGGATTGCGGCTGCCGCAGCATAAACTTCTTTTGCGCAGAATTTCAATTTATATGAAAGCTCGGCCGCAAAAAGCATGCCCGCGGCAACAGCCTCTCCGTGAAGAAAAGTTTTATAGCCCGTATATGTTTCCAGGGCGTGAGCGAGAGTGTGCCCGAAATTAAGCTTTTCTCTTAACCCCTTGGTTTCTTTTTCGTCTTTTTCCACTATGTCTTTCTTGTACCCGCAGCTTTTATAGGCTATATATTCGAGATCCGCCAGAGAAACGTAGCCGGAAAGAAAAAGCCCGTAAAGATAATCATAAAATTTTTTATCGAAAATTAAAGCGTATTTTACGGCCTCGGCCATTCCGTTGCGCATATGTCTTGCGGGAAGAGTTGACAGATATGACGTATTGATCCATACAAGAGAAGGCTGATAAAAAACTCCCGCCGTATTTTTACCGCCGGAAGTATTAACCGCGGTTTTTCCTCCCACCGAAGAGTCGGCCATAGACAGAAGAGTCGTGGGAACCTGCACGCACTTTATGCCTCTCATATAGGTCGCCGCAAAAAAACCCGCGACATCCCCTACAACGCCGCCGCCAAGCGCTATAACGCAGCTTTTTCTGTCAAATCCGTAAGACAAAGCTTTATCGTACAGAAAACCCAGCGATTTCATGCTTTTTCCTTCTTCGCCGGCTTTTATGACGGCGCTTTTGCATAAATATCCGCAATGTTTCAGCATTTGCAAAAAAGACGGAAGATGCAGCCGCTCAACATTTGCATCCGTAACCACAAAAACTGATTTAGTCTCAACCGCCCGCTTAAAAGAAAGCGTGAAATCACTTTCTTTCGCGCTAAAAATCAAATTATACGGATCCGTTTTTAAACGTACTTGTAATTTTTTCATTCAACTATCGTAAACTTTAAGTTCTCGTCTTTAAATCCCGCGCCGTTAAGAACCGCATAATAACTTCCCGCATCGGCGTCTTCGCCCGTGCTCCAAGTCCCGTCCCAGTTAACGGCGGACGCGGCTGCGCCTGCTATATCGGTCTCAAATTCCCTGACCGCCGTATCTTTGTCATTTTTTATCAGCACGGAAACCTTCCCCCCGGAAGGAGAAACCATAACCACGGAAACGTCGCCGTCCGATATGTTAATTACGGAATTTATCCCTCCGTAAACAAAAGCTTCGGCTTTTCTGGGCTTTTTGGGATAAGCGTAAATATCATTGGCGACAGTATCGCTTTCCAGGGAAACTTCAATATTCTCGGGATAGAAATTATAATTTTGCGAATCCGGAACAATCATGCTTGTAGTTCTGTTAAACAGTCCGGTAACTTTATAAGCGCCTTTCGAATCGGTCATAAAATCGCCGGCCGAGTTTAAGTCTTTTACGGAAATCCCTTTTATGCCTTTGCCGTCTTTATTACAAATGTGCCCGCTCAGAGAGTGCGTGTTCGAACGCGCCGTAAAGTTCATATTTGAAGAGGCGGCTTTTATGGAATTTATGGAATATTTTTCCGGGCTGAAAGAATATCCGCGCGCAAATGCCCGCACTTCAATGTTTTTACCGGCCTCGAAATTAACAAAATATTCTCCGTAAGCATTGGTTTTAGCTAGATTTTTTCCGTTTGCGTCCACCAAGGAGATCCCTTTTAACGGACTGCCGGCCGCCGTAACCCTGCCGCTTACCCTGTAATACGTTTTGTCTTTCTTTGCGGAGCCGCCAGAAGTTTCGGTCTCGGAAGAAGATTCTTTGGGGTAGACCGTTTTTCCTGATTCAAAATCAATTACTTTATCCGAATCCAGAACTTCAATTATCCCGCTGGGAACTTCAAATCTGTGCAGTTTGCTGATTACGGTAAATTCATATCTTTCATCCGGCTCAAGGTTTTCAAAAACAAACTCCCCCCGGTCATTGGTCATTGTCTGCGTTCTAACCTTCCCTTCCGCCACAACCGGAATTCTTCTAAGAGGTTTGCCGTCGGCAGTAACTGTTCCCCTGACGGACATTCCGTCCGTGAAAGCTTTGAAGTTTTCGCTCATTTTGCCGCTTGAAAGTTTTTTGTATTCCCTTTTCGGAGGATCGAATTTATATCCGGGGCTTGATATTTCAAGCACGTAATCGTTTCCGAGATAAAGATCTTTTATCAGAAAATAACCGTTTGAGTCCGATTTGTAAACGGCGGAATCTCCCGTTATTTTTATCATCGCTCCGGCGAAAGGCTTTCCGTCAAAAGTTACCCTGCCGTTAATAATTGCAAAGGCGCCGACAGCCTCGTTTAACACGCTTTTCTTTATGCCTTTATACTCTTTTTGGGAAGGAGAAAACAAAACTCCGGGCGCCGACAGGGAAAGAAGATAGTCGCCGTTATATTTGAGACCTTTAATAAGATACTGCCCGTTTGCATCGGTTTTATGTTTTTTGCCGTTAACGTCAACAATAACCCCTTCCACGGGATTATTCCCGGACATCACTTTTCCTCCGAGGGAAATGTCAGTGGAAAATTCAATGTCGGTATCCTTGTCAAGAACATCTATTACTATAGGCTCGAAATCATGTTCTTTGCTGAGCACGGTTAAAGTATAAGGCCCGCCGTAATCTAGATTGGCGATAATAAACATGCCTTCGTCGTCCGTATAATATTTAAGAGCTCTTTTTGATATGCCGACAACGGCGTTTTTTATGGGTTTGCCGCCTATATTGACATTCCCTCTGACCGTATACGTCTGTTTTACCGCGGAAAAGTTCTGCCCCACGAAACTTTCCCTGACCTGCGAATATTTTCTGGACGACGGAGTAAAAGAAAAACCGCCGGCTTTAGGGGTAATTTCAAAAGAGCTTCCCTGCACAATCCCCAAAACCGTAAAATTACCGCTGAAATCCGTGGTTACTACAGTATTTGTGCCGCCGCTTACTTCAATATTTATATTTCCCGCTCCCATTCCTCCGCCCTGAACGTTTACCTTTCCCGTTATGGAAAAAGAAGCCTGGAAATTAGCGTCATCGCGGTTTTTGACCGCTTTCGGAATTTCTATCGCGGACGGATAAAGATTTATTCCGTTTTTATAGGCCGAAATTATAACAGGAGAACCGTATTCGATTTTTTCGATTTTATATTTGCCGAACCGGCTTGTCGCGGTTTTCCTTATCCCGTTTAAACTTATCTGAACATCCTCAATGCCTTGGCCTTCCGCAAAAACTTCTCCTTCCACAAATATATAAGGCGCAAAATCCTGTATTGTATTGGATTTCAATTCTTCAAAAACCACTTTGGGAGGCTCAAAATAAAAATCCTGGGATTCCGGAGCTAAAGTATAGCGTTTTCCCGCCGGCACGGACAGTTCGTATCTTCCTTTGTCATCGGTTTTGGCGGAAAATCCATGAGACATATTGACCGTTATATCTTTAAGCGGCGCGCCTGCGGATTCGATCTTTCCCCTGACTTTTACGGTTTTTTCTTTAACGGCTCTTTCTTTCGGCATACCGGCGATATCTTCATCTTCTTTTGCCCGAGCCTTTTTCTTCGCGGATTTATATGTTTTGTCTTGATATTTTTTTGCAGTTCTGCTTTTTTCCTGTCTCACAGCTTCCCGCCGGCGCAGACTATCTTCTTTGTCTTGCCCGGACAAACGTTTCTTTTCAAGCTTTTCCTGTCTTTCCGCTTCTCTTTGTCTTTCCCTTTCTTCTCTTTCCTGCCGGGCAAGACGTTTTTGTTCCTGTCTTTCCCGTTCGGCCTCAAGCCTTCTTTCGGCTTCTTCCCTTTTGGCTTCTTCAAGTCTTTCCTGTTCGGCCATCCTTTCCCTTTCCAGCTCGGCCTGTCTTGCTTCTTCCTCTCTTTGCTTTCTTTCAAGTCTTTCGGCCTCTTTCCGTTTTTCCTTTTCTTCACTTTCTTTTTTCGCTAACGCTCTTGCGGAAACGGCCCGGGATTTTCTTGAAATTTTCTTTTCTTTGGAAATTTTCTTAAACGTTTCGCCTTCAGTTTCCCCGTCGGAAAATTTCATCTTTTCCGTTTTTTTGGGCTTGTCTTTTTTAGATATGTTTTTTATTTCAAAGTTTATTTCTCTGTCTCTATCAAGGCTTTCAATCACGAAAGGCTGTGAAGATTCATATCCTTCTTTCCCGGCGACAATGGTATATGTAAGCGCCATAGGTATATTTTCCATATTGTATTTGCCTTTTGAATCGGTCACCGCTTTAAAAGTGTCGAAAGTTGTGCCGAATTCAATTTCCGCATTTTTAACGGGCTGTCCGTCAAAATCTTTTACGGCGCCGCTTATGGAAAATTTCTGGACGACGGCATTAAAATTTACGGTTCTGTCATTATCAAGCTTATTAACGGTAACTTTCTGGGGGGTTATGACCGTTCCGTCTTTCAAAGCCGTCACGAAATACGTTTTGCCGTAATGAAGACTATCTATTTCATAAAATCCGTCTCTGTCCGTATACACATTAAACGAATCGTTTCCGCTTACTATTTTAACATTCACGCCTTCCACGGCATTGCGCCCTTCAAGCACTTTTCCGCTTATTTTATAAGTGCTTACCGAAGCTTCGGAGTTTATAACAAAATCCTGCCGCCCGTCGATTA
The DNA here is from genome assembly GCA_938040055.1 of uncultured Endomicrobiia bacterium. GTDB lineage: Bacteria > Elusimicrobiota > Endomicrobiia > Endomicrobiales > Endomicrobiaceae > Endomicrobium_B. The sequence continues at coordinate 79,546 of CALHWY010000006.1, forward strand.
TTTCATATTCCGGCGGATCAAACATATAACCGTCTCTGATAAATTTTACCGTATAGTTTTTGCCGGATTTCAGATCTTTAAAAGAATAATAGCCGTTGACATCCGTTGTCGTCATAAGCTTTCTGTCGTCATTTATAATTACCCTCACGCCCACAAGCCCCGACGCATAATAACTGACTTTCCCGTTTAAATCAAAAAACGGCTTATCCTGTCCGGCATTGCCGTTTTCCGGCTCTTTTCCGGCCGCAAAAAACGGTTTCGTTTCGGAAACATATTCGGGCTGGACTTGCGAAACGCCGCTCGGAGGACTTGAAAGCACATAAGCGTCCTGCCGGACTGTTTTTTTGCCGGAAGGAGAAATTATTACCGGAACCGGCGGCGCGGAACCGGCTTTGCCTGCCCCGTTTTGCGCGTCAGCGTCCGCGGAAAGCTCCGCAGAAGCCGTAAAGTTTATTGTTCTGTTCGAATTGAGAGAAGAAATGGTAAGAGACTCGGGAAAAAATTCAAAACCTTCTTTTGAAGGCGTCACTTCAAGATACGCTCCGGCTTCTATCTCTTCTATCTGGTAATATCCGAAAACATCGCTTTTTTCCGAAATTTCTTTGTCTCCGGTAATAAGAATTTCGACTCCTTCTATTGGAGTTTCATTGCTTTTATCGGTTATTATTCCCGATATAATGTATTTCTGCAAGTCGTCTGCAAAAAGCTCCGCCGTAAAACAGCAGAAAAAACAAAGAAAAACCGTAATTATGCCTGCGGATATTTTTTTATTCATTAACAGTCCCCGTTTTCAATATATTTTACACTTATTTTACATTTTTTATATCCGTAAATGCAACTGAAAAAGCATTTATTTTTCTTATATTTCTTATAATCCGCGCTTGCGGATGTCGGCCCAGCGGCAAAAGATCAGAAATTTCATAAAAAGGATAAAAAGCAAAGATTTTTCTATGCCCCAGGCGGCTATCAGAAAACAGCCTCCCGCAAGAGAAGCGAATAAAATGCCCGCGGCGGCGGCCTGGTATATTTTCAGTTTCCCTGATCTTTTTTCCTCAAAAAGCTCCGAAATTTCCGTTATCCGCGCAAAGCCGGTCCCTGCGGCAAAACCGGCAAGCGTTAAAAAAACGCAGATTATATATATGTTTATACTGTAAAATCTGAAAACCGACAACAACAGAATTATCAGCATAAGAAAAAGAAGTTCGATCCGGAACATTTTTTTATTTAAAGGCATAATGTCTTTTTTTTGCCGGGAGTAAAGTTTGCCCGACGATATTCCAAGCGCGAATAATGCCGTCAGCAGCCCCGATGTCCTGAAAATATCCCCTTGCAGCATCTGCACGGCAAACAAAGCGGTTATAAAAACCCATACCGAAGCCGAGCCGGAAACGAAAGCCGTCGCCGCATAAAGAGATTTTGAAAAGAAAAAAGCCGCCACCACGGCAAATAATATTATATAGGAGTAATGTCTGGCGCCGTCAAGAATAAGAGAAAGATACGGGGAAAACGCGGACTGCGAATGCAGAACGGACAAAAGCATGGCTTTCGGATCCGTATCCGTATTGATCAAAGCTTCATCATCACCGACTTTATCCAGCTCGTTTTCAAGCCATCTGACCCTTTCGGTGTCCATACGGTCGTCAAGATAATATTTTGAAAGTACCAATGTGGTTTCCTGCATTTTGTAAAGTCTTTTTTTTATATGAAACCGGTAGGGCATTTTCCTGTCCGAAGCTATAAGTATATTCTGGCTTCCGGGTATTATGCTGACATTGAGAAATACGCTTTTCATAGCTTCCATAACGGATTTGTTGAGTTCGGCCATTATATACGTGGAAAAAGCCATTGTTCCCGGAAGTTTTACGGCTATAAAACCTCTTTTTTTCATATTTGCTTTCGCTTCCCGGAAAAATTCTTTCGTATAAAAGCCGTTAAGCTTCAGGTTTACGGGCGCAGGCTGCCCGACTAAAATAAGATTGTATTTTATATCCGATTTTTTAAGAAAAGCGCGGGCCGGCCCGTTGTGTATGCGCACCCTTTCGTCGTTAAAAGCATATCCCATATGCGATATATTCTTTTTTACCATTTCGACTATCGGCTTATCGGGCTCCAGATAATCCACCCTTTTGACCTTATGCTCCAAAATCATGGGCAGATATTTCGCGGCCCCGCCTATGACAAGAATATTTTCAGGATATTCTAGATGGAGCATAGGGATATGTCCGAAATCCTCGGAATTAAGTATATCGCCGTCAGGATATGAAAAAAGAAGAATATTGTTGACAAAAAGAGAGTATTCGTTGTTTTTGCGCGACATAACTGTTTGTCCGTAAGGCGTATATGCATAATCCGTTATTGTTGCGTTTCCGAAACTTTTTTCCAGAATTTTTATGTCTATTTTTTCGGCATCGAAAAAAAACGCGCAGCAAACCGGCGCAAGGCCCGCGGCAAAAAATATTTTTGCGCTTTTTTTAGTTTCGCAAACAAGAACCGAAGCGGTAAACAGCAGAGCCGAAGCGATTAAAACTATGTCCGCCGCCGCAAAAGCGTACATAAAACAAAAGAAAAGAAGACCTCCGGCCGCAATGCCCGACAAGATAAAAATAAAAGCTTTGTTTGCGGGGAAATTTTTCTTATTTATTTTTACCGCGCTCAAAAAACCCGCGCCGAAGACGAAAAAGAAAGGAAAAACGGAGGCGAAAATGTAAATAAAAGCGCTTTTGAGAGAAATTCCCGCTCCGGGAGATATATTGAGGATATTTCTTATATTCATTATGAATACGAAAGACAGCACAAACAGCAGGGCAGCAACCGCCGGAAAAAAACGTACGGTTTTTAGTGAGGAGTTTATTCTTTTGAATTTCGCGCAGATAAACGCGCCTGAAGAAAAAGCAAAAGCCGAAGCGGCGGTCAGAATGCCCGCGGCAAGATCATTGCCCTGGAAAACGGCGAGCAAATCCCTGAAAAAAAACGCCTGCGCAAAAGCGGCGCAAATGCCTGTGATTATAAGAAATGCAGGAAACATATAAAAGTTGAATTTTTCGAATATTTATAAGCGCTTTTCGGCAAGTATATGGCGGCGGGTGGAATTGAACCACCGGCCAAAGGCTTATGAGTCCTCTGCTCTACCCCTGAGCTACGCCGCCTTTAAAATAAGTTCTAAGATTCTATTATTTTTTACCGTGAAAGTCAATTTCCGGCAATTTCTACGCGGAAAACGCGGCCGATTGACAAAAAAAACCAAAATATATATATTGCCTTTATTCACAGTTTTGCAGGAGGACACAAAATGAAAAAAATTTTATTGCTTGCGCTTTTTTGCATTGCGGCCGCATCCGGCGCGGTTTTTGCCGGAGAGATAAATAATAAGGTATATATCGGAGCCGGGCTTTCTATGAGTTTTGAAGATTTTTCTTATGACGATTTTATAAATCACGCCACAACTTCAAAAGGAAATTCCAAAACGCTTTCCGGCCCCAGATATGATTTTTCGGCGGGTTACAGACTGGGAAGAAAGCTAAGAATGGAAGCCCAGTATATGATAATAAGCAAAAATGATTTTGAAACGGACAAAACGAACAGCAATGTGGAATATAAAGCGCAGGCGCTTTTCGCAAACGCCGTTTTGGATTTTTGGAACATGCAGGAAAACCTGATAACTCCTTTTATAGGGCTTGGAGTCGGAGTCGGTTCTCCGAAACTGAATATAAGCTATAAAGGGGTCAAAGACGAAGTTGACGGCAACGGTTTTTCATGGCAGATGCAGGCGGGGGCCAACCTGAGACTGATGAAATGGTTTCTGGTAAATATAAAATACTCTTACCTGTCTATGCCGGATCTTAAAGTGGACGCTTCTTCCCAAAGCGATATAAAAGCCAAATTTAAAAACGGCGTTCAGGCCGTGGGGCTGGGCGTAACCGTGCTGCTGTAATAAGGCAAAAATTCATAAGCCGGATATTCTTGCGCCGATGACTGCGCAGGCGTATAAAATTGTTTGCGTAAGAACGGAAATTTTTACTCTTTCAAACAAAACAAGCCGGAAGCTTAATAAAAAAAAGGGGCTGACACCCTTTTTTTTATTTTACGGCTTCTTTCACAATTCCGGACGGCGTTTTTTCATTTTTATTTTATTATGATTTCAATTCTTCTGTTTTGAATTCTCCCGGCTTTTGTCTCGTTTGAAGCTATCGGTCTTATCGAACCGTAAGCCCTGGCCTGCATCTTTCTTGCGGGAATACCGTTTTCAGCAAGCTCTTTTTTTATTTTTTCCGCCCTGGTGCGCGCAAGTCTGTTATTTGCCGAATTTCCGCCTCTGTTATCGGTATATCCGTCAATGTAAATTTTTGCGTATTTTATCTTTTTGATTTCCGCCGCTATGTTTTTCAAATATTTTTTCAGCCCGTCGTTTACGGCGGAGCCGCCGTCGTCAAAATAAAAACCTTCTATTCTGATTTTATCTCCTCTTTTAACGCTCCCTGCGGCCGTAAGGGAATCCGTCAAAAATTCCGGCTCCTGCCGCGAAAAGCAAAAGCAAGGGCAAAAAGCCGTAATGCATAGTATTGCAGCGCTTATTTTAATTGATTTTTTCATGGTTTAAAATCCGCTTCAATGAATATTCTTATACCCAAAACGCGCGCGGAGAGTTTATTCGCCACGGCGGCCGCGGGTACATTTGTTTTTTCAGCATATAATTCTTATTCGCGCCGGAAAACGTTTTTTTTTGCGCAAAAGCCCGGAAACGGTTTTGCATTGTATGAAAATTCAAACAAGCATTCCGGCCGAAAACGCAAAACCGCGTCCGTGAAAGCCTGGACGCCGGAACTCAAACATATCCGGCAAGTTCCGCCTCAAGCTTTTTCCAGTCCGGAAAAGCTTTTTTCATATAATCCCTGAATTTTTTATTATGCTTTCTTTCTTTAAGATGAAGCAGTTCGTGAGCCGTGACATATTCGATGCATCTTCCGCTTTTTTTCGCCAGTTCGGTGTTTAAGGTGATTATCCTGTCGGAAATATTGCAGCTTCCCCATCTTCCCTTCATCTTTTTATACTTTATTTTTACCGCGTTTGCGAAAACCGCCCGTTCGGGTTCCGTTTTAAGCGGAAAAAGAAGTCCGGAATTTCTCCGGAAAATTTCCGGCGGAAAATTTCCGGATGCCGGTTTGCCGCAGATTCCCATTTTTTTCTCCCATTTACGGACAAAACAAGGAACTGTCTCCTCCAGCTTTAATCTGTAAAAAGCTTCCATTGCCTCTTTTCTTTTCTGCGTTCCGGCTTTGGCCGATATATACATATCTATTGAATCGAAATTCAAAAAAATTTTCGGCTCTTTCGCATATTCAAAAATATTCAAATCATATTTTCTGCCCAATACCGCCACTTTTTCGCCCTGACAAAAATTATTGTTTATTTCAGACGGCCGCAAAGCCGTTTTTTCCCTCTGTTTTCTTATCCAGGCAAGTTTTGAAGCAAAAAAAGACTCCACCGTATTCCTTGCGGCTTTCAAAGGAGCGGAAATCCTGACCTCTCCGTTTAAAACGTTTACGGTTATATATATATTCCTGATTTTTTTTCTTTCAAAGCGGGCTTCTATTTCTTCAATTTTAATTTTTTCCATATCAAGCAATAATTTTTTTTTGCGGGCGGTACGTCCATCGCTTTCCTGCGCGAACGTACATAAGACGACGCCGCATCCGTGCGTGCCGCATATCTTATACAGAAAACAGCCGCAAAAGCGTCCACTGCGCCGGCCGCGGCCGGTATTTCCGGATTCTTGACGGTTTTATGCGCGAACTTCCCGTTTTTCCGTAAAAACAATGCTTCCCGAATACGATTTTCGCATATATCCGCAGCGTTTCCTTTTAAAACCGGAATAGACGCGAAAGCGGTAAATTCTTCCGGGATAGCTTTCAAAATACCGGCATATTCCAAGGAATCCCCGAGTATTTTTCCGGAAAAAGAATTCCGCCTTGGATTTATACCGGAAAATTTTACGGATATAAAGCGATTATTTTATTTCTTTTACTTCAAAACCCGCATCTTTAACGGCCTGCGCAAGGCTTTCATCCGCAACCGAACCGTCCGTTTCGACAACAGCTTCTTTATCCCGGAGATTGACATCCGCATCTTTTACTCCGTCCAAAGCTTTAAGCGCTTTTGTAACCGACGCGCTGCAATGTCCGCAGCTCATTCCTTCAATTTTAATGGTTTTTTTCATTGTTTTCTCCTTTTTTACAATATTTTTATTGCCGGCTTTTTCAGGTTTGAAAAATCTCAGTCTTAAAGCATTGGAAACCACCGAAACGGAACTGAAACTCATTGCCGCGGCCGCTATCATGGGATTAAGAAGTATTCCCCAGGCTTTATAAAGAGCTCCCGCAGCCAGCGGAATTCCCACGGCATTGTAAATAAAAGCCCAGAAAAGATTTTGCTTGATATTTCTAACCGTCGCGCGGCTGAGCCTTACCGCCGTAACCGCGTCATTGAGATCGCTTCTCATCAAAACTATATCGGCGGATTCAATCGCAATATCCGTTCCCGCGCCTATGGCTATGCCGACGTCCGCGCGCGCCAGAGCCGGCGCGTCGTTTATGCCGTCGCCTATCATCGCCACTTTTTTCCCCCGTTTTTGCAAAGCGCGGATTTCTCTTTCTTTTTCTTCCGGCAAAAGATCGGAAACGACCGCATCCACGCCGGCCAGCTCTCCTATAAAACGCGCCGTTTTCGCATTGTCTCCGGTAAGCATTACTACATCAATGCCCATCTGCCTGAACTTTGCCACGGCTTCGGCGCTTCCGGCTTTCAAAGTGTCGGCTAAAGCTATTATCCCGAGAAAAGTTTTACCTTTGGCAAAATACAAAGGGATTTTTCCCTGACGCGAAAAATCTTCGCCTTTTTTTATGTATCCGCTTATGTCGATTTTTTCTCTCTCCATAAGCTTGCGGTTGCCTCCGGAAACTTTGACGCCGTCCGGAGCGCCGCCGTAAACGCCTTTGACAATGCCGCTTATGCCTTCTCCGTGTATAAAATTGTAGCCGCTGACTTTTTCCGGCGCAGTTTTTTTGTCTGAAGCATATTTGACCACGGCGCCGGCCAAAGGATGGTTTGACATGCTTTCTATCGAAGCTGCGAGCACAAGCAGTTCTTTCTCGTCGCCGTTTGCGGCTATTATGTCCGTAACGACGGGTTTGCCTTCCGTTATCGTCCCCGTTTTGTCAATGACGGCCGTATCAATCATCCGGGCGGTTTCCAAAGCCTGCGCCGATTTGATAAGTATGCCGTTTGAAGCTCCTCTTCCCATGCCTGCCATTATTGCCGTAGGAGTCGCAAGGCCCAAAGCGCACGGGCAGGATATGACAAGCACGGATATGCCCACGGAAAGCGCAAAGCCACCGCCGTATCCGCTGATAAGCCAGCAGGCCGACGCGCATAAAGCCGTAAACATAACAGCGGGAACAAAAATATAGCTTATTTTATCGGCCAGCCTTGCTATCGGCGCTTTAGAAGAAGTCGCCTCGTCTACAAGACTTATTATCCGCGCCAGCGCGGTTTCATCTCCGACCGCGACGGCTTTCATTTTGAAATATCCGGAAACGTTTACGGTCGCGCCCGTAACTTTATCTCCCGCGCTTTTATCGGCAGGCAGGCTTTCTCCGGTTATAGCGGATTCGTCAATGGAAGCATTTCCTTCTTCGATAATTCCGTCCGCCGGAACCGTGTCGCCCGATTTGACTATAAGAATATCTCCTTTCACGACGTCCTCAACGGGAATTTCTTCTTCTGTGCCGTTACGGAGCGCGACAGCCGTTTTGGGAGCAAGGTTTATAAGTTTTGTTATTTCCTGCGAAGTTTTGCCTTTGGCCCTTGCTTCAAGAAATTTCCCCAGAGTTATCAGGGTAAGAATCATCGCAGCCGATTCAAAGTAGAGATTCATCGCGGCTTCATGCGCCAACGCCGTATCGCCGACGGAAAAGCCGTAAGCCGTTTTATATACGGAATATGTCCCGTAGACAAAAGCCGATCCCGAACCAAGCGCTATGAGAGAATCCATATTGGGAGAAAGTTTCAGCAGATTTTTAAAACCGGACTGAAAATATTTTCCGTTGATGAAAACCACCGGAACCGCCAGCAGGAACTGGGTAAAAACCAAAATCATCAAATTGGAGGCTCCTGCGAAAAATGACGGCAAAGGAAGACCGATCATCGGGCCCATGGCCGTATAAAAAAGAGGAAGAGTAAATATAAGCGACGCTATGAATCTTTTTTTTATCAATTCCGTTTCCGTCTGCGCGCCGTTTACGGGCATCGCGCCTTTTATTTTTTCTTTCCGGACGCTTTTTAACGCCGCGCCGTATCCGGCCTCTTCGACTTTTTCGACTATTTCCCCGGCGTTTGTTACGGCCCCGTCGAAAATTACCGACATGGAATTTTTTAAAAGGTTTACATTAACGCTTTTTACGCCTTTTACTTTCGACACGACTCTTTCCACGCGCGCCGAGCAGGCCGAACAAGTCATACCCGTGACAATAAAATTTTTCTTTTCCATATATTCGCCTTTTGTCATATTTTATTTTTGCGTCCGGAAAATATATTTGACAACGCCTTTTGTTTTAATTAGCATTTTATAAATCAATTATCCTTTTGGCAAGAATGCACTTTTTTGTAATATAGTATATGAAAAGATACTTCAAAAACATTCGGGCAATATAAAAAAGCGGACGGATAAGTTTTCTTTCCGTAAAAAAGCTCTGCTTTGCAGCGGATATTTTTATTTTTGCGTTTTCTTGACGCCGCTTCCGGTTTGCGCGGGACTGTTTTACGTTTTTTAAGATTTTGCCGGTTTTTGAAAAAAACAAAAGGCGTGCGCGCAAAGAAATTTTCGCGATATTTAAATCTTTAACGGACGTATTTGGAAATTGATAAGTTTTAAAGAGGTTTTTTATGAAAAAGAAAAATCAAAATTACAATTGTCCCGTTTCGACCGCGTTAAATATTATAGGCGGAAAATACAAACCTCTTATACTCTGGCATTTGCTGAACGGAACTTTAAGATTTTCCGGTTTAAAAAAGCTTATTCCCGGAGTTACCGCGAAAATGCTCACGCAGCAGCTCAGGGAGCTTGAAAACAATGCGCTGATTTCGAGGAAAGTTTTTCCCGTTGTGCCGCCCAAAGTCGAATATTCCCTTACGCAGGAAGGAAAAACGCTTAAGCCCGTTCTTTCGGCTATGTTTGTCTGGGGAAGCGGATACCTGAAACTTAAAGGGCTTACCCCTAACTGCACGATGATAACCGACGCGAAAGAAAAAAATACGGGCAGCCGTCATGCTTGTTTAAATATTTATCGGGACAAAAGAAAAATTTAACGAAAAGCCGGAAGTTTTTGCTTTATTTCCCGGACTTTATGGCGGCTTTCTTATATTCATATTCACGGAAAATCTGTAAGGGAAAACGTCCGCTGCGGTTTTAAAAACGTTTACGGTAAAATTTAATTTGTAAAAAAGTCATATGAGAATAAGACATAAAAGGAATAATAGCGGCAAACGCGCAAAAAAGATTTTTCTTAAGAAAAATCTTTATAAACTCGCGTTTATGCTTGTAACGGCGTTTTTTTCCGGACTGCTCGTCAAAGAAACGGCCGTAAAGGAATATGCCCGTCCTGTCAGCGGAATTATATCGGGAACGGTTATAAAAATAAACGACGGAGACACTCTGACCGTAATAAACGGTGAAAACAAGCGCGTAAAAATCAGGCTTTACGGAATAGATTCGCCCGAACTGGATCAAAGCCACGGACAAAACGCGAAAAGATTTCTGTCCGAGAAAGTTTTAGAAAAAAACATTACGGCCGACATTCTTGACATTGACCGCTATAAGCGCTCTGTCGGAAGAGTTTTTGCTGACGGAACTGACATAAACCGCATGATGGTTGAGGAAGGCCATGCCTGGGTATACACGCAATTCTGCAAAATTGCGGAATGCGCGCAATGGGAAAAACTGCAAAAAACCGCCAGAGAGCAAAAGAAAGGTCTCTGGAGCGAAAAGTATCCCGTTGAGCCGTGGAAATGGAGAAAAAGAACTTACCGTTAACAAAATTTTTTTTAAAAAAAAGTTCGTCCCGAGCGCCGGCCTGTTTTTCGCCGTCTTTTTGATAAAAGCAAAAGTTTTAAAAATATCTTATTTTTCGTTTATTTTTATATTTCTGTAATTTATGAAGCGTATTTTTCAGCCTGAACCGTAAATTCCGGAAAAGTTTTAGTTTTATACGGCAAAACAATGCGGTTTAAAATATAAAATCTTTTCCGTACAGCCGCCTGAAACGGCCTGCCGGACAAAATATCGGCAGTATTCATCTTTCGGATCCGGGAAACGCCCGCCGGACATTTCCGTTTAAACGCCTTGATTTGTTTTTACGGCCGGGCTTTATCAAAATATGAAAATGCGAATATACGGCGCGATCTCAGCGCTTTTATCCGGTTTTTAAAAATTTCGCATTTGCCGAAAGCCTCAAGCACAGGCTTTATCCGGATATAACCGTAAGATCAATTTATAAGGCAGGCAAAGCCGTTGTTTTACGGCATACATACCATATTCCGTTTTTGACGAATCGACCCGCCTGGCGTTTTTTAAGATAAAAAGCGGACTCTCCGTCTAAGCGCGGTTTATTAAAAGCCGCCGTATTGAAAACAACGCGGTAAGGCTTAGGCATATGCCGGATAGAATAATTTATGCGGATGCATATTTTTCTTCCTCGGACATATACGAAAAAACCCCGACGGCATTTTTGCGGTTTTTTGAATACAAGGCCGAATAAGCCCGGATTCTGAAACGGAAAATTTTCAGCGGTTTATATGGAATATGTTTACTATATATATTATAAGTATCAGCCCGCATAAAACATAACGGCCGGCAGGCATGAATATTTTTCCCAGAGCTTTTTTTCTTCCGATTTCTATTTCGTCTTTAAAAATCTTTTCCGGAAAAATCCAAAAAGCGAATATCCCGCCTATAAGAGCGCATAAAGGAACGAAATATATTTCAAGAATATCCATAAAACCGCCGATATTGCCGTTAATAAAAATATTGCATACGAAAGCGGCAAAAGCCGCTGTTATGACAGCCGATATGCGCCTCATCTTAAATTTGTTCTGCAGGGTTTCTATCACCACTTCAAGAACGCTTATAAATGAAGTCAGCGCAGCAAAAAAAACCGCGGTAAAAAAAATTATCATAAAAAACTGCCCTAAAGGAATGGTTTTAAAGATATCGGGCATTGTTATAAACATCAGAGCCGGACCGGCTTTGACATTAAGACTGAAAGCAAAAACCGCCGGAATAATGACTAAAGAAGCTATAACGGAAGAAACAGTGTCAAGAATCACTATATTTTTCGCCGAGACTATTATATCTTCGCTTTTTTTCGAATAAGAGCCGTAAACGATCATTATCGAGCCGAATATGGACAAAGAGTAAAAAGCCTGTCCCAGCGCAAGTATCCATGTGCGCGGATTAGATAAAAATTCCCATCTGGGCACGAAAAGATATTTATATCCTTCATAAGAGCCGGGCAGAAAGAAAACCCTTACGGCCAAAACAAGAAATAAAATTATGAAAGCGGGAATCATAAAACCGCTTATTTTTTCTATTCCTTTTTCAACTCCTCTTATCATTGACAATGCCGTAATCGCGAGAGTAACCGCCACCCAAAGCATTATATCGGTTCCCGTTACTTTATCAAAATATCCGGCGCTGTCCGCGGCGGAAAAAGCGGCTCCCGTGACCGAGCCGGCCAAAAAGCGTATTACCCATGCGACAATAACCGAATATCCCAAAGCTATTATAAAAATAACCGATACGGAAAACCAGCCGAAAGCCTCTCCCGCATTTCCGTTTTTGCCGCGGAGTTCAAGCGCTTTTCTGAAAGCGCCTATAGGGCCTGCGCCGGTAAGCCTGCCTACGGTTATTTCCCCGGCAACCGCCGTAAAACCCAAAAGAATAACACATAATATATAAGGTATTAAAAAAGCCGCTCCGCCCAGCTCGCCCGTTCTGTAAGGAAAAAGCCATATATTGCCCATTCCTATAGCCGATCCGGCCGCCGCAAGAATAAAACCCCATTTGGAAGAAAAAGAGTCTTTAACAGTCGATGACATAAAAATTTTCCCTTTAATATGTATTTATCGAAACAGCGGCAAAAAAATTTGCGCCGTTTAAATATTTCCCGATTTTAAATCCGTCATTATAAAAAAGCCGGAGTCCAATGAGATTTCCGCAAAAATTGTAAATTCTCTTGCCGGCGGCCGCATTTTGAATAAACAGGACGGCTGAATTTTATATTTTAAAGGCATTATACAGCAATACAAAAAAATCGGCAAGAGCATAAACCTTGCCGGGACGGTCTGTTTCGCCGCATATGAAAGCGGCAAAGCCTCTTGATAATGCCGGTTCTTTTATCTTATCATATGTTTTAGAAAATAAACGGAGGAAAAATTTTATGATAAAGTATGCGCTTTATACGGTTTTGGCTTTAATCTCGGCGGTCATTATTATAGGCGGCGTTCATATTTGCAGAGTTTATTTAAAAAATAAAAAAGAAATGTCCTTTTATGCCGGCCAAAATATTGAAGTCAATAAAAACTTCGGAAAAGTTCTTGTGGTTTATTATTCGCTAAGCGGAAATACCCGCGCAATAGCGCGCAAAATAGCATCAATGACAAACGCCGATATTTATGAAATCAAAACAAAAGGCAAAATGTCTTCCGGTCTGAAAATATACAAAGAAATAAGAAAGCAGCTTAAAACCGGAAAATATCCGGAAATTGAAAACGGAATGCCGGATTTCGCGTCATATGACTATATTTTCGTAGGCGCTCCGGTATGGTGGTATACGGCCGCGACTCCTTTGCTCGCATTTCTGGAAAAATCCGACTTTCTCGGGAAAAAAGTAATTCCTTTTTCCACCCAGGGAAGCAATCCCGGAACATTCGCGCGGGATTTTGAGAAAAAAGCCGTCAATGCCGTTATTTTGCGGGGAAGAAATTTTAATAATCTTTCAAAAAAATACGATAAAGCCGTGGACAATAAAATAGCCGTATGGCTAAACGGACTGGATGCGGATAAACAATAAAAATTTTAAACGCTTCCCAAAACCCTTATTACCGTTTTTTTTTGAGTCCGGATTTAAATATTTTGTCCCGCTTCAAAAAGAGAGCATATGTTTTATAATAAATAACCGCCAACCGCCGGATAAATTTTTGTATATCCGCGTATTTTTGCGGCATTCGTTTTTTGCGCTCCCGCCGCTCCGGCTTTTTCCGGACGGGAAATATAAAGTTTTAGGTTCAATATTTTTTTCCCGTTAAAAAACGCGCCTTTTCCTATCAATTTCATTTCTTATTTTTCATTTTCCGCATTCCCGCATAATAAAAAAAACTAAACGCGGATGTTTTTTGCCGGCAAAAAGTCCGCAAGCCGCGATATACGCAAAATACAAATAAATTCTCAAAACATATCAATGCGCCTAGAAAGCCGCAGACTTGTAAATGTATTCTTTTTGTTTTTTTTCTTTATATAAAACTTCCGTTTTCGCCTTTTCGGCGTTCTCATCGTCTGCGGCGGCAAACAACAAATTGAAATTTGCCATATCCGGAATTTTTTTAAATTGAAGCGGATGAAACCGCAGGATTTTTGTATAAAAAAAGCGGGATGCGGCATATGCCTGCAATGGAAAGATAAAGAGATTTCACAAACGGAGAGATTTTTTACGCCGGCATGTCCGGCATAAATTCAGCTGCCGGCCGGGATTTTGCTTTAATAAAAAAGCTTTCTTTTATTAAAGCGCCGAAAAGAAAACCTTCATCCTGCATTTTTCCGGTTCCGGACTATAAAACGGCCTGCAAAAAAAAGAAAAAAAACGGAAGGGGAGGGATTCGAACCCTCGGTACGGATTTTCATCCGTACAGCGGTTTAGCAAACCACCGCACTAGACCAGCTATGCGACCCTTCCATTTTAAAAAGCGTAAAGCATTATAACAAATAAGTTTGATGCTTGCAATAATAAATCCGAGTAAAAAAACGCCTGATTTTTAAACTTTTTTGCGCAATTGCATTTTATCCAAAGAGTTTATATAATTTCTTGTCTGATATTTGACGGCAACGGGGTGAAATATGAGTTTTGACTACAGGGGTTTCTTCCATATTCATTCCGCTTTTTCATGCGACGGCACAACTGATATTAAAGAAATAATACGCTCGGCCGAAAGATGCGGAGCCGATTTTATCGTTATCACCGATCATTTCAATATGAAAGCGAAAGAAGAAGGCTTTGAAGGCTGGCATAACGGGCTTTTTGTCATATGCGGCGAAGAAATTTCCCCTTCTTACAATCATTATCTGGCAATCGGAATAAAAAAGGCGGTTTTGGCGGCCCCGGACGAAAATCCCCAAAAATATATAGACGCGGTAAAAAGAGACGGCGGCATCGGGCTAATAGCGCATCCGGATCATACGGGCACAAAAACTTTCGGCGTGCGCTCTTATGCATGGAAAAACTGGGATATTAACGGTTTTGATTCTTTGAGCGTATGGGATTTGATGACGGACTGGCAGGACAAACTCGCTTCTTTTTTCAGAGCGGCCTTAGCGATTGTTTTTCCGGCTTTTATTTTATCGGGGCCTAGAAAAGAAACTTTGGAAAGATGGGACAGGCTGAATCTGGACAAAACGAGAAATCGTCTTATTTCCGGTTACGGCGAAATAGACAATCACGATTTCAGAAAAAAAGTTTTCGCTATGACTTTCAGAATTTTTCCTTTCGATTTCGCTTTCAAAACCGTTTCAACCCATATTTTGCTTAAAAAAGAACTCAGCGCGGACGCCGAAGAAGCAAAGACGCAGATAATGGAATCCGTTAAAAATTCATCCGTGTACATTGCGCAGGAAAAATGGAAATCTTCAAAAGGTTTTGAGTTTTACATAACGGACGGATTAAAAACGGCTTACAGCGGAGAAACTTTGGAAAAGACCGGTCCTGCATTCGTAAAAGTAAAACTTCCGCAAAAAGCTTTGATAAAAATAATTCATAACGGCAAAGAACTTTGTTCCGGTTTTGCGGACGCTTTTTCGGCTGAAGCGAAAGAGGCGGGAATTTACAGAGTGGAAGCATACCAAAAAAAATGTTTTGTTTATAAACCCTGGATCTTTTCAAACCATATAAGAGTGAATTGAAATACCTCCTTTTCAATTTTAATCTTGCCTCAATGTAGTCGCTCCCTTCACGGGAGCGTGAATTGAAATGGGCGGAGTCAACAAATACGGAGAAAAGGCTGTAGTAGCTCCCTTTACGGGAGCGTAAATTGAATTTTCAGTGGAATTGAAATATCATATTGCTTATTTGCGCCGCTTCTTTCAACCGGAACGGCTTGAATTGAAATAATCCGACCGCGCATAGAATACGGCGTAACGGATTCGCCGCAGTCTTTACCGGAAACGCAGTTTAGGGAAATACCGGCAAAAAAGCCGCATAAGCCGCCGGAAGCGGGAAAGATAAAGACTTTTAGGCGCGTTCGGATAAAAACGCGGCGGATATGTCTTAAAAATCCAGCGCGGCTGTTGCCGGAGTAAATTTTGCCGCTAAAACATTTCAGGCGCGTTTTTTTTGAGCGAAACGGCATTTTATCCGCATTAAAATTGCGCGAAGGGTTTTATTATAATCTGACGGATCCGGCATGACGAAACTTTTTAAAAGAACTGCAAAAAAGCCCGGCTTTTTTAATGTTTATTTGCCAAAAAATTTTAATTTATACCGGGGGAATATGGCGATGAATTTAATAGACGGCAAAAGAATATCGGAAGAAAAGAGGCTGGAAATCAGACGCAGAGTGGAAAAACTGAAAACGCAAACAGGCAAAACGCCCGGGCTTGCCACAATACTTGTCGGAGACGATCCCGCGAGCCGGGTTTACGTCAATTCTAAAATAAAAGCCTGCGCCCAGGCCGGAATGTATTCTAAACATTGCGCGCTGGCGGCCGATTCTTCGAAAGAAAAAATTATAGACAAAATAAAAGAGCTGAATGAAAATCCGGACATAGACGCGATATTGCTGCAGCTGCCGCTTCCCGACAACAGTTATGCTCAGGAATGCATAAACGCCATAAATCCCTTAAAAGACGCCGACGGGCTTCACCCTTTTAACGCCGGGCTTTTAAACCTGTCTAAAAGCTGGAAAGAAATAACGGAAAAAAATTTTCCCGTTTCGTGCACGCCTCTGGGAGTGATACATCTGCTTCAAAAATCCGAAATCGCGGTTGAAGGAAAAACGGCTGTTGTGATAGGAAGATCGAACCTTGTCGGAAAGCCTTTATCTATGCTTTTGCTTGCCAACAACGCCACCGTTATAATGGCGCACTCAAAAACGGAAAATTTAAAAGACATTTGCAAAAAAGCCGATATAGTCGTCGCCGCGGTCGGCAAAGCCGGTTTTATCAACAGGGATTTTATAAAAGACGGGGCCTGCGTTATCGACGTAGGGATAAACAGAGCCGGCGGAAAACTTTTAGGAGACGTAGATTTTGAAAGCGTTAAAGATATGGACATTTCAATAACGCCCGTACCCGGAGGGGTCGGGCCGATGACGATAACGATGCTTCTTGAAAACACTCTTAAAGCTTTCGCCAACGCAAGGAAATGACATATCGCCGCCGCGAGTAAAAAATGCTGGGGAAGCGTAATTTTCAAATGAAAAAAGAAATTTTCTTAACTCCGCTCAAAGCTTCTTTGAGTTTATTTTTGGATCTTGAAAAGAAAAAACTTATCCGCCTGATACGGCCGGACAGAAAAACGCTGGAAACAAAAACCAAAACGGGCGCGGTCAGCAGATTTTATACTTCTTCGCGCGAATCCGGAACGCACACTTTAATGAGCGTTGGAAAAAGAACGGAGACGGTAAAATTGAGCTGTCACGACGGCAATGAGGATTTTCTGCTTATTAATCCTTCGGGGTTAAAGTTCAAAAAATTATATCTTGTGATTTCTCTTTACAAAAAAAACGCTCTTTTAAAAAAAATCGCCTCACAAACATTGTCATCCGGAGATTTTCTGGCGGTTGAACTTAAATTCAACGATCCTGAGCTGAGTTTTTTTATAATGCTGAAAAACACCGTACACTGCGAACTTACTTGCGGCGGCTCCGGACAACATCCGGTATTTTTCGTGTCTGAACCGTCGAATCTCAAAAACGGCACAATAAAAACAAAAAACTATAATATAAGACTTCTAACGGAGAAAAAATGAACTTGGATTTTGCGATAACGGTATTTTTGCCCCTTATAACCGGTCTTTTTTATTTTTTTATGGCGCTTGAAGTAAAAAGAACAAGCAAATACCGTTCAATAATGTTCGGAGAAATAGGGTTTAAGAAATTACAGATAGCTTTTGTGCTTTTCGGAATTTATTTCGTGACGCGCCCGCTGCAAAATATTATGGGACCCCACCCCTGGCCGATGATAATCAATTCGGCGAGACAATTTTTTCTGATGGCTCTTATTGCTCCTTCTATTCTTGTCGCCATATTTCACTGGGTTCCCACTCCCAGCGGCGCACCGAAGTCTTCGGCTGTCGCCGCATATACCATAGGGACTCTGATGGGAGTTATCTTCGTTCTTGTAAACAGCATAGCGGCCGCAGGCTCAAAAATCATTTACTCGTGGGGAATGATCAATATGTATGACCCCGTCTGGTTTTCCTCGGGTTCGCCCGTAATGCAGCTTGTAATAATCCATCTTATATGCCAGTTCGTTTCGCCGGTAGGTTTTTTTCTGCTCGCCGCGGCTTATGTAAAACACAGAAGACATCATTACCAGCTGGCTCATATTTACAACCTCATGCCTAAAAAATGGAAATTCCTTGAAGCGAGTCTTATGATACTGGCAGGCTCTTTTATCGTCGCGGGCGCGGCTGTCATTTTCGGTTCTTACTACACTTATGTATGGGTTATTTATTTTATCGGAGCGGTTATTTCAGGCTTATTCGAACTTGTGGGCATCAAACTTCCCCCGAGAGAGATGCCTGACGATCTGAAATAAAACTCTTGCTTTTTATAAGTATCCGTTATATAATACGCATATAAAGTCAGCTACCGCTCCGGCGGAAAAAAAATGCCAAAAGGCAAAAGGAGCCGAAAAATGGCTTGCGGATGCAAAGCAAAAAAAGCAGCGCCGAAGAAGAAAGTTGCGGCAAAAAAAGCTGCACCGAAGAAGAAAGTCGTAGCAAAAAAAGCAGCGCCGAAAAAGAAAGTCGCGGCAAAAAAAACAGTAAAGAAAGCTGCTCCTAAAAAAAAGGCTGCAGCCAAGAAGAAATAAAGACTAAATAAAAAAGGCCGCCTTATAACAAGGCGGCCTTTTTTATTTATAAATCCGCGCAATCTATGCCGGTTTTATAATATCAAAACCGGTATATTTTTTTAGTGCCTCGGGAATGATTACCGATCCGTCCTCCTGCTGGTAATTTTCAAGAATCGCCGCAAAAGTTCTTCCCACCGCTACGCCGGAACCGTTAAGCGTATGTACAAACTCTCTCTTTTTTCCGTCTTTATATTTCATTTTTATATTCATCCTTCTCGCCTGAAAATCTTTAAAATTGGAACATGAAGATATCTCTCTGTATTCTCCCTCTCCCGCAAGCCACACTTCAAGGTCGTAAGTTTTTGCCGAAGCAAAACCTGTGTCGCCGCAACACAGAAGCGAAACTCTGTAAGGCAGTCCGAGAAGCTCAAGAACATATCCGGCGTCAAGCACAAGAGATTCCAATTCTTCCATAGAATTTTCCGGTTTGACGAATTTTACCAGCTCGACTTTATTGAACTGGTGGTTTCTTATAAGCCCCTTTGTGTCTTTTCCGTAAGAGCCCGCTTCTCTTCTAAAACACGCGGAATACGAGACATATTTCTTAGGCAGCGCGCTTTCTTCAAGCACGCAATCCCTGTAAATATTGGTTACGGGAACTTCCGCCGTAGGAATTAAATACAGTTCATCATTAGCGCATTTAAAAGCGTCGTCGGCAAATTTCGGAAGCTGCCCGGTTCCTCTCATTGAAGTCCGGTTTACAAGATAAGGCGTCATTATTTCGCCGTACCCTCTTGCTTTATGCGTGTCTATAAAAAAATTTATTATCGCTCGTTCAAGAGCGCAGCCTTCATTTTTTAAAACGGAAAAACGGGAGCCGGATATTTTCGCCGCCGTCTCAAAATCAAGAATGCCGAGTTTTTCCCCTATTTCCCAATGGTGTTTGGCTTTAAAAGAAAACTTTGCCGGTTCTCCGGAAAAACGCACCGCTTTATTATCTCTCTCATCACGGCCGGCAGGAACGCTTTCATCGGGAATATTCGGCACGCGGAGCAGAAAATCTTCCATCTGGCTCTCTATCATAAGAAGAAGTTTTTCCTGCTCCTGAATTTTGTCCCTTATCCGGTTTATCTCTTCAAGAAGATCCGAGGAGGGCTCTTTTCCCTCTCTTTTAAGCTTTCCTATCTCTTCGGATTCTCTGTTTCTTTTAAGTCTGAGCTGCTCTATGTCGAGTATGGTTGATTTTCTTTTGCCGTCCCAGTCAAGAAGCTGATCAAAATTTATATTCTGATTTCTTGACTCCATTGCCTTCATCACTTCTTTTAAATTTTCCCTTATAATCTTTATGTCTAACATTTCCTTCTCCCGTAAAACTTATTTATAACGCGTACTATTTTAGCAATTTTTAAATACATTTTCTTTAAGCGCGACGAAAAAACGGCATATTTTCCGGAAGAGAAAAAATTTTTCGGGCGGAAGATAAAAACAGCGTCTTGGCTTTACAAATGTTTGAAGCCGAAAACCGTCTCAACCACAGAAAAACAATTAAACTCTTTTCGGATTTGAAGAAACCGGCATCTGCGGTTGCGCCGGGGTTTTAAACCGCAAGAAAATTGCGGAAAAATTATTTTGTCTGAAGTTTTCTTAGCGGTAAAATTTTAAAAAGACAAAAAACCGCGGTTTTGTTTTCCTGTTCCGGACGGCAATATGTTTTTTGCCGCAGAAAAACAGGAAATACAAAAAAGAAAAGTTTATCCGGTCTTTTAATATGAGCCGGGACATGACGCTTTATTTATTATGATCATATCCGCTATCCGCATTATGCCCGCAAGGAAAAAGCCCATGCGGCAAACAATGCAGGATTTTATTCCGTCGCCGGGAAACCGCATCATCCTTTAATAACTGCAAGAGGGAGCAGCTTTGCGACTTTTTCCGCAAGTCCTGCGCCTTCGCATGAGGCTGTCACTTCGCTTATGTCTTTATAAGCGCAAGGAGATTCCTCGGCGAGAGTTTTAAAAGAGTCGGTAAATATGATAATCCCTTTTTCCTCCAGCTCTTTTTTAAGCTCTCTTCCGCTGACAACCTTCAATGCCTGTGTCCTGCTCATCACTCTTCCGGCGCCATGACACACCGAACCGAAAGTTTCATCCATAGCTTTTTGGGTGCCTCTTAAAACATATGACGCCGCGCCCATAGAGCCCGGAACAATTACGGGCTGTCCGCAGCAAGCATAACATTCCGCAATATCTTCGGAACCTTTTGCAAAAGCCCGAGTCGCGCCTTTTCTGTGCACAATCGTTTTTATTCCTTTGTGCTTTTCGATTTTTGCTATATTATGCGCTATATCATAAACTGTTTTAAGCTCTGTTTCCGGAAAACCCGCCTCTTTAAAAGCCTGCCTTATAAGATAAGAAATCATCTGCCTGTTAGCCCAGGCATAATTCGCTCCGCAGGCCATGGCGGAAAAATAAGCTTGCCCCTCGGGAGAACTTAAAGGAGCGCAGCAAAGCTGTCTGTCCGCGACGTCTATGCCGTATTTTATGACGGCTTTCTGCATAATGCCGATATTGTCGTCGCATATCTGATAGCCGAAGCCGCGCGAGCCGGTATGAAGCATTATTGCAATGCAATTTTTGTTAAGCCCGAAACACCTTGCCGTTTCCTCGTCGAATATTTCGTCTATTTTCTGAATTTCTATAAAATGATTGCCCGCGCCAAGAGTTCCAAGCTGCGTCAAACCTCTTTCCATAGCGCGCTTGCTTACATTTTCCGAATCAGCGCATTGCATACAGCCGTTTTCTTCCGTCTTGTAAATATCGTCTTCGGTCGCAAAACCCGCTTCCGCGGCCCAGAGGCTTCCTTGTTCGGCTATTTTCTTTAAATCCTTTTTTGTTATTTTTACGGCTCCGCATGAGCCTATTCCGGAAGGAACTTTCGCGAATATTTTTCCCGCAATATCCGAAATTTTTCCCTCTATTTCCCCAACAGTATAATTTGTAGAAAGAAGACGCACGCCGCAATTTATGTCATAGCCTATTCCGCCTGGAGAAATTATCCCGTCAGCGGCGGAAAAAGCGGCGACGCCGCCTATCGGAAATCCATAACCCCAGTGTATATCGGGCATTGCCAGCGAATTTCCTACGATTCCCGGCAGACAGGCAACATTCACCACCTGTTCCAAAGCTCTTTCTTTGCCGGCAGCTTCGACTATATTCCATGTGCCGTAAATATCTGCCGCGGTATTCATATTACCGCTTTTTTCTATCTGCCATTTATATTCGCTGACTTTATGTATTTTCATAATTTTAAATTTTACCGATTTCCATATCCGGCACTCATTCTCATTTTACGCGACGGACAATCTTTCCCGTTAAATAAGAGTCTGTCTATTTTAAAAATTTTTCTTTCCGTTTTCAAATTCCAATACAAGCAATATTTCCTAAGCAACAAAAACCGGACGACGACGCAAATATTTTGAGAAAGGCTCTCACATATGTCTCTTTTGTTTCCAATCCATGATACAAATTCTTCATCACTTTTAACGTGTCCGGCAATAAACTTTCACCGTCTCTCGGCATTTTTCTTAACACAGCGCTTTCGTTTAGCGATATCTCCGATATCGATTCTTTCGCTTTCATCGTCATGCATTTATATTTTTCCGCACAAACTACTCCGTTTTGCATCTCTTCAAAAACTTGCCGTCTATCAGCTCTCTTTCCATCCCCCAAATATGTCTCTTCTTTTCCTTCTTTCCCGCATCCGTATATCCTTAACTTGCCGTCCGATCCCCTGTCTGTAAATTTACCTTCTTCCAATGCCAAACTTCTTAGCTTTTCCGCTTCTTTCTTGCTTAGCTTATTCTCGCTTATATAATTCTCTACCGCCTCTAAATTCTCCGTCGCCTACGCAAATTTCAATATCTCTTCTTCGTTTATTAACCGCTCTCTTATCTTAGCGTCCGTCTCCGCGTCTCTCGTCAGGTCAAAACTTTCCGTCTTTTCATAAATATTTTTTAACGCCCGCGCCTTTATTAGAAATTCTTCCGCGCTCTTTGAAGAAGCAAATATCTTCTTATAAGCCTTCTTTAATTCATCCTTTACTTCCTTTGCCCATCTATTATCCTATTTATGTCTTCCGCCGCCGATATTTTATCGGCGTCGCCTTTTGCCATCACTTCCGCTATACTCGTAACAAGCCTCGTATCCGCCGTCAATTCCGCGTTCAACATTCTTGTTATTTCATCTTTGCGGCTTTTTATATAAGCCGCCCGCGTTTCCTTTTCGGGCGATATTACACGGATTAAACATAAAAAGCGGAAAGCCGTTTTATATTTTCTACATAACCCGATAAGAATATTTCCGGTTATTATCATAAAAATCGTCTTTAACGGTATTTTATACACAACGGACGCTATCCGCTTTCTTTATACGGGACGCAAAACCAAAAAGACGGTAATATCAAATAAAGACTGGGGCGCGCGGCGGACGGTATATTTCTATTGTATAAAGCCGAACCGGCATGTGAATTTTATTTTTCGCGCGCAAGCGGAACTTTCATTCCCAAGGCATCCCTTCGGCGCGCGCAAAGATAAATGAATTTTCAGGCTGGAAATTTTCGTAAGCTTATATTCGATAAAAAAACTCTAAGACAAATAAAAATCCAAGCGGACTTGCGAAAAAAGGCAAATAAAAAACGCTGCCAACGGGATTTGAACCCGTGATCTCCGCCTTGAGAGGGCGATGTCCTGAACCGCTAGACGATGGCAGCATTTAAACCGTTTTTATATCAGCATTATTATATATTAATTGCCGGCCTCTTTCAAATGCCGGAGATCTCTAAAAAGAAAAATACCTTTAAAGAAGTTTCAGGACAAGAGCCTTTTTTAAGAAGAATGATTGCCTCAGGTTTAAAAATACGCCGCTTTTCCGACAGTTTAAGTGAATTAAACCCCGTTTGAAAGCGGCCGCGCTTATTATAAAAACGCAAGTTTTCCACTTCGCTTTTAATGTACGAAACCGCTTGCATATTATAAATGCACGAGCCGGCCTTACGGAAATTTTTCCGGGATAATATTCCAGAAAGGTTTGCAAATACCGGCGGCTTAGTTTTTGATATACGTTAAAATTTTTAACAAAAAACTATTTTTTCAAAAAACTTTATTTTCACGGAATTTACCGCACAAGATCGTCCAGATCAAAGATTTCGGTATGATTTATTATTAAATCTATAATGGCTACGGTTCTTCTGCCGTAACGCCGGCCGCAGGCTTCTCCGGGATTGACAACGGTAGTTTTTCCATGATTTTCGGCTGACAGCTTATGCGAATGTCCGCAAAGAACATAATCATATTTTCCTGACAAAACCGTAGCCGCCGTATTTAAAGGACGATGCGTCATTATAAAAAGTTTTCCGGCCGCTTTAAACTCAAAAGGCTCTTCGCTTATCATCCCGAACTCCGAAATCGCATTTTCCAAAGCGGCGCGCTCGATATCATTATTTCCGAAAACCGCTTTGAAACCGCAATTAAGCCCGGAAAACTCCTTTGCCGCAAAAGGCGAAAAAATATCTCCGCAATGCAGAACCAAATCCACATAGCGGAGATTGAAAAATTTAACTGTTTTGCGTATGGCGGCAATATCGTTATGGGTGTCCGAAACAACACCTATCAGCATATATTCATACTGCTTTTACTTCTTTTATTTCCGGAACGGCCTTTTTTATCGCATTTGTCACGCCGTATTGCAAAGTCATAGCGGCCATCGGGCATCCGCCGCAGGCTCCGGTAAGTTTTACTTTGACTATCCCGTCCTCGCTGACGTCTATCAGTTCGACATTTCCTCCGTCAGCCTGCAAATGAGGCCTTACGCTTTCCAGCGCCTTTTCCACTTTTTCTTTCAAAGTCATAATTTTATCCTCTCTTAATTTTAAGATTTTGAAATATTATATCATAATATGTTATGAAATCAATTTATAGGATAACTCTGGACGCAGCCGGAATATCGATATGCCGATAAATACTTAATCCGCCCGAAACTTTAATAAGAGAGCGCGGCCGGTTTTGCGGCAAAAAGATTCCGCCCGCGCGCGTTTTTAATGTCTCCGTTATTACCAAAAGCCGCATTATACACAAAAAATGCAGCCGGCCGGGAAATTTTTATGCCGGTTTCCGATATTATTTTTTATACGCGCGGCGACGGGATTTATCGTTTGCCGGCTAAAGAACTCCCGTTTCCTCCGGATTCCAATGCGGGCGCGCCGTCTGAGGACTTTTTCTTCCCGTCATAGGAATAGCCCATTCTTTTAATCGTTTTGGAGTCCGCTTTCGATATTTTGGACTCGTATATATTTGCCAGCTCCTGTGCCTTAAGAAGCATTCCGCTTTTCTCATTTTCGCCTACTATTCTTACCGCGTCTTCATGCGCGGACAAAGCTTTATTCAGATGGTTTTTAACTTCAAGAAAACAAGCCAGAAAATTCCCGAAACGGTATACCAGCTCTTCGGCAAGCTCTTTTATTTCTTCGCCTTTTTCCTGCGCGATATAATTCGTCCAGAGGCTGTCTATCATCTTTAAAGCATTTATTAAAGAAGAGCCGGAAACCAGAATGACTTTATTCTCATGCGCTTCTTTAAGAATGCCGCCGTCTTCGCTTACCGCGCAGGTGATTGCCGCTTCGGGATTTACCCACATAAGAACATATTCCACAGGCTCCGCGGTTTCGGCAATACCCAGCTTTTTGCAAATTTTCTGCGCCGAAGTTTTGTATTTCGCCGTCCCGAGCGCTTTAACCGTTTTCTTGACGTCCGAAATATGAGCGGCAAGATATTCTTTTTTTCTGACGGGATCGACTTCGTCTATATATCCGGCATAATTGTTAAAAACGGTTTTAGCGTCTATCACTATCATCTTATTATTGGGCAGAAGAACGATAAAATCCGGACGTTTGCCTTCGTCTTCATTATACTGCTCAAAATAGTTGACGTCCCTGCGCAGGCCGGAATCTTCAAGAAGCCTTCTTAAAGTATCTTCTCCCCAGGCGCCTCTCACGGAAGATTCGCCCCTTAAAGCATTGACGAAATCTTTAGTGATATTTTCCAGATTGGTCTTGGCCTCTATTACCGTATTAAGCTGATGCGAGAGATTGGCGCTGTCTACGGTTTGGGCTTGCCTGTGCTCTTCTATTTTCTTTCTAAAGTCCGCCAAAGCCAGATTTAACGGCGTGATGATATGATTTATTTCGGATTTATTGGTTTCTTTAAATATTGACGTTTGGCTTGCCAGTATTTTGCCAGCCAAAGCTTCAAATTCAGCTTTATAAGTCTGCAAAAGGCTGTTTTTTTCATCCGTCAGTCTGGCATTCTCTTTTTCAAGATTCGCCTGTCTTTCGTCCAGCTCGGCCTTTCTGGCGTTTAATTCCGCAAGAAGTTTCTGCCGCTCCCGGTTAGCCGCTTCAAGCGACGATATCTTGTTTTCCAATGAAACTTTATTGGCCTCCAGTTCCTGCACGCGGCCGGCCAAAGGCATGATATTCATCAGTTTGTCCGATATTTCTTCTTTTTCTTTTTGCAGCCGTTCTTTTTCTGCAAGCAGAGAGTCATAAGCGAATATTTTGTTTTGCGCCTGCGGATCCGTCTTGCCGCCTTTTGCTTTTCCAAGATAAAAAGAAACTGCGGCTATACAGGCTGACGCCGTCATCAGCGCTATTGCAAATAAAATATCCATAATAATCTCCCTTTCCGCCAAGAAACGCTCTTTGCTGAAACGTCGCGCGCAAAATCAAAAGCTTTTCCGGATTTTAAACCTTTATCAAGACATAAAATTAAAAATTTTTCTCTCCGCGAAACCGATATTAAACTGCCTTGCGCATATATACGCACCAAAACCGCCGCCGGTTTTAAAAAACCTTAAATCTTTAAAAACCGGCTTTTTGCCGCAAAACGACGCTCATAATAATCACGGCAAGCTGTTTTATCCGGACAAACCGGCTTGCCGGCGCCTGTAAAGCCGGACATTGTTTTAAGCTTTTCTTCAATATTAAAGCCGTAACAAAAAAGAAAACTTGCCTGTCTACGCGCGCATTATGCAATTTGCCGGATCAAATTCCGGCCGGGCGCGTCTTTTTTTGTAAAAGCATAAGCCCGAAAAGCGTTCCGCAGCATTTTGCGCTTCAGTTTAATACCGGATTATTTTACAAAATTCTGTTTTGATATGCTTTTTGTCTTTTTGTTTTTTCGGTTTGCGGGACAAGCCATATTAAGCCCGGGAAGGTTTTTTGCGGCAAAAGGCAAAAAAAATATCTCCGCAGCGCGGAACCGAATCCGCATAGCGGAGATTAAAAAACTCAACTGTTTTGCGTATGGCTGCGATATCATCATGAGTGTCCGAAACGACATCCGTCAGCATTTCATACTGCTTTTGCTTCTTTTATTTCGGGAACGGCCTTTTTTATGGCAGTCAGGCCGTACAGCAAGGACGCAAGCGGATATAAGTCCTTTGCTGCGGATTCCGGCAAACTTGATGCTTTCAATCCCGTCTTCGCTCCCGTTTGCCCTGCCGGCATTTTCTGCCGTCCGCCCCGAATGAGAACCGGCGCGTCTGAGGCTTTATTTCAACATTTTTAAATACCTTTTATTTCCCGCCGCGCGTTCATATTAAGAAGTTTTTTCCGGACACGCATTATCTTGCCAATATTAATCCGGATTTTTTATTGTCTATTTATGGATCCGCTCCGCTGAAGAAAGATATTTTGCTATAAGATTTATCAGTTTGGCGCTGTTTTCATCGGTGTTTAAAACTGCCCGGTCCCCGTAACCGCAAAGCATTACTGACTCCCCCGACTGCGTAAATGCCGAAACTTTATAGCTGCCCATATCGTAAGCGCAATGCTTTTCTGCAAGCTTCGTTTTATCGATTAAAGCAATAAGCTCTTTTATCCCGCTTAAATCTTTTTGAGAAACCTTCTTTGCCGTAAGACTGTATTCAATTTCAGACATCCCGCCGTCACCGGATTGAGCCTCAAATATACTTCCGTCATCACATATAATTTCGCCTTTATATTGGAAATCCTAAGCATAGTTGACATAAGAACTTTCCGCGATTATTTTTTTACCGGGAATGCCGGAGAAAAAGCCAAAAACATAAAACCGAAACCCAGAGCTTTCGCGATATTCGCCTTTTTTGCTTTATTTAATTTCTTTTTCATTTTATTAATTTCCTATCATCACTGATACATCGGCGTTTATAAACCGGAAACCGCGCCCAAGAGGAGTCGAACCTCTAACCTTTTGATTCGTAGTCAAACGCTCTATCCGGTTGAGCTATGGGCGCATAAACTGGGTTTTTAAAAAAGTTTTTTCAAAGGCAGCATATTAAAGATCCCGCGACGGAATTTTCAATGCCGGGAACCCTGCATATCGCGGACTTTGCCGGCCGAATGAGGATTGGTTCGGCAGGGACAAAAAATTTACCGCGCTTTCCGGCGGTCAACCCTCCGAAATAAAAGAAGCCGGCGTTTTGCAAAAACAAAAATTATCATGCTATCCGCAACGGAACTTTATTTAAACAAAAACATACGCGCAAAAAAAAATAAAAGTTAAAACCTTTTGACATACGGAAAGGAATTGTCAGGATGAGCCGTCCGTCCAACTGTCAGGCTGTTCCGTCCGCCGATGGGTTATTTTATTCGATTTTATGCCGATTGTCAAACGGCGGGCATCCGAAAAAACCTGCTTTTCAGCGGTGGCAGCAGCCTCCGGAGCATTTATGTTTGCTTTCCGGGCGGCAGGCATCATAATTTGAACAGCCTGAACCGGAAGAGGAAGCCGCAAAAGCCGAAACCTGTTTTTCCACTTCGGTTCCGGCGCATTCGGGACATTTTATTTCTTCTTTTGCGCCAAGCACTACAGTCTCAAATTTCTTTTTACATTTTTTACACATAAATTCGAAAATCGGCATATTCTTTTCCTTTTTTTTAATTTAAGAACTTGTTTTTCTAGGGCGCAAAGCCTTCTTTTTCATAAAACCGAACGGCGGCGGTTTTAATGCGGAAGGCTTTTATTCTTCCGTTTTTTATCCCGGCAAGGGTTTTAAAATTTTTTTGTTTTTCCCGCCCTTACGGCTTTTCCAAAAGGCCGGGACAACTCCCCGCTCTGCCCTGGCGCCGGCTGTCAATCTTTTTTTCTGCCATATTTGCCGGTTTTGCCCTGTCTGCCGGAACCGTGTGAATATCCCTGAAAACGCGCCTGTCCGCGGCCGTCCGGACCGTAATTTTTTCTT
This sequence comes from uncultured Endomicrobiia bacterium, assembly GCA_938040055.1. Lineage (GTDB taxonomy): Bacteria > Elusimicrobiota > Endomicrobiia > Endomicrobiales > Endomicrobiaceae > Endomicrobium_B. Next base: position 108,154 of record CALHWY010000006.1, read on the forward strand.
TTTCCCGCGGCATTTCTGTCAGCCGCGCCGGGCTCTTTTGCCGGCTCCACGAAAACCGCTTTGCCTTTTATATTGCTTGAACTTAAGGCATTGATAACATTTTCGGCATGCTCGTCAGGCACTTCGACAAAAGAAAAAGACTCGAGGATCTTGATATTCCCTATCATCTCTCCGGGAAGCCCCGTTTCTCCGGCGATAGCGCCGACAAAATCTCCGGCCCTCACGCCGTCTTTTTTGCCTATGCTTATAAAAAGCCTGGTCATGCCATAACCTCTGGCGCCGGTATTGGAGTATCCTTTTTTCGCAAATATATCCTCTTTCTGCTCCTGCTCTTTTTTTTCATTGTCGAAAAACATTTTTAAAAGAGCGGCGGCAACGTCCAGAGAGGTTATATCGTCCGATATGAGAGATTCGACCGTCTGCACGTATTTTTCCGCGCCTTTATCTTTAAGGATTTCTTTGACTTTTTCAAGCAGCATCGTGGTTTTGATGTTTTCAACGTCTTCAAGCGACGGAACGCTCACTCTTTTGATATTGACTTTGGTGTATCTTTGTATGTCGCGCAGCTTGTAAATATCTTTGCCGGAAACAAAAGTATAAGCCTTTCCGGTTCTTCCCGCCCTGCCGGTTCTTCCGATTCTGTGCACATAATCTTCGTCGTCTTTGGGAACGTCAAAATTAAAAACCATGTCTATGTCATCGACGTCAATGCCTCTTGCGGCGACGTCGGTCGCTATAAGCAGCTCGATAGAGCCGCTTCTGAATTTAGCCATAACTCTGTCTCTTTGCGACTGATTCATATCCCCGTGAAGAGCGTCCGCGGAATAGCCGCGCGCCTGCAGCGAAGAGACAACTTCGTCGACTTTCTTCTTGGTATTGCAAAACACAAGAGAAAGTTTCGGGTCGTACATATCAAGACATCTCGAAAGAGCTTCAAGCTTTTGATGTTCGCGTATGTCGAAATAATACTGCTCTATCAAAGGAACCGTCAGTTTCTCGCTGACGACTTTTATCATTTCGGGGCGATGCTGGTATTTTTTCGTAAGAAACATAAACTCTTTAGGCATAGTCGCGGAAAAAAACACCGTCTGCCTTTCTTCAGGAAGACTTTTAAGAATAAGCTCTATATCGTCGCGGAAGCCCATGTCAAGCATTTCGTCGGCTTCGTCAAGAACTACCGTCGAGGCGTTTTCCAGCTTTAACGTTCTTCTTTCAAGATGGTCAATGACTCTTCCGGGCGTGCCTACGACTATCTGGGCGCCTTTCGACAAAGCCATCATCTGCCTTTGTATGGGCTGCCCGCCGTACACGGGCACTATATTTATTCCTCTTTTATATTTTGAAAAAAGCTTGAGCTCTTCGCAAACCTGTATGGCAAGCTCCCTTGTGGGGCAAAGGATTATGGCCTGCACGTTTTTATTTTTCGCATCCACCTTTTCAAGCAGCGGAATTCCGAAAGCCGCCGTTTTTCCTGTGCCGGTCTGCGCCTGCCCGATAAGATCGCCTCCCGCCATCATAACGGGTATCGCCAGCGACTGAATCGGCGTAGCTTCTTCAAAACCGAGATCTTCCACCGCTTTAAGTATTTCGTTTGACAGATTTAATTCGTTAAATTTTAATGTTTTCATGAAGCCGCGCTTCCCTCTCTGTGCTTTTATTTTTATTCCGTCTCAGCCCGAACGCTTAAAAAACCGTGCTTGAGCGCATTTTTCAAAAACCGCCGCGGCGAAATTCCGGCCGGCAAGCGGCAGAAAAAAAGTTTATTTTTGCGACAATAGCGCTTCTATTTCTCTTATGTCCGCGTCCGTATCGGCGCAGCCGTCTTTTGTAAGCGGAACATACTGGACGGCTATGCCGGTTCCCTTGAAAAGATTAAAGCCGAGTTCCCCTTCATAGTAGCAGGCAACGCCCAGAACGGCTCCGGGCTTATGCTTTTCGGTAAGTTTTGCAAGAGTTCTTCCGCCTTTAACGATAAACACGCCCATATAACCAAGTTCTTTTGCACGCCCGCTTATTTTGCCTATGGTGCAGCCGCCGCATTCGGCGCAGATATAGTAACCGTCTTTTTCTTCGGACGCGCAAACGGAGGTATTGCGCATACAGTGCGGGACAAAAACAATACGTTTGTCAAAAGGAATTGAGGCGAACTTCTTTTGTTGGGATTTGTTTTGTTTCTCCGTAAAGGCTTTATAGATTTGTTCTTTGCTTTTTTCAGGCAGCTTACATAATTTCATAGACTGTATTTATATCATAAAGCAATTGAAAAATCAAACAAAACCCGCTGCCGCAACAATTTTTGTCCGCATGTATACAAGTTTTAAGTTTTTTTAAATTTTCAATTTCCGCAAACAGCGCGGAGAAATTGCAATTTTTTATATTTTTTTGAGGATTTTCCGGTTTTTCTTTTTTTCGGGCGGCAAACAGACATTTGCAAGAGAGAGCAATAACGGCGAACTTTTATTAATACGGTTTAATCCGGCGACGAAAAAGAACTTCCGTGTCGGGTAAAAGATTTTTTTTGATAAAAAACGCAGACTACGCAAAAAAAGCTTAAAAAAGCACAAATTTGTTCCCGCGCGGTATTGTTGCAGAGCGGATATTTACCGCAAAGAAACAGCCTTTTGCAAAAAGCGCGTCCGGACAGACAAAGTCCGGACAAAAACATAATATTTGTCCGGAACCGGATATAGTCATCCGGTTCCGGCGCGCACAAACTTTTTGCCTGCGATTCTTTTCTTTTTTATATAAAAAATTTGTATCCGATTTTCAAAATTACACAGCTATAGTCCAAATCAAAATCCGACGATGTGTGCGTGACAAAATTTCTATATTTTGATGAATTCGAAAAACATTCATAAGATAATTCGCTTGTAAATCCTCCCGCAAAATCATAGCCTAAACCAAAAGCATAATACAATCCTCCGGATTGCTTTTCCAAAATCTCCGTACCAAGCAAAGCAAATCCCTCTAAAGCAACGCAGTTCTCTTCATAATAGATTCCGTAGCCGAGATTTGTCTTTATAAACAATTGACCGCCTTTTTTATCCTGAAAAGGCGATACTTGCAAACTTGCGTATACGGGTAAAGTTTTTAAGTTAATCATAAAATCTTCTTCCGTTTTCCTGGAGTGAAGTTTTATATTATTTGCAAACATATACTGCACTCCCGCTCCGACTTGCACCATTTTAAACAAAGGATACATATATTCGGAGCCTAAAATATAAGAAATCCCCCCGCTTTCTCCTTTCAGCTCAATATTTTCAGCCGAACCGCCGCATTTGGGGTCGGAAGAAAAACCATAAAAACCCAACCCGGTTTTTACGGTCACCGTTCCTTTTGCGAAAGCGTTTGCGCCGCAGAAAGAAAAAAGCGCAACTACGGAAAACAAAACAAGACAGAATTTTTTCATCTTTTTTTCTCCTTTTTAAATTATCTTCATTCCACCGCATGAATGAAAGATTTTATTGCATATACAAAAAATATTTTAATACCCGGGTATTATTTTATCACAAAACAAATGCAAATCAAAATACTTTTTTGCGCAACAGCCCAGCTATATACCGCATCCGGCGCAGATATAGTAACCGTCTTTTTCTTCGGACGCGCAAACGAAGGTATTGCGCATACAGTGCGGGACAAAAACAATATGTTTGTCAAAAGAAAGTGAGGCGAACTTCTTTTGCCGGGATTTGTTTTGTTTTTACGTAAAGGCTTTATAGATTTGTTATTTGCTTTTTTAGGGATTTTGCACAATTTTATACTTTGTATTTGTATCATATAAATTGAAAAATCAAAAAAAGAGTTTAAGAAACAAAAAGCCGGCCCGTGCGCCTATAAAAACAAAAGAAGCGTCCGGAACGCCGCTTTTGCGCGTGAAAAATTCATAGACCGGCATTTTATAATAGTGTATAATCCGGTTTATTGAGGCATTGCAATAAATAGGATTTTGTTTTCGTTTATGAAAATATGAAATATAAAAATATAAAAAAATACTTTTCGGCTTTGTTTTTTTTATTCTGCGGTTTCTCTTTCGCAAACGCCCGGGATATAAACTGGGAAAGCATAGCGCGCCGGACCGAGAAGAACAATCCTTCCGTACAATCCGCAAAAATAAAATTTGAAAACGCTAAAATCGCCTGTAAAAACGCGATGAGCGGATATTTTCCGGAAATTATTTTAAAAGGAGCGGCTTCTCAGGGAGAAAACGGCAATAACTTTTCAAGAAGCTATTCTTACGGGCTCAGCGCCGGACTGTCGCTTTTTTCGGGATTTGAAACTTACAATACCGTCAGGCAGAAAAACGCGGAACTCAAAGCCGCCGAAGCCGATTATAAAAGGGCGGTTTCCGACGCCGCCTATGAAGCCGCAACGCAATACGTAAACCTTATGTGGGCTTATGAAACGGTTGAACTGCTTAAACAGATACGAGAAAGAAGAATTGAAAACAGAGACATAATCAAACTCAAGTACGATTCGGGCAATGTCGACGCAGGTTCTCTCAGGCGCGTCGAGGCGGACGTTGAAACCGCTTCTTACGAACTGAGAAAAGCCGAAAGGTACATAGAAACGGCTTCGGCGGCGCTTCTTAAAGCAATGGGAAGCGGCGGCGAAGAAACGCTTTACACCGGCGAAAAACTGAAAGTCGAGCAAAGAACGGCCGTAAAGCCCGATTTTGACGAGCTTGTTTTAGACATTCCGGAGTTCATATCGGCGCGTCACGGAGCCGAAAGTTATAAAGCTTTGGCCGCAAAAAGTAAAAGCGTCTTGTGGCCGTCAGTCGGTCTTTCCGGCGCCATTTCCCGCTTCGACGACAAGTGGACACCGGATAAACAAAGCTGGGATGCGGGAATCTCCGTTTCTTACCGGCTTTTTGCCGGCGGAAAAAGCTATTTCGACATCAAAACGGCTGCAAATCAGATGGCGGAGGCGGCAGAAAACTTTAAAAATACCGCAAACCGGCTGAAAGCCGAATGCACAGCGAACTACAATGCGCTTATCGACTGCCTTGAAAATGTCAATGTCAGAGAATATTATCTGGAAGCTTCAAAACTGCAGGCGGAAATATCGCAGAACAAATATATCAACGGCTTATCAACTTATCAAGACTGGTATTCTATTGAAAACGATTATATAAACGCGCAAAAAACTTTTCTGGACGCAAAAAAAGAGGCCGTTCTGGAAAAAGCTTTGTGGCGCAATTTTATAGGAGAGGGTTTTACCGAGCCCGGAAAATAATATTATGAAGAAAAAAATTTTTATCGTTTTTGCGGTTCTGGCGGCCGCTGCGGCGTTTTTTATTTTCAGGCCGGCAAAACCCGTAATAACAAAAGAAGCGCGGCTTGAACAAAAAGATCTTTTTGTAGAGTTCAGGGAAACCGGAGAAATAAGTCCCAGAAACAGACTTGAGATTAAGCCTTCGTTTGCCGGAAGAATAGAAGAAATTCTGGTTCAGGAAGGCGCTTCGGTAAAAAAAGGGCAGATAATCGCCTGGATGAGTTCAAGCGAAAGGGCGGCGATGATAGACGCGGCAAGAGCCGCCGGAGAAGAAGAATTTGCAAGATGGCAAAATATTTATAAGCCCGCCCCGATAACGGCGCCGATGAACGGTTTTATAATTTTAAGAAACAAAGAGCCCGGACAGACAGTCACGGCTTCGGACGCGATACTCGTTATGGCGGACGATCTTATAATAGAATCAAATATAGATGAAACGGATTTAAGACATATAAAGATAGGCGACACTCTTAAAATGTCGCTTGACGCTTATCCGGACGAAACTTTTGACGGCATAGTGGAGCATATAGCTTATGAATCAACCGTGGTAAGCAATGTGACCGTTTACGCGATTAAAATAAGGCCGGTAAAAAAGCCGGCGGTTTTCCGCGCCGGAATGACGGCGACTATAACCGTAACCGCCGAATCGAAAAAAGGCGCATGGTCTTTGCCGGACAGCTTTATAACGGAAAAAAACGGCAAAAAATACATTACCGTAAAAACGGAAAACAATAAAAAAGCGTCTTTTGAAACAAAAGAAGTGACGACCGGCGTTACCGACGGAAAATATACCGAAATTCTTTCCGGGCTCAAGCAGACGGAGACCGCCGTAATACTTGAAACGAAAACGAAAGCCAGAGCAAAATCTTTCATGAGCCGGCCGTAAAAACCGGAGCCGAAGCTTTATTTTGTAAAACCGCCAGCTGCGCCGGCGGCCGCAAAAAGTTTTATCTATGCGAAAGACGCCGAAAGCGGGCCTTGCGAAAAACGGCGTTTTTCCCTTCGCCTTTTGCGAAACGGTAAAGAAGAGCCGCTTTTTATTCTTCGCAGGCAAAAGTCTGCCGGAGGCAAAGGGATAAAATGCAAAATCGCAAAAGAGATTTTGCCGGAGAGGTCTTCAGACCTCTCCGGTGATAAGCTCAGGCTGCGCGGCAGGCGGACATAACTTGCCGCCCTGAAAAACGGCTGTTCGGGAAAGCGTCCGAAAATAACCGGAAAAGCCGTAAACAAATTAAGCGGCAACGGCGCGATATTATCAAAAACCGTTAAGATAACTTTTTTCTCGCCGTTTTGCGCGTTCCGGCTTTTGCGCCGCAGACAAGGCGGAAAAATCTTTGAGCCGACAGCTTCCGCGCGCTTAAAAAAGCGGCGGCGCAGACAGAAAATTTAAAAAACGGGCGGCAACACCGTCATTAGACAAAGCCTGCTTTAAAAGTTTTTAGAAAATCAAAATCGACCGAGGGAACTTTGCTGCGATGAAAGTAATAGAATTAAAAAACCTTAAAAAAACATACCATCTTGAAAAACTCGACATTCCGGTTCTGCACGGGATAAATCTTGAGATCAGCCGCGGCGAGTTTGTCGTGATAATGGGGCCGTCGGGCAGCGGAAAGTCCACCCTGCTTAATATCTTAGGACTTCTTGACAAGCCGAGTTCCGGCTCTTTCAAACTCGCGGGCATAGAAATATCGCAATACAGCGACGACGAACTTGCCGCTTTGCGCAACCATTATCTGGGCTTTATTTTCCAGCAGTTCAATCTTCTTTCAAAGCTTACCGCGGCGGAAAACGTTTCTCTGCCGGTAATATACGCAAATTCCAAAGACGAGCAAAACCACGAGGATCCGGAAAGGCTTCTTGAAACGGTAGGCCTCAAAGACAGAATGGAACACCGCCCCAATGAACTGTCCGGCGGGCAGCAGCAAAGAGTGGCGATAGCGCGCGCTTTAGTAAACAAGCCTCTTATAATTTTCGCGGACGAGCCTACCGGCAATCTTGACACCAAATCCACAAAAGAAATCATACAAATGCTTAAAACCCTTAACGATTCGGGCATTACAATCGTGATGGTCACTCACGAGCCGGAACTTTCGGCTTATGCCACAAGAATCATAAAAGTGCAGGACGGGCTTGTGATATCCGACGAAAAAAAAGAAGACCGCGCCGGAAAAAACAATATTGCGGCGGCGCAGACTTTTAAACATAAACCTTTTTCTTTATCAAAAGGCAAAGATTATTTTATACAGGCTTTCCGTTCTCTTACCGGCAATAAAATGCGTTCGGTTCTTTCAATACTCGGCGTTATGATAGGAGTCGCAAGCCTTATATCCATGCTTGCCGTGGGAAACGGGGCGAAAAAAGCCATTGAAGACCAGGTCGCAAGCATGGGCTCAAATCTGCTTATGGTTTATCCCGGAGCAGGCCAGAGGGGCGGGATATCGGCGGAAAGCGGTTCCAGAATGAGGCTTACGCTTGACGATATAGAAGATTTAAAGAAAAACGTCGCGGGCATTGCCGGAATAACGGGCTATGCCGGCGGCAGAGCGCAGGTTGTGGCAAACGGCAGCAATTACAATACAAGGCTTGAAGGCGTTTCCGTCGATTACGCCGATATGAGAAATTCCCGCCCGACAAGCGGCCGTTTTTTTACGCAGAAAGATAATTTTGAAAAGAAAAGGGTCGCTCTTTTGGGAACGACGGTAATCGAAAATCTCTGGGGCAGCAAAAATTATGATCCCATAGGAGAATACATAAAAATTAACAGAACGGATTTCCAGATCATAGGAGTGCTTCCCGTAAAAGGATCCAGCGGGCCGAGAGACGAAGACGATAAAGTTATAATACCTCTTAATACCGCCATGAACCGTTTAATAGGCACGGACTATCTCAACAGCATGGACGTGCAGATGCAAAACGGCGTGGACATGAACGAAGTCGTCAATGCGATCACGCAGCGGCTGCTTTTTACGCACAGGCTCAGCCCTGACCGGACAGACGCCGTGCGCGTGATGAACATGGCCGAAATGCAGGCGACAATGTCTTCAATGGCGTCGGCGTTTTCGCTGCTGCTGGGTTCGATAGCTTTTATCAGCCTGCTTGTGGGCGGTATCGGGATTATGAACATAATGTTCGTTTCCGTTTCGGAAAGGACTAAAGAAATAGGTTTGAGAAAAGCCATCGGCGCCAATAATGCCGACATACTTTTCCAGTTTATAATCGAATCGGTAGTAGTCTGCTGCACGGGAGGCGTTATAGGAATAATTTTCGGAGCCGGGATTTCCTTTATAATAAGCAAGTTCGCGGGATGGACAACGGCAGTCACTTCTTTTTCCGTTTTGCTTGCTTTCGGTTTTTCGGTTTTTACCGGTCTTGTTTTCGGCGTATGGCCGGCAAGAAAAGCATCTCTTCTGAACCCGATTGAAGCATTAAGGCACGACTGAGACGCAAAACAAAAAAATCCCGGAATATAAAATTTTTCTTTTCTCAAAAATTCGCCCTCAAGAAAAATAGCTGCGACACGGGCGCGCCGGACTTATTATTTCGGAAAATTTAAAAGAGAATTTAAAGCGCAGCCGGAAAACCGTTTTTTGCGTTTATTTTTGATACGAGCCGTAATGCGTCTTAAGATATGACAAAAAATAAAATGCGTATTCAGCCGCTTTGCAATTACGGGATATATAAAAGAGCTCGCTTTACATAAGCGCCGCGGCTTTATCTCGTTTTATTCAAACAAACAGCGAATCCGCTCTCAAGGTCTATCCGGCCGAAAACGCATACGGAGCCTTTGTAAACCCTAATTTTTTTGCCCGCAAACTCGGTTTTCTTCCTGCGCAAGTTTTTTGAGAGATTTTCTGCTTAAAGAATAGAAGAACTCTTTGCTTTTTTTTGTTTTTGAAAGAAGCCCTTTTTTAGTCAGATACATCATATCTTTTCTCGCCGTTTCATAAACTATGCCGAGCTTATTTTTAAAATATTCTATATTTCTGGCATTCCGGTTTTTTACAAACTCGTTTAGAATGCTTATATGTCTGCGGTTCAATTCCGTTCCCGCTCCTATCAAAAGCTCTTCTTTACGAGGGACTTCGTTTTTTTCTAAAAAATCGCCGAAAGAATTGGCAGCTTCTATCAAAACGTCCAGAGAAAAATTTATAAAATAAGTGAGGTCGTTCTCGTCAATTTCCGTGTATAAAAAAGCTTTGGCATAAAGGGAAGGAATAAGACGCAGGGTTTTTGAAACCGGCAGATATTTAAAAGCCCCGAGCCCTTTTTTTAAAGCATACCAATAAAACAATATTCTGGCGGCTCTGCCGTTGCCGTCAGCGAACGGATGTATGTAAGCGAAAAGAAAATGAAGCGCCGCGGCTTTAATTACCGGATTTGTGTCCGTATCCGCATTTATGTAATCGCAAAGAGAAAGCAAAAGCGTTTCTATATCGGCGGATTTCGGCGGTTCGTACAAAACGGCGTCATCCCTGATGTCAACCACTCGCGCATTCTGTTCGTCTTTTCTGAATATATCCCCGCCGTCCGCGTTCATCACCGCTCCGTAAAGCTGTTTTATAAATTCGACGCTCAGTTCCTTGTCCGTATTTTTTTCGGCAAAGGTCAAAGCTTTATAATTGTTTACGACCATCTTTTCACTTTCGGTTTCCGGATCCGCGCCGGTTCTAAGCATTTCCTTCGCGCTTTCCCCGGTGATATCTGCGCCTTCAAGGCGGCTTGAAGCTATTGCCTCTTCCATTTTGGCGTCCGCTCCGTACTCATTCTCTTCGTCAAGAGAAAGATCCGTTTTTATGCCGAACTTTTCAATAAAGGAAAGCTTTTTCAGTATTTCGGGATTGATAAGATATTTAAAAGAGTTTATGCCTATTTTTATCTTTTCGGCATACAGTCCGGATCTCCTGAATTTTACCACGGACCAGAAAAGTTCGGGAGAGATATTTTCGGGCAAAAGGGTATATCTCGCCTTGTCCCAATATTCGTACGAGGCGTTTGCCGCTTTCAGTTCGGCCGCTATTTCACTGTTTTCAGCGACTATTTCATGTATGTTTATCGTATTTTCTATCAGCGCTTTCTGAAGCACCGACTGCCAGTTAAAATTGACTTTTTCAGGAAGCTGCATAAAGTTCTCCCATAAAACATTTTTTAGTTTTTACATTATTATAATAATGTAAATATATTAAAAAATCAATTTATTTCTTTTGTTTATCTTTTAATTTTATTTTTTAGTAATAATTCTATACACGGCGCCTGTAAATTTCGCCCTGCGTTTTAGCGCGCATTGTTCAAAATTACCGCTTTTGCGGCCGAAAGCTTCGCTTTTCTTGCCGCCCCAAGCGGCGGCGAAGCTGCCGAAGGATCTGCATTTCTCAACCTTCTCCCCTTGCGGGAGAAGAACTTGCAAGGCAAGGTTTGCCAGGCAAGAGGATGAGAGGTATTGTTTTTCATTATTAATTGTTCACTGCCGTAAAGGCAGACATTTCGATTCGGCTCTTTCAGCGTCTCTCCCGACAGGACAACAAAAAAACTATTCACTGTTAACTATTAACCGTCGTTATTAAAACCGCCGAACGGCCCGTCTTTTTAAATATTCTTGAAAGACGGAACGGCTGCCGCCGGAAATACAGATAAGATTTAATGAGTTAGAGAATCGGCAAGTTTAATATACGCGCTGAAATTGATATTTCCATATATCCGGCAATGGGAAAGCTTCTTTGAGACAAGAACCCGGCGGTTTTGCCGTCGTGGAATAAAAACTTGGTTTACGAATCTTTTACCGGCCGTTTCCGATTATTAAACAATGCTTACTTGCGGTAATAGTCCCGCGAGGAGCGGATAAAAGAGAGAATTGAAAAAGCGAGTCCGAAAGGCAGGTTTACGGATATTGCAGGCAATAAGTTTTGCAGGGGCGACGCAAGCCGCCGCCGAGGCAGGCGGTCATGACTTTATTTAATTGTAAAATTTAAAAATTATTCGGCTTTTTTTATTTGAAGCGCCTGCCAAGTTCTGCGGTTACCGCTTTTATTATTTTCGAGATCTCTTTTTTTGTCATGGTAAGATGCAAAAACAGTACAAGAGTATCTCCGAGATTTCTTATTATCACGCCGTCTTTTCTGATATTCGCGCAAATCTTTGCGCCGGTTTTAAATTTAGGGTCAAAAGGTTCGCCGGTTTTCTTATTTTTTACTATCTCTATTCCCGCCATAACCCCGCAATGCCTGATATTTCCGACTTTCGGATGTTCGGACAAAACGGCAAGCTCTTTTTCAAGATGTTCGATTTTCGGCTGAAGCTTCTCAATGATTTTCTCTTTTCCGAGAATATCTATAACAGCCGTAGATGCGGCGCAGGCAAGCGGATTTGCGGTATAAGAATGCCCGTGAAAAAAAGTTTTAAACTCTTCGTATTTTCCGAGAAAAGCATTGTATATTTCATTTGTCGTTGCGGTAACCGCAAAAGGCAGATAACCGCCTGTTATACCTTTTGACAAACAAATAAAATCCGGTTTGACGCCCTCATGTTCGACGGCAAACATTTTCCCGGTTCTGCCAAAACCCGTAGCCACTTCATCGCATATTAAAAGCACTCCGTATTTTTTGCATAAGTCCGCATAAGCTTTCAAATATCCTTTAGGCATCACAATCATTCCGGCGGAAGCCTGGTTAAGAGGCTCTATTATCGCCGCGGCTATCTTTTTATGATATTTCGCGAGAAGCGTTTCCGCCTCTTTAATACACTGCCCTTTACAGCCGGCGATTTTATTGTGTTCTTTAAAACTGTCCGCCTTGTCAGGAAAAGGCAGCCGGAATTTCCTGTCGGGGCATCTGTAGCAGTACGGAGAGCGCGCAAACAGAGCGTCGAATAAAAGAGGCTTGAATTTAGCGTGAAACAGATCCGTTCCGCCCACGGAAACCGCCCCTATGGTGTCGCCGTGATAAGCGTTTTTTAAAGAAAGAAACAGCCGCCTGTCCTGATTTTTAGTCTGCCAGTACTGGTATGCCTGCTTCAAAGCCACTTCTATCGCCGTGGAGCCGTTATCCGAATAAAATATTTTTTTTAAGTTTCCGGGAAGAATTTTCAGAAGTTTCGCACTTAAATCTATGGCCGGTTTATGGGTAAGTCCGAGAAAAGTAGTATGGGCGACTTTGTCAGCCTGCGCTTTGAGAGCCTTGTCAATTTCAGGATGTCTGTGCCCCAGAAGAGTTACCCAAAGGGAAGAAACGCCGTCAAGATATTTATTTCCGTCAATATCATAAAGATAAGAGCCTTCGGCTCTGTCTATTATCAGCGGCTCGTAAGGATCGTCATTTATCCAGTCCGCCATCTGCGTGAAAGGATGCCAGATATTTTTTTTGTCCGCCTTAATCAGCGCTTTCTTTGTTTTCGTATCCAATGATTTTCTCCTTAAATATTTATCCGCAAGTTTTTATTATACTATTATTCTCCCGCATTATTCTAAACTTGCAAGCCTGAAAGGGGCTTTCGCCCCTTAAATCATTTCCTTTCTACTTTTATCAAACGCGATAAAAGCATGCAAAAGCTTCGCTTTCTTTATGTCTTTAGTTACGCGTTGGAAGCGCGGCTTAAACGGCAAAAAGCCAAAACCTTTTAAACAGAAAAGCTTTTAAAGCAACAAAACCGGCGAAAGCCGGAG
>CALHWY010000007.1 GCA_938040055.1 uncultured Endomicrobiia bacterium
GATTTGCTTACTTTTTAAAAGTAAGGCGGGTTTGGGCAGCAAGCCCAAAAGTCTTCGACTTTTTGCAGTTTGCGCCGCTTTAGCGGCAGTGCTTTCGGTTCTTTTATTATGCTTGATAAAAATACAAAGGAAATAGTTTAAGGGGCTAAAGCCCCTTTCGGTTGCCCGAGAAAAATACCTTGGAAGTCTTTAATATTTTTTATTCTTTTTGCGAAAAAGACGGAATCGGCGTTCCGATACGGGCGGGGATTATGCCTGTTACCAACAAAAAACAGATTGAAAGGATAGTATCTTTATGCGGCTGCGATCCGCAGTCTATGCGCGACGCGGGCATCGCTTACGCCATAGACCATATCGCAGATCCGATAATCTGCGACATTGAAGGGATAGTTCTTTACACAATGAACAATTCTTCAGCGGCGCACAGGATATATGAACCGTCCGGCCTTATAAAGCCCCGTTAAAGGCATAAAGTTTGTAAAAGTACCGCCAAAGATGCAAAAAACAGAATAAAAAGCAAAACGGCTTTTTCTTTAAAATCTTGCAGACGCGTTCCGCTTTTTTTATTGATAATCTCGTAAATTAAAATTACACAGGGCATAAACGCGGCGTATTTTGAGAAATACAGGGCTGCGGCATATAAAAGAAAAGACAAGAAGAGAAATTGTTTGTCCTGATTATGTTTCAGCCCTTGGGCGTCCGTAAAAGTATATGAGAAAAAAGACATTCCGCAAAATAAAGCGCCGGCAAGATGCGACGGCATTGCGGGCGCATATATAAAACCGGAAGAGGGAACAAAAGAGGCCGTCAAAGAAAGAAAAAAAGCCGCATTGTAAGATTTAAAAATTCTGAGAACCGACAGATAGAAGAAAATAAGCGCGAAAATATAAAGATATCCGTTTCCAAGTCTTGCAAGACTTAGCTCCCGGTTTAAAATAAGAGAAACAAACATTACCGCTTCCGCCGCCGCGCCGATTATTAAAGCCTGCCATAAAGTTTTATTCATATACTTTCTTAGCATATGCCCGTTTTCCGAAAGAGAAAAGCTTTTCTTTTTATTTCCAAATTCTCCGCTACCGCGCCACAAACTCCGTTTCGGATCCTATTCGGATTTTACGGCGTCTTTACGATATTTGCGGTTTTGCGGCGGTTTACCGTACGCAGTCCCATATTAAACATCCCCGGCGTTTTCCGCCCGCAAAACCGAGGCAAAGCTACAAAAACCGAAAACTTCAGAAAGCCGCGCATAAGCGGCATTTCCGCAAAACGCTTTTCTTTTTTGTCCTTTGTATCCGTCGCCGCATTAAAAAAACAGCCCGTAAAATCCGTATTATTTCATATTCTGCTGATGCGCTACCGACATCATAAGCTTTATTCTGTTTATCTGGTTTACTTCGCTGGCTCCCGGATCATAGTCCACCGCGGCTATATTGACCTCGGGATATCTTTTCTTAAGCTCTTTCATCACGCCTTTGCCCGTGATATGGTTGGGAAGACAGCCGAAAGGCTGCACACAGACTATATTATTTACCCCGTCTTCTATCAGCTCAAGCATTTCGGCGGTCAAAAGCCAGCCTTCCCCGGTCTGGTTGCAGACCGAAATGATTTCGGAAGCTTTACCGGCAAGATCTTTGGTCGTCTGGTACGAACGGAAATTTTTGCTTTTTCTCAGGCTCTGCCTTATAACGGAACGCAGCATTTCGATATAGCTGCTTGCCGCGACGGAAACAGCCCTGTTTTTGAAACTGCCGGAAAGATACTTATATTTGTATACGTCGTCAAGCATACAGTAATTTATAAAGTCCGTCATATCGGGCACTACGGCTTCGGCGCCCTCCTGTTCAAGAACGGAAACCAGATTATTATTGGCGTCGGGATGAAATTTGACAAGTATCTCTCCGACGACGCCGACTCTCGGCTTTTTAATTTTTTTGACCGCAATATTATCAAACTCTTTTATGATTTTTCTGACAGTGCGTTTAAACTCGAAATAATAGGTTTTCCTTATTCTGTCGGACAAACGCATAAGCCATTCTTCGACAAGAGAGTCGGTCTGTCCCGCGTGAACTTCGTAAGGCCTCATTCTGTTTGAAAGCCTCATAAGCAGATCCCCGTAAAGAAGAACCAGCAAGGCGTCTTTCAGCAGCCCGAAAGTTACGCCGAGCTGTTTGTTAAGGTTCTGGTTCGTGGTGCTCAGCGATACTACCGGAACGTTCTTAAAGCCGGCTTTCTCCGCGGCTTTTCTTAAAAAAGCGGCATAGTTCGTCGCGCGGCAGCCGCCGCCGGTCTGCGATATGATCATAGCGGTTTTATTTATATCGTACTTCCCCGACTTTAAAGCGTTTATAAGCTGACCGACAACTACGATAGTCGGATAACACGCGTCATTGTTAACGTATCTCAATCCTTCTTCTATGTCGGACTTGTTTACTTTCGGAAGCACTTCAAGCTTTATCCCTCGGCTTCTCATAATAGAGCCCGCCAGCCTGAAATGTATAGGAGACATCTGCGGGCACAAAATAGTGTACGAATCTTTCATATCCTTGGTAAATTCCGAAAACTTGGAACCTTCAAAGACGTCTTCGGAAAATTTTAAGCCTTTCCTTTCTTTTATTGCGGCCAGAAGCGAGCGTATCCTTATTTTTACCGCACCGAGATTCGACCCTTCGTCAATTTTAAGCACCGTGTATATTTTGCCGGACTTTGACAGAATTTCCTCCACCTGCTCGGTTGTGATTGCGTCAAGCCCGCAGCCGAAAGAGTTCAGCTGTATAAGTTCGAGACTGTCTATTTTCGTGGCAAGATTGGCCGCCCTGTACAGGCGCGAATGATACATCCACTGGTCTACAAAATTGATTTTCGGCAAAGGCCCGGAAAGATGCGCCACCGAATCTTCGCTGAGAACCGTCATGCCGTGCGAAGCTATAAGATCGGCGACGCCGTGGTTTATCGCCGGATCTATATGATAAGGGCGCCCAGCGAGAATAACGGCCGGTTTGCCGGTTTCTTTAATTTCTTTTATCTGTTCGGCGCCTTTTTTTCTGATCTCTTTTTTAAACCTGTTAAGGGAAGCCCTGGCTTTTAAAACGGCCCAAACCATTTCTTTTCTCGAGATGCCGTAGCCGTCCAGCTCTTCCCTGAGCCTTGAAATAAGCCTTTTTAGATTGTCGAAAGGCAAAAACGGCTGAAGGAATTTTATGCCTTTTTCTTCAAGAACGTTCATATTCAGCCTTATGACTTCAGGATAACTTCCGACCACGGGACAGTTATAATGGTTGTCGGCGTCTTTAAACTCTTTGACCTCATAAGGAATGCACGGATAAAATATGGTTTTAACGCCTTTTTTGACCAGGTTTTCTATATGCCCGTGCGCCATTTTCGCCGGGAAACACACGGTCTGGGAAGGGATGCTTTCAAGACCTTCGTTAAACAATGCGTTTGAGGAAGCGTCGGAAAGAACGACGCTAAACCCCAGGCTTGTAAAAAATTCAAACCAGAAAGGATAATTTTCATACATGTTAAGCACGCGCGGAACGCCTATTTCGCCTCTCGGGGCTTTTTCCGGAGGAAGAGGTTTATAAAAATCGAAAAGTCTTTTGTACTTGTAATCGAACATATTGAAAGCGAAACTCCGCACTTTTTTGTTCTGTAAAACGTTTTCGCACCTGTTGCCGGAAATAAAAGTTTTTCCGTCGGGAAAAACCGTTATATTTAAAAGACATTTGTTCTCGCAGCCTTTGCAGCGGGTGTTTCTCGTTTTACAGGAAAATTTTTCCAGCGCTTCTTTCGAGATGAGGCAGGACGAAGATTTTTTATTTTGAAAAGCTATGACCGCCGCGCCGAAAGCTCCCATAAGACCCGCTATGTCCGGACGGACGACTTCGGCGTTTAAAAGAAGTTCGGCGGCGCGCAAAACGCCGTTATTGAAAAACGTGCCGCCCTGCACGACTATGTTTCCGCCGAGTTCCGCCGGATCGGAAATCTTTATCACTTTATATAAAGCGTTTTTTATCACGGAATAATCAAGCCCTGCGGATATGTCTCCGGCGGACGCGCCTTCTTTTTGCGCCTGTTTGATTTTGGAGTTCATAAAAACCGTGCATCTGGAACCGAGATCGACCGGCTTGCGCGCAAAAAGCGCGAGTTTTGCGAAATCTTCCACGCCGTAACCCAGCGACTGCGCGAAATTCTGTATAAAAGAGCCGCATCCCGAAGAGCAGGCTTCATTCAGTATTATTTTGTCTATAAGTCCGTTTTTGACATAAATGCATTTCATATCCTGCCCGCCGATATCCAGGATAAAGGAAACGTGCGGGTTAAAATAATGCGCGGCTTTATAATGGGCTATGGTTTCGACTTCGCCTTCGTCAAAGCCGAGCGCCGCTTTTATCAGCGCTTCGCCGTAACCCGTCACGCAGGAGCCGGCGATCCTGACGTTTTCGTGAAGTTTGGAATAGATATCCTTAAGAACGTCCGCCACTGACTGAAGCGGATTGCCGTTGTTCGGCCCGTAATGGGAATAAACTATCTCTTTATTATCCGTAAAAAGCACGGCTTTTGTGGTAGTGGAGCCGGCGTCAACGCCTAAAAACAAATCGCCTTTGTATTTATCAAGAGCGCGTCGCTTTGCCGCAGTTTCGGCATGCCTTTGAGCGAATGCCGCAAACTCTTTTTCGCCGCTAAACAAAGGGGGCAGAAGCTCCGAACCGCTATAGAGCGGTTCGCCTTTCAGACTTTCAAACTTTTTTCCGAGTTCGTCAAGAGAGACCGCCTCTCCCCCGCTGAGCAAAGCCGCTCCGAAAGAAACGAAAAAGTGGGCGTTTTCCGGAAACAAAACGTTTTCCGGGGCGAGTTTAAGCGTTTTTATAAAAAATTTCCTTAGTTCGGAAAGAAAAAAAAGCGGACCTCCCAAAAAACAGACATTGCCTCTTATGGTTCTTCCTCTGGCAAGCCCTCCCACGGTTTGGTTTACCACGGCCTGCAGAATGCTTGCCGCTATGTCTTCTTTGGCGGCGCCTTCGTTAAGCAGCGGCATTATGTCGGTTTTGGCGAAAACCCCGCAGCGCGCGGCTATCGGATAAACGGTTTTATGTTTCGCCGCAAGTTCGTTTATGCCTAAAGCGTCGGTTTTCAAAGTCTGCGCCATCTGGTCTATAAAAGCTCCGGTGCCGCCGGCGCAGGTTTCGTTCATGCGCTGGTCTATTGAAGAAGAGTCGAAAAAAGTTATTTTAGCGTCCTCTCCTCCAAGCTCTATGGCAACATCGGCTTGCGGAAGAAAAGTTTTTATGGCTTTCGTGCAGGCGATGACTTCCTGCTCAAAACCTATTTTCGCTTTCTGCGACAAAGCTATCGCCCCGGAGCCCGTGGCGCAGATTGTCATTTTCGCTCCGCGCAGCCGCGCAGGCGCTTCGTTTATCAGGCCCAGCACGGTATTGAGAAGGTCAAGCTGATGCCTTTTATAATTGCAGTAAACGGGCTCGTTGTTTTCGTTTAAAACCGAAAGTTTTACCGTTGTCGAACCTATATCAAGTCCGGCTTTAAAAACAGCGCCGTTATTCTTGCCGTTTTCTTTCATTTTTTTGATTTTACCCCTTTATTTCACGCAAAGACATATTATATCAAAAGGCCGGTTATTATCAAAAAAAAAGCGCCCCCGGCATTATTTGCAGGCCGGAAGCGCTTTTTATGTTCATTATTTTATATGGTATATCTCAGCCCCATATATAAGTCCATAGCGTACATATAATAATCTTCTCTCTCTATTTCCATAGCGCCCAGATACGCCCCTCTAAAACCCATATCGAGGTTCAGCCCGCCCGCCAGAATAAAAGAAATTCCGAGGTCAAACGCGGCCGAGAAACGGTTTTTCGATATATATTCGTCATAACCTTTGTATTTTACCGTATTTTTAATATGCGTCATGCCCATCCCGAAACCGGCATAAGGAACACAGGAAGGCACAACCTGCCAGTCAAAAAAAACATTTGCCATAAAAGAATCAAACTCCTGATTTATGTCCGGGAACCATTTGTACTCGTGGCGCGACTCGGTTCTGTGCGTATATTCGATTTCCGCCCTAAGCGACGGCATTATCCTTAAGCCTGCAAAAGCCGAACCGGCAAAAACAGCGTCATAACTGTCGTCGTAATCGATTTCATATCTATCATACGGGTATCCGTGATAATAGTACGCGCTTCTGTAATATCCCAAAGCAAAATGCGATTCCGTAAAAGAAAGACCGCCTTTCAGTCCGAAATAAGGCCTGAGGGATTCGCAATAAGCGGCTGCCGAAAACAGAAAAAGCAATGAAAATACGAATAAAAGTTTTTTCATCATTGTTCCTCTCCTTACTAAAAGCATACATTAAATTTTCCTTTCAGGCAATATCGGACGGACTCAGGTGAATCCGCCTCCGCTTAAGAAATAAAAACGCCGTCCCGTATCCGCAAACGGACACTTTATGTTAAAGACGCTCTTCGCCGCCGCTTTTCGCGGTATATTTCTAACAAAGGAAAGAAACCGGTATAAGCATGAAAGTTAACGCGCTTTTAACCCTGAAGACTGCCGGCCTTAAAGCGGAAACCGCAAACGCCCGGATAAAAAGTTTTGAAGAAAAAGAAAATAATTTCGTCACAAAAAAATTCTCGCCGTGCTACGGAGACCGGAAACTTAAAACGCAGAAAGCTTTTTTAAAATGGCTTGGAGCCGTGCAAATCGGCATAAGTTTGACAAAGGCATGCCTTATGCAGCCGGAAAAATCCGTTTCGGCAATAATCGGAGCGGGGAAAATAATTAAGTAGCGGTTTTTATTTCTTTTTATCTTTCCAACAGGTCGACCATAAACCGTCAATATGTTCAAACAAATCATCGGCAACTGGAGCATACATCGGGTCTAAAATAAAGTCAATCCCTTCCCTGCGCGCCGGTTTGGCCGCCGGAACAAAATCGGAACCTCCGGAAATCAGCACTATGCGTTCCGCCTGTTTTTTATACGCGACCGAGGCAATATCGATTCCGATTCTCATATCCACGCCTTTTTGCCTTATATCATAATAGAAATCGTCATCTTTGAGATCTTCCGGCTTTCTGTTTTTGTTTAATATGTCTTTTAAAATGTCGCTTTTCATTCTCCACTGGCCAAAACTACCTGATTTTACCAGTCTTAAAGCGGTTTTTCTTCTTTTTTTTATCCATGAATAGCCTGTCTTAAAAAAGCTTGCGGCGTTTTCGCAAAGTCGAGCGCTTTATTTGATCAGGCGCTGGCACTTATGCCAAAGACGCTATGGAAACCGTGCGATATGTGAAACCCCTCAAAAAATGAGTTCCGATTTTTTTCTTTTAAAAAAGAGATAAGAGCCTTTTTCAGGCAAAAATTTGCCGTTTTTAATAGTGAAGGCGGGAATGATAAAAACAAACCTGTCCGCTCTAATCGCAAATGGAAAAGAAGATTTTTATAAAGCGGCCGGCTTTTATGAAAGCATAACCGGACTGCGGGCGCGAAACGATATCAATGTATCGGCATGACACGAAATCATCCGGCCCGAAATACCGCTTTTAAAAAAAGCGCGCAAAAAAAACGCCGTCAATGTTTGAAAAGCTTTATGCATTCCTGGACTATATGCAAAGAAGGCACAACAAGTTCTTTGACGGCAAGAATATCGTTTTCATCAAGAATGCCGCGGTCATAGGTTGTGCGGAAAAGATGGTCAATGCCGCTGCCGCGGATAAGGGAAACGGAATTTTTTATGCGGTTTATGTCCCCTTTGTAAAACAAAAAATATTTGTGCAAAGGGGCTTTTATGTCCATAGCTATAAAATCTATAAGTTTTTCGCCGATAAGAAGTTTTAAAGCGGCGGGATCGGTTCCGTTTGTGTCGAGTTTTAAACTGTAGCCGAGCGATTTTATTTTTCCGGCAAATAAAGGAAGATCTTTATGCACGGTCGGTTCTCCGCCGGTTATTACGACGCCGTCGATAAGACCTTTCCTCTTTTTTAAAAAAGCAAAAATATCTTCCTCGTTTAACGCCGCGCCGAATTGTTCCGGATAAACAAGCTGGGGATTGTGGCAGTAAGGACAAAACATATTGCAGCCCTGCGTGAAAATGACAGACGCAGTTTTGCCGGGATAATCTATTAATGAAAATTTCTGGAAACCGCCTATTTTCATATTTCCAAACCTCTGAGACAAGGTCTCCTTTGGGACAAGGTCCCCTTGTTACCCGTACTTTATTTTATACGGTTCAATGCAGGATTTATAATCGGTTTTAATAATAATTTTTACAAAGCGCAGCGGCCGCGCCGGCAAAAGCATGCCATTAATAATTTTAAAAAACAGCCGGTTTTATTATAAAAAAAGATTAAAAAAGACCCGGTTATTTACTAAAAAAACGCCGGCTGAATTTATAAAATGAAAAACTCAGCTTTATCCGAAACCAGAATTAAAAAGCGCAAAAAAACCGGGCTCAAGCAAGAGAGTTCGTCTCGGTCTTATTGATTTATTAAGAGCTTTATTTCCGGACGGAACTCAAATTCCGCGCGGATTGCCGTTTTCCGCAGGCTTTCTTTTTAATAATCTTTTCGCCTTTTCAGCCGTATAATTCCGCTCTTTTTACTTTTTAACGTTTAACGGCTATTGCAATGCGGCGCCCGACGGCGGACAATCAAAATAAACGGACGGGCGCAGAAAGTCTGTTCTTTGCCCGCCCGTTTTAAAGCGGTTTTATTATTTGCCGCAGCAGGAATAATGTTTTCTTATTTTAAACTCTTCCTTTTTGCCCTCATTCCACAATGCGACGGGACGGAGATATCCGACTACTCTCGAATATACTTCGCATTTCGTTCCCGAAACTTTTTCTTTCTGTTCTTTCAATGTCTTGATTTTGGCTTCCATGTCCTGTTTTGTCATTTTTTTCCACCCCCTCGGTAACTTTTTATTTGTTTTTAATATTTCTTATTTTAAGGCTTTTGCCGTCTCCTTCCCGGACGAAATCCGCCGGAAAATATCCGCCTTTTGTTTAGGGCTTTTGCAAAAATTCATACCGGTCTTTGAATCTGCCGCAGTTTTCAGCGCCCGCGGCTCCGGCCAGCTTGATGGATTCGGTTATGCCTTCGCCTGCGTTTTTACCGCGATAAGGCCGAGCCTGATATTTCCGTCTTCAAAACCGCCCGCATTTGCCGCGGCAAAGACGGTTGCAAATATTTGTTTTTCAAGTTTGCAAACCAAACCGGAACGGGAGAAGGCGTCCGTTTATTTTGCGTATAACATCTCTTCCAGTATGCGTATTTCCCTGTCCAGATTATCTATTTTTTCCTGTTTGCATTTCGGACATTCAAAATGCTCTCCTTCTATATATCCGCATTTGGGGCATACGCTGAAAGTCGGCGTTATGGAAAAATAGGGAAGGCTGTAATTTTCGCAGACCGTTTTAATAAAATTTTTCAGGGCTTGCGTGTCTTTGACTCTTTCACCCATAAACATATGCACGACTGTTCCGCCGGTATATTTTGTCTGCATTTTGTCCTGCAAATCAAGATTTTCAAAGATATCGTCCGTATAATTGACGGGAAGCTGGCTGGAATTGGTATAAAAAGGAGGATGCCCTTTCCCTTTTTGAGTATTCGCCGAAATTATATCCGGAAATTTCTGCGCGTCAAGCCTGGCAAGCCTGTAAGACGTCCCTTCCGCGGGAGTGGCTTCAAGATTATAATTATTGTCGGTCTCTTTTTGATAGTCTATGAGAGTGTCTCTCATAAAATCAAGCACCCTTTCTCCGAAAGCTTTGCCTTTTTCGCTGCCGACATCCTCTCCGAAAAGATTAAGACAGGCTTCATTAAGCCCGACTATGCCTATCGTCGAAAAATGATTTTTCCAGAACTCGTTAAAACGTTCTTTAACGCTTCTTAAGTAAAAACTCATATAAGGATAAAGATTTCCCGCGGTAAACTTTTCAAGAACGCCTCTTTTAATCTCAAGGCTTTCTTTGGCTATTTCCATATTCTCTTTAAGCCTTCTCATAAAATCTTCTTCATTTTTTGCCAGATACCCTATTCTGGGAAGATTTATCGTCACAACGCCTATCGAACCCGTCAACGGGGCCGCCCCGAACAGGCCGCCTCCTCTTTTTTGCAGTTCTCTGTTGTCGATTCTAAGACGGCAGCACATGCTTCTGGCGTCTTCCGGTTTCATGTCGGAATTTATAAAATTGGCGAAATAAGGAATGCCGTATTTGGCGGTAATATCCCAAAGAGCGCTTATGTTTTTATTATTCCAGTCAAAATCTTTAGTTATATTATATGTAGGTATCGGAAAAGTAAATACCCTTCCTTTGGCGTCCCCTTCAAGCATAAGTTCGAGAAAAGCCTGGTTAAGCATATCCATTTCCATCTGGAACTCGCCGTACTTTTTATCCATATGTTTCCCGCCGATTATGGCAGGCTGGTCTTTATAATGCGGAGCGACGGTCAAATCCATGGTCAGATTGGTAAAAGGCGTTTGAAAGCCTACTCTTGTAGGAACGTTTACATTAAACAAAAATTCCTGCAAAGCCTGTTTTACCTCATCATATGACAAAGCGTCATAATATATAAAAGGCGCCAAAAGCGTGTCGAAATTCGAAAAAGCCTGCGCGCCGGCGCTTTCGCCCTGCAATGTATAGAAAAAGTTAACTATTTGCCCCAAAGCGGTTCTGAAATGTTTTGCCGGCCTTGCTTCGGCTTTGCCGGAGACCCCTTTAAAGCCGTGAAGAAGAAGATCCTGCAAGTCCCATCCCACGCAGTAAGCGCCCAAAAGGCCCAGATCGTGAAGATGTATGTCGCCTTCCGAATGCGCTTTTCTGACTTTCTCCGGATAAATTTTATTTAACCAGTAAACTTTGCTGACTTCAGAAGATATGTAATTGTTAAGCCCCTGAAGCGAATAAGACATATTGCTGTTTTCATTTACCTGCCAGTCTATTTTTTTAAGGTATTGGTCGACAAGATCAACATTGAAAGCCGAAGTAATCTCTCTTATTTTGCTGTGCTGGTCGCGGTAAAGTATATAAGCCTTGGCGGTTTTTTTATAAACGGAAGAAAGAAGCACTTCTTCTACTATATCCTGAATTTCCTCAACCGTAGGTTTTCTGTCTTCAATAGTATCCTGAAGCAAAGATAAAGCTTTTATGGTAAGTTTATCGGCTATGTCCTGTCCGAACTCTCCCGTAGACTTTCCGGCTTTTGCTATTGCCGCCGCAATTTTTTTCGGGTTAAACTCTTCTCTTATTCCGTTTCTTTTTACGACAGAACTGAAAAATTCTTCTTTTTCCATTTACTTCTCCTTAATCAATTACTCTGAAAAAGCGCTTTTTGTCCGGCTTAAACAAAAACGCAGAAGTTCCGGCACATTTTGACCTTCCGGATTTCCATATACCGTCTCTTATTATAAAATCAATAAAAGCGCGAAAGTTTCAGCGCATTTTGACATACCCGCCGCCAAAACGGGCAAAAACAAAAAACGCGGCTTGTTCCGGCTCTCCCGGAGCAAATAAAAACGCAAGTATATACATTTGCGGCTTTTTGAAAATATCCGCGATAAGCCGAAAACCGCAGCAAATCAAAGCGCATATATATATTGTCTAGCCAGCCGGAAAATACCGGCGCGTTTTTTTAATTTTTCAAAATTTCAAACCGGACAAAATTTTTCCTCGGCAAAAGCCGGTTTTACTCCGCATATTTGCGGACGGCATTGCGCAATATAAAAAGCCGCCGGTTTTTTCAAACATTTACAGTTTAAACAATCCCGGAAATAAAAAATCTCCCAAAGAAACGCAAATAAAAACAGCCGTTTTACGGCAGCCGCCTGCCTGATTATACCTTTATTGCACACTCGAAAAAAGCATAAACAAAAAAAGCCGCCGAACCGAGCCGTATTAATTAAAAAAGATTGGACTTTTCCCGGAAATAAAATTCTTTTACAGATCACAAAATATTTGCGGTTTTGCGGATAACGAAAAGTCAAAAAAAGTTTTTCTAAATTTACACCAATCCGGTTTTCACCGGCTATGTTTATAAAAAAAGAAAATCCGCCCCGGCCTCTTTTCAGCCTTTGCGTCCCGCATACTTTTGACAATGTGTTTTCATAGAGCGGAAAATCAGAATTTTTTCCAGCCGCCGTTTCCGGCATACTTTTTAAAGTCCGGCCGTTTAGACAAAAAGACAGATCTTTTCCGTCCGCAGCCCGCTCCGCGTCATTGCAGGACTCTTTTCTTTTAGTCCGCCGTTTTCCGACCACGGGCAGGCAGATAAACAATATTTTTGCTTTTTTGCGGTTGCCGCCGGCAAAGAGCTTATTTTTCTAGACGAATCGGAAAGCGCCGGATCAACATATTGTGGTAAAGAGCATTTTTCCTACAACATATACTACACAAGTTGAATTCTTTTGTCAATAAAGATTTTGCATAAAAATACAAAAAACACCCGCAGCGGCTTTAATACAAAAAACGCATGCTTTATTGTTTGCAGCCGGCGCCGGCCGTAAAATTTACCAGTCGGCTTTTTTTCCAAAAGGGGTAAGGGGAAGATGCGAGCCGAAAACTATATTTTTAGGCATTTCATGGGCGGTCAGAACGGATTTCATATAATCGTGTATGCTTTTTTTTGCCGTTTTTTCATCGGCGTCTTCCCTGAGAACTATAAAAGCTTTCAGCCTGTCGCCTCCCGAACGGACTACGACGTCTTTAATATCCGTATGTTTTTTTAAAAGCTTTTCTATTTTTAAAGGATAGACGTTTATTCCGGCGATTTTTACCGCATGGTCTTTTCTTTCTATTACCGAGAAAATCCTTTCGCCTTTTGTTCTTACGATATCGGGCAGTTCGGATTTAAGAGAGGTTGCTTTTCTGGAAATTTCTGTCATTTCGCCGCCTCTTTCCTCATAGTTCCAGAAAGGAAACAGAAAAAAAGGGGATCCTGCGCTTTCCCTGAACCCTATGGCGCCGGTTTCGGAAGAGCCGTATATTTCTATCACTTTTTCAGCCCCTCTTTTGTATATTTCCTCAAAAACATTATCGGGACACGGCGAAGTGGACGTCAAAACGGTTATTCCTTCAGGAAACATAAAACCGATATCAATCATATATTTAAGAAAAAGAGGGAAAGTCACAAGAAGATCTCCCGGCTTCAATATTTCATCCCATTCGGGAAAAGGCACCGGCGGTTTTGAAAGCACTCTGATATTCATAAGTTTTGAAAGCTGAAGCCCGAAAATAAAACCGTATGAATGATGGGAAGGCACCGTTGACACTATCCTTGATATTGTGCTGAAGAGAAAACTCACCCCTTCGGTTTCTTCTTTTATCATTTCCTGGGAATGTATGCAGTTTTTGGGAATGCCGCTGCTGCCGGAAGTAAAAAAGTTTATCCTTTTGCTTTTTCCGAACGCCCGCGCGCAAACGCTTTCAATGTCCGGACTTTCCGAATCATAAGTTTCCTTTATGCCGCACAAAAGTTTCAATCCTTTGAAAATATTCTCTTTTTCGTCTTTTGCGGCTTCTTTAAGCATATCTTTCGCTTCAAAATTTTCAAAAACCGAAAATACGTCCTTTCTTGTGCCCGCGAGATAAGTTTTAATAAAATCCCTTACCACTCTGGCGGCGTCTTTTTTGTTCAGGAAAGGATAATGTTTTTTTGCGGTTTCAAAGGCTTGCGCGCAAGGATTATAATTGTCGGCCGGGCGCGGCTCAAAGACAAATTCGTTTTCGGTTTCTTCAAAAGTCAGAAGAAAAAAAGCGGCATGCGCCCCGCCGTATATTTTATGGCCGTACTCTTTATTTATGACGGGATGTATGTCGTCTGCCGCCCCTAAAAGAACATATCTGCATCTTTGCGACAAAAGCCAGCTTTTTGCCGTGTCGACCGCCGAAGCAAAAGCCCCTCCGCTTTGGCATACGGTAAGACAAGGCCCTCTGAAATTTAAAATAACGGAAACCGCCGTTTCAACGCAATTGTGCACCGAGAAAGAAAAAGCCAGAGGGGAGGCAAGCTCATCTCCGCCGTATATTATGGAATCCATAAATCCGCAGGTCTGTCCCGCGGGACCTCTGCCTGTGGCTATAATCAGCCCTATGTCTTCTTTTTCTTTTTCAAGGCTTATCCCCGCTTCGTTTAAAGTTTTAGCCGCGGCAAATAAAGCCGTTTTTATAAAATTATCCATGCGGCGCAGCCGGCTTGGCTCGCAAAATTCGTCTATGCCGTCCGCTTTATCCGCAAAAGCGCATCCTTTGAGGTAAAGTTTATTCATAATCTTTGCCTCCGATAATCAGGCATGCATTGCATCCTCCGAAAGCGAGAGAATCCGACAGAGCGGCCTTTTTTTTGTCTATATCCGTATGCGCGGTTACCGGCGTTAAACCGAGGTTTTCATCAGGCGCGGTAAAATTATTGGTTTTTGGAATGCGCCCTCCGTTAAGGCAGATAAGAGAAATGCAGGCTTCAACGGCTCCCGCGGCGCCTAAAGCATGTCCGGTAGAGCTTTTTGTGGCGCTGACGGGAATCCCTCCGAAAAGTTCGTTAAAAACTTTGGCTTCCGCGGCGTCATTGTCCGGGGTTGCGGTAGCATGCGCGTTTATAAAAGCTATTTTTTCTTTATCTATAGCCGCCTGCCTGACGGCAAAGTCCGCGGCTTTTCTCAAGCCGCGCCCGCCGGGCTCCGGAGCAGTCGGGTGATAGCCGTCGCATGCATTGCCGTAACCTAAAACTGCGCCGTATTTTGAGCCTTCTCTTTTTTTGAAAGAATTGCGCGACTCCAAAATAAAAATGCCGGACCCTTCTCCGAGATTTATGCCGTTTCTGTTTTTGTCGAAAGGCCGGCAATGCTGCCTGCTTGCTATCATAAGTTTTATAAAGCCGGTAAAAGGTATAAGATTCAGTTCATCCGTTCCGCCCGCTATGACAATATCGCAAAACCCGTTTTCTATCCATTCGGCGCCTATTCCTATCGCGTCCGTGCCCGAAGCGCATGCGCTGACAACCGTCTGTGACAAGCCTTTAACGCCTAAAAAACCGAGAACTTCATCGGAAACCGCATAATTTATATATCTGTCAAGAGGCGCTAAAGAAATTTCAGCCCCTTCGCGCCATTCTTTGTAGAAATCAAAACAGTTAAAAGACGCGTCCACGGAAGTGCCTATGCACACGCCGACTTTTAAATTGCGGAAATCCTCCTTTGCAAGAGCGGCTTTTTCCATGGCTTCCGACAAAGCTTTGCGCAAAAATAAAAAACTGTAGCTTTCATTTTCTTCCTTTTGCGATAAAACCTTTTCAGGCGCCTGAAAAACGGGAAATTGCAAAGCATAAGAACTTTTAAACCGGTCTTTTATATAAGACGGTTTTATGGAATCGGAAAATAAATTCTTCGATATTTCTTCTGCGCCGCTTCCGAGAGAGCAGACGCAGCCGAAACCCGAAATAAGCGTTTTCATTATTTTTTTCTCGTTTTTTCAATATGCTCTCTTAATGTTCCGAAAGTCCGGAATACTTTCCTTCCTTCATCCATATTCTCTATAACAATATCATAGTTCTTGCGCAAAATAATAACCAGCTCTATGGCGTCAAGGCTGTCCAGTCCGAGACCGGAAAAAAGAGGAGTTTCCTCTTTTAAAGAGTGCATATCAATTCCCTGCATATCAAGATTTTCGCTTAAAACTTTTTTCACTTCATCTAAAGACGTTTCAATCATTGTTTTTCTCCCCAGCCTCAAGGAAGCTTCGCTTCCCGGTTTTAATATTTTTACTTAAAACGACAAACCGATAGAATTTTTATGCTCTTTCAAAACACGAACTTTCCCAAAACCGGCAGTTTTATAAAGAAGCTTCGCTTCCCGGTTTTAATATTTTTACTTAAAACGACAAACCGACAGGATTTTTATGCTCTTTCAAAACACGGACTTGCCCAAAACCGGCAGTTTTACAAAGAAGCTTCGCTTCCCGGTTTAAGAGCAATAAACTCATATGGATTTGCGGGCGACTATACGGATTTAAAGATTTTTACATATTAAAAAAACTATAGAAAACTTTAGCGGCATTTTAAAAAGTCTTTATAAGCAGTCCGCTATTTCCATAATTTTTCCGGCAAAAAGCCGATTTTTTTATTAACGGTTTCATTATTTCCGGTTAAACATACGCTTTGCAATAGCAATAAAAACTCTTTTGCCGTTTTTTTAAGGAAGCGCCGCGGCGCTTTTCGGAAATCATTTCCACATATCGTAAAAATTAAAAAACTGATACGGATATTTATTACAAAATTTTTCAAGTGATTGTATAAATTTTTGCGCTTCATTTAAATAGTTTTCGGCTTTCTGTCCTTTGTCGCTTACAAAAAAAGAGCCGGCTATTACGGAATCGACCTTGCCCGCCCCGGCGCGCGGAAAAAAGATTATGACCACAGGCGTCCCCAAAGCGGCCGCTATCCTGTAAATGCCGTAAGGCACCTCGGTTTTCGCGCCCAAAAAACCGACTTCCGCTTTATTGTTTAAGCTTCCGAAAGTTCTGTCGCCCATCATAGCGACTATCGCTTTATCGGAAAGAGCCGAAATTATTTCCGCCGCACCGCCTCCGAAACCGGCGGGATCTATAAACTTTACCGGAGATTCTTTCCCGGAGAGCTCATGAGCATGTTTGTCGACATCTTCTTTGCTTTTGTGATATATTACATATTTATCGCCTTCAATAAAATCAAAACAAGACATCGCAGTCTGCCAGCAGCCGCAGTGAGCCGTAATAATTATCAGTCCTTTGCCTTTTGCGTACAAATCTTTGCAAAGTTTTTTGTCCGCCTGCGAAGAAATGATATTTATCTCGCCCGTAATTCCGAACACGGCCCTGTCCGTAAGCGCTTTGCCGAAATTTAAGATAAGTTTATATGTTTTTATCCGCATTCCGAAAAAGCCTGTCCGCGGAAAACGCTTTTTAAGATAATAAGAAGCGCTTTTTCTTATATCCGGAAGCAGAGTATAAAAAAACGCGACAAAATATAATATGAAATATGCCGCCGGCCGGCCGCCGTACTTTATAAAAAAGCACAAAAGATTTTGAAAAAAAGAGTTTCCTCTGCTTTTACCCGTCCATTTTTGAGCCATAAATAAAACCTTTTCTGAGAATATGCCCTATTAAAAAAACTATGCTTCCCACAAGCAGCGCAAAAACCGGCGCCACCAGAAGAGATCCCAAAACCCATTCCCAAACCCTTTGTAAAAACTCTCTTCCTATTACCTGCCAGCTGGCCTCGGTAAGAAATTTGCCATGTCTTATGAAATAGCCCGCCTCAATGCACACAAAAGGAATAAAAGGCGGCATCGCCAGCTTATCCGCGCTGAAAGCCGCGGCTCTGTTGAGATTGAACCATCCTACTCCGACAAGAAGTATCATTGACCGTATCCCGGGCAGAGCTATCGCTCCCCAGAAACTTCCCCATGCGGCCGAAACGGCAAGATGAAAAGGATTTTCCCTGCTTTTCATCTGACCGGCTAAAACTTTAAACGGATTCAAAGAAACTATCCGGCCGTCTTTATTCTCAATATATTTTCTGTGCGGAACGGGAATCATAGCCCTGACGGTAAGATAAGTGTTTAAAACGCCGAGCCTGAAATTATCCGCGAAAAACTTAAAATGGGACACTCTGTTTTTTTTGTCGGGATAATACACGTCCACATCCACTTCTTCTATGCCAAAACCCGCCCATAAAGCTTTCACGGCTATTTCCGTTTCAAAAGCGAATCTTTTTGAATAAACTCTAAGTTTCGGGAAAAGCCGCGCCGGATAAACCCTGAAACCGCTTTGCATGTCTTTTATCTTTTTGCCGGTCTGCACTTTTGCCCAAAACCCCGCGAAATCCCTGCCGAACTTTGAAGCTTTAGGAATGCCGGGGCGGGCAAAATCGCGCGCGCCTATGATTATGCGGTTAGGATATTTCCGCGCGGCGCAAAGAAGACGCTCTATATCATGCGGATAATGCTGGCCGTCCGCGTCTATAGTAACCAGATGGGTAAACCCGTTTTCGCCGGCCCAGACAGCCGCAGCCTTTATCGCCGCTCCTTTGCCCTTATTTTTTTTAAAATGCATTGTGTGCAGCGACAAATTGTCTATTGAGGCGAGTCCTGAATCAGTGCTGCCGTCATCTACTACAAGAACATCGCTGAAAAAACGCAGAATTTCCCGAACGACGCGCCCTGCCGAAGCGGCATGATTATATAAAGGAACGACTATAAGAGGGTTGAATTTCTTAGAAATATCCATTTTAAGGCGGCAGAACGGAGCACGTTTATCGAAGAGCGCCGTCTCTCCATTTTTTGCAGATCTCTTCATAAAAATCCGGTTTTGCCACAAGAATATTTTTTTTGCCGTCAAGCATAAGATGAACGCTGTAACCTACGGTGGCAAGAGCGTTTTTCAAATCGTATATGCGGTATTCGAAATCAAGCCTTGCAGCCTCGCTCCACCGGAGAAGAGTTTCTATTTTATATGTTTTTGAAAATTCAAGCGGCATAATATATTCCGCATAAAATTTTTTCAAAGGTATCATAATATTATGAGCGGCAAAATCCGCATAGCCGAACCCGTATTTATCCCCCAAAGCTATGCGCCCTTCTTCAAAATAACTGGCATAATTGCCGTGCCATACTATATTTAAAGGATCAAGCTCGTCAAAACGCACCGTTCTTTCTATAAAATGCCTGAGCGGAGGCGGATCCTGCGGATTTTGTTTGAAAAAAGATTTGTATATCATAATTTCCTTTTTAATTTTACGAGACTTTTCCCGGGCTTGCGGATTTGGAATGTTTTTTACGGATAATATTATCAAAAAGGAAGCTTCGCTTCCCGGTTTCAATATTTTTACCTAAAACAACAAACCGACAGGACTTTTTTGCTCTTTCAAAGCCCGGCTTTGCGCCCAAAACCGGATTTTTTATAAGGAAGCTTCGCTTCAAAATGTAAAAAGCGCTTGCTCTGTTTCCAAACCCGGACTTGCCTAAAACCGGAATTTTTACAAAGAAGCTTCGCTTCAAAATTTATGAAACTTCAAGCTGTATTTGCGAATAAACTTCTTTTTCATCTCTTATGACGACATTAAAACATCCGCCGCCGTTTTCATTGATTTCCACCGCGATTTCAGTTTCCGGCAGCACGGGTTTGGCAAATTTGGATCTTTTTATTTCCGAAAGGGAAACATTTTTATCAAGCAATATTCTTATGCAAAACAAAACCATCTCCAGCTGCACTATTGCCGGCAGAACGGGCATGCCGGGAAAATGCCCTTCAAAAGCGGGAAAACTTTTTTGTAAAAAAAAGGTAAAGGACGTTCCTTCCCTTTTTTTAAACGATTCTCTGAGCGCTTGCGCGGTTTTAATCATATTTTTCTTGCCCATAAAACGGGTTTTTTATGCCGGAAATAGTATACGGTCATGTCGTTTTGTTTTATATTATTTTTATTTTCTTCGAAATAATACTCTTTAAAAAAGCCTGCAAAATCCTCAACGGCTTCTTTGGGCATATGCTGCATATGAAAATAAATATCCGTGTCTTGTTCTTGTTTTATTTTCATATCCTGCATTTTTACGCCGAGATCGCTCATTATGACAATTCTGTACCCGCCGTCTTCTTTTCTGGCTATGGCCCTGAAATGAAGTTCGTCTTTATAAGAGCCGTAAAACACGGAAGTTCCGGAATGTTCTTTTGAAAGAGGCGGCTCAGCTACATTATACTTTACTCCCGCGGCGCAGCCGGCAAAAGGAAGCAAAAAGAAAACGAGCACAGCAAGCATCTTTTTATCGGCTTTTTTAAGCAACGGCGCAATAATGAAAACGCTTACCGCCATCGCGGTTGAAATGCCAGTAAAAACCATAAATCCTATCATAAACAGAACTTTATGCCGCGCGGCCATAAGCGAGCCGAAACCAATCATAGTGGAAAGCGCGGCGACAATAACGGCTTTAGTGGGATGAAGTTCCGTATCTCCTTTTTGCTGGTATACTATAAATATACCGTAATCTATGCCCAGCCCTATAAGAAGCGGGGCGGCAAGCAGCCCGAACAGATTTACTTCTATGCCCGACAGCGCGGAAAAAACCAGAAAACCGCATATTCCGCACAAAGCCGGAAGTACGGCAGCCGCAGCAAATTGTACCTTTTTTAGCCAAAAAATTAAAACGGGAAATACGCAGCCCGCCATAATAAGCATCATTTTTACGATATCGCCGCTTATATTCGAAACGATTTTCTCCCTGAGCGCGGCATTTGAAATAAAAACCGTTTTTATTCCTTCTTTCACATTTATAACCGCGTTTTCAGGCACAATATTGACAAAGGCGAAACCGTCATTATGTTTTATCACGGGATTATAAAGTTCCGTCAAAGAAAATTTTTGTCCGCGCAAACTTTCGCCTGTCTTTAAAAAACGGATGAAAGGCGCGAAAATTTCAGGTTTAAGCCCTTTTTCTTTTGAGAAAGCGTTTATCTTTTTTTCGACGGCCGCAACTCTTTCCCCGTTCCAGAAAGTTTTCCACGCGGCAAGATTGCTTTCCGCTTTGCGCGCGGAAGGATAAAGAACCGCCAGTTTTAAAATATCTTTGTTGAGCGCGGATATTTCTTCATTATTTTGAAGCGCTTCTTCAGGCGTTTTTCCGAAAACGAAAAAAAGCGCGTTATTGTTATAGGCGTTTCCTGTAAATTTTTCAAATTCCATCCTGTCCGCTTCAAACCGCTTTGAAACCGTATTGAGCGAATCCAGCGAGGCATTGAATTTGACATATTTCAGGCTTGCCGCAGCCGCGGCAAAAAACAGGATGATTATAACTGCGGCCGCCGGAAAGCTGAGCAAAGGCTTCATTTTTCCTAAAGTTTTTTCCGGGCTTTCTTCACAGGCGAATATAAACGGCGCGGCGCATAAAGCCAGAAACAGCGCGGCCAGCAGCCCCGCCGCGGAAAATAATGATATCTGCCCAAACAAAGGAATGGACGAAAAAGATAAAACGGAGAACGCCGCTATTGAAGTCAAAGCGCTTGCCAGCACGGGTTTGACCATTTTTTTTGCGTTAATGGCGCGGTTTTGTTCTTTTGAAGCTTTCATGGCAAAATACATATATAAACAATAATCCACGGACAGCCCCATAAGAACAGATCCGAATCCTATCGTCACCGCGGATAAACCGTTAAAAAAAACCGAGGCGGCAACCGCGGCAAAAGACATCGCGGCTGGAGGAACAAGATATATCAGCAAGGCTTTGGCGCGGCGCAAAAAAACCAAAAAAACGACCGTCATAAGCGCGCAAGAGACAATGAGCACTCTTTTTATGTCTTTTGCTATGATATCATTATTTTCATTCGTATAGCGCGCCGCGCCCATCATAAAAGCCTGCGCGTGATAAGGAAGTTCTTTTACAATATTGTCAAAAGCGGAGCCGATCTTTTTTGCCGCAGAGCTGTCCATCTGATTTGAACGGCAGTCAAAAATGAGTAGAATCCGTTTTCCGTCTTGCGAAGAAATATATCCGTCTTTAATCTCAAAAGCGCCGTTTATATTCAAAGATTTCAATTCCCCGGCAAAAATATCCGCCAGCCCGACGGGATCGGCAAGAATCAAATCCCGGGTAAACGCGCCCGTCAGAGAAAGCAGAGCTTTATGATTTTCCTCCATTTTCATTTCAAGGGCTTCCGGCTCTATCAGCTTTTGCGCCGCGGAGGCAAAAGAGGGGTTCCAAAGTTTCGCCGCCCCGTAATAATAAGATAAAAAGAACTCTTCATCCGTTTTCGCGCCATAAAGTCCCGCGCCGGAATCCCGTGTCAGAGAACGGGAAATAAAATCAGCCGCCAGCCGCGCCTGCTGCCGCTGCGGGCTTTGCACAAGCACGAATATTTTGCCGGAAAGGGGGGAACTCTGAAAAAGAAGCATTTCTTCTTTTAAAACGCGGGGAAGCATTTCCGTTATATCCTGGCGCAAACTTATCCGGGAAAACAGCAGGGCCGCTGCCGCAAAAAAAACAAAGATTGCGGACAGATAAATTCTTTTATGCCTGAAAAAAAATGAAAAGTTAAATGGTAAACGCATTCTGAGGCAGAGTTCCGTCTATTTTAGTGTCCGTAAAGGTTATTTCCGTGAAATCGCCGGATTTTTCGTAAACAATCACTTTTTTCACGGCCGCGATATGTCCGGCAAACAATATTTTTATTTCGCGCACCGCCTGTTTTCCGGAATTGTTTTTAGGAATAAGCGCCAGCCCGCCTTCAGCCGTTTCAACTTCATAGATTTTCGATATTGTTTCCATATCCATTGAAATAAAGACTTTAAGCAAAGATGCCGCTTCCCGGGCGCCGGAGCCGGAGGGGATATTCCTGATTTCTTTTTTTCCGTCTTTTTCCTGCCAGGAAAGCATTTTTTCCCCGTCAACCAGAAAGCCGTAAGAATAAGGCGTTTCATATTCCCAGCGCAGTTTGTCCGGGCTTTTAAAATAAAAAAATCCTTTGCTGACAAGAGGTTTTTCGGCTATCTCCATATGTTTTGAAACGGAAAATCCGCTCTCCACGGTTTTTACCAAAGCAAAAACGGCAAGATCTTTTTGCGCGCCGTTTTGCGCGAAAGCGGATGAGCATGCGATAAGACAAATGAAAAGACAAAACGTTTTTCTCAAAAGCTGCGCTCCTTAACCGTGATATTGTTCTTTCTATTTAAAACAAAAATGCTAATTGAGCACGAGACCGCAATGCCGGCTCATCAATCATAATATTCCTTTCTTAAAACAAAAGAAAGCAAAAATTTTATAAATCCGGATTATTTTAGCGGCAACGGGTTTTTGCGCCTTTCCGCGGGGCAAAAAAAACAAAAGTTCGACACTTCCGGAGTACAGACATTTTTTTAACCCGCGGCAAAAAACGCCGCCTGCCGAAAATTCTGACAAAATCCGGCCTCTTGCAAAACAATAAATATTTCCGGCTGGCGGAAAAACAGCCCGCAGCCGTAAACGAAAAAGGAATATAAGCCTTCAGCTCCCAAAAAAATCAGCTTGAAAACAGATAAACCCGGGAAAATAAAAATCCGGACTGGCCCGGCACGCAGCCGTGCAATAAAAGAGCATCCGCCGTCAAAACGCAAAAATTTTATATTCACATTTATGAAAACGTTTTTTAAGCCGCAATAAAACGGCAAAACAAGATTTATCTTTCATAAAAAACCGAAAACCGCAAAAAAGCCCGTTCCGTTTTGGCCGATATTTCGCAAATACTACGGCTCTGCCGGACAAAAATCCGCCATTGCAAAACAAATTTTCGGACTAAAAAAAGTTTTTAACCGTATCCTGCCTTTAAAAAAGAGGCTCCGCAAAAAAGCCGTACCCGCCGCCGGCATGCAGCTCGCGGGATAAGCGCAGTTTGCGGAAATTTCGGCCGGCAAAAACAAATTTATCCTATACGGATATTTTCATTTCTTCCGCATTGCCGGAAATTTCAAATATGCGCAGTTCTCCACCCGCGATGCAATTACCGCCGACCCACAGCTGCGCCGAGACAATATGCAGTCCGGCTATCTCGCTTATTTCTTCGGCTTTACAAATAATTTCATCGCCCAAACGGGCTTGTCCCGTAAATCCGAATTTTCTGATGCTTACAAGAAAACCTTTCACGAGAGCCTTTGAGCTTTTGATCCTCTGGTAAATATCCGCCGCGGCAAAAGACTGCGCGGCTATTTCAATGAGCGCGGGGCTTGAAAGAATATTGTTTTCATCAAGAAAAATGCAGTCTTGTTTTACCGCGAAAGAAGTTGTCGCTTTTTTATCATTTTCTTCAATAATCTTATCCACAAGCAGCATCGGCGGCTTGTGAAGCATATATTTGCTTAAATCAAAATTTTCCAAATGAGTTTTCATTTCAAACCCGCGCCGCCGGAGTGTGTAAAAGCGGCATTTTCATGATTTTTTCCGGTTTCGGATTATGCTCCCAATTCAACGGCATGCCGTTTTACTGACGCGGCGATATACTTTTTATGTTTTTATCCGTTACCGCCGGCCCCGCTTTTATCGCATCTTTCGGGAAGCCCGTCCCAGAAACTTACGCGAACGCTGCCGGAAGCGCCGCCGTTTTTTATTTCATCTCTTCTTTAAAATCAATATTATTTTTTATGCTTTTGTCCAGATTCGCCGCCCACTGATTATATTTGGGATGTATTGTGTTTTTTTTCGCATTATAGTTCATATTTCTGCTGTCTTTATAAATTATTTTATATCCCTGCTCGTTATAAGGGATTCTTACCGTGACATGATGCCCCCTGATGTCCAAGGCGGCCGTTATTTCATTTTCTCCGGATTTTGAAGGAATCCATCCGCGCTCTTCGCAGCCTTTGAGAACGGCATTGTATATCACGCTTTTATTTTTAACAAGCAGCGAAGCGGTAATGGTATCGGGATTTTTGCTTGCCGCAAAAACCGCTGCCGAACAAAAAAGCAAAACAAAAGACAAAACAAAAATTTTCTTCATTTTTCATTCTCCTTTTAAACCGTATCGGCATTGCGCCGTATAATCAAAAATCCGTACTGAGAACCTTTTCCGGCAAAACCTTAAACATAAATCCCGGACATTCTTGCCTGAAACCCGCGGCGCCGGAAATGTAAACCGGTAAGACATAAAACAGAGTTTTTATATCTCCAACGCCGAAATTTTAAACCCGTTAAACAAAAGAAAGGGGTTTGCTGTCGCCCGCGCCGTCAAATTCCTTTAAGGACAAACCGGATACCGTCCTGGACATATTCGCCAAAAAAAGGGGAAAATCTCCTCTAAATCTTTAAATACTTCCGCATATTGTCCCGGACATATTTGCCGAAACGGGAAAAAACTCGTATTTTACGGTTCCGCTTCACCGTATTTTCAGAGTTCCGGTTTTCCGGACGCTCTTTATATTTGTTTTTTGTCCTTTTATTGCTTTAAGGACAATTTCAAATGCCGGCCGCAGCCGATTTCATCCGCAAAACCGGAAAAAATTATTAAAATTTTCCGCCGGCAGGCTGTCCGCATCCGCAGTTTTGAGCGGCCGGGCGCCGCGCATTTCCAGAGAACATTTTGAAAAAACACCGGCAGCAGCGGCTATTCGTAAACCTCGCAAGCCGCCCGCTTATAAAAGCGGTTTTATAAGCTTTATAATTAAAGTTGTCCGTGCCGCCTTATGAACCGTAATAAAATTTTTAAATGCGGCATTGATTTTTTCGCGCCGGGTCCGGCAGTCCGGTTTTATTTTACCGCCGGATTTGTCTTTTTTCCGCTTTGAATTTTCTTTGCGCAGACGCAAAGAAGAGCAATCTTTTCACGCGGTCGCAAAAATTTGCCCGTCGTCCGGCAAAATAAAACGCAAAAAGCCCGGTTTGCGCATTTTTCAACCAACTTTGTTCCGGCAAAAAAACGTATCAGGCAAAATAAAATGAACAAATGCCGCTTTTAGCGGTTTTCCAGTCTGTCGGTTATCATTTTTTTTACATGCCTGGCCATTTTCAGGGCGCCGGCCTCATAATTAAAATCCCCGGCGTAAACCGCCGGAAGCTGTTCATAGACTACAGGGCTGTAAGTCGGCATATATTTGCCGGGCGGCAGCATTTTTTCAAGCCCTTTTATCGCAAAAGGAACAATATAAGCGCCGGCAGATACCGCTATGGCAAAAGCCAGCGAACGGAAACGCCCCGTTTCTTTTTTTCTTGTGCCTTCAGGAAAAACGGCTACGTGAAGACCGCTTTCAAGCTTTTCTTTGGCGGCCTCGATTATTTCGGCGGCGGTTTTATTGTCGGAATTGATATATCCGGCGCACTTTATGAATTTGCCGTAAAAAATTATCTTAAAAGGCCATCCTTTTGCCACGCATACCAGATTCTTTATGCCGAAAGAGAAAAAAACAAAAGTATCATAAGCTGAAGGGTGGTTCGCCACCAGCACAGAAGGACTGTCAGGTATTTTGCCTTTTATCACTTTTTTGTTAAAGCCCGAAGCCAGCGTAATGGCAAGCTGTATGACTTTTCCCTGCGCGTACAAAAAATTTCTGATCTGGCTTTGTTTAAACCCCGTTATAAAGAAATAAATATACGCCGCCAGTCCTGTCAGAAAAAGCCAGACATAAGCGGAAACGGCGAAAAAAGAAGCGTAAATTTTTTTAAACGGATCAGCCATTTTGTTTCATCAGTTCTTCTATATAATCGTAAAGATCTTTCAATGTCATTATCTTGCCGACCTCATAATTGGTTCTCAGCTTTATTTTAAAGGCCTGTTCCAGCACAATAACCATATCAACGGCGTCAAGACTGTCCAGCCCGAGATCCGTAAAAAAGTTCGCTTCAGGCTTCATAACGGCCGGATCAAGCTCGAACTCTTCGCACAAAGCGCCGTTTACGGTTTTAACGATTTCTTCTCTTGTCATTTATTATATCTCCTTATAATCAATGAACAGTTCGTGCCGCCGAGAGCAAAACTGTTCTTCATAAAAGCGTTGACCCTGAGTTTTTCTTTTTTTCGCAAATGCTTTATGCCGCGGCATTGGGGATCGGGCTCTTCTAAATTGAGCGTGGAAGCGAATTCGTTTCTGTTCATCATATTTATGGTAGCCATAAGCTCAAGACTGCCGCTTGCGGCCATGGTATGCCCTATATGCCCTTTAAGGCTGTTGACGGGCTTATCGGGCCCGAAAACGGCCGCTATGGCTTTACTCTCTTCTATGTCTCCGGCGACGGTGCTTGTGGCGTGCGCGTTTATCAGATCTATGTCTTGCGGAAGAAGCGAGGCGTTTTTGAGGGCAAGATTCATGCATTCGGTTATGCTTTCCGCGGAAGGGTGGGATATGCTTTTTGTTTCCGTATTCGTCCCGAAACCTATTATTTCCGCATAAATATCCGCATTTCTTTTTAAGGCGCTTTCAAGCGATTCGACAAAAAGCATGCCGCATCCTTCCGCGCATACTATTCCGCATCTGCCCGAGTCAAAAGGGCGAGACGCTTCCCGCGGATCGTCATTATATTTATGGCTTGCGGCATTCATTATCGAAAAACAGGCCGTCATAATGGGATGATACTCATCCGTTCCGCCGCATAAAGCCTTATCGGTAAAACCGCTTACTACGGCAAGATAGGCCATACCGGCATTTACAAGGCCGGTCGCGCAGGCGGAAGAATTTCCGAACCCGGGACTTTTTATGTCATATGCCTGTGCTATGTTGGCGAGAGGAGAATGGTTCATGACCTGAAAAACCACCGTCGTCTTAACGGAGTCCAGCTCTTTTTTCTTATATTTCTCCGCGAAGTTCACCCAGGTTTCCATACTGCTGATGGTAGAACCCAAAAATAAAGATGTTCCCCGGGGAGCTTCCTCAAATCCGGCCGAATTCAGCGCTTCTTTTACGGCCGCCGCCGCATAAAGAGACATTTTCGACATTGAACGCCTGAACTGTCTCGGTATATATTTAAAGTCGATTTCGGGCACGGTAGCCGATACATGGCTTAATATGTCGGGATTTTCAGCCAATTCCGGATTAAACTTCACGGCGCTTTTTCCTTCCAGCATGCTGTCAGCCAGCAGCTTTACTCCGGCTCCGTAAGGGGAAACAGAGCCGCAGCCCGTTATAACCACCCTTCTTCTGTAGAGATTTCTAGTTGCCATTGTTTCCTCTTGCAATTATTTTGTAAAGCAGAAACGACGAAATCACGGCCCCGAGCAGTCCGGGAGTGACTACCGCCTGGCCTGTCAGAAAAACCCCGGGAATTTTTGTCACCGGAAGCACGACCGGCCCGTTAATATCGTGCATCATGCCGTATCCTCCGTAATAATTGACATATTTTTTAAAAGTCGCCGGAGTAGCGGCGTCGCAGTATTTTATTTTTGAAGCTATTTCAGGAGCGGCCAGCGCGAATTTTTCTTTTATAAGCAAAGCCGCCGCCTCTTTTTTTTCTTTATAGCCGCCGGATTTCGCGTTCCAGAACCGTTCATCGGGCTTTACAAAGGCGACCACGCAAACGCTTTGCGGGTCGGTATCTGAAAAATTTATATAAGCCGGACGGATATCATCTTTGTCCAGACAGACGCGGTAATCTTGTTTGTGCGCAAATATGATATTCTCGCATTTATACGCGCGCCCGCCCTGCAAAACGCCGTATAAAACAAAAAAAGAAGGCGTTTCTTCCGTATTTTTTATTCTTTCATAACCGTTTTTGCGGTATATTCCTTCAGGAGCTATTTTAATGAACTCTTTAGGGTGAACCGAAGCTATGCAGGTTTCGCATTCCATTCTGTCCCCGTCTTCGAAAAGCACGTTTTTTTTATTGCCGCATAATTCTATTTTTACGGCTTTTTTTCCGGTAAACAGATCCGCTCCCAGCTTTTTAAGAGCGCCGGCATAAGCCTCGACCAGTTTTGCTGCCCCGCCTTTTATTTTCCAGACCGAATCCGTCATAAGTCCTACGCAGCAGCAATGGAACATAAAAGACGCTTTGGACGGAGGCGTTCCGTGCAGAAAACAGGAATATGACAGCAAAGTTTTAAGCTCTTCGCTTTTAAAATAAAAGTCCAAAACTTCTTTAAGCGTTCTGCCGTCGTCAAAAAAACTCAAAGCGTCCCTGAAAGTCAGATCCGTAAAAAACGGATAAGATTTAATGTTTTTTTTCACAAGGGCGAAATATTTTTTTATGCCTTCTTTTTCTTGCGGAAACAGTCCGGACAGCCTTCTTTCGAATTCTTTCGCGCCTACCGGAGTTTTAAAAACTTTATTTTCGCCGAGAAAGCGGATTTCATCGTAATTGTCCGGATCGCACGGCTCAAAAGAAATTTCTATGCCCAGTTTTTTTAAAAGTTTATCTCCGATTTCACCTTTCGCGAACCCGTAAGAATAATGAAAACCCGTCTCAAAATGCGCGGTTTTGCCGTCTATGTTCCTGTCAAAGCCCGAAAACAGGGGAGCTATGCGTCCGGACTGTTCGGCCACCGCCACTTTTTTGCCTTCTTTGGCGAAAAGCAAAGCCGCCGTTAATCCGGAAATACCGCCGCCTATGACAACAATATCGTATACGCGCATCTTCAGCTCCGCATTCGTATATTAAAAACATTTACGGCGCCGGGAAAACGCGCGCCGCAGGAAACGGGCTTTTTATTTTCCGGCCCCGCCCGCAAAACGGCTTTTAAAACACAGCCCGCCGTTTTTTCGGATTGCAGTTTACGAACTCCGGACTTTACATAAAAGCATACGGCGTACTTTGCCGGTTACAATACAAAAAAGCGCTCCCGAAACGGTTTGCGCCGCCGCGAGTTAATCTTTGCGGCCGGCAAAGCCGGAACAAACAAAATCTAAAATACGGCTTCTAAAACCACTGAGGGCCAACTTAATATATCCGTTTGAATTTTCCGGATCCGTAACCTGAACTTGCTTTTCAAGCCGATTTCCAGCTAACCATTCATATCCGCCGGAACTTCCGGTTAATAAACCGCAACGGTTTTTTCAAAATCCCCGAGGGTTAATTCAGCCCGGCCCCGCAGAACGTTTTTGCGCAGAGAAAATACGGTTTTTTGCATATAAGATGCGGAATGTTTTCCCGCAAAAAACTTTTTAAGCGCCTATGCCGCCGTTTATCTGAAAAATCTGTCCTGTTATATATCCCGCTTTATCCGAAGCGAGATAAGAAACCATCTCGGCTATATCGCGCGCCGTTCCGAGCTTTCCCAGAGGAATTGTTTTAAGTATTTGCTCCATCGGAAGCCCTTCAAGCATCTCCGTGTCTATAAAACCCGGAGAAACGGCGTTTACCAGAACATTTCTCTTGGCGACTTCGGCTGCCAAAGCTTTTGTCGCTCCGGCCAGCCCGGCTTTAGCCGCAGAATAATTGCTCTGCCCGGGAACGCCGAAATGGGCGGCCGCGGAAGTAATGTTTATAATCCTTCCCGCCCTGTTTCTGAGCATAAAAGGAAGCACGGTTTTCGTTATATTGAAAAAACCGTCAAGAGTTACCGAAATAACGTCTTTCCACTCTTGTCTCTTCATCCATATAAGAAGAGCGTCTCTTCTGAAACCGGCATTATTGATTACGGCGAAAGGGGTTTTATTTTCAAGCAGAGGGGACAAATTTTTTTCTGTTTCCTCATAGTCCGCTACGTCGAATTTTAAAAGAAGGCATTCTCTGCCCGATTCTTCTATTTCCCTTTTAACCTCCGCCGCGCGGACATCATCCGAACGGTAATTAAGCCATATGTCAAAACCGTCCCTTGCCAGGGTTCTGGCCGTTTCCGCGCCTATCCCCCTGCTGGCTCCGGTAACCAAAGCTATTTTATTTGTTATATTTACGCTCATTTTTTTACTCCGGTTTTTTACAGTTTTTTTATTATGCTAACCGCTTTTGCAAGAAGGCGCCCCGAATGCGCTTTAAAGCGATGACATAATTTCTGCGCCAGCTAAAAAAAAAACGAATTTAAACGCAGGACAAAGATTTAATTCCGGCGCGGCTGCGGCTTATTTTCGAAAAAGCGTTTGAGCTCTTTAAAAAAGTTCCGCATAACAGCCCGGAGGCCAACCGGATATTTTACGCGGATTTTTGCTTCAGCCGGACAATTCAATGCGGGTTTTACGGTTTCATACAAAAGTTTCGCCGTAAATTTTTATTCCGCCGTTTCCTTTCGCAAGACGGATTTTTTTCGTAGATTTCGCATAAAAAAACTCCGCGGCACTTTTTCCGGGCGGCGGGCGGTCATCGGGAATTCCGCGAAAGAGAATAATCTTATTTTGCTTTTTGCGCGCCGTAAATTTCAAGCAGGCTTTTTATATTTTTTCCGGCCGGCCGTTTTTACGAAGCCGCCGTCAAATTTCACAAATCCGCCCTGATACAAAAACGGTTCCCTGTTTTTATCGTCCGCGGACTCCGTAAATTTCCCGTTTTTATCTCTTTTGCGCATGCGCGCGTCAAAAACAAGAGGAAGCGAAAACAACCTGGGCGAAAACCGGAACTTTTTTCAGCCCCGAATCCTTTCAGCGCCGCGTTTTTTCCGTTTTGCGCAAAGATACGCGTTTAACGCCGGAATATCTTGCAAAACGAAAATCTTTTTGTCTTCAGTCAATAATCAAACCCGGCAAAGAAAAAAACGTTTTGCAAAACAAAAATCTTTTTTCATCCGCTTCGGCCGCCCTTTTCTTAAGCGGGTTTGGGACGATGCCGCGCCATCAGGCTTCAGCGTATATTAAGGTTTCCGGAAAAATCTTTTCTGTCTATTTTCAGTTTCGCTTTCACAAAGCCGGCGGGAAGCTTGAATTCCACAGCGCCCGTCCCTTCAACGCTGTAATCGTAAAGAGCCGGTATTTTGCGCATTTGCACGGAAACCGTCCCGGAAGCAGTTTCGATGTCAAGCTCTTTA
The DNA here is from genome assembly GCA_938040055.1 of uncultured Endomicrobiia bacterium. Classification (GTDB taxonomy): domain Bacteria; phylum Elusimicrobiota; class Endomicrobiia; order Endomicrobiales; family Endomicrobiaceae; genus Endomicrobium_B. The sequence continues at coordinate 31,371 of CALHWY010000007.1, forward strand.
AAAATTCCCTCGGCGCTGACGCCGGCTTGCGCGGTATTTACTTCAAAGTCTCCGGAAAAATTTTTCACATCGACTTTGCCGTTTGCGGCGTCTATATTGAGAGAACCTTTGACGTCCGAAAGGTTTATAAAAGCATTTGCCGACTTTATTTCAATTTTATTTTTTGAAGAAGGAACGGTAATGTTTATAACCGCGTCGGCTCCGAGACCGGCCCTGTCGAAAAACATTTTTAATTCTCTGTCCGGATCGATCATTATATGCCCTGTCATATCCGCGGGGCTGTCCGCCGCAATTTCGATTTTAATGTCTTTCGTTTGCGCCGGAGAAATATTTAAAACGCCCTCGTTTACATAAATTTCAATTTCATCGACCGTACTCGCTTTATACTCGTAATTCTGCGCGTAAACCGGCGAAATAAAAAACAAAAAAAACGCACAAACAAAAAATTTTTTCATAGTTTCTCCGCATGCTTTAATTTTGACAGCCGCAACAAGAAGATTTTAGCAAATTATTATAAATTTTTCCTGTCTTATCAGACATCATTTGTAAAAAAGACTTTGTACGCATACGCCCTGTTTTCTTGCAGCGAAACAGACGGTAGTGCTCATTTTGCCCGCGGCGCGACAAAAAAGTTTATCCCCGTCCGCTACAATACAAAATCTATAAGCGTTTTACTTTATCCCGGCAGGTTTCAAAACCGGACAGACGTCGCCATGCCGTAAAACCGGCGAAAACTTCCGCCGCGGATACGGCTGCCCGCAATATTTCTTTTGCTTTTGCCGTACTTCAATAAAAAAATATCCGGCAAGTGCCGCAAATGCAAAAAAATATTTTGCCGCACAGCCGTTTTTTTGCCTGCCTGAGGCGGGTTTTCGGGGGAAGTCCTTTTTATTTCTTTTTCTTTGAAATTTGAGTTCTTTTCCGCATTTTGATCCGTGCGCAACAAAGACATTTTTTATGCCGGAACATTAAAAAAGCCGGACGCGCGCCGTTTAGCCGCATGGAACTTTCATTTTAAGCGAATTTTCCCGTCTTTGTTTTCATATTCCGGACTTAAAAAGTTTTTCGATATCTTCGTAAGAATGTCCGGCGGTAAGAGAAATCCTTATTCTTGCCCGCCCTTCGGGCACGGTGGGAAATTTTACGGAAGGCGCGAAAATCCCGTTTTTAAATAAAGTTTCGGAAACTTTTACGGTATTTTCAATGCTGCCGGTTATCAGCGGAACGATTTGTGAAGCAGAATTTCCGCTGTCATATCCGGCGGATTTCAATTTTTCCAGCAGATAAGACGAAAGTTCAGCGAGTTTATGTCTTTTCCCGTCCGCTTTTTTAACAAGCTCCAAAGCTTTCAAAGCCGCGGCGCAAAGTATCGGGGAAACAGCCGTAGTATAGATAAACGATCTGCTTTTATTTATCAAGAAATCAACCAGTTTCCGGCTTGAGCAGACAAAGCCGCCCTGTGCGCCAAAAGCTTTTGAAAGCGTGCTTGTAATAATGTCGATTTCGCCGCCGGCGCCGGACATCTCGCAATGGCCTCTTCCTTCTTTGCCGAAAACTCCCGTTGAGTGCGCTTCGTCAACCATGCTTACCGCATTGTATTTGCGGCAAAGAAAAGCGAAATCTTTGAGAGGCGTTATGTCCCCATCCATTGAAAAAACCGATTCCGTCACGGCAAGTTTCATATCATAGCTTCCGGCTCTTTTAAGAACCGCTTCAAAAGAGTTCATATCGCAATGCCCGAAAACAAAAATCCTGCTGCCGGCAAGTTTGGCTCCGTCCCATAAAGAGGCATGGCTGAGCCTGTCCATGATTATACAGCTTTTTCCTTTGGCGCTTTTATCGCATAAAGCGCTTATGACGCCCGTATTCGCCTGATAACCGCTGGGAAAAACAAGCGAAGCCTGCTTATTTTTAAATTCGGCCAGCGCGTTTTCCAGCCGTTCGTGAATTTCCAAACTGCCGCCGATAAGGCGCGAAGACGTCCCGCCGCAGCCGTATTTTTCGGCCGCTTCGGCCGCGACCGCGCTTATTTCTTTATCGCCCGCCAGATCAAGATAATTATTGGAAGAAAAATTAATGTATTGCTTCCCTTCAATACCGATAACGGGCGCGGGTTTTGAGCGCAAGATACGAAGAGTTCTTAAAAGTCCGGCATCTTTAATTTCCGACATTCTTTTTTCTAAAATTTCATCAAGCATTTTTTCTCCTATATTTGAAAACCGGAAATATTTCCATATTTTAAAAAATTGATATATTTCATTACACTTGTAAAGCGGTTAAGTGTTTTTTTTAGTTGCAGCTTTATAATATTTCTCAAATCTTTCAATATATGTTTTTTGTCCGCAGATTTCAAAACCTCTACTAAGCAAATATTTTTTATCGCATATCTTGTTTAAAATATACCTGCTTTTATTTAAATATTCAGACCATCTTTTATAAATTCTTTCTAACGCTTCACAATAATAACTCATTTCGCCTATCTCTACAAAAGACAGCACAATGGCAAGCTCTTCTTCTTTTGCATCTTCGATAAATTTATTTCCTTTTGTTTGGAATTGCTTTTCAAGTTCTTTTATTCTGATACCGCTTATGACACGTTCTTTACTTATGATTTCTTCATATTTTTTTATAAATTCAACCAGATTCTGCATTGTTTTATTTCTAATATTTTTAAATTTGTTTTCTAAACCAATATTCAGTGAAAATAATCTATGTTCTCTTATTTTATCCAATACATCTGAGAATTGATTACTTGAAAGTTTATACTTTTTGCAAATTTTTGATTTAGCTTTACTAAGTTTATCGTCCCATTCAGAATAATCCGGAAGCATCTTTGAAATTTCTTCTATTTGGGCTCTTGATATCTTTGGGGTAAATGTTCCTGTTTGATATTCAGTAACAATGTTGTAAACAAAATTATAGTAATATTCCAATTTCTTAATTAATTTTTTATATTTTTTATGCAAAATGCCAATATGCACTAATTTTTTATCCGAAAGATTGATGTTTTGTTTTATTTTATTACTATAAGTATATCTAAAGGCTGTTGAACGATCATCAAAATAATAATCTTTAATAAGGGAGTCAAAGCATTTCAGATTGGCACTAAATTCTTTTTTACATCTAGGGTCAACTATAAATAAAGACTTGAGATTGTTTTTTAATTGTTTGATGCCGTGTAAATTTGAGTTTTCTTTTTTTATATTTCCGTATATTTCATCTTCCCCTATCTTTATTTTATATATATGCAATAGCTGTTTAATTATTAACTTAAGATATAGTTCTATTGAATGCCTTGAACAATAAAACATAGGATAAACCGCTACATCAACAGCAATTTTATCTGATTTTACCCCTCATATATAAGCTCATGCGCCTTTTTAAAGCCTTCCGCTATATGAATATCCCTAAATTTGCGAGATGTACCGCAATTGTCTCCAATGCAAGCACGTGTCCAAAATTTTTTATCCATAAAGTCTTCGTATCTGAAAGGGTTTAGTTTTGCAATGTTTTTCACATCCATACAGAATTTCCTTTTTTGCTTCATCTTTTAACTATAAGATTCTGGAATCGATATCAAAAACCTGTCCGGAAACGGTTTTCAAAGATGAGAGCATATAAACAAATTCCGTAAGTTCTCCTATATCCGTAGTCGCGCCGAGAACGCTTTGCTCTTTTGCTTTATCGGCATATTCGCTGCCGGCGGTTTTGCCCATAGACGTAAGATGAAAGCCCGGCAAAACGGCATTGACCGTAATGCCGAAACGCCCGGCTTCTCTTGCGGCGGTTTTTGTTAAAGCTATCACTCCGGCTTTTGATGCCGCATAATTTGCGGCGCCGAAATTTGCCGTAAAAGCCGCTCTTGAAGATATATTTATAATAGAACCCGACCGTTTTTTTATCATAAGAGGCAGAATCTCTTTTGTCATATAAAAAGTTCCGTTTAAATTTACCGCAATGATAGAGTCCCACATTTCGGGAGCCATTTTAAAGATGGTTTTATCGGCGTTTATGGCGGCATTGTTTATAAGACAATCTATAGAGCCAAACGCTTCTGCGGCATTTTTTACAAACGCTTTAACTTCTTCATATTTAGAGATATCGCATTGAAAAAATTTCGCGTTTTGCATTTGAAAATCAGGCTTATTTGTTTTATAACAGCCGCAGACGTTCCAGCCTTTTTGCGAAAAATATAAAGCAAGCGCTTTGCCTATTCCGCGCGACGCGCCGGTAACTAAAACAGTTTTTTTATTCATTTTCCTTTCCTGTTGTTTTTATGATTGTCATCCCAAGCAGCAAAGCTGCCGAAAAATCTGCCTTTGTAAACCTTCTCCCCTTGCGGGAAAAGGACTTGCGAGGCAAGTCTTGCCAAGCAAGAGTTGAGGGGCATTCTTTTACGCTTTTATAAAATTCAGCTTTTTTCAGCATTTCATGCCAAACCGCTTGTGCTTACAGACCGGATTGTACTTTTATCAAACGCGATAAAAGTACCGAAAGCGCGGCCGCTAAAGCGGCGCAAACTGCAAAAAGTCGAAGACTTTGGGCTTGCAGCCCAAGCCCGCTTACTTTTATAAACGGAAAGAAATAAACCGGATTGCTTAAAACCGTTTGTCTTGCCGGCAAATTTCTTTTTTGCAATAATTTGACTTCCGGGCTTTGCCCGCAAACAAAGCTTGCTTTAGTTATTAGTTAAATTTTTGCGTGTTTTTGAAGTTTTTTCAACAGCTCTATTTTTTGTATTATAGTATTTAACACATAGTTAAACGGAGCAAACCATGCAACAGATAATTTATTCGCTTACGGCCGCCTCAGCCGCAATGCTGGGAGCTTTTCTGGTTTTGAAATTTTATCAATGGTCCGAAAAAAATTCGCTTTTAATAATCAATTTTGCGGCCGGAATAATGCTGGCTATTGCTTTTACCCATCTTATTCCCGAAGGGATGGAATCAAATCCGGATGCTATGTTTTTTGTGCTGGCGGGCTTTTTAATAATGTTTTTTCTGCAGTTTGTCATATTGCTCCATCCCTGCCATGATGACCGGGACTGCGAAACGCATTCCGATATGGGAATAACTTCGGTTATCGGGCTTTCTTTTCATTCTTTTCTGGACGGACTTATTATATCCGCAGGCTTTCATGCAAACGCGCATTTGGGCATGCTTACGACATTAGCCGTTATTTTGCATAAGATTCCCGACGGAATTACTATTTCCGGAATTCTTCTCCACAGCGGCGCTTCCAAAAAGAAGATTTTGAATTTTTCTTTTCTGACCGCGGCTTTTACTCCGGGAGGAACAATAACCGGAATGCTATTGTTTAAAAATATATCTTCCCATCTGCTGGGCGCTTTACTTGCCGCGGCCGCCGGCTCTTTTATATTTCTCGCGGCGTCGGATCTTATTCCGGAAACACATAAATGCAGAAACAGGCTTGCCCCTCTGACGCTTTTTGCCGGCGTCGCGCTGATAATGGCAATGCGGCATATGCTGCACTCCCATTAAAAACTGACGCCGAAAAAAAACGCGCCTGAAACAGTCCGGGCGCGTTTTTTGAATTATCGTTCTTTTGCGTTAAAACGGTCTGCGGCGGCCGATAAAGCGGTAGCGCTTTTATTTGCCGGTCGGCTCAGGACAAAGCAAGTTTCAGCGCAATACGGGTTTTATGCGCCCGCAAACCGCTTTCATCCCGTGAACGCGGCAAAGACATTGCCGTACGGCTGTCTTATCCTGTTTTTTTGCGGTCAAAATATAATTTTCAAAATACCGTTTTCAAAGCTTTCGCAAATTTTTCATTATAAAAAGAAAACATATACGGATCCTGATCATTTTATTTCCGGCCGCGCTGCAAAGCGCAGCTTTTTGCTTTTGCAGCCAGAATCAGATCTTCAGGCGCAAGCTTTATCTGCATGCCCCTTATGCCTGCACTGATATAAATAAAATCAAATTCCGCGCAGCTTTCATCTATAAAAACGGGATACTCTTTTTTCATTGCAAGAGGGGAACATCCCCCGCGTATATAACCTGTAACTTTCATAATATCTTTTACGGCTATCATTTCAGCGCTTTTATTTCCTGAAACCCGGGCGGCTTTTTTCAGATCTATTTCAGCGTCGCCGGCTATAACGCAGACAAAAAAGCCGTTTTTATCGCCTTTTAAAACAAGCGTTTTAAAAACTTGTTTTATGTTCTCTCCCAGCTTTGCGGCTACGCTTGCGGCGCTTAAATCATTTTCATCGCTCTGATAGCGCACCAGTTCATAATTTATTTTATTTCTGTCAAGAATTCTCGCGGCATTTGTTTTATTCATTTTCTTTTTTTAGGTTCCGTCTTTAGAAAATACCGATAAAGTTTTCATTATAAAGAAAGCCGTAAAAGCTCCTATTATATTGTAAGGCACGGACAATAATATTATCAGCCAGCCTATCTGCATTCCTTCCCTGAACCCGTATCTGACGATTTTCCAGGCCCAGTTGGAAGGAAAATACCCCGCCCGCATATCATGGAAATGCCATAGCATCCCTCCCGGCATGGAACTTATTATTACGGTAAGCGCTATTATAAAAAGCGTAAGCAAAATCTGTTTTAAAAGAGAAATATTGTTAAATTTATTTAAAAACAGCACCGCGAGCGCGGAAAAAACAAAACACGGTATGGACATAAACTGCAGCGGATAAATCATATGGTAACAATATGACTTGTAAAACTTAAAAAAAGGGCTGATGCCGAAAAACAAAAGAATATCGTAACAGGCGGCCGCAAATATAAGGCTGGCGGCAAACGCCATGCAAAATTTAATAAAGTTCGACTTAAAGCCTTTTCTTATCATTTTATTTTATATGTCAGAACAACCTGCGAACGGACGGAAACCGTTCCCGGAGCGGCGGCATGGGTTAAAAGTCCGTCTTCCGCGTCTCCGGCGCCCAGCATATTTTGGGACATCTCATTGGCAGACGCATTCGCGTATCCGCCCACGGGAAACCAGCCGGCGTTTACTTCGTTTATGTTTATTATTTTGCCGAGTTTTATTCCGCTCTCGCCGGCAAGAAACTGGCCTTTTTCTTTAGCGGACTGAATCGCCATTCTTCTCGCTTCGTTTTTATATTTTTTAAGTTCGGTTACCTGGAAATCTATATATCCGACCTTATTTATGCCCGATTTTAAAAGTTCGGTTATAATCTCATCGTATTTTGAAATATCTTCCAGAATAATGGAAAGATTCTGTTCGACGCGGTAAACATTTTCAAGTTTTTCGTAATTGTTCCATTCCGGAGAAATATTTATATAATCCATTTTAATATTATTTTCGGAAATGCCGGCGCTTTTACAGTATTCTACAGCTTTTTTTACCGCATTAAAACTTTGATTTTTCGCTTCCATAAGATCCGCGCTTCTCGTGACCACCCCTACGCTGAAAACGACTTTGTCCGGTTTTGCTTTTACTATGGCGTCAGCCTCAACCGTAAGAGTTCCGAATTTTTCGCCCGCAAAAACGTACCCCGAGAAAATAAAGACCGAAGTCAAAACGGTTAAAATCCCTTTTTTCATTTTACTCTCCTTGTTTTACTGTTTTACCGGCGCAAAATCCGCAAAAACCGCGTTGGATATATCGCTTCTTTCCTTAAAAAGTTCGAAAAACTCGCTGCCGCCTATTTCCGAAACCGGTACGGAAACAAAAAATCTGCCTTTATCGGTTAAAAATATAATTTTAATTTCGCCGGCTCCCGGCAGACTCGTATCTTTATCCACATTATCCAAACCGCTTATGTATTTTTGCGCGGATTCCATAAAAGTTTTTATCCTGCTTTTCATCTCCGCGCCGTTTTTTTCCACAAAAGAAGTCATCAAAAGAGTCTTGGCAAGAGTTAAATCGTCCAGCCCTTTCCAATATTTCGCTATGTCCGCTTCATAATATTTCAAATATTTTTTAGACGTATTATACATTATGCCCGATATTCCCGAAGACAGCCCGCCGTCTCCGACAAGAACGATGCAGTTGCCTCCGAAAATTATCTCCGCCGACTCTCCCGTAATATAAGCGGCGGAAACCACTACCAGCATATCCGCGACATTTTGTTCCGTTATGACGCCGTAAACCGTTATCCTTTCTTCAGACGGTTTTATTCCCAGCTGCTGCGGAGAGACCGTCACCGCGTCTTTTATCATATCATTATAGTATGACGCTCTGTCCATATGCTCTTTACCGGGCTTTTTATTTCCGCCGCAGGAAGAAAGAATAACGAAAAGTGCCGAAAACAGCAAAATCCTCATAAAAAAACTTTTCTTCATATTTTATATTCCTTTCGCCAATCGGCGCGGGACGGAAAACGGAATCCGGCTGCTGCATATTTCCGGCCAAAGCGGACGCGCGGCGGCCCGGCTGATTTTATTAAAAATATTTTCAGGGTTTTCAGTCATTTTACGGCTTAAATTATATATTATTTTATCCAAAAAATAAGCGAAAAAACATTTGCCGCCGGCAGATTTCGCTGCATTCGCCGAAAAAAACTTTTTTTACAAAAAAGCCCGCGGGATTTGCGGATAATCGCGCTTAAAAACAAAAAAACAGCCTTATTATTTTTTCTTTTTCTTGCGGAACGACAATTTGATTCCGGCAAATAAAAAAATAAACATTACCGCCAAATAGCCCGCCCAGTACAAAGCGTTCCCGACGACAAAACCGATCTGTTCGCTGCTGAGATTTTTCGTAAAAACAGAGCTAAGCCCGTAAAATGCGGCCAAGACGGCCGCAATCTGATTAAAGGCCGCCAGCATCATTAAGACTGAAACCGTAATAAAAATTATTCCTAACAATTTCATTGCGCCTCCTCAAACGACCGTAAATTTTATATTATCGAATTCGTTTAACGAATTTTTTGTTTACGCGCTTAAATTCATTTAAAGCGGTTTTCCGGACAAAAAAAGAACCGCTCCGACTTCTTATGCCTGCGGCTTCATCTTTGCCTCCGCCAGCGATTATTACTGCAAAAAACGCATTCTTTTCACAGGTTTTGCATATTCTGTCCGCAGCCATAATGCAAAAAACATTCAATCTTTTAAACCGGTTACCAGTTTTTTACCAAGGCTTTCTTACGGCATAAAAGAATACTCCTCTTGCGAATAAGCGCCGTCAAAACGGACAGTTGTTTTAAACGCGTAATTTTTCCTATCGCGCGAAAGAATGAAGATAAAATTTTTGTCTGCCGCATACGTCCGGGACAAAAAATACCTTCCGGCGCCGGCTGATATTTTTTATAAGCTTTTGCAATCCGCGTATTTTATCTGGAATATACGCTTTCTCGCCTTTTAAGCATTTCTTCAGCTTCTTTTTTGTCCGCAAAACCCATTTTCGTATTGCTTCTAAGATAATCCAGAGCCGTTTTTCCTTCATTGTCTTTTGCTTTTGCGTCCGCTTTAGCTTCAAGCAGAATTTTTATTATCCGGGCGTTTTGATTATTTCTTGCTGCCGCCATAAGAGCCGTGGTGCCGCGGACGGTTTTTGCGTTTACGTCGGCTCCTTTGCCGATGAGATTTTTTACAAGTAAAATATTGTCGTCATGGTTTGCGGCGGATATCAGCGCGGTCGCGCCTTTTCCCGTTTTAATATTCGCGTCAGCCCCGTTTTTTAAAAGAAGCCCGGCAATTTCGGGATTGATGCCTTTAAAAGAAGCCAGAATCAAAGGAGTAACTCCTTTCTCGCCCGTCACGGGATGTTTCGCCTGATGGTTTATGTCGGCTCCGGCTTTTATGAGCATCCCGGTAATTTCGGGGCTTCCTTTAGTGCCTATGGTGCTTGTAAGAGGCGTATTTCCGGTATATGTTTCGGCATTGACGTCCATTCCGTTTTCTATCAGGGCCCGTACAGCGCCCGCATTGATTTCAGTTTCTTTTTCCCCTTCCATTTTTCTTTCGGACAATACCGATAAAAAAGCTATGCATGCCGGCTCATGATTTGCCGGCATGGTTTCGTTTACGTCAGCCCCGTTTGAGGCCAGAATTTTTATTATCGCCGGATCCGCGCCGTTGAACACCGCAAAAGTAAAAGCCGTATATCCTTCCCTGACGGCATTTATATTAAAGCTTCTTCCGGCCGCCTTTGCGATATATTCTTCAGGCCTGTTTTCGGCAATCGCGATCATAAGTTTTGTGGGAGGAATAAAAAATCCGAATAATACATTGCCTAAAAATAAAAGCGCGGTAAGCGCCGCCAGTTCCGCGGTCGCTTTTGCGATTTTTTTTTGCCCATCCGCAAAAGACCTCACAAACAAAAACAAAGACGCCAAAAAAGCCGCCGCCAGAATGGCCGCCGCGGCGGTCATCGCGTGCAGACTGAAAGGATCACAAACCCCTTGATGGATTTTTTGCATAAATATCAAAGAGCCGCGGTACATGCCTCTTATGGAAAACCAGCTCCATATCGCAGCTATGACGGCGAAAAAAGCATACGCGGCTAAAAGTTTTTTTCTTATTTCCATAATAATGTTTCTCCGTTGTTTTTTTAAAGGCGTTCCCGGATTTTTTAATATTTTTTGAAACCGCTCCGGCAGTTTTATCCGCATTTTCCCAAACGCCTGGACAAAAAAAGTTTTTGCGCCGTTATAACGGCTTTTGCCGAAATCTTTTACAAAATCTTTGCCGGCGCTGCGCGCGGCAATCAGATTCGGGCGTCAAAAAAAAACGTTTTTTCGTAAAAATTTTTACGAATTTGGCGGCCGCGCTTTTTTGCAGATCCGGCCGCTTTCTGACATAAATTTTCTGAAACGCCGTTCTTTGCGTCACGCTTGCGGAAACCGGGTTTTTACGCCGCCTTTTTGCACGCGTCCGACAAAAAACACAAAAAAGGCGAAATATTTAAAGCGAAAAACCTTTTCCGCGCGGCAGGCATACTGCCGATCATGCCAAAAACGAAAAGTATGCAAGCACCGCAGTTCCCAAAACTATTCGGTACCAGCCGAAAATTTTAAAATCATGTTTTTTGACATATCCCGTCAGAAAACGTATCGCGGCGGCCGACACCGCAAAAGCGACAGCCGAAGCCAGAAGAAGAATAAAAATTTCATCTTTGCCGAAACCCGTTGCGAACTTAAAAAGTTTCAGGGCGCTTGCTCCCAGCATTACAGGCACCGCCAGAAAAAAAGTATATTCGGCCGCGGCCGTTCTTGAAACTCCCAGCGTCAAAGCGCCCAGTATCGTCGCTCCCGAACGCGAAGTGCCTGGAAAAACCGCGGCTGCAAGCTGGAACAGTCCTATGAGAAAAGCCGCCTGAAAAGTTATTTCCGCGATTGAATTGATTTTCGGAAGTTTGCCTTTGCGGACGTTTTCTATAATAATAAAAAGTATTCCGAACAGTACCAGCATTATTGAAACCGTGCGGTAATTATAAAAGAGCTCGTTGAATTTGTCGTCAAACATTATGCCCGCGGCCGCGGCCGGAAAACAGGAAACCGCTATTTTAACCCACAGGAGCAAAATTTTTTTATCGGTCAAAATCTTTTTTTCTTTGAGATAAAAAGGAAAAAGCCTGTCGCGGTAAAGAAAAACCACCGACATTACCGCGCCAAGCTGTATTACCACCAGAAACACGGCTTTAAAATCCGCAGTCACGTTCAGCTTTATGAACTCGTCAATCAGTATCATATGCCCCGTGCTGCTTACCGGCAGCCATTCCGTCACGCCTTCGGTTATGCCTAAAATTATTGCTTTTAAAATCTCCGAAATATTCATTTAATAGAGATAGCCTTTTTTGCCTTTCACTCTTTCCGCATAAGCTTTGATAAACTTTTTTCTTTCTTCTTTTTCCGCATCCGACAAGTCCGGACCGGCAGTCAGATAATTTATTATGCCTCTGTTTACGGAGCCGTCAGGGTCGGCGTAAGCCCCTTTTTCAAGAAGCATTTCCGCGGCTTCGCCGTTTCCGGAAACATAAGCGTATGTAAGCGGAGTTACCCCGGATTTGTCCAAATCATTGACGGGAGCACCGTTTTCAAGAAGTTCTTTAAGTATTTCGTTTTTTTTTCTGCTTTTATTCATTAAAGCAGCGCTGATGACGGGAAAATTATCAATGCTTGTGGTTTTAAGATCGGCCCCGCTTTCCAGAAGAAATTTTATAATTTCCGGATCGTTTGCCGTAAGACTCGCCCTTCCTATGGCGGACACTTTTCCGGGAAGAGACAATTTATTTACGTCGGCGCCGTTTTCAACAAGCAGCCTGACGGTTTCGATGGAGCTTTCCGGTTTTAAAGCATGCATCAAAACCGGAATTCCTTCTTTGTCCGCGGCATTTACGTCGGCTCCTTTATCAATCAAAAGTTTTATCGTTTCGGCGCCGTGCCCGTACATAACCGCAAAAGCCAGCGGGGAATATCCTTTTTCGGGCTTATTTATATCCGCCGAACTTTCTATCAAATATTCCATTACGGCGACGGGCTCCCGCTTGTACAAAGCGTAAAACAGAGGGGAAAGCGCCACTTTCGAATAAAAGTAAAAGCCTGCGGCCACAAAAAGCGCCAGCGCGGCGGACATCATAATTTTACTGCCGGCCTCGCCCCGGGCGGATTCGAACTCCCCTCCGAGAGACAAACAGGTAACCGCGCACAAAAGAAACATACAGGCCGCCGCCACAAAAAATATCACCGGCAAATGGTTTGCCCCGTATATTTTTTCATAAGACAATATATAAGGCAGGTATGCAACCAGCAGTTTGAGAAAAGCCAGCAGAAAAACAAGAGAAAAAACCGTGCATGCCGCGGACACGGCTTTATTTAATTTTTTCATCCGCCGCTCCTTGTTACTTTCGCGTAAGACGCCGAATTATTAAAGCAAGTAATTATACAATTTTAAGACGGCATATAAAATTCCCGCGGGACGGCGGACACGAATTTTTTCGGACAAGTCCGAAACCGTTTTAATTTTTCGGTCCGCAAAAACAGTCCGCTTCCAAAGCGTCAAAGCCCGCATTGCCGGCATTATTTCTTTGAATAAAAAAAACGAAGTTTTTATTATGCCGCGCAAGAATATCCGGCAAAACCGAATATTTAAGATTTTTTCGCATTTATAAAAGCTTTTAATTTATCATTTTTTTCAGCAGACGGTCGGTTTCTATAAAATTTACGGCTTTGGCAAATGAATCCGGCTCGCTTAATGCCGTATAATAATTTTCTTTGATCCGCGGAGCGAATTTCACCGCCTCAATAAACTCTTTTTTATTAAAAGGCCCGGCGCTTACAAAATCCGCGAAACCGCTGCTTTCAAGAAAATTTTTTATATCGCAGGCTCTCGGATTGTCCTGTATGAGAGCGCAAAGATATGCGGCCGCGCCCACCTGGAGACCGTGCATGCGCGGAGAGAAAAAAAGATGGTCGAGAGCATGCGAAATGAGATGTTCGCTTCCGCTGGCAGGTCTTGAAGAGCCGGCAATTTCCATCGCTATGCCGCTAAGCACAAGAGAGTTCGCGAGTTTTGAATAAAAATTTTTCGAATCAAAATTCTTTTCCGAAGCCGCATAATATAAAGCGTCAAGGGAATTATAAGCGATAAGCGAAGCAAAATCATTATACTCCTCCTGCTTTTTTTCAAAAGCCCTTTTCCAGTCCCATAAAGCCGTAACTTTTGAAACCATATCTCCCAAACCGGAATAAAATGATTCCTTGGGAGCGTTCGCTATGATGTCCAAATCCGCCACCACGCCGTAAGGTATGCTGGATTTGACCGATTTTCTTTTCCCTTCAACCAATAATGACGCTCCCGGACTGCAAAAACCGTCATTTGAAAGAGAAGTCGGAACGCTTATGAAAGGCAGTTTTAAAATATGAGCGCAGTATTTGCTGTAATCCAGCGATTTTCCCCCGCCTACGCCTATGAGCGCGTCCGTGTCCGCGGGCACTTTAAAAGCCGTGTATATTATATTTTCTATGTTTATATCGGAGATATAATCTTTGCGCGCCGTTTTTATGCCGTATTTTTTAAAACCTTCATAAAGTTTTGCGCCTGCCACGCTTTCTATTCCTTCGGAAAAGAAAAGAGACACTTTCATATATTTTCTGTCATAAAGATATTTGCCTATTTTAACAAGCTTTCCGCTTCCTATTTTCAAAAGGGAAGGTATGCTTATCTCTTTATTCAAGTCCATAAAGCCCTCCGATATATTTTGTTATATCGCCGAAATCATTAAACTTTAAAGTTTTTATGTTTTCTTTTTCGCACAGCGCGGCGAGAATGCCTTTGGCAAACACGGCGTCGGCCGATTTCGCCGCTTTAATGTCCGGTCTGCCGTCTCCGGCATAAACGGTAAAATATCCCCGGCGTTTGAAATCCTCCACGACGGCCTCTTTCGCTATTCCGGTCTCTTTGCCGTAATAAGGGTTTTCTTCCGGCAAAGCTTTAAGTTTAAAACCCGTTCCGGGAGAATACTCCGCCTTATTGGATATAACGGATATATTGTATTTTTCAATATATCCTGGAATGCGTTTATATATATAATAGTCCATTCCCGCGCTGCAAATATAAACGGGAACGCCAAGGCGGGCGCAGAGTTTCAGCGTGCCGGGAAATTTTTTGTCTATTTTTATGTTTTGAATAAAAGCGTCCAGCTTTTCCTGCTCTATCGAGACTTTTGCAAATATCCTGCTTAAAGCTTCAAAATGCGTTATTTTTCCGGACTCATAATCGTTCCATGGCTTGATATCTTCTTTTTTAAGAAGCTTTTCAACAACCATGCCGAAAAAATCTTCTCCGGATATCGTCCCGTCAAAATCGCTGATTAAAACGGTTTTTGTCATTTTAAGCCCCCGAATGTCTTTTTACGGTCTTTTAGATGATCCGATATTGCCCGCTTATAAACGCCGCAAAAACGGCGAATACGCAATCTCCGGTTTTTATCCGCCTTAAAAAACGGATTTACGGATTTTTCCTCGGGATTTTTATTTTCCGCGCTGGCGGGGAAAGATTTATTTATATTCCGATTTATACGCCGGCATAAACCGCGCAGAGCCGCCGGTTTATATATTTACATATATCGAGAGTGCCGAAAAATTGCGAGTTTAATAAAAGAACTTCTTGAAGACAAAGATTTACACGGAACCGCGTTAAAAGGCATTGTCCTGTTATACGGCATGAGCGGCGGCCGAGAAAAAAAACTAAAAAAAATATACGCCTGCGCGGCCCGCATGCACGCGCCTTGAACGCAAATCCGCAACAGCAAAATAAAATATTTTTCAAATAAGCCCGGCGGCGCATTTCCGGCAAATCCGCAAAGGTAAATTAAATATAATTTCCAAAGAAATTCGAACCGTTTTTGTTCATTCTGCCGCAAACCGCTCCGTAAAACGCCGGCCGGCAAAAATTTTAATATTTTGCAGTTTTAACTCCTTTTTTGCGTCCGGGCGGAAAAAAAGGCGGCAGACTTTTGCCGGTTTTTAAGCGGCGGATCAAACATTGTCCGGTTTTCGGTTTGTTTTTTGCAAAATCCGGTAAATACCAAGCTCATATTTCCGTTCAAACCGTGAAAACAAACATTGCCGCCGCAAACCCGTATAGTCAAACCGGCGTTTTATTTATTTGTTTCCGGACGGATTTTCATAAGAACCGCCATTAAACTGAATCCGTAAATTTTTCCGGCGGATTTTTGCAAAAATACGGACAAAGCGCGCCAGCAAAACAGTCACCAAACGCCTTCAGCGCTCATAAAACATCCTTTATCGGTCACTTCTATTCCGGCTTCCTGGCTTTTTTGACCGCGGCTTCCGATCTTGAGCCGGGCTGCATCCATATCCGTTCAATTCCCAGCGCTATGCATTCATCCGTAATTTTATCCGTGACCGCGGGACAAACTGCGGTCAGGACAAGAGCAGCTTTGCGGGCAATTCGGAAAGAGACTTATAAACCGTTTTTCCTTTAAGCTCTCCCCCTCTTATGCCTACGGCCTCAACATCATATCCGCTTTCAAGCAAAGCGGAAAAAATCTTATATCCGAATTTTTCAGGATTGCCGTTAACGCCTGCAACGGCAATTTTGCCTTTCTTCATAAGGCTCTCCTTCAACACGGCTTTTGCCGGTTTATCAAACTATTTTTTCCTTTTTATTATCCCGAAATTCTCAATATAAGATTTGGCTTCTTTTGCTCTTTTGCGCATCTGTTCCGGATCGGTTGCCGCAGGAGCCCTTCTGCGTATATTGCCGAACCCGTCTATATACTCTTTTCCGGATTTATATTCTCTCTTTGCATTATTTTTTTCCGGGTATTTTTCATATTCTATATCAATGTCAAATTCCACCGCCTCTTTCACTTCTTTTTGCGCGCCCGCGCCGTCTCCGCCGTTTTCTTCGCCGGCAGCTTTATCCGTAACGGAACTTTCGTCTTTTCCGTACATTCCGAAATCGATAATATCGCTCAGGCTGAGATGTTCTTCCGTTTTTTCGTCCGGCGGCGGGGCGAAATGTTCTGCCGCGCTGACAATTTTTTGCGAAATTACGCTTTTGTCATTCAATATTTCCACAGACTTTGATCCGGCGGACTCCTGAAAAATGTCTTTTTTGCCGTCCGGCTCCTTATTAACCGCAGACCCGTTAAAAGAACCGGGAGAGTCCGCGCTCTCCGGCCGGCTTTGCGCGGTTCTTCCCGCGCCAAAAAAATTATATTCGCGGCTTTCCCCGTTATCATAACCGTTGTCCGCATAATCTTTAATATGGAAATTTTTATGGCGGTAAACTTTATTTCTTTTTGCATTTTCGGCATAAGCTTTTTCCTCATCCAGCCTCACCAAAGACTCTCTCGCCTGGTCCATAGTCATTATTACCAGAGGGAAAACAAAGATCATTCCTATATACGTAAGCTTTAAAACCAAAGAGCACAGAATAAGAAAGCTCATAAGAAAAAACATTCTGCCTTTGCCGCGCGAAAGAAGTTTAGCTGCCGCCTTAAACGCTTCCTTTGCGGAATGAGCCTCATAAGAAAAAAGCAATGCCGTAACAGCTATGGGAAGAAAAGCAAGCAGCGCTATGGCCGCCAAAACGGAAAAACCGAAAACGGCAGGCATCAATCTTTCGGTAAGAGCGGGAAAAATAAAAGGCGTTAAAACCGCGAAAGAAAAAACTCCTAATACCAGTCCGAGCATTACGGTAAAAACAAAAGGAATTCCCAGCCCCTTAAAAACGGAGCCCGCGGTATTAAAATTGATTTTCACTTCCTTAATTGTAAGCACGAATATTTTGATAAAGAAAAAAGACGCGGCAAGCGCCGAAAGCGAGAAAACCGCGTATCCGGCTGAAAAGAGAGGAAAAATTTTAAACATATAAGGGATAAACAAAAGCGAGAAAACGACTCCTCCGGCTATGACTGTAAACGGGTTTATCTTAAACTTTCTCCAAACATTTTCAAATACGTCAATTAAAAAATCCGTTAATTCTTCCATTTTTCAATCTCTCCGGAGTAAAATTTTGAGCCGTCTTCGTTCCGGGACGGCGCCGGGAAAAAACCCGCTCATTTTTTGCGGATTTGTTTAAATGCAAAAAAAACAGCGTCCTCCAGCGCTTTACGGCTGTCCCTTGCTGAAGCAAAAATCAACAAAATTATAGACAAAACATCAAAAAGCTTAAATAGATTTTTTTGAAGCCGCAACTGCGAAAAAATTTTTAAAGAGCTTAAAGAAATCCGCCCGCGCCGAATTATAAACAAACAGCCGACCGGAGCGAAAAGCGTCGATAAACGAAAAAATGCCGCCCATAAAAAACAGAAACCCGGGCTTTTTCAATAAAACCTGTCTCAACAAAAGCAAAAAATTCCGTCAAACCGCAAATATCGCGCCAAGCCTTTTTATGCCTGCAAAAAGTTTCGCGCCTTAAAAAACGGGCGAACGGGATGTTTTAAAAAGCTTCCGATAGACGCCTAATGCGCGCCGTCCGGACAAGCCTGCGAAAAACCGCTCCTTAACAATTTTCAGAGACCGAATTTCTTTAAACAGAAATACATAAATTCCGCTTTTATGCCCGGACAAACCGGAAATATCCGAAATGTCTTGCCGTTTTTAGCGTTTTGCAAAAATTTGCCGGAAATATTTTTTTATTTATTCCCGACCGACGGCGGCGCATTACGACTGGCATATTTTATCTTTGGAAATTATCGAAACGCCGTTTTTGCACAATACGGTAATAGCCCTGTCTATATCCTCGAATTTAAAAACCATTAAAGCTTTATCCGAAGCCTTTTCCACAAATCCGTACATATATTCTATATTAACGTCATTGTCGGACAAAACTTTCAGCGCCGCCGCAAGCCCGCCGGGCGTGTCCGAAACCTCAACCGCGACAATATCCGCCATAGAAGCTATAAACCCGTTTTCTTTTAGCAGTTTTACCGCCTCTTCGGCTCTGTCTACGACAAGGCGCACTATGCCGAATTCAGGGCTTTCCGCCAAAGTAAGCGCTTTGATATTGATATTGTTTGCGCCCAGAATTGCGCACAGCTCGTAAAGTTTTCCTTTTGTGTTTTCAATAAAAACCGACATCTGCGTAATTTTCATTTTTGCCTCCGGAAACAATTTATCGCCGCTACCGCGCGGCATCTTCCTGCCGCCCGCCGTATTCCGCGGACAGAGTAACATATATTTGTATAAGGACAAGCGCGGAAAAAGGAACCGTAAACATCCATCCTACGGCAAAAGCATGCCCTATAAGATTGATTATAAACAAAGCGCCCAACAGACACAAAAAAGCCATTCTCTGTCCTTTCATTATCCGGCAGGAGTCCGTAAGCGCATTCCGGAATTTATGCCCGTCCATAAGAAAAAAAGGCGCGTAAAAAAGAGAAGTCAGCGCGTAAATTATTATAAAGGCGAAAAAAGCCGCGACGACCGCCGCGACGGCCGGAAAGGGAAGAGCGTAACTTTTAACGGCAAACCGCAAAAGCAGGTTTATTTTTTCGGCGATAAAAGGAACCGGGACGGCAAAAGCCGCTGTAAAAAAGAGAAAAAGCATAAACCTGACAAAAGCCGCATAACCCGGAAAAAAGTTTTTAAAACTTATGCCTTTGCCCCTGAAAAAGCCGAGCGCGAAAGAACAGAAAAAAAACATCAGAAAACAATAAAAAACGAAAGTTCCGGCCGCCGAAAAAAAGAGTTCCGCGGCGGGAAGCGTTTTTACGGACGCAGCCGCAGTTATAACGCCCGTCCGGCGCAAAATAAAAAAGGCGGAGGCGCTTACGATAAACAAAACGGAGTACATCCCCAGAACGCCGGCCGTAAGTTTAAAAAAAAGCCTTTTATATATTCCCCATGAAAAATAAAAAGCATTGGATAAAGAAAAACCGGAATCTTCTTCTACGCTTTCCGCGACGGAATCCGAGTCGGATCCGGAAGAAGAAAGGCCGCCGGAATAATCTATCGCGAAATGCCGTCCGTCTTCCATTACTTTTTTCGTCTGCCCTTCATGCCCTAAAGTAAAATAAACCGCCGTCAAAAAAAACCAGTAAAGCGGCATAAAAGCCGGGAATATCGCCGTAACTTTAGTTCCCCGCAATGCCTGCATCGACGCTATCTTGTTTACAGCTGCGGGGCCCGGCTTGAACAGAGGCGCCATATCCGATGAAAGCAGAAAAGTCAGCGCGGCCGCCAAGACGGAAAAACCGAAGAAAAACAAAAATTTATTTTCGGTAAGTATATTGAAAGAATCGGACAAAGATTCTATGAAGCCGTTATCTCCGGAAAAAGCTATTATGCAAAATGACATAAAAACCGCGGCCGATATTTTTATAAATATTATCAGCGCTATGAAAAGATAAACGGACCGCCGGGTAAAAAGCCGTCCGAAAACATCCATAAAAAAATATTTGCCGAAAGCCGATACTACGTCCATAAACAGTCCGAAAGCAAAAAACAGCAGCGCTATCAGAAATGCGGACAGAAAAACTTTGCCCACAAAACCCATGCCCGGAACAAGGGGTTTTAAGCCCGGTTTTCCGCCTTCAAATACCGCTCTGAACGCGGAAACGGCGGACACGGACAAAAGCGTCAGGAAAAACGCGCGCAGCGCCGCGTATATTTCCGAAAATCCGCCCGGCGAAATATTTGCCAGCGCCGCCGAAGCGGACCCGTAACATATGAACAAAACGATAAACGCGAAAGGATTGCCTTTGACAATATTAAACATCAGCCTGAAAATATCCGCGCCAATCCAGCTTTTGCCCTCAATAGAAGTTTCTTGCTGCGTCATATTATTTTTTCCTTGTTAAAAAATACATATTCCCGCCGATATGGCGGAAAAGTTTCCGGACCGTCAAACTCTTACCGTCAAGTCAGGGTTAAAATCAAGCCCAGAAAGCTCCAGATATACGTATATAACGGAAAGAACGGAAAAAGGAACCGTCAAAAGCAAAAGAAAAACAAAGTATTTGGCAAAATAATTTACGAGAAAAAGCAATACGAAAAAAACAAACAGTTTTAAACGGTGCCCTGCCGTAATATCGCCGCTCTTTTTTAAAGCTTGCGCCAAACCCGCATTTTCAAGAACGGCCGGAAAAAAGAAAAAATATTTGAGCGCCGAAACCGCAAGAAAAAACACCGCCGCAAAAGACAGCGCGGAGAAAACGGACAATCCCAAGCCCGCGGAAACGCTTCTAACCGCGGCGGGAAGAAGAAGCGCAGCCGTTTCAAAAAAGGCAAATAATATTAAAGCCGGGACGCTAAAAAGCGAAAGCGCTTTAAGGGAAGGAATAAAATTTCTCAGTTTCATCTCTTTCTTTTTGCACAAAGGCAAAAAAAGAGAAAACAGGCAAAATACCGCGAAAGCGGCAAATACCGCAGCGATGCCCGTACAAAAAGAATAAAGAATAAAAGGATTGGAATACGCGGAGGACGGCTGCGCGTTTGCCGCGACCGCAAAGCCGACAATCTCGTTTACGCGGCTTAAAAAAACCGTATTGAGAAAAAGGCCCGCCACAAGAACGGATGAAGCGGAAAGAACCGTTACAAGAAATATGTCCGTAAAATTCTCCAATAACGCGTTCAAAGCCAGCCTGAATATTTTTACAACAGAAAAATCATTCATCGCGCACCTTAAAAGAAGAAGCAAAGCATTAAAGCCAGACTTCCGTATTCGGTATAAATCCGACGCAATATACAAAAACTTAAAACAGTTTCAGCTTTTAAAGCAGAGAAAACCTGTTTTTGAAAAAGTCCGGCAATTTGTTCAATTCAATATCCGCAAAACGGCTTTTAACGTTATCGGCATTGCGCTTAACAATCCGCCTTTCGGAAAACAAGACGCTTTACAATCAATTTTTAAACTCAATTTATTTTCTTTATAATTTTCTGTTGTCTATCACTCTTTTGGATTTTCCTTCGCTTCTTGCGATGCTTTTAGGACCGACCAGCTTGACCTCAACGCTGACAAGTATCGTGTTTTCAATGCTTTTCTTGAGTTTATTCCTCAGAGCTTCAAGAACTTTTACCTGATCGGAAAAAGTTTTTTCGTCTATTTCGACATGCACTTCTATCGCGTCAAGACCTTTATCCCGCCTGCTGACAACGATCTGATAGTTGGGAAGCATTCCTTCAACCTGCAAAAGCGCATACTCTATCTGCGTCGGGAAAACGTTTATTCCGCGCACCACTATCATATCATCGGTTCTTCCTTTTATTTTGCTTATGCGCGGAGCGGTTCTGCCGCAGGCGCATTTTTCCGTAGTCATTGACACTATGTCTCTTGTTCTGTATCTTAAAAGCGGCATGCCGGTTCTGGTGAGAGTGGTAATTACAAGCTCCCCGTTTTCTCCTTCCGCGGCCGGCTTTCCGGTAACCGGATCGATTATCTCGGGATAAAAAACGTCCGACCATAAATGCAGGCCTTTTTTAAAAACGCATTCCTGGGCGACCCCCGGCCCGGTAATTTCCGAAAGCCCGTAAATATCCGTAGCCGACAAACCCAGCGAACGCTCTATTTCGCTTCTTAAAGC
The DNA here is from genome assembly GCA_938040055.1 of uncultured Endomicrobiia bacterium. Classification (GTDB taxonomy): domain Bacteria; phylum Elusimicrobiota; class Endomicrobiia; order Endomicrobiales; family Endomicrobiaceae; genus Endomicrobium_B. The sequence continues at coordinate 53,310 of CALHWY010000007.1, forward strand.
TTCCGTCCAGGGTTCCGCTCCGAAAATGCCTATTTCCCAGGAAGACCGTTCCGGATTAAAACCCGCCTCTTTCGCTTCTTCCGCCATGTACAAAGAAAAGCTCGGCGTGCATGCAAGTATTCTGGGCTTAAAATCCTGCATAAGCTTTATCTGTCTTTTAGTCTGTCCGGAAGACATCGGCATTATCGCGACGCCCATTTCAAGAGCTCCGTAGTGGAGCCCCAAACCGCCGGTAAAAAGCCCGTAACCGTAAGCGATCTGTATAATATCTCCGGGAACGCCTCCGGCGCAGGCTATTGAGCGCGCGGAAACTTCGCCCCAAAGATTAATGTCTTCTTTCGAATATCCCGAAACCACCGGATTTCCCGTGGTTCCGCTTGAAATGTGGAACTCGGCTATGTCTTTTATGTTTTTTGAAAAAAGACCGAAAGGATAAAACTCCCTCAAATCGTCTTTTGTGGTAAAAGGAAGTTTGGTAATATCGTCTATGGTTTTTATTGAAGACAGCTGAAAACCGCTTTCATCTATTCTTTTTTTATACACCGGGGAATTTTTATAAACATAAGCCGCCAGACTCCGTAACCTTTCGGACTGGAGATTTTTCAGATCCTGCAAACTCTGCGTTTCCATCTTTTCATTGTAGATCATCGCCGCCTCTTCTTTTTTCTTTATCCGTATTAATAATGACGCTGTTTTTATCGTTTGACATATTTATTTCGTCTATGTTTTCTCCGGGATCGAAAATTTCGATCTCTTCGCTTTTTTCGCCTATGATTATGGAATTGCCGTTTATCAGCCTTTTAGCTTCAAAATATTTGTTCATTTCTTTTTTTCTCAGTTCGGCGATTTTGTCAAAAGCTTCCTTAAACCGGCGCGCTTTTTCTTCAAACTCGTTTCTGCGCAGCATAAAATCATTGAGATACGGGTTTTGCTTTTTCGCCGCGTCCGGGTTTTCTTGATCTTCATTTTCTCTTTCTTTAGGAATGCTCACAAACATTATGAATTCTTCCGACGCTTTCGAAAATACCGGCATAAGCAGTTTGATTTCTCTTCTGACGGATTCAATTTCTTCAAGAAGCCTGTTGTATTTTTTGACATTTTCATTCACCGCCGGGCCGGAAAAATTCTTTTTTAACGGTTCTTCCCGGACAACAATATTTTCGCCGGCATCATTTTGCCGCAGCTTCGAGAAAAACTTCTTTATTTTCTTCAATAAATTTTCCTTTAAAACCTTTTTCCAAAGCTTTCAGCCAGCTTTCCCGGCTTATCTTGAGATATTTCGAAAGCATGCCGAGCATATAAGTATTGATAAACTTTTTATTTTCCAGTTTTTTGTCCGCTTCTTCAAAATCTTTATAAAGGTCAATGCCGTTTTCCGCCAGATAATGAAGCATTCTTTCATGCTCTCCGCGGTGAAAAGGAACCAAAAAATCGGCTTTGCCGGTTTCCACCAGAGGCGAAGCGACTTCCGCGCCGAAACGCACATGGGACTCTACCGAACCGCCCCTTTGCGCCATTCCGTGCACTTCCGACTTTTTAGCATGATAACCGTCATATACGGCTGCAAGCGCCGCGATCTCCGCGGCGGTCAGCACGCCCTGCCCGCCCGTCCCGCAAAACAAAATATTTATAGTTTTATCCATTTTCTTATTCCTTTTTAAGATTTTTCCAATATATGCAGATATTCAAAAGTTTCATCAGCTTTATGATTTCTGTTCTCGGTTTTATCAGCTTTAAATCTTTGATATTTCTTTGACACTCTCGTATATCTGCCATATTTTTTCATAATTTTTTTTATTTCATCTGCACCCATAAGCCCTTCATTGTTGTAGCTTAAAAAAACATACCGGAACTCTGCATTTTTTATTAAATCATCAAAACTGTCTTTAACATTCTTTTTGATACAGTAATTTGAACGTGAATACTGTCTCAAGCCGGTTAAACCTTGAGGTATAAATTTGTCATATTTTGCAATTGTATTTAATATGTGGTAATTGGCTCCGTATTGCCTTTCATTATAAGGAGGATCTAAATATAAAATATCCCCGTCTATTGTTTTTATTAATTTATTACTGTCTTCTTTGTAAACTTTATGATTATTTGAATTTGCTTCAAATATTGCAGGTTCAAGAAAAATATCTTTTTGTGCTGTTTTTTTTATATGCTTCAAAAAAGCTCCGTATACTGAAGCGGTATTGGCAACTTTATCCACAGCTTCAAGTAAAGAAGCCAATAAAAAATAATAGACATTTTTATTTATTTTTTTATCTTTTTTCCATTTTTCTATTTTTTGTCTGATAACATCAATTTTTTGTCCGTTGCTATCTTTAAAATATTGTCTCCCGCTACCAGAGCCGGGACAGTAATTTTGATAAATAAAACTCTTGCTTGACAGCTTCAAATTGTTTAGCTCATCAAGATATTCTTGATATTTAAAATATTTATGATTTTCTATATAATTTTTGTTTAAAACATAACTATAATATTCAATATCATTGCTTATAACTTTTTTTACTTCTTTTTTAAACACTCTGCCTACTATACCCGTTCCCGCGAATAAATCGCAAAAGACTTTGTCGGACAAATCCTTTCCTACAACGGAATAAACGGTATCTTTAATAAACGGAGTTAATTTAAATTTTGAGCCTATATAGTTCACTGTTAATATTTAACCTCTGTAAATTTTATTTCATCATTTATTATTTCAAACTCTACATATCTTATTTTTAGTGATAATTTATTATTTTCATTATTAAAGCTGTTTAAGCTGTCAACAACTTTTTTATAATCATCTTTTGTTTTATCTGATATTTTTCTTGAAATTATCATTGGTTCCATATCAGACGGCCTATTAGGGATATAATATTGTTCTAACCAATCTAAATATCTCTGAATTTGATTTATTATTCCTGGATAAGCGCAAGTTGATTTTAATTCTATAGGTATAACTTTTCTGTTTTTATCACTAATAGAAAGCATGATATCTATTCTCTGCATACCCACACCACATGAAACTTCATTTCCTAACCACTCAATATCATAATTTTTGAATATATTAATATTATTTATATTCTGCAAAATATATGTTTGCAAATGAGCTTCAAATTTATTCCCCTTATTATATTTACTTATTAACCTTGGTAATATATTAATCTTTTCTTTTCTGCCTTTGTATTTATTTACTTTTTCTATATTTATAATTTTTTGAGTTTTTTTATCAAATGAAAAATTGGTTCCAGATAATATGCACCTTAAATTCTTTTTTCTAATTAAATCAATAAGCCTTTCACTCTCATATAAAGTAATCATTGTATTTCCACGATTGCCTTTTAATTTTCTATATATTAAGCTCCATAACATCTGATTCGGTGATTGAATGTTTTTTATTTCATCTAACGCTTCCCATTCGGTAATGCCGTCTGCATAAACTTGTTCCGGTTCAATTATTGCTCTAAATGTTAATGATTTTCGCAAATATTCCTTTAAATATTGATTTTCATCATTATTATCCAAGAAAGACAAATTTTCTTTTATCTTAAAAACACCATAAAATTTCCCTTCATGAATTTCTTCTTTAGAATTTTGTTGTAAATAAAATATTACATGATCTCCTTTTCTTACTCTTTGAATGTCAGCCATCATTGCAAGTAAATTCGTCTCTTTTTTAGAGTGCAATTCAGTAAAACTGTTATTGTTAAAATCAATATATTCGTCTTTAGCACCGGTTCCAACAAATAAATATTCTAAATGGTATTTAAAAGTTGTAGAGTCAACGATAAAAACATGGGTAGTTGACATTAAAACTCCTTCTTAAAAACAAAGATATATTCATGCTTAAACAAGAAATAATCGCTTTTCAGAGCCCTATATTTCCAAATAGAGTTAATTCCAAGTTTCCCGCGATTTCCTTCTATGTTTTTAACTATTATGCCTTTAAGTTTCATATTAAAATTTTTGTTAATCATATCCATACAATAAAAACTTAAAGGAATAACTTCGCTTTTTTTATAAACATCACCTATAACTAAAGCAAAATATTTATTTTTTTCTAAAACTTGCAAAGTGTTATTACAAACCGTTTTAAATTTCTCAATAAAATCTTCCAACTCGCAAGCCTTAGACAAATCGTTTTTGTGGTCCGTAAACTTAACAATATCCATATAAGGAGGATGCATTATTACAAATTGAACTTTCTCAGTCTTAAATTTTTTGCCGGCAGAAAGCAAATACTTGTCTACTTCTTTTTTATTCAAGACATCAACATTTTCCAAATAATATTGCTTGCTAAAATTCCCTTTCATCTCAGATTTTACATAATCGACTATTTTCTCATTTATATCAAACCCTATATATCTGCGATTTAAGCACTCGCATTCAAAAAGAGTGGTTCCCGCTCCGGCAAAGGGTTCAAACACGATATCGTTTTCTTTCGTATATCTTCTTATCAATTGATTTGGAATTTGCGGGATAAAGTTCCCGTGATAAACATTTTTATGCTTACCGCTTTTATCTCTTTCTTTTATAATCCAAAGAGAATCGACATTGATTTCATTGTCATTTATGGTATTCATCTTTCTATTTTCCGTTCCGTCAGCGCGCCGAATTTGCAGGCATTGACGCAGACATTGCAGCCGGCGCACAAAAATTCGTCCAGAAACGCAAAACCGTCTTCGCCTTTGTATACGGCCGGACAGTCTATCTGCCAGCAAGCGCCGCATTTTACGCATTTTTCCTTACTGAATACTGGGACGGGAAGTTTCTTCCTGTCAAGCACCCTGCACGGATACCTTACTATCAGCACCGAAAGAGCGTCTTTTTCCATAAGCTCTTTAATTTTATTTTGCAGATTTTTGTCGAAAGCGTGTATCGATTCGACTATATCGGCGCCCGCCGCTTTGCATATGTCTTCAAGAACCAGTTTTTTTGTCGTTTCTCCCTTGGCGGTAAAACCGGTCGAAGGGTTCGGCTGGCTTCCGGTCATGGCGGTGGTGGAATTGTCGGAGATAATAAGCAGCCCTTTTGCTTTATTGTAAGCCGCGTTCACAAGCCCGGTAATGCCGGAATGAACAAAAGTAGAGTCTCCTATTATTCCGGCGACTTTATCATGGCCGAGTATCTTTGAAAAACTTTCAAAAACCGTGACGCTCGCGCCCATGCATATCGTCGTGTGAAGCGCGCCCAAAGGCTGTGAAGCGCCCAGAGTATAGCAGCCGATATCTCCGGCGACGACGGCTTTAAGTTTTTTAAGAGCGACGAATACAGGCCTGTGCGAACATCCCGGACACATAACGGGCCTTCTTGCTTTCGCGGGAGTATCGGTCTTTTTTTTGCCTCCGATTATTTCTTTTACAAGAACGCTGTTAAGCTCGCCCACCCTGTAAGAAGGGTCTTTCGCTTTCGCTTCTATGCCCAGCTGTTTTACATGCTCTTCAATAAACGGTTCCAGTTCTTCTATAACGTAAAGAGTTTTAACTTTTTGCGCGAACTCTTTTATAAGTTTATCGGCAAAAGGATAACTCATTCCCAGCTTCAGATATGAAGCATCGGGATAAGCTTCTTTCGCGTAAAGATAAGAAACCCCGCTTGTGATGATTCCTATCGACGTATCATTTATTTCCATTTTATTTAAAGCGGAGTTTTCGGCGTATTTTTGCAGTTCGAGCAGTTTTGCTTCCAATTCGACATGTTTTTTATAGGCATTGGCCGGCACCATAACGTATTTGGCGGGATTGGGAGAAAAAGGTTTAAGACCGGCTTCCGTTCTTTCTCCTGTTTCAACATTTTCTTTAGTATGGGAAACGCGCGTAGTCAGCCTTATAAGAACGGGCGTATCGAATTTTTCGCTTATTTCAAAAGCCGTTTTCGCCATACGGTAAGCTTCGGCCGGACTGCAAGGTTCAAGCATAGGCATTTTGGCGAACTTCGAAACAAGCCTGTTGTCCTGCTCGTTCTGCGAAGAATGCAGTCCCGGCTCGTCGGCAGTCACGACTATAAAGCCGCCTCCCACGCCCGTGTAAACGGAAGTCATAAGCGGATCCATCGCGACATTGACCCCGACATGTTTTGACGAATAAACGCTTCTCGCTCCGGCTATTGAAGCGCCAAGCGCAACTTCATAAGCCACTTTTTCATTTACCGACCACTGCGCGTCGACTTCGTCAAAACGCGTTAAATACTCAAGTATTTCCGTTGCCGGCGTGCCCGGATAAGACGCCGCGACCTTTAAACCCGCTTCATAAGCGCCGCGCGCCAAAGCTTCGTCCCCTGATAAAAGCTCGATTTTTTTCATTGTTGATAAAACCTTTAAAATAGAAGTGTTTTTCAAAAAAACGCATTGTTCCAATTTTATCTTTTTTAGAGGGTTTGCGCAAGGAAAACGATTTTTTTAAAAGTTTTTTTACGCCGACGAAAAATTTTGTTTTGCAGGCCGGAATTTGCAGCCGGCTTTTCAAAAAGGCGCAAAAAATTTTTCTTTTTTCACCATCCGGCAAAAAACCGGCGGTTTGCGCGCAAAATCCCGGCTTTTGTGACAAAATATACGGTTATGCGCGGGAGAAAATATAAAGCAATTTGTTATATAACAGTCCCGGTTTTTTTGTTTTTCCGGAGATATTTTCGACCGTTTATAAAATCATACGCAAAACAAAAAAACCGCCCCGGCTGGCAAATGTTTTGCCCCCGCAGGTTGCAACGGCTTAAAAAGCAAAGACTTTCTAAAAAAAACCGCCGGCAGGAAATGCCGTATTATCGCAGAAAAAGTGAAAATAACATAAAACGAATACTTGGAAATTTGAAATTGAAAAAAGGAGATAAAAAATGTTTATTTGCGGATATTTTTGACTTTAACGCGCGCAAAAGCATAAAAATTTTCTTAAAGCGCCGCTCTTTTTATGCGCTCGTATACAAATTCCTCATCATAATGCGATAATGCGGCAAAGCTGAAAACCGCGTCCGCCCGAAGAATATAAAGCTCATTTCCCGCATTCAAGCAAAGTATATTCATGGCTGCCTATGTTTTTGCGGACTTTTAATATTTTCAGACCCGCCTTAAATACGCATTCTTCCATTTCGGTTTGGGCGTATATTTTGCTGTTTCCGTTTGCTATGGCAGTAAAATACAAAGAGGTGTGCGTAAGGGAAAGTTTCGCGGCGGAAAATTTCTGGTTGTCCCAAAAAGGTTCCAATATGTAAAGCTTCGAATTTGCGGACATAACGGCTTGCGCTTTTTTAAGAATCAATATTATTTCTTCTTTAGAAAAACAGTCTAAAAACTGGCTCATAAGTATAATGTCCGGACCGTTTACGCCGTTTTTCGCCGCTTCAAAAGCAATCCCGTTTTCTTCTCCGGCCGCGACAGCGCTTCCGGGAAACTTCGTTCCGGGGAACTTTGTTCCCTTTTTATTTCCAGTTTCAGATATTTCATTGTTTAAACTGCCACAGTTTTCTTCTCCGGCCGCGACAGCGCTTCCGGGAAACTCCGTTCCGGGGAACTTTGTTCCCTTTTTGAGAATGTCTATCGGATAAAAAACGCATTTTCCGGCATATCCGGCGGCTTGCAGATTTTCTTTCGCTTTTTCCAACTGCTGCGGAAGATCCAAAAGCGTAATATTTCCTTTAAAACCTTTTGCAAACAAAGCAAGTTCGAATTTGCCTGTATTGCATCCCACGTCAAAGACATTTTCCGGATTTTCCGACAGAATTATCTTTATAACGTCCTCGAAAGCATTATCGGAATAAAAATGGTCAAAAGCGAACCAGCTGCCGCGCGCCCGCTGCGGCAATTGGGAAAGAGCTTGATAAACGGTAGACCAGCCGCCGAAAACTTTCAAACCTTCCGGCTTTCCGTTCTCAAATGATTCCTGAAGATAAAAAGCGCCCTGATAACAGACGTCATTGACAAAATCCATATTGACGCGCGTCATAGAATCATATAAAAAACACCGCACTATTTTAGACGCCGCATATAAACCGCCGCCTTTTGCCGAAACTATACCCGCGCTTTCAAGAACTTCAATCAGCGTGCTTACGGCATAATGCCCGAGATTGAGCTTATTTTCCATTTCCGCAAGCGACAGCCCGTCTTTTCCGGCATCATCCAAAACTTTGAATATGCCAAGATTCAGCGCCGCTCTTACAGCCTGAAAAGTCAGCGGAGAAAAAGCTATTTTCTGCGCCTCGGACTTTGCGTCAACCATTCTCATAATTTGTGCCCCGTTTCAATTTATTATATTTTTTCTTTTAAAAACGGATTCTTTCCGTTCCGTAAAAATTTGTGTTCCGGCGCCGTTTGCCATACGGCAAAAACGTGTTTTGCAGCGCGAAATTTTCAGTTTAAAAACAAAAACTTTTCTTTCCAGGTTTTAAATTTTCGCAAATTTTTTTGTTTTTTTTCGGCGGTGCGTCCTTTTTCGGCTTTTCCGGAAAAGCCGGCATAGGCGCTATTGACGAAATATTCGTATCTGTTGCGGAAAAAACCTTCAAAATCCGCCGTGAACTTTTTATCCGTCTGCGCCTGTGCAAAATCCGCGGCAAAAAAGATAAATAAAACCGGCAAAATTAAAGCCCTGCTCAAAAATATTTTTTATTTGATTTTGCTTTTTATCCATTCCCGTATTTTATCAAGCGCCTGCGCCGAAAACGGTTCATCCTTTCCTGTGACGGACTCCGCGCCGGCTTTCCGAAAAAAATGGTCAAGTTCCGGAAAATATTCAACCGTAATGTCTTTATTGCCGCCCGCCCGCAGCGCTTTTTTTACAGCTTTAAGATTTTGTCCGGCGGGCACCTGAAGATCTTTGCCGCCGCCCGCAGCGAATACCGGACAGCTTATTTTTTTAAGCGCGTCGGCCGGATCATAAACAAGATATTGCTGCATTTGTTCGTCATTATAAACGCCGATATACATACGCATAAAATCCGGCCTGCTTATTCCTTTCGGCATTTCACCGGGCTTAAAAGAATCGAAAGTTTTTCCAAGATAATCGATTACGGCTTGTCTTTTCTGCCGCCGGTCCCGGCTGCCGGCCGCTATCGCTATAAGGTTTTTGTTTATTTTCAGATCTCTTTTCAGCGTTTTACGTCCGGTGCCGGAAGCTTTGCCGGCCAAAGCATAACTTTTAAGCATTATATCTTTTCCCGCAAGCCCGGCTCCGGCGAGAAGCACTAAAAAAGCCGCACCTTGTTCTCCTGCGACGCAGGACGCGGACGCGGGCGCTCCCTGACCGTGGGCGATTATGCCGGTTTTTTTTATGTCGATGTCTTTTCTAGTTTTAAGATATTCAAAAGCGGTTTTTATGCCGCCGGCGCAGTCAAGCGCGGCGGAAATATTATGCCAAAAAAAAGAAGCGGTTTCGCCGCTCTCGTAAATAAAGACCGCGAAACCGCTGCGCACGAAATAATCTGCGACGTATGAAAAAGGAAAGTGGCCGCCGCCGTAGTCTTTTTCGTTGCGGGCGGCGTTTGAATCCGTAAGGATAATGGCGGGAAAAGGCCCCGCGCCGGCGGGCAGAGCCAGAACTCCCGCGAAATCCTTTCCGGTTTTATCGTCCGAAAAATAAATTTTTTCTTTTTTGTAAGGACAGTTCTCCGAAGCGTCCGCATTGTTTCTGGCAAAATCCATTCTGAACCCGGTTCCTTTATGCGTCAAAAACCCTCTGATTATCCCGTCTTCGCCCAGAACGCCTCTGTAATATATCGCGCGATCGTCAATCCCGAAACGCAAAAGCGGCTCTTCAAAAGACAAAAAGGAAACCCGCAGCGTTTTTCCGTCCGGGTCTATGCCGTCAAGCTTCGCGCAATACGAGCCGCCGCTAAAACGCAAATCCAAAACCGGGCAAACTCCGCGCTCTTTAAGCCGGCCGCGCCATTGTCCTGAAATATTTCCGGCAAAAACCGCGCATGAGAAAAACAGCGAAACAAAAATTAAAAAAACTTTTTTCATTTTCAAATATTTTGTCTCAGCCGCCTATATGATAAATCAATTTGAGCATTGAATCGAAACCCTCGCGTTTGCCGCAATAACCGCGCAAACCCAAATCCGCCGACACAGACCCGGTTTTAGCCGATACACCTATTTCGCCCACGCCGGTGCCCCCTTTTAAAGACGGAGAATCTATGGAAAAACCGTGTATTTGCGCGCCTATTTCGCCGCTGAATTCGTATTCGAACTTTGCCGCCGCGTAAGGAGTAAAAAAGCGGCCGGCAGAATAATAAGCTTTTGTTTGCGCCTGCAATCTGTGCGAATTTGAAATATCGAACTTAAGCGTTTCTCCCGAAGATAAATACGTATCGTCGCTGTCTTGATATATAAAAGAATATTTGACGCCGGCGTCCAAGCCGAACTTTCCGGCAGGCTTAAACACGTATCCGCCGCCGGCGTTTAATCCGTAATACAGACAGTCGGTGGAATAAGAGGTTTTGGCTCCCATAATGCCGAGATCCCTGCTGCTGAAATCGTTCTTTATTTCTCCAGCCCTGCCAGCCAGCGCAAAATAAAAATTTTCCCGGTCTACATGCCCCAATATGCCAAATCCGGTATAAAAAGAATCTCCGTCTCCGCGCACTCCGGCAAAACCGTGGAAATTATTATATGAATTGTAATCTCCGTGCCCGTGTTCAAGAAAAGCTCCGAAAGCAAGTTTATTGTCTTCGCTGAAAATAAGACCGCTTGCAAGACCGCCCATAACCGAAAACCCGTTTACGTCAACATGCGATCCGGTATGCGTTCTCGATTTTCCCGCCGAAGCGGCGCTGAAAACGGAAAAAAACGATTCCCCTTTAACCGCCCGGGCCGCTTCTTCGACCGCAAATTCGCCTATCAGTTCGCCGCCGGCTTCAAGCAAAATCATTCCCGCCGCCATGCCTTCGGAAAAAGCTTTTGTCTGCGGATTAAGACCCGCATCCGAAACGGTCGCGGTCATTTCTTTTTCATTTATGCCGTAATCGAATTTATAAACAAGTCCCGCCCCGTGAAAGCCGTTTACTTTATGCGCGCAAGGAACGCCGTCCAGCCCTTCCGCGGCGCTGATAAGAATGATTTTGTCTCCTTTTTTAAGCGCGGTTTTTTCCGAAGCTATTGTAATTCCTATTTTTGAGCCGGAAATGTCGGAACGCCCTTTTATGAAAAGCATCGTATCTTTGTCCGCGGAACCGCCGTCAAGAAAAAAGTTAATATTTTTTCCGGCCGCCAGCAGATTGCCGCTCATTGACGCGCCCTTTCCCAGAACGTTTAATGTGCCGAAAGCGTCAAATCCGCCCGAAAGATATTCCAAAGCGTCCAAATGCCTCATTCCTGCAAGATTGACGGTATTGAAAAATACGCCGCCGCCGATCGCCCCGTTACCGCTTATACGAGTATTATTATCGACAATGTTTAAAACGTCCGCTTTAACATTCAGTCCGCCGGAAACGGGCTGGGATTTATTGCATGGAGTTATTTCACTTTCATTGTCGGAGTATGACATATTAAGCGATATAATCTGCGCGGACAGAGAATGCGCGCTGAAAACAGCGCCGTTTTCGGCACCTCTGTCAAGCATCACAAGCTCTTTCACATTTACATCCCCGCCTTTAAAACCCGCAGAGCCGCCAGCGCCGCCGTCAGATCCCGGCGCTCCGGACATAATAACGATTTTGTTCTTCTTGACATTCGCGCCGTTATAAAAAGCCGAACCGCCCCGGCCGCCGGAAGAAAAACCGTCTTCCCCGTTTTGCGCTCCGCCGAAACCTGCTCCGCCTTTGCCCGGATATTGTTTCTGTTCTTCATAATTATAATAACCGGGCTTGCCGCTTCCGTCATAACCGGCGCTTCCGTCGCCTATATAGCCTCCGCCTCCGCCCCCGCCGGCGATTTCAGGAGAGCCGCAGCCTCCGTCGAGATTTATATGTATATCTTGTTGGTTTACGGGATTCCATCCGGAATATCCGCCCTGTCCGCCGGCGCAGCCGCCGTATTGCGGGTTTATCCCTCCGCCCCCTCCCCCTCCGAGAATATAGAGGTCGTCATGGGCAAGAGCATTTTGCGGCCGGAAAGAAAAGAGAAAAAACAATAAAAGAAAAAGACATAAAGAGCCGGAAAAAAATCCGCGCTTTTGCGCGGAAGCGGTTTTAAAAAATGTCCGGAAAAACGTTTTCATTGGGTTTTTGACGCTTTGTGCGGCATTATAATCCCGCGCAAAAACGTTTAAGCTCAAAAAAGAACTTCCGCGGAGGCGGTTTCGGATTGCGGTTGCGGTTTGTTTAAAAATCATACAAAATCTCCCGTATTTTTATTTGTTTTGTTTTATCAGCCGCATAATCGTGTTGCCGGCAAATAAATACGTTAAGTTGATTTTTTAATGTGATTTTAGATATAATACCAAAGTATTTTTAAAGGGGCAATGCCCCACACACAGCCAGGAACGCGTCCCGGCGCAAATTTTAAAAAATTTTTACTTAAGCGGGGTTTTGCTTCCGGCAAATAAAAGGATTATAAACAAATGAAAAGAACTTTTCAGCCGAACAAAGACAGAAGAAAAAAGAAAATAGGTTTTATGGCAAGAATGGCTACGCCCGGAGGAAGAAGAGTGCTTTCCGCGCGCAGAAAGAAAGGCCGCAAAACGATAAGCGCTTAAAATATAAATGCAGCTTAAAAGCCGCTCTTTTTCATACCGCGAAAGACTGCATCTGCAGAAAGATTATAATAAAGTGTTTAAAAAAGGACGCAAACTTGACAATAAAGCCGTTAAAATTCTGGCTTATAAAAACGAAGGGCAGCAAATCAGACGGCTCGGACTGGTTACCCCGCGAAAAGTCGGGACGGCCGTTATCAGAAACCGCACAAAAAGAAGACTGAGGGAAATTTTCAGGACAAACAAGCATTCGTTGGAACCGGGTTTGGATTTAATCTTTATCTCCAAACCAGAAACCGCATCGCTGGATTACGGAAGTTTGAAAAAGATAATACTTAACTCTCTTGAAAGCGCGGGACTTTGCTCAAACCGCAGAGAGCGGATATAAAATATGAAACGCGCCGCGCTTTTTTTAATAAGATGTTACCAGTTTATTTCTTCCGGACTCCCCCCCAGATGCCGTTTCCGGCCAAGCTGTTCCGCTTATGCTTATCAGGCAATAGAAATGTACGGTTTTTTAAAAGGCTCTTTTTTGGCCTTTAAAAGAATTGTCCGTTGTCATCCTTTTTGCGCCGGCGGGCTTGATCCGGTTCCGCCTCCTGAGAAAAAAGGCCGTCCGGACAAAGAGATTAAAGACTTAAAATAAAATCCGGCATGCCCGGGCGGATGATGAAGAAACGTACAGCTGAAAAAGAGAATAATAATTTAATTACGGCAGATAATAATAACATTGCTGATTGTTTTGCTTTTGCAGAAGCGGCTTATCCGCCGGCAACCGCTTCCGGCGCGGGGCGGAAGCGTTTAAAACGCAGTTTATTTATTATTTTTCAATTGCCGTTATAAAAAGGACTTTAAATGAATAAAAACACGGTACTTTTTGTAGTTTGTTCCGCATTGACCATCTTCATATGGTATATTTTCGTGGCGCCGCCAGCGCCGCAGCAGAAAAAAAGCCGTCAGGACCAGCCCGTTCAGAACCAAAGCGCTGTTTCCGAACGGCAGCAGCCGCAGCATTCCGAATTAAAGTCCGCGGACGGGCAAACCCTTAAAGAAAACGCGCAAATACAAGAAGAAAAAATTTACGTGGAACATGAAAAATACAAAGCGGTGCTTTCAAACAGAGGCGCGGCCGTATTGAGTTGGTCGGTCAGGGAAAAGAACGGGCAATGGGTTGATCTCGTCCTTCCCCAGGCGGCGCCCGTGCTGGCGGATTTTCCGGGCTCAAACTATAAAATCCTCTCTAATTCCGGAGATAAAATAGTTTTTGAACATATTTCGGCTCAGGGATGGAAAATAACCAAAACTTACGCTCTTTCGCACGCTTATATGCACAAACTCAATATCCGCCTTGAAAAGACAAAGGAAGAAGCTTTTCTTCCGCGCATAGAGCTTGAATGGGGGCCGGGGCTCGGCACCGATATGAAAGAGATGAAAGAAAATACCGCCGTTACAAGAGTGATAGCTTATACGGCGGCAAATCCGGGCAAACTTAAAAAACTTAAAAAACAAGCCGAGGCCGCTTCTCTTTTCAGATGGGCGGCTTTGGACAACAGATATTTTCTCGCGGCGTTTATACCTGAAAAATCAATTGATTTCGACCAAATAACGCCTTCCAGGCCTGATAAAAAACATCCCTATACAATGACCGTCACGGCGCTTGATCCCAAAGACAGCGAAAAGAAAGAATATTCCATAGATTTTTATCTGGGGCCGAAAGGTTATACTTATTTAAAATCTTATAGTCTGGGTTTGGAAAAAGCCGTTGATTTCGGTTTTTTCGGTTTTCTGGGGAAAGTAGCTTTCGCCGTTTTAACCTCGCTGTATAAACTGACCGGCAATTACGGATGGGCTATCATTCTTTTGACTCTTATGATACAGGTGCTTGTTCTTCCCTTAACGCTGAAAAGTTTTAAGGCCGCGGCCGCTATGAAGCGAGTGCAGCCGATGATAAAAGAAATTCAGGACAAATATAAAAATAATCCGCAAAGGCTGAATGCGGAAATGCTTAACATATACAGAACCCAGAAAGTCAATCCTCTCGGCGGATGTCTGCCTATGCTTTTGCAGCTCCCGATTTTTTGGGCTTTTTTTACAATGCTTAGAAACGCATATGAGCTCAGAAGCGAAGGATGGATTTTATGGGTAAAAGATTTGTCGGCGGCAGACCGTTTTATGGATTTGGGGATGTTTCATTTGAATCTTCTTCCGCTGATAATGGGCATCGGGATGTTTTTACAGCAGAAAATGACGACCGCGACTTCGGATCCTACGCAAAGAAGAATAATGTATATAATGCCGGTGGTATTTACGTTTATGTTCTGGACTTTTCCTTCAGGGCTTGTGCTTTACTGGCTTACAAACAGCATAGTGTCTATGATTTTGCAGTTTTTTATAATAAGAAAAGACAATGCCAAAGTAAAACATGCATAGTTTGAAAAGCGTTTGTTTTTACGGCTTTTAAGCAAAACGCCGGAAAATCGCCGACGAAACGTATTTTTCTTGAAAAGTTTTTTAATCGTTTGAAAAAGTCCGGCATTTATATATTTTAATATATTTAAAAACGGACCGCCTGAAATTTTTCACCAGATTGCGCGCCCGAAAAGCGTTTAAGTCATAATAAATCGCAAAGAGTTTGCGCCCGGACAAGCGGAGAGCGGCTGAAAAAAAGCGGCGGCGGCAAAAGAGGTCGGCGGTAAAAAAGCCGTTTTAAAGTTTGAAAAAACAAAAACCGCAAAGGTGAAAAACAAAGACAAAAAGAAAACGGAGAGGTAAACATATGCAAGAAATTGAAATTAAAGGCAAGAATGTAGAAGAAGCCATACGTAAAGGGCTGCAACAGCTCGGCTGTACTAGAGAGCAGGCCGAAATCAAAGTTTTGGACGAAGGGACAACGGGACTTTTCGGGCTGATGGGCGCAAAACCAGCCAGAGTGCTTATTACGGCCGAAAGCGCCGGGCGCAAACCGGAAACATCAGGATCCGGCCAGGAACAAGTCCGGCGGAAAGTAGAAAAAGTTTTGACTGAAATTCTTAATAAAATGAGACTGGGGCTTAAAAGCGTTAAAACCGTTCCCGGCTCGGACAGCGTAAACGCCGAAATAGAAACCGAGGAAAGCGGATATATAATAGGCAAAAACGGGCAGACTCTCGATTCGCTTGAATATATAACGCAGATAATAGTAAATAATGATCTTCATTCGAAAATCAAAGTCAATCTGGACTGCGAGAAATACAGACAAAAACAAAATGAAAAATTAAAAGTAATGGCCGATAAAGCCGTCGAATATGTTAAACGCACCGGCAAAATTTACAGATTCGACCCTATGAACGCCAAAGAAAGAAAAATCATTCACACTTATTTAAAAGATAATTCCCAAATCGAAACTTTTTCCGAAGGCGAAGGGATAATGCGCAAAGTAGGCATAAAACTTTCAAAAAAAATCGCCTGAGCGGTTAACGGTTTTTTCGGGTTCGGCAAAATTTTGTTTTATAATAAAGGGCGGGCGGATTTCGGGCTTTTTTGCACAGCAAGGCCGGGGATAGACAAAAAAACCGGGATTGCGGACGGACGGGCGGCGGACGATAAATGATTTTTTTCAGGATAAAAAAGTTTATTTTTTGCAGAAAAAAGACGGCAGCGGACAAAAAAACAGGATTGCGGCCGGACGGGGATAAACAAACAGGCGAAACCGGATGCGGAGAACAAAATAATGTAGAAAAATTATATCCGGATTTGTTTGCCGTAAATCATAATCGATTGCATTTAAAATGTTTAAAGGAGGATTTTATGACAAAAATTTCCATGCTGGCGGCAGTTTTAATTTCCGTTTTCGCTTTTCAGGCCTGTACTCCGCCTTATAAAATAGACGACAGAGCTTCAAAAAATCTTAATGCCCCTTCGCCGGTTTTAAAAGTTTCCGACAAAATATTGGTCGTAATGCCCAAAGACGGCAAATACAAAAAAAACACTTATCCCAAATCCGGAGCGCAAACCGCGCAAAAACTTAATGCCGCTTTGCGCGCTTATACGGAAAATGTCACCATAACGCAGGAACATATGTCTTTTGAACAGGCCAAAGCTTATGCGGGACAGAAAGGTTTTTCCCATATTTTTTATCCTGAAATCACCAATTGGGAAGACCGCGTAAGCGCCGTAAGCGGACTCAGAGACAGGGTGACGGTGCATATGACCGTTTTTAATGTGACGGCCGCAAAAACCGTCAATGAATGTTTAATTTACGGAAACGGTTCTTCCAATATTTGGGCTACGGCGAAAACGCCGGAAATTCTTTTGGATAAACCTTTCGCAATATATGTATCTTCGCTTTTCGGAGCGGACAAGACAAAAAAATAAAACCGGGCGGCGGTTTTTCAGGAGCGGCCGACAGCGCCGGCAAGGCTGTTTCGGATTTGCGCATATAAATAAAAGCCCCTTTCGGATTTATCCGAAAGGGGCTTTTATTTTTTTATAATGCGTCCTAAAACCGGATTTCAGGCTTTAAAAACGTTCAAATGCCGAGGGAAGATTTTCCAGCTTTTTAAAAACCGCGGATTTTAAAACTTTTTCGGGAAAAGATTTTTCAGCCGCAAAAAAAACGTTTTGTCGCAACGGCGCAGCGCTTTTTCATAAATATTTTTCCGTTTTCAAAGTCAGACCGGGCTTTTGAAAAAGCAAGGTTCGCATCGAATAAAACTTTGCGCTATTATGTTTTTCAAAGTCAGTCCCGGTTTTTTTGCAAAAGCGCAACAATTCCGTCCGCGTTTTAAATTTTCCCCGCTAAAATTTCCAAAAAATTTTACCGCAGTGAGACGGCAAGGCCGTTTTCTCCGCCGTAAAAAAGCCGGCGCGGCATAAGTCCCCGAAACGCCGGACGGTTTTAAAAAAGCCTTTTATATATTTACCGCAAAAAATTAAAAGCCGATGATTTCATTTGCCGTTATGCGCGGCGCCGAACGCGTGGGCGCGAAAAATTTTATTTACGCATAATAAGCCTGTTAAGACGGCGGCGCACTCTTGTTTCGCTTTTAAGGCTGGTTATAAAAACCAGATAATCATTAGCCGTTATTTCGGTTTGCCCGTCGGGTATAAAATCCCTGCCGTTTCTTTTTACGGAGATAAGCAGACAGTTTTTGGGAAATTTTAATTCTTTAAGCATTTTGCCGTCCGCTTCACAGCCATGACAGGCCAAAACTTCGACGGTGGTTTTTCCGTCAGGATCGCCTTTGAACTTTTCCATTTTTTTCGATATCGCCATATTATAAAGAAGAGAGTCGTAAACCGGAGGGCTTTTAAGCACATCGGCGACAAAAAACGCCGTCACGGTCACTATGGCTATGGGAAGCAGTTCGCTGAAAGAGCCTGTCATTTCGACAAGCAGAATAATGCCTGTAATAGGCGCTCTTACTATAGCGGTAAAAAAGCCCGCCATCGCAAGAATCACGAAATTGTAAAACAATTCCGCCGGAAGACCCAAAAAACCCACGGCCGCCGCGCCGAAAACCGCGCCTATGGACGCGCCGGTAACAAGAAGCGGGAAAAATATTCCTCCCGGCGCGCCGGAAGCGAAGCTTATCACGGAAAAACAGAATTTGACCGCAAGCAGCGTTAAAAGAAAAGCGAATCCCGCGGACAAAGCCAGTTTGTCCATAATAAGATGCCCGCTGCAAAGAGCGGCCGGAAATGTTATGCCTATGATGCCTGCGCAGACAAAAGGAATTACAGGCCTTGTTTTTGCGTTAAGCCATTTCCTTTTTTTATACCATTTCTGTACATTTACAAGAACGAGATTGTAAAAAGCTCCGGCAAAACCCAGAAATAAAGCCATAAGCGCAATTATCCAGTATTTGTCAAAAGGCACTTTAGCCGTAACCGCGAAATTAAAAACAGGTTCCGGAAAAAAGAGCGCGGCCGCAAATTGCGCCGAAACTGCCGATACCATGGTGGATAAAAGTATTACGGGAGAAAAATATTTAAATATTTCTTCAAGCGCAAATACGGCTCCGGCAAGAGGCGCGCCGAATGCCGCGGACAGACCCGCGCCCGCCCCGCTTGCCATCAGCACCTTTTTTTCAAATTTCGAAGAGCCCGCTTTACCGCCTATGCCTTCGGCTATGCAGGCGCCCATCTGCACGGAAGGGCCTTCCCTTCCCAGCGACAGACCCGCGCCCACGGCAAGCGCCCCGCCGGCAAATTTCATCAGCAGGGTTTTAAGCCAGCTGTCCTTAAAATATCCCGCCATTATTCCTTTGACCTGGGGAATGCCGCTGCCGGTTATCATATCGTTTCTGCTTACCATAAAGCCCGTCGCCAAACCCAGCAGCGCAAGTATTGCAATCCATAAAGGAAGCATATGCGGATGCCGGCCCGCATAAGAGTGAGCCGCGACGCAGAGCTGTTCGGCAAGATTAAGCGCGAAACGGTAAAGAGTGATGAAAAGCCCTGCGGCTATTCCTATGATTATGCTTTTTAAAAGTATCGCGGGTTTTTTATTTTCTATTCCTACGGCAGCTTTGTAATTATTGGAATCCAAAACGGCTCCTTTAACAATTTAACCTTTTTCCGTACAAAAAATTTTGACGAGGAAAAACCCCGGAACGCGGCGCGCCGGCCAGCGGAAAACAGTTTCTCAAAACGCAAAATTACCGCTTTTACCCGCGGCAAAAAACGGCCGCAAAAACCTTTATGTCAGAAAATTTTTTTCTGGCGGACGCGGAATCTTTCCGTGAAAAATCGTATTTGCGCGAAAATTTTTATTTTAAAGAAAAATTTTTGCCGCCAGCGCAATTTCCGCTTGAAGCTTGAAGTTTGAAACTTAAAGCTTCAAGCTTTAAAAAGCAAAAACTTAAAAAACGGAGCAATGCTTTATAATTTTAACTTTTTTCACAAAACAAAAAAACGCAGGATTGCCCGTAAAATCGATTTTCGCCGCAGTCCGGAAAAATATATGTCTATATTATATTTTCTTTTTTCGCAAAAAAACAAATCAGCCGCATAAACAATATGCGACATTTTGCCGTTTTTTGTTAATTTGCCGGATTTGATTTTTATAAGCAAACAAAGTATTATTAACGGTATGCAATATATTTCCGAAGACACTATAGCCGCGCTTTCAACGCCGGCGGGACGTTCGGCCATAGCGGTTATACGCCTTAGCGGAGAAAACGCGTTCTCTATAATGCGGCGCTTGTTTAAACCTTCTTCAGACGCGGACAAACAAGTGCGGCGCGGATATATTATGGATGGAGACAAAAAAGTCGATGAAGTTCTTTGCTCTTTTTTTAAAGCGCCGCGCACTTATACCGGCGAAGACACGGCTGAAATTTCCGTGCATGGAAATCCCGTGATAATAAATGCGGTTTTAAATCTTTTATACAAAAACGGCGCCAGAGCGGCCGGACCGGGAGAGTTTACTTACCGCGCTTTTCTTAACGGCAAAAAAGATCTTGCCGAAGCGGAAGCGGTTTGCAGCCTGATAACAAGCAAAACTGAAACGGCCGCAAGGGCCGCGCTTAATAATGCCGGAGGGTTACTTTCTTCTAAAATAGAAACTCTTAAAAATTCCCTTATAACTTTTCTTGCTTATCTTGAAGCTTCTCTTGATTATCCTTCCGATGATATTCCTTTTATGAGCAGTGAGCTTAAACTGAAAATGATAAATAATGCGATAGAAGACAATCAAAAACTGATTGATAATTATAAAACGAGCCTGATGCTGCAAAAAGGGATGAAAGCCGTTATTATCGGAAAACCGAATACGGGAAAATCGTCCCTGCTTAATGCGGTTTTAGGTAAAAACCGGGCAATAGTGACCGATATCGCCGGGACTACAACGGATACGATTGAAGAAATCATAGACTGCCGGGGAATTCCTTTAATTTTAACCGATACGGCCGGAATAAGAAATCATGCTGAAAACTCAATAGAAATCTTAGGCCAGGAACGTTCAAAAGAAGCCGCCGGCAAAGCCGATATTCTTCTTTGGGTGTTCGATTCTTCTTCCCCGCTTGACAAAAATGACGCCGAAATAGCGGCTTATCTTAAAACTTTTGACTTTAAAGATAATATGACCGGAGTTTGCGGCAAAAGCGGTTTACCTTCAAAAATCAATGAAAAAACAATAAAATCTTTTGAAAAACACACATATATAATAGGTATTTTAAATAAAGCGGATCTGCCGCAAAAAATCAATGAAGAAAATATTAAAACTCTGGCTGTTTTTGATGAAATCATATCTTTGTCGGCCAAATCCGGAGCGGGAATGAAAAAACTTTTGGAAACGGTCTCGCGATTGGCTGGCGTATCGGACGCGGGCAATGAATATCTTCTTATAAATTCGCGGCATCAGGCGCTTTTACGCAAAGCGCAGGAATCGCTTATAAAAACCCGGGCGTTGATAAACGAAGAAAATGCGGACGAACTGGCTTGTTTTGAAGTTAAAAATGCCGCAGCCGCTATGGAAGAAGTGTTGGGCGTTAATACCCCGCATGATATTTTGGACTCTATTTTCGGTTCTTTTTGCATAGGGAAATGATTCGGGCAGCGCAATGAAATTTTGTAAAAGGATTTGCCGGCCGCCGCGCATAATTTCGCGCATGCGGGTATACGGAATACGGCGTGTTTTATTTTAACTGTTTTATATGCCGGCCAAATCAGCAGAAAAAACTATTGCCGGTTTTGCATTTGATTTTGATTGTTTTATATGCCCTTAAATATAATTTTCTGCCCGGGCAAGTTTTATGAGATTCGGCAAAGTTTCCGGTATGGCTTTTAAGGCGTCTTTGAAAGAATCGTAATTTCCGTACATGCCGCCTTCTTTGAATATTATTTCTTTCATAATGATTTCCCGGCGCAGATCCGTCTGCCGCCAAAGCGCCTCATCAAAACAGTCGCCGCATTCTTCTTCGCGGCTTAAAGACATAAGCCGTTCAAATTCGGCCCGGCCGAAAGGTATGTTTCCAATAAGAGCAAAGCTGTCGGGATTTTTAAGAGCGTTAAAAAATACTTCTTTTCCCAGAGAAATCACCCATAAACCGAAATAAAGACCCGTATCATCGCTTATATAACCGTTAATGACTTTACACGCCATATTAAGCCATACGCATTCGGCGGCGATTTCCGTACAAATACCCAAATCGCAGCGCAGAAAACTTTTTTGCTTATCGCCAAGCGCGGCGAATTTCCGGACGGCAAATTCAAAAAAAGCTTCATTGTCATCAGGATTCGCCCTGTGGTTTTCATCTATCAATTTCCAAAACCTTTCATTATCTGTTGTAGTATTTATGGGCGTTTCGGCCGCAAAAAGCAAAAGCGGAAATTTTCATATCATACAAGAGATGTTTTTGCAAACTGTTTTCCTTTTGCGGACTTTCGCAAAATAAATCCGGACGGCGCCTGAAAAGAATAATATGAAAATTGAATGCGGCTGATTTATCGTTTCCGCGCTTTCTTGCGAAATATTGAAAAACGGTATGAATTATTATAAAAATATTCTACAATCTTCCCATACGGCAATCGGGACCGGATCCCGGCTTTGCCGCGGGAAAAACATACGATGAGACAAAAACACGGACAAAACTTCTTAATAGATAACAATATCGCCAACAATATCGTAAAAGCCGCCAATTTAAATGAAAACGATTATGTCATTGAAATCGGGCCGGGCAAAGGAATTTTGACAAAAATAATACAGCCGCTGGCCGGGCATTTGACCGCGGTTGAAATAGACGAAAATCTTTTTCGTCCGTTAAAATATTATTTCACTTCCAGCAATGCGCAAAATATAAATCTCATAAATAAAGATTTTATGAAATTTGATCTTGCATCTTATGTTTACAAGGCAGGCGGCGGCGATTTTGACGCGCAAAACGGCAAAAAAAAGGAAGAAATTTTAAAAAACGAATTTGAAAGCCGGAATAATTTTACCGAATCCCGCGCTGAAAACGCCGAAGAACGGCTTTTTACGCGGCCGAAAGAAAAAATCCTTGATTTTTCAATACCTTTTAAAGTCATTTCAAATCTTCCTTATAATGCAGGCACGGCAATCGTACAGAAAATCCTGCCTTTGCCAAATTGGACGCAATGCGTTTTTATGCTTCAAAAAGAGGTCGCGCAAAGGCTTGCGGCCAAAACCGGAACAAAAGATTACGGATATATTTCGGTTTTTACGCAATATTATGCGGACGCCGAACTTTTATTTGACGTTTCAGCCAAATGTTTTAATCCGCATCCGAAAGTTATGTCATCGGTTGTCAGATTAAGCAATAAAAAATCCGCTCCGCCGGATCCTCTGTTTTTTGAACTTGTTAAAAAAAGTTTTTCCATGCGCAGAAAAACGATTTTAAACTGTCTTGCTTCATTCAAAAATTTAGAAAAAAGTCAAGCGAATAAAATTTTAATAAATTGCGCATTAGACCCTTTTTTAAGACCGGACAGACTTTCGCTTTCCGATTATCTGCGCTTGACTGATAAAATCAAAAATTATATAATTTTACAATCATAATTTGGTTTTAAAAATTATGGAAATTTAAGCAAAAAAATACCGGTTTATATCTTTATCCACAGCTGTGGACAAATATGGGGAAAATATGAATGATTCAGTAAATGACTTATGGAAAAAAGTTGTGGATAACCTTAACGGCCTAATAACAATGGAAACTTATAATTTATGGATTGCGCCTTTAAAACCGCTTTCTCTGGAAAACAATATTTTTACGGTCGCGGTGCCGAATATTTATTTTTCGCAATGGATAGAAAGCCATCAGCTTAAAAATATCGAAAAAACTTTATCGGAAAATACCGGCCATCAGATAATTCTGGAAATGAAGCCCCAGCAGGATTTAGCACCCATACTTGAAAAAGTGGAAAATACTCCGGCTCCGGCTGATGTTTCGGCTCCCGTTTCGCAGATTTCGCAAAGGGATCAGATCAATTCGAAATATGTTTTTGAACGTTTTGTAGTGGGCTCTTCAAACAGATTTGCCCACGGATGCTGCGAAGCCGTCGCAAAAAATCCCGGAAAACAGTTTAATCCTCTTTTTCTTTACGGAGGGGTGGGGCTGGGCAAAACGCATTTGCTGCACGCGATAGGAAATTATATAAAGCAGTCCAGCCCGCAGCTGCGCCTGCTGTATACCACCGCCGAAAAGTTTACCACGGAATTCATAGAATCGCTCAGATTTGATAAAATGACCTCGTTTAAAAACAAATACAGAAGTCTTGACTGTCTTTTAATAGACGATATACAGTTTCTGGTGGGCAAAGAAAGTTCGCAGGAAGAATTCTTTTATATTTTCAATTCTCTCTACGATTCGAGAAAGCAGGTTGTCATTTCTTCGGACAGACCTCCGAAAGAGCTTGAAAAAGTCGAAGAAAGGCTGATTTCACGTTTTGAATGGGGAATCATAGCCGATATACAGCCGCCGGATCTTGAAACAAGAATAGCGATATTGAGAAAAAAAGCCGAAGATGAAAAATTGTATGTTCCAGATGACGTTATTTTATATATAGCGACAAGGGTAAAATCAAATATCAGAGAGCTTGAAGGTTCTCTTTTGCGCATTACGGCTTTTTCCGCTTTCACGGGAACGCCTCTTACGGTTGATTCCGTTGAAAAAATACTTAAAGACATAATTGTGGATTCGGCCCAGACAAGGATAACAATTGAGAATATACAAAAAGTGGTGGCTGAAGAATTCAATATAGATTTAAGGGATATGAAATCGAAAAGAAGGACCGACGCCATAGCTTTTCCGAGGCAGATAGCTATGTATCTTGCCAGGACTATGACGGACGAATTTTCCACAAATGATATAGGCGAAGCTTTCGGGGGAAGAGACCACACCACGGTTATGCACGCGTGCAATAAAATAAAAGAAAAGCTGAGCGCTGATCCTTATTTCAACGCTAAACTTAACCAGATAATAAAAAAAATCAGACTTGCCGCAAATGACTGAAAATTTTTTTCAGGCGGTCCGACGCGTCATAACGGACTGTTTTTGCCGGACGGTTTAAATGATAATTAAATTGAATTTTCAGGTTTTACGGCCGTAATTTTAGGCAGGCGCAAAACTTTTGCCGCAGATAAGCAGATAAAAGGTTATAACCGGCTTTTTTCGGTTCCGCCGGATTTTATTTTAATTTATTAATCCGTTTAAAAGGATTTAGTTTTGGAAAAATTTTTAACTTTTCTATTAATTGTTTTTTCCGCTTTCGAGGCATATGCAGCAATATATACCGACAGTCATCCTTTATCGAAAGAAGTGCTTTTTAATAAAGAAGTTATAATAGCGGCAAAAAAAGATTCAGCCGTTTACAGCGGGCCGGCCGAGCTTTTTTATCCAGACGGACAGGTTAAAATGTCAGCCGATTTTATTGACGGGAAAGCAAACGGATCGGTTATGGGATATTATCCCGACGGCACTCTTCATTATATAATGCATTGTTATAAAGGAAAACCGAACGGAATAGTAAGAATATACAATCAAGACGGCGCTTTGGAATATGAATTCAATTTTAATCACGGGGCTGCGGAAGGACAGGCTAAAAAATATTATTTCGATTCGCTATTGCAGGCTGAAGCGCAGTATAAAGACAATAATATAGACGGCTTTATGATAACTTATGACAGAAACGGCAATATCGAAAGCAAAATTCCTTATTCGAAAGGAATCATACAGGGAACGGCGGTACAATATTTTGATAACGGAAGCGTATTTTCAGAGCTTGAATATATCGGCGGAAAAGCCGAAGGCCTTCTTAAAACGTATTTCGCGGACGGCAAGCTTGCTTCTACGGCGGAGTTTAAAAACAATGCGGTTGAAGGACATGTGAAAATATATGAACAAGACAGCGCTTCTTATATAGATCTCATATGCAAAAACAATATTATCAAAGAAGGTTATTTTATTGACGGCGAAGGAAAAAGAAAAGCTTTAAGAAAATCACAGATTAACAAATGCCGTAAAAATCTGGCTTTGGAAAGATATCTCGAAAAGCCCGGTTTTTTCGTTTTTCGCGAAAATTCCGGAAAGTTTTAAGGAATGCGGGAAAAAACGATAATACCGTGCATAACTTATATAAAAATTGTATAATATCGCATCCGTAAGAAACATTGTTGAAACTGTTGATAAAACAAGCGGGTTGCCAACATAATTATCAGACCAGGCTTTAATGAAATTAATATTTATAAATATGCGTTTTTTGCAGTTTAAGTGCAATTATCAACATTATACAGCGCACTGCAATAATAACTGTCTTTTTGTAAAAAAACAGGGAGGAATCAGATGAAAGTAATTTGTGGAAAAGACGAACTTATGAAAGGGATTCAGACTATTCTTCCGGTCGTCTCATCAAAAAGCACTCTGCCGGTTCTTTCAAACTTTTTGTTTGAAACCGAACAGGATAAAATAAAACTTTCATCTACGGACCTTGAAATAGCCGTAAAATGCCATATTAAAGGCGAAATAGTACAGGAAGGAGGCATAACCATTCCGGCTAAAAGATTCGCCGATATAATTAAAGAACTTTCTGCGGAATCCGACATAGAAATAAAAGCCGACGAAACCAATCAGATAAACATAAAATCTGGCAAATCCAAGTTTACTCTTATGGGAATTTCAAAAACGGAATATCCCGTTATACCGGAATTTCCGAAAGAGAACAATTTCACGATAAAAAAAGATTCTTTTGCTTCAATGCTTAAAAAGACTGTTTTCGCCGTATCAAAAGATTCCCAAAGATACGTATTGAACGGAGTATATTTTATAGTCGATCAGGATATTCTTAAAATGGTGGCTACCGACGGAAGAAGGCTTGCTTATATAACGGCGGGCGGGCTTGACACGAAAATAAAAGGGAAAGCCATAGTTCCGACTAAAGCCGTAAACGATATACTCAGGCTTGTTTTGGCTGCGGACGCAAAAGCGGAAGAAATAAAAATAGGCATATCGGAAAACCAATGCGCGGTTGAAATAGACGATATAATATTTCTTTCGACTTTAATAGAAGGCGTTTTTCCAAATTATGAACAGGTAATACCCAAAAAAACCGATTCGAAAGTCAAACTCAGCGTTAAAGAAACCCTCAGCGCGGTAAAACAAATGGCTTTGCTTACCGGAGACAGACTTTCTTCGGACAGGTCTTCAGCCGTAAAATTTTATTTTTCTCCGAATATTCTCAGAATTTCGGCTTCAACGGCGGGTCTCGGCTCCGGAGAAGTCGAAATTGAAATAGATTATAAAGACGATCCGGCTGAAATCAATTTTAATCCTAATTTTATAAAAGACGTTTTGCAAAATATTGACGAAGAGTTTACAAGTTTTGAATTTACCAATGCTTTAAATCCCGCCACGCTTGCTCCAGAAAAGGATAAAAACTATCTCTGCGTAGTAATGCCTATGAGGGTGTAAAAGGATTTTAACCGTAAAATTAAAAAGGCCGGCTTTATTTAAAACTCGGATTTGCCGGCCGTATTGATAAATTAAGTTTAAATATGGTTTATTGCGGATATAAAAGAAAAACAAAAGGCGGCAGACGCGAATCGAACCTTACCGGAGTTTCCGAAATAATGGAAACCGTTAAGAAAGAGATCGGTCTTGATGAAAATTTTTTTGTCATAGCCAAAGTATGGGATAAAGAGCTGGGAATTGAAGGCGTTGAGATATGCGGGTATAAAGACGGGGTGATAAGCGCGCAGACCGATTCAAGCGCGGCCGTAAACGAAATAATGATAAGAAAAAAAGAGATATTGGAAAAACTCAATCAATATATCGGCGCGAAAAAACTTAAAAACATAAAAGTTACGATAAAATAAATTCCGCCGCGGGTTTAAACCGGCAAAAAATATTGAATATCGGTCAATTTTTCATTTTTTAAAATTGAAAAAGCTTGAAATAGGGTTTTGAAAGCAAATTTGTATAAACTTTTTTTAATCCGGCGGTTAAAAAGTGAATTTTTTTGTTGAAAATACGGCGCAGGATTGTTATTTTACTATGAAAAATCTTTGATAAAAACAATACGGATATTTTTATGTTTTAAAGCGCCGGGACGTCATTTGGAAGTTAAAATAAAAATCGCAGAAGAAAACTTTTTTATAATAAAACGAAAAAATTAAAATAATCGAAAAGGGAAACATTAAACGCATTGTTTTCCGGGAGGCGGCATAAATGGCAAACGAAGAAGCAAAAAACGCAATTTCCGAAAAAGACAGCTATGACGCGTCGAAAATACAGATTCTTGAAGGATTGGAAGCCGTCCGCAAAAGGCCGGCGATGTATATCGGTTCTACGGGCAATACCGGTCTGCATCATCTTGTTTATGAAGTCGTCGACAATTCTATAGACGAAGTGCTTGCCGGATACTGCAAAAATATAGACGTGACGATTCATCCAGATAATTCCGTGACTGTTCTTGACGACGGCCGTGGCATTCCGGTTGATCCGCATCCGAAATTTAAAAATATGTCGGCTCTTGAAGTGGTTATGACCAAACTTCACGCGGGCGGAAAGTTCGACAAGAATTCTTATAAAGTTTCGGGAGGGCTTCACGGCGTCGGCGTGTCATGCGTGAACGCTTTAAGCATTAAACTTGAAGTTGAAGTTTACCGCGACGGAAAAATATACAGACAGCTTTATTCCCGGGGAAAACCGCAGACGAAACTGGAACTTGCCGGAGAGACCGACCAAAGAGGCACTAAAGTGACTTTTCTTCCGGATCCGGCCATTTTTACCGCCACGGTTTATTCTTTCGACACTCTCACAAACAGATTAAGAGAGCTGGCTTTTTTAAACGCGGGCACGCATATAAGAATTTCCGATGAAAGAGACGATAAAGAGCATATTTTCGACTACGACGGTGGAATCAGGACTTTCGTGCAGTATCTCAACGCCAATAAAAATGTCATAAATAAAGATCCGATTTATTTTACCAAAGAAAAAGACGGAGTCAGCCTTGAAATAGCTATGCAGTACAATGACTCTTACAATGAACAGGTTTTTTCTTTTGTCAACAATATCAATACGGTTGAAGGCGGAACCCATCTTTCGGGTTTCCGTTCCGCTTTGACGAGGGCGGTCAACGATTATATAAAGAAAAACGATATCGCCAAAACCAAAAATCTTACTCTTTCCGGAGAAGATGTCAGAGAAGGTTTAACCGCGGTCATTTCGGCGAAAGTGCCCAATCCCCAGTTTGAAGGGCAGACGAAAACAAAGCTAGGCAATTCGGAAGTCGAAGGAATAACCAAATCCATAGTAGGCGACGCGCTTACGACTTTTCTTGAAGAAAATCCCGGAATAGCGAAACAAATACTTGAAAAAGCCGTAAATGCGGCCGAAGCCAGGGAAGCCGCGAGAAAAGCCCGGGAAATGACAAGGCGCAAAGGCGCTTTGGATTCCGCCGCTTTGCCCGGAAAACTTGCCGACTGTTCCGAAAAAGATCCGCAAAAAACCGAATTATTCATAGTTGAGGGAGATTCCGCCGGAGGTTCCGCGAAACAGGGCAGGGACAGAACTTTTCAGGCCATTCTTCCTTTAAGGGGAAAAATACTCAATGTCGAAAGAGCCAGACTTACGAAAATGTTTGCCAGCGACACGATAAAATCCCTGATTACCGCCATAGGCACCGGAATAGGCAAAGAAGACCAGGATTTTAACATAGACAAAGCGCGTTATCACAAAATAATAATAATGACGGATGCCGACGTTGACGGAGCTCATATAAGAACCCTTTTGCTGACTTTTTTTTACCGGCATATGCCGCAGCTTATAGAAAAAGGATATATTTACATAGCCCAGCCGCCTCTTTATAAAGTAAAGAAAAACAAAAAAGAAATGTATCTCGACAGCGAAGAAGCGCTTGACAAATTTTTGTTTTCGCAGGCTTTGGACGGTTTGGAGCTTGTGCTGATGACCGACGGCAAAGAATTGAAAAATATTGACGAAAAAAATCTGCGCCGCATAGTCGAAAATATCAGCGAGCTGGACGGGCTTATCAAAAAAATTAAAAAGAAAGGCTTGTCCTGGAAAGAATTTTTAAGGCTGAGAGAGGAAAAGAAAAAAACGCAGGACGGCAAACTGCCGATGTACGTAACTTATCAGGAAGGAAAAGCCAAATATATTTATTCGGACAAAGAATGGAAAGAATTCAAGGAAGCTCTTCTTGCAAAACGCCGGGAACTGCTCGCTTCCCAGGGAGAGCTTGCCCAGATAACCGAAAATATGCAGCCTGACGACATTATTCCCGAATATAAAGATTTGTGGGAGCTTCCCAGAATGGACAATCTCGCCGGGGAGCTTGAAAAAGAATCTTTGCATCTGGAACATTACGGCGAAGCCCATACCAAACCGGTCTACAGGCTCCAGGACGCCGAGAAAAAAAGCCGGAGCGATTTTTACGATCTGCATTCTACCGTAGAACTTATAGACATTATAAGAGAGCTCGGCAATAAAGGAGCCGCAATACAAAGATATAAAGGCCTGGGAGAAATGAATCCGGAACAGCTTTGGGAAACGACTATGGACAAAAACAACAGAAAACTTTTGCAGGTTAAACTTGAAGACGCGGTGGAAACCGACAGGATTTTCACCACGCTTATGGGCGATCAGGTGGAACCCAGAAGAGCTTTTATACAAACGCATGCGCTGGACGTTAAAAATCTTGACATATAAACAAAAAAAAATGCTTTTATGAAGCGAGGATAAAGAAGAAACATGGAAAAAATAAAACAAGCTTTCAAGCGGATCTCGGTTTTTGCCGCGGTTATTTTGGCGGCCGCGGGTTTGATGATATTGTCTTCATGCGCGCAAAGCGAAAAACAAATTGAAGGAACTTTGGCGAAAATCGCGGCCGAAGCCAATAAAAATCTGCCTATGATGACGGATCCCCAAACCAGACTTGACGAAATCATAACGCTTCCCGGCAGAAAAATACAATATAACAATACTATGGTAGACGTTCTGGCGCAGGATATAGATATGGACTTTTTCAAAGAATCTGTAGGCCGCACTCTTGCCTCAAACGTGAAAAATCATCCTCCGCTTGAATCTTTCAGGAAAAAGAATGTGACTTTCGTATACAGATATCAGGACAAAACCGGCGCGGAAATAGCGGTATTCGAATATACTCCGCAAGATTATAAATAGAAAATTCGAAACGGCTCATATTTGAATTTTTAGCCGGATTATTTATTGAAAATTCAATAAATTTTTAATTAGCTTCCATTAATTTAATACGTTTTGGCATATTTTGACGCTTGGTTTTCAACTTTTAAATGATATCCGCGGCATATACATATGTTGCCGTGAAAACCGTGCGGGCCGAAGGATTGGCCGTATAAAAATGTCTCCGATCGGCTTTAAAGAATGAAAAATGAAAGCGAATGAAAAAGCGCCGAAATTAAGCGGCATTTTAAAAAATAAAGCGAAAAAACTTAATGTTCTTTTGCGGATGATAAATGATGATTGTGATTATTGGATGAATAGGCGGACAATGTTTTCCGCAACAATAACTTCCGAAATAATCCGGGCGGGAAGAGAAATGGAATTTACGGGAAACGAAAAAATTTTGTTTTTTGTCGATAAATACGGCGAAAAATTTTCTTTTTGTCTTATGCCGCAAAAAGCGGCCGGTTTAGCATTTCACTGACAGGGGAGCTTTGTCTTTTCCTGTTTCCGGCATGCGCGCGGTTAAGGCGGAAAAACAAATATTTAATGTCTTTGATTATAAAACAGGCTGTAGCTTCAAGCCGAATAAAAGGCGCGGCTGCAACCTGAAAAATCGCAAGAACAATGCTTGCCGCCGAAAGGGCGCCTGAAAACGGATTTGAATTTAAGGGACGGCGCGGCATTTTAATAAATGCCGTCAAAATCCCAATAAAGAATACAAAA
Source organism: uncultured Endomicrobiia bacterium (assembly GCA_938040055.1). Classification (GTDB taxonomy): domain Bacteria; phylum Elusimicrobiota; class Endomicrobiia; order Endomicrobiales; family Endomicrobiaceae; genus Endomicrobium_B. The sequence goes on from CALHWY010000007.1 coordinate 84,796, forward strand.
TCGCAATACGGAAAGATTTTCGCAAAATGGCATATGCGGCCGCAAGAGCGGACTTTTTCCGGGATAGGTAAAAATTGGGCTGATGTAAAGCCGTCTTGCGGGCAAAACCGGCGTTTTTGTTCCGGTTAAAAACATTTACATAAAATTTCGGCGTTGATTTAAGCGCGGCGCGGTCCGCGCGCAAGCGCCGGAAAGCGGCAATAGATAAATACAAAAAATATAAAAAGGATGTAAAAATGGCACAAAAGGATAAGAGCAGACAGCAAGAAGCCGAAACGGCCGAAGCCAATATCGCGCCGAGAAATATTGAAGATGAAATGAAAACGTCTTATATCGATTATGCGATGAGCGTTATCGTAGGAAGAGCTTTGCCGGACGTGCGCGACGGTCTTAAACCCATTCACAGACGCATACTTTATACTATGAAGGAAATGGGAATGAAGCACGGCACGGCCTACAAAAAATCGGCGAGAGTGGTCGGAGACGTCATGGGTAAATATCATCCCCACGGCGATTCGGCCATTTACGAGTCGATGGTGCGCATGGCGCAGGACTGGTCTTTGCGTTATCCCATGGTGGACGGGCAGGGCAATTTCGGCAGCATTGACGGAGACGGCGCCGCGGCAATGCGTTATACCGAAGCCCGCATGGAAGCGATCGCTGACGAAATGCTTGCCGATCTGGACAAAAACACGGTCGATTTTATGCCCAATTACGACGGCTCTTTAAAAGAGCCCGTGGTTCTTCCTTCCAAACTTCCAAGCCTTCTTATAAACGGTTCGCAGGGCATAGCCGTGGGAATGGCGACAAATGTTCCCACGCACAATCTTGCGGAAGTATGCGACGCCGTAATCGCTTTAATAGATGACGAAGAACTGCCTGTCGGCGAAATAATGAAATATATCAAAGGGCCGGATTTTCCTACCGGAGCGATAATACTCGGCAGGGGCGGGATTAAAGATTATATGGAAAAAGGCAGAGGTTCGGTCAAGATGAGGGCCAAAGCCGCCATAGAAGAATACAAAAACGGGCGTGAAGCGATAATCGTAAACGAGATTCCTTATCAGGTCAATAAATCCAATCTTATAATTTCCATAGCCGAACTGGTAAAAGATAAAAAGATTGACGGCATATCGGATTTAAGAGACGAATCCGACCGGGACGGCATAAGAATAGTGATAGAGATTAAAAGGGACGGCAACGCGCAGGTGGTGCTCAACCAGCTGTTTAAACATACGCAGATGCAGTCTTCTTTCGGCGTGATAATGCTTGCTCTTGTAAACAACCGTCCGAAAGTGATGAACATAAAAGAAGTGCTTAACCATCACATAGAGCACAGAAAAGCAGTTATAGTAAGGCGCACCAAATTTGAACTGCAAAAAGCCGAAGCCAGAGCCCATATTCTTGAAGGATTGAAAATCGCGGTTGAAAACATAGACGCGGTCGTAAAAATCATCAGAGGCGCCAAAGACAAAGACGAAGCGCGCCGGGAGCTTATGTTAAAGTTCAGGCTCAGCAAAACGCAGTCCGAAGCCATTCTGGAAATGAAACTCCACCAGCTTACCGGTCTTGAAAGGGCGGCTATTGAAAACGAATATCTTGAACTGATAAAGCTGATAGAGAAACTCCGCTCGATACTGGCGGATCCTAAAAAAGTTCTTAATATCATTAAAGAAGAAACTCTCGAAATCAAAAAGAAATACGGAGATAAAAGAAGAACGCAGATTCAGGCCGCCGAAGCCGACTTTAATATAGAGGATCTGATTCAGGAAGAAGAAGTCGCTGTTACGATGTCGCATGCCGGCTATATCAAACGCATACCTTTGGACACTTATAAATCCCAGCACAGAGGCGGCCGCGGCATAACGGCGATGAACACAAAAGAGGAAGATTTTGTTGAAAGCCTGTTTATAACGAGCTCTCATTCATATCTTCTGTTTTTCACTTCCAGAGGAAGGCTTTACTGGATAAGAGCTTACGAAATACCGGAAGGCGCGAGAACTTCAAAAGGAAAAGCGATAGTAAATCTTTTGCAGCTTGCCCCTGAAGAAAAAATTACAGCCGCGATTCCGATAAGATCGCTGAAAGAAAAAGAAATAAAAGACGAATATCTTTTAATGGGAACAAGAAGAGGAACCATTAAAAAAATCGCCCTGACGGAATTCGCCAATCCCAGAAAGGGCGGCATAATAGCCATAAAGCTTGAAGACGGCGATGTTTTGACGGAAGTAAAAGCTATTGAGAAAAATCCGGAAGTGGTGATAGCTACAAGAAAAGGCATAGCGATAAGATTTAAAGAAAGCGATGTGAGGGCTATCGGCCGCGCGGGCATGGGAGTTAAAGGAATTACGCTTGACAAAGAAGATGAAGTGATAGGAATGGAAGTAATGTCTCCGGACGACGTTTTCCTTTCGGTTTCGGAAAACGGTTACGGCAAAAGGACGGAAGTCGGCAAATACCGCCTGCAAAAAAGGGCGGGACGCGGCGTTATAAATATGCAGGCCACGGAAAGAAACGGGGATATCGTCGGAATTAAAAAGGCCAATAAAGGCGAAGAAATTATGGTGATGACGCAAAACGGCATAACCATAAGAATGAGGGTGGACAGCATATCGGTGATCGGTCGAAACACTCAAGGGGTCAGGCTGGTAAGGCTTGAAGAAGGCGACAAAGTCGCCGCGGTGGCTTGCGTGGTGCAGGAGGAAGCCGGCGGCGAAGTGCATGACGCTCTGGAAAAAGCCAAGCCCGAAGATAAAGAAGAAGACAAATAAAAATAAAAAAGCCGCTGAACAAAAGTTCGGCGGCTTTTTTATTTAAAAGATTTTTTTGCGGAGAGATAACAGTTATTTCAGCCAAGAAACAATAACTTATTTTATATTTTTTAGATTTCAGGAGAAAAAATGAAACGATTTACCAATCTTTATAGTCTTTCAAAAACATTAAGATTTGAACTTATTCCCCAAAGAGAAACTTTAGAAAATATCAAAAAAAGTGGAATCTTAGAACAAGTTGATAATAGAGCAGAAAAATATAAAAGAGTAAAACAAATAATAGATGAATACCATAAATGCTTCATTGAAAAATCTCTAAAAAACAAAAAGATAGATGATTATTTTCTGAATTCATATTTAGATCTATTTAAGATAAAAAATAAAAATGACAGCCAAAAGAAAAGCTTTAATACAGTAGAAGAAAAATTAAGGCAGCAAATTATAACTTTCTTTGATAAAAATCAACTTAAAAGATTATTCGGTTCAGAGTTAATAAAAGAAGATTTGCCAAAGTTTACAGAGAATGAAGAAGAAAAGAGTCTGATTGGTGAATTTGATAAATTTACAACATATTTTGTCGGTTTTCATGAAAATAGAAAAAATATATATTCGGATGAAAAAAAATCAACATCTATCGCATATCGTCTTATAAATGACAATTTGCCTAAATTTATAAATAATATTTTTGTTTTTGAAAAAATCCTTAAAACGGAAATTGTTCGGAATTTTACCGAACTTTATGAAAATATAAAAAAAGATTTAAAAGATAATAATATTAGCGAAATTTCCGATATTTTTAAATTGGAATACTACAGCAATGTTCTTACTCAAACACAAATAGATATATACAATTCAGTAATAGGCGGTAAAATATTAGAAGATGGAACAAAAATAAAAGGGCTAAACGAATATATAAATCTCTATAACCAGCAGCAATCTGAAAAATTAAAACGACTGCCGAAATTCACTATTTTATTTAAACAAATTCTTAGTGATAGAATCAGCGCTTCTTGGCTTTCTGAAAAGTTTACAAATGACAATGAGGTGCTGAAAAGCATCGGAAATATTTATTCTGAGATTGAAGTAAGTATTCAAAGTTTAAAAAGCTTACTTAATGATTTAAAAGATTTTGATTTATCGAAAATATATTTGCGTAATGATATCGGTTTAACCGACATCTCTCAAAAATTCTTTGGTAATTATTCCGTAATCACAACTGCTGTAAAAGGCAATATTAGAGAAAAAAATCCGCAAAAGAAGAAAGAAACGCAAGAAAAATATGATGAGCGGATAAACAAACTGTTTAAAAATAATGACAGCTTTTCAATAGGATTTATTAATAATTGCATAAAAGAAAAATTCCTTGCAGATTATTTTATAAGTTCAGGGAAAAATGAAGAACAGGGAGATTTGTTCGCTCAAATAGAAGAAAAGCATTCTGCCGTTGAAGTGTTATTAAACACTCAATATCCAAAAGAAAAATCGCTTATACAGGATAAGAAATCGATTGAACTCATAAAAGAATTTTTGGACAGCATAAAAAATTTAGAACACTTTGTTAAACCTCTTCTTGGCAGCGGTGATGAGGCAGATAGGGAAGCTGCTTTTTACAGTGAATTTGAGAAATTATGGACTGAGATCGATAAGATAACGCCTTTGTATAATAAAGTGCGCAATTACGCGACTAAAAAACCGTATTCCGTTGAAAAAATAAAACTGAATTTTGAAAACTCTACTTTGCTTGCGGGCTGGGACATAAATAAAGAAAAAGACAACTCAAGCATTATATTGCGTAAAAACGGACTTTATTACCTTGTCATTATGGATATAGATAACCGCAAAGTTTTTGAAGGCGCTGAAACTGACGGAACGGGTTATGAAAAGATGGAGTATAAACTTTTGCCCGGAGCTAATAAGATGCTGCCGAAAGTGTTCTTTTCGGACAGCAGGATTAAAGAATTTAATCCGAGCGATAAACTAATTAAAAACTATGAGAATGAAACTCATAAAAAAGGCGACAAATTTAATATAGCGGATTGTCACGCATTGATAGATTTTTTCAAAGCTTCAATAAACAAGCATGAGGAATGGAAAAATTTTAATTTTAAATTTTCAGACACTAAAACATATAAAGATTTAAGCGGTTTTTACCGCGAGGTTGAGCAGCAAGGGTATAAGATTACATTCAGAAATATTTCCGAAGAATATATAAATAAGCTTGTGGAAGAAGGCAAGATATATCTTTTTCAAATCTATAATAAAGATTTTTCAGAATTCAGCAAAGGAACACCGAATATGCATACGCTGTATTGGAAAGCTTTGTTTGATGAAGATAATCTTAAAAATGTCGTTTATAAATTAAACGGACAAGCTGAAATTTTTTATAGAAAAGGAAGTATAGCAAAAGAAAGTACAATAATACATAAAGCAAATAATGCTATAGAAAACAAAAATATAAATAATAAGAAAAAAGAAAGTAAATTTAAATACGATATTATAAAAGACAGAAGATATACTGTTGATAAATTCCAGTTCCATGTGCCGATAACAATGAATTTTAAGGCGGTAGGCAATGAGAGGATTAACGAGGAGGTAAATCAATTTATTAAAGATAACAATATAAAACATATAATAGGCATTGATAGAGGCGAAAGGCATTTGCTGTATTTAAGCTTAATTGATTTGAGCGGCAATATAGTAAAACAATTTTCTCTTAATGAGATCATAAACGAGTATAACGGAAATTCATATAAAACAAACTATCATAATTTGTTGGAAAAAAGAGAAGCCGAGCGTGATAAATCCAGAAAAAGCTGGCAGACTATTGAAACAATCAAAGAATTAAAAGAAGGCTATATCAGCCAGGTTGTCCATAAAATTACACGGCTTATTATTGAACATAATGCTATTGTAATTTTAGAAGATTTAAATTTCGGCTTTAAAACATCCCGTCAAAAAGTTGAAAAACAGGTTTATCAAAAGTTTGAAAAAATGCTTATAGACAAACTTAATTATTTAGTTGATAAGAAATGTGACGCAAACAAATTGGGCGGACTTTTAAAAGCCTATCAGCTGACAAATAAATTTGAAAGTTTTCAAAAAATGGGAAAACAAAACGGATTTTTGTTTTATATTCCGGCATGGAATACCAGCAAAATGGACCCTGTTACAGGTTTTGTGAATTTATTTGATACGCATTATACAAATGTTGAAAATGCTCAAAAGTTTTTTGAAAAGTTTGAGGATATAAAATTTAATGAAGATAAAAACTATTTTGAATTTGTTGTTAAAGACTATACAAAATTTAATTCAAGATCAGAAGATACAAGACAAAATTGGGTAATTTGTACTAATAAAGAAAGAATAAAAACTTTTAGGAACAAAGAAAAAAATAATCAATGGGACTATCAAGAAATCAAATTAACGGAACAGTTTATTTTGTTGTTTGAAAAGAACAATATTGATTATAAGACAAATCTTAAAAATCAAATAATAAACTGTAAGGAAAAAGATTTTTTTGAAGAATTGTTGTTTTTGTTTAAATTAACTTTACAAATGAGAAACAGCATTACCGGTACGGAAATTGATTATTTAATATCTCCTGTTGCAGATAAAACCGGCAATTTTTTTGATAGCAGAAAAAATATAAATAACTTACCAAATAATGCCGATGCTAACGGAGCATACAATATTGCAAGAAAAGGGCTTTGGGTTATAGAACAAATAAAACAAGCGGATAATTTAAAAAAAATAAATCTTGCTATAACAAATAAACAGTGGTTGCAATTTGTACAAAAGAGTAATTGATTTTATAATTTTGTTGTTTAATTTATACTTTAGGAGATTACCATGGAAAATTTAGAAAATGAATATCAAATCACAAAGACTATTAGGTTCAAGTTAATACCGCAACAAGATATAAACAATCCATATAAGAATAACAATGCGGCAAAAGATGTTTCTAACTTAATTTCCAAAACACAAAATACTTTAATTTTATTAAAAGATATTCTTTATGCTAAAGATAAAAATGGAGGGTTCATATTTAAAAAAGATAATTCTAATAAGTGGAGAGGCGATATTAAAATTAAATACACTTGGATGCGCAATTTTATGAAAACGGCTTTTTATGCCAATAAAGAAGAAAACCCTCCCAAACATTATAAATTGGCAGATTTGGAATATGTTCAGAACGAATTTGATAAACGCTGGTTTATTGAAATGCAGGAAATCATTGATAAGCTGAAAGATTTTCAAAAAAGCATGGAAAATAATGAAAAAGAAATGCAAAGAGATTCGCAAGCCGCTTTAATAATAAGTCAGCTTGCCAAGCGAAATAATTTTGAATTTATTAAAGGTTTTGTTTTGGCATTATGTGCTACAAATAAACCGGAAACAGATAAGCTTATTGATAATTTAAAAAAAGCTATAAGTGAATTGGAAAAGGAACTGAATATACAAAAAGAAAATTTTCTCCCCAGCCAAAGCAAAGGCGTGCAATTTGCAGCCGGTTCTTTCAATTTTTATACTGTCAACAAATCTCCAAAAATGCTTGGAGACTATTTAATAAAAGAAAAAGCAAAATTAAAAAGAAATTTTTTTATTGAGGAAGAGCATCAAGGGAAAAAGTATTGGAAACCTAGAGATGAATATAAAGAGTATAACGGTATTATTGAATATTTAGGATTAAAAAATGAATTACAATCAAAATCTCTTGAAGAAGTGTATAGAGAAATAAAAAAATGGAAAGCAAAAGAAAAGACAAAATTTATGGAAGCATTACAAGCTAATGATGATGCAAAAGCCAAATCTATAAAACTCTTTGAGTCATCTGACAAACATTATAATGAAATAAAAAACCGTATATTATCTATTCAAGAATTGGCTAATAAGCTTAATAATCCTGCATTATCATCTGATCAAAAAATAAAATATAAAAATAAACTGAAGGAAATCAAACAGAAAAAAAATGATTTTTTTAATACATTTATAAGTAATCCGCAAACACCAAAGTATAAAAATCTGTGTAATTTCTATAGAAAAGTTGCACAAGAACGCGGCAATAGTATTGCTAAAATTGGTGCTATAGAAAAAGATAAAAATTTTTCCGAACAGTTAGGATATTGGTGTGTGATTATAGAAAAAGAAAAGCGTAAATTTTTATATATGATTCCGCGTGATGAAAAAGATAATATGAAAAAAGCCAATGACTATATTTCAAAACTTGAAAATATAACTGACGGCAAAAGCAAATTGCATTATTTTAATTCATTAACTTTGAGAGCTTTAAAAAAACTTTGTTTTAAAGAAACGGATAATACATTCAGGAAAACACTTCAAGGAAAAGTAGTTTTTCCTCAATATGAACAGGAGTGGAAAGATGACAAGAAAAGACAAATTAAATTTTATCAAGATATTTTAAGAAACCAAAAAACTCTTGATTTGAGTGCATATGAAAATGTATCGGCATTATGCGAAAATCAGTTTGAATCAATAGAAGATTTTGAAAGTGAAATAAATAAGATTTGTTATGCAAAAACAGTTCTTGTCTCAGATGAAACTGAAGAAAAACTTAAAAAAGAGTTCAATGCAATATGTTTTGAGATCACTTCACAAGATATTGAACATAGTTTAAAATACCCTGCTGACGGCTATCGCAATAAAAAATATACTGAAATATGGATGTCGTTTTGGAAAGATGAAAATGAAAGAGATAAATTTCCATTGAGATTAAATCCTGAAATTAAAATAATGTGGAGGCGACCGAAAGCAAGCCGTATTATTAAATATGGTGAGAATTCAAATTTATATGATCAAAATAAGAAAAACCGTTATCTTCATGAACAGTTCACATTAGCAACCACTATTACCGACAATGCTCACAATATTAAAACAAATCTTGCTTTTAAGGATGTGCAAGATAAAGGAAAAGCAATCATAGAATTTAATAAAAACTATGCTGTAGATAAATTCAATTATGCGATTGGTATAGATGTAGGAACTAACGATTTGGCATGTTTAAGTATTATCGATAAAAATAAAAAACCGCAAAGTTTTGATGTATATGAAATTCGGCAAGATAAACTTGATTTTTTAAAAACAGGTTTTTTAAAAGACGGACAAAAACGAGAAAAACCTTACAGGCTAATTCAAAATCCGTCATATTTTTTAAATAAAGATTTATACAAAAGAACTTTTAAAGAAAAGAAAGAAGATTTTAATAAAACTTTTGATGAACTGTTTGAAAAAAAGAAGGTATCTGCCATTGATCTAACAACAGCGAAAGTTATTGCCGGGAAAATCATTCTGAACGGCGATTTTTCCGTACATCAGAATTTAAAAATTTTAAATGCTAAAAGAAAAATAAGCCAGACATTAAAAGATGATCCGGCTGTTAAAATATATGAAAAAGATTATAAATGGTATATAGAAAATCAAAAGAATGCTATATATCATAGTAAAATACTTTATAATTCATATAAGCCATATGATGAGATCAAAAAAGAATTATCAGACTTTATAAAAAATCAGAAATTAGATGATGCTCATTTGGAAGATAATATAAACAAAACACGAGCATCATTAGTTGCAAATATGGTAGGCGTGATTGATTTTTTATATGAGCAATTCCCGGGATTTATTGTTTTAGAAAATTTATCTCAATCAATCATTGAATCTCACAGAGAAAAATTTGAGGGAGATATAACTCGCCCTTTGGAATGGGCAATATATCGCAAATTTCAATCAAAGTGTTTAGTTCCTCCGATAAGTGAATTGTTAAAGCTAAGAGAAAAAAAAAGGCTTAATAGCAATGAAACTGAAGAAGAATCCATTCATCAATTCGGTATTGTCAAATTTATAAATAAAAGAGAAACAAGCTTATTATGCCCTAAATGTGGCAAAAAAGCTTATAATAACTCCGACGATCCTAAATTTAAGGAAGATAAAAACAATACAATTTTTCAATGCAAAGAATGTGGTTTTCATAACAAGAATAATGCCGGAGAATTTAGTAATTTAGACACTAATGATAAAATAGCCGCATTTAATATCGCAAAACGGTGTTTTGAAGCAAATAAATAAAATGGAACTATATATCCAAATTTCAATGCTGAACGATTTTGTTTTTTGTCCGAGATCTATATTTTTTCACGGACTATATAATTCAAGATCGGAATATCTTTATGAGGGCGAAGCACAGTTTAAAGGAACTGCTGCTCATTCCGCTATTGAAGAAGGAAGATACAGCACAAAAAAAAGTGTTATTAAAAATTTGCCCATATATAGTGAAAAATATAATCTATGCGGAAGAATTGATATATTTTTTGAAGACGGCGGCATACTTAGAGAGAGAAAGAAAAGAATAGCTAAAATTTATGACGGATATATTTTGCAGCTTTATGCCCAGTATCATTGTCTTGTGGAAATGGGATATAAAGTAAATAAACTGGAACTGTACAGTATGGACACAAATAAAATTTTCGATATTTTAAAGCCCGAGGAAGATGCCGTTATGCAGGAAAAATTTGAAAAAGTTATAGAAGAAATGAATTCTTATAGTTTAACGGCTCCGTTTGAGCCCAATAAGAAAAAGTGCGAAAAATGTATATATTTTTCTCTGTGTGATAAGGGGTGAAATGCTTACATATCCGGATTTTGAACAAAAACAAATATTATTCGTTTTGTTAAGCTATGGAGAGAAAATCGGTTTTAAAAACGATAATATCATAATTACCGATAAAGACGATAAAATAAAACATCAGTCCACCTGTTATAAACTTTTTATATTATTTGTCGTAGGGCATATAACAATCACCAGCGGCATTTTGCAAAGAGCCCAAAAATTCGGATTTACAATAGTATTATTAAACCATTATTTTAAATTTATCGGGATGTGGTCTTCAAAAACCGAAGGAAACGTTCTTCTTAGAAAAAAACAGTACGGATATGCCGGTCTGGATATCGCAAAGCATATAGTTTCCAATAAAATACAAAATCAAATATCCGCATTGCGGATGATAAGAAAACGCGGGGAAGAATTAAATTCCGCGGTGGAATTTTTAAAAAAACAGCTTGAAGAGCTTCAAAAAGCTGAAAATGCCGGTTTGCAAAATCTGTTGGGTTTTGAAGGTGTTTGTTCAAGAATATATTTTAAAGGACTGTATTCCAATATTCAATGGACAGGCCGAAAACCGAGGGTAAAAGCGGATTCCGCCAACGCGCTTCTTGATATAGGATACACCATATTGTTTAATATAATCGACGCAATTCTTAACAGTTACGGTTTTGATGTTTATCAGGGCGTATATCATACGAATTTTTATCAGAGAAAGTCATTAACTTGCGATTTGGTTGAACCTTTTCGGCCGGTCATAGATATGCAAATAAGAAAAGCCTATAATCTGCAAATGGTAAAAAAAGAAGATTTTTCCATAATAGAAAAACAATACAGGCTTTTTGGCAAAAAAGCGGAGCCGTATATCTTATATCTTCTGGAAGGAATTCTTAAATATAAAAAGCCGTTATTTTTATATTTGCAAAGTTATTACAGGGCTTTTATCAAAGATAAAACAATAGAGGATTATCCGGTATTTAATTTAGGAGATTGATGCCGGAAAATATTTCAAAAGGTTGAACGCATGCTGATAATTTCATATGATATAGCAAACACAAAGCTAAGAACCCGTTTTGCCAAATACCTTTCTAAATTCGGGTTTAGGTTGCAATATTCCGTTTTTCAAATACGTCACAGCGAAACTCTTTTGAAAAATATACGGATTAAAATAGAAAGCGATTTCGGTTGTAATTTTAAAGATACCGACAGTGTGATAATCTTTAATTTAAGCAAGCAATGCAAAAAATATACATTCGGCTATGCAAGACACGATGAAGAAGAAGTGATTTTTGTAAGCTGATAAGTTCTTTTGCAAACCAGAGTCTTAATGTCGTTTTTGAGGCAAAAATGTCAAAAAAGCCCGGTATTTTCATTCGTTTTCCATACCTTTTGAGAGTGAAAATACGGATTTTTCGACAAATACCTGTCTAAAAGGTATATTAAATTTCTACTATTGTAGATGCAAGAGCAGAAAGCCAATATAGCAGGTCTAAAAGGTATATTAAATTTCTACTATTGTAGATCAGAAGTTGCACGATACGAACAAGAAAGTCTAAAAGGTATATTAAATTTCTACTATTGTAGATTCAATCTTTTCCTGCCATCTTTCCTGGTCTAAAAGGTATATTAAATTTCTACTATTGTAGATACTGCACTTTGTAGTCTTTCATTTGTGTCTAAAAGGTATATTAAATTTCTACTATTGTAGATCGAACGCTCATCGTTGAAATTAATCGGGTCTAAAAGGTATATTAAATTTCTACTATTGTAGATATTAAAAAGAATACGGCACCTTCGGGTCTAAAAGGTATATTAAATTTCTACTATTGTAGATCAGCAGCAACGGCAGTCTGTTGGTTGGTCTAAAAGGTATATTAAATTTCTACTATTGTAGATGTGAGCCCAGCATTAATAAATGTAGGTCTAAAAGGTATATTAAATTTCTACTATTGTAGATAAGACTGCCGCGTTAAGGCGCGCTGGTCTAAAAGGTATATTAAATTTCTACTATTGTAGATAAGGTAAACATAAGGAATGGCTTAAGTCTAAAAGGTATATTAAATTTCTACTATTGTAGATCTACAACAAAATCATCATAATAATTTGTCTAAAAGGTATATTAAATTTCTACTATTGTAGATATATGTCTAAAAGGTATATTAAATTTCTACTATTGTAGATCTCAATGTTATTGGGCCTACAAATGCGTCTAAAAGGTATATTAAATTTCTACTATTGTAGATATAATGTTCGTTTGCGTAGTGGTGATGTCTAAAAGGTATATTAAATTTCTACTATTGTAGATCCAAAGCATGTTGTTTATAATGTAATGTCTAAAAGGTATATTAAATTTCTACTATTGTAGATCCGGACTGCATAACCTTATTTGCAAAGGTCTAAAAGGTATATTAAATTTCTACTATTGCAGATTCGAAATTATTTTTAGCGGGGCCGGCAAAGCCGGTTTTTATAAGGTAAAATAGTTTTTCCGAGTATGCGGCAATCCCGCTTCGGATAAGTTTAAAAATAACGGTTATTATGAAAAGAGCAGTAAAAAGTAAATTTAAAGCGGTATTATTTGATATGGACGGAATTTTGATAGATTCTATGCCATATCATTTTATTTCCTGGTTTGAAGCTTTAAGGCAATATGATATCCGGGTTACTCCGATGGATATTTTTGCTATGGAGGGCGCGAAATGGGATAAGGTAATCAGATTTGCTTTTAAAAGAGATAAAAAAAAGCTTCAGGCGGATCTTATAGAAAAAATATGCGCGCAAAGAAATGTTTTGATGAAAAAATATTTTAAAAGATATGTATTCGCGCAAATACCTATGATACTCGGGATATTGAAAAAGCGCGGTTTTCTTACCGCTATAGTGACCGGTTCAAGCCTTAAAGAAGCCGAAAAAATGCTTCCCGCAAATATTTATTCTATGTTTGACATTGCCGTTGCCGGCGATATGATAAAAAGAAGCAAACCTTATCCCGATCCTTATCTTTTAGCCGCAAGGAAGCTTGGCGTAAAAACTTGCGAATGCCTTGCGGTGGAAAATGCTCCTTACGGAATAAAATCTGCCAAATCCGCAAAAATGTTCTGCGTGGCTGTCGCCACAAGTCTTCCCGAACAATATCTTAAAGAAGCTTCCATAATTTTCAAAAATCATACGGAACTGTACAAATATATTAAAAACCTTTAAAGAATGCGCGCGGGCGGTTTTTTGCATATCTTTTGCCCGGGACAGTCTTTTCTACAGATATTTGCCGGAAACGCGTTTTATTATACGGCAGGCAAAGCCGCTTGAAAAGAAAATAATGCCGTGTCCTTTTGAGGGATTTTAATTTCCGGAAAATAAAAACATATAATTTTTATGCCGGACGTTTTTCTTTTGCCGAAACCTCTTTAAATCTGAACAGTCTGAAATATAAAAAATTCATTGCTCCGGAAAATGTCAGTGTGGTTTTTAAATAATAAACAGGGCAATAAACTTCAAAAGCAGCTATTGAGGTTTTGCGCCGTCTATTGCTCTCCGCTTTTGCCGGCAGTATAAAATATCCGGGAATATTCAAAAATATCAGTATGAGCGGGAGTTTGAAAAAAATTAGAAAAATAATTGAAAAATCAATATGATTTTGCTGCGGATTTGTCGAAAGGCTTTTTGTTTTTTGTCCGTATTTTGAAAATATTGAAATTTATAAAAAAATATTATCCGGCTTTTAATTGAAAATAAAACATATATTATTTTCAAAAAGTATAAAATATAAAACTCATTGATTTTTCATATATATTATTACAAAATGCCCTAAGATGAAAGCAAATATAAAAAACAAAGCCCGGAAAAAAGCGCTTTATCTGCAATATATAATAAGGTATTCCCATCATTGTTAATCCTTGAGAAAAAGAGAAAATGCTGAAATATAATTTAAAGTTTTAAGCAGACTGAATTTTTGCAATGCTTCATTGCAATGCCTCATCTTTTTAAAAGCCGTTAAATAAATTTTTCAGCGCATATTATATATTTTTTAAATTTTATAAAATTAAATTATTGATAAATCCTTTGTTTCACGTGAAACAAAACGGTTTTATATAAAAAGCGGGCGGGCGCCTGTTTATTTGTATTAATGCATATTTATCTCTTGCGTTAATGGTGAAAGCTGATGGTTAAAAAGCAAAAACAAATTCTTATAATAAATCCTCCGGTATATGATTTTGCGGCTTTTGATCTTTGGGCAAAGCCTTTAGGCATTCTTTATCTGTCTTCCATATTAAAAGAAAACGGCATAGAAGTCAAAATGCTTGACTATATGGACAGATATCTTGAAGATCCTTTATCCGTTTCGGACAAGTATGGCTGCGGACATTACAAAAAGATTAGAACGGATAAACCGGCGGTATATAAAGATATCCCAAGATATTATTCAAGATACGGTTTGCAAAAAGAGAAAGCCGAAAACTATTTAAAAAATCTTTCCTGTGACCTGAATTTTCGTCCGGATATTATTCTTATGACATCAGTGATGACATACTGGTATCCCGGAGTATATGAAGCGGTTAAAACCGTAAAAAATATTTTTCCTCATATTCCGCTTGTTCTTGGCGGGACATATGCAACATTATGTCCGGAACATGCGGGCGGGTCGGATGCCGATTATATTATTGAAGGCGGGTTTAATGCTTTGAACGAAATTTTTAAGAAAACCGGAATATATATAACAATGCCTGAAAGTTTTTCTTCTTTTCCCGCGCCGGATTTTTCTTATTATGAAAAAAGCGAATATGCTGTATTGAGAATGTCTATGGGATGCCCTTTCAGATGTCCTTATTGCGCGCAGGATGTTTTATGCGGCAAAATATATGAAATTAAACCGTGGGACAAAGTTTTTGATGAAATAAAAACGCTGGCGGATTCGGGCAAGAAAAATATGGTTTTTTATGATGACGCTTTGTTTTATAATAGTGAAATTGCGATAAAACCGCTGCTCAGGCGGATAATAAAAGAAAAACTTGATATTAAAATACATACGCCTAATGGCCTGCATGCCAGATATCTGGATAAGGAACTTGCTCTGCTTATGAAAAGCGCGGGATTTATAATGCCCAGGTTCAGTCTTGAAACGGCTGATACAAAAATGCAGAAAAAAACCGGTTCAAAAGTTTCAAATAAGATATATATAAATGCAATGCGTTTTCTGCGGGATGCGGGATATAAAAGCGGAGAATATTTGACATATCTGCTTATAGGTATGCCCGGGCAAAAACTTGAAGATGTCAAAGATTCCATTAAATTTGCCAATTCGCTCGGTTCTAAAGTTTCTTTATCGGAATATTCAGTGATACCCAGGACAAAAGATTTTTTAAAAGCGGATAAAAAATTTGCCGAAGAGCCTTTATATCATAATAAATCCGTTTATCCTCTCTTTAATCTGGATGAATGGGATGATATACGCGGCATCAAGTCTCTTGCAATAAAAATGAATAGTTTGCTATAATTCTAATCCTTGACTTTCGAAGCGGTTTCAAATGCGGATAAATCCGCCGCCGGTTTTGTTTCACGTGAAACAAAAAGAGTTTTGCGGGATTTTTTATAAGAGATTATGATCTTTCTTTTATTGTGTAATATCAGCGCAATATTTATACAGTGAAAAATTTATTATGGATTTAATATTTTGCATTTTTGCGCTGTGCATTATATATAAAGAAGAGCCTGGAATAGGACAGCATTTAAAAATAATTGTGCAAAGCTTTATAAAAAGCAAAGACGTTCGGGCATAATAGAAAGCTGTGAAATAAAAACCGGCTTAATTGTAATAAAGCGGAAAAAGAATAAGTTTGTCAATTTGTTCTGTGAATAATTTTTGTCTGCGGCGGGACATACTGAGCCGAAACTGTTCTGTAAAGAGTTAAGGTATCAAGGATACCCCAAAGAAGTTCAAAGTATAAAAAGGTATCGGAGATACCCCTGAAAGAATGCGCCAGCTTGACCTTATCCTGCGGGTCTATATATATCTATATATAAAGGTATCAAAGATACCTCAAAGAAGTTCAAAGTATAAAAAGGTATCGAAGATACCCTTGAAAGAATGCGCCAGCTTGACCTTATCCTGCGGGCTTATATATAAAGGTATCAAGGATACTCCAAAGAAGTTCAAAGTATAAAAAGGTATCAAGGATACTTCTGAAATAAGGTGCCAGCTTGACTTTATCCTGCAGGTCTATATATAAATATAAAGGTATCGCAGATACCCCAAAGAAGTTCAAAGTATAAAAAGGTATCGCAGATACCCCCAGAAAAGTTCTTTTAATGCTTATTTTGATAATAAAATTTTTATACCGGCAAATATGATATCCGCAATAGCTGTAAAAATCTGTAAATATAGCGCCGTAAAGACAAATGTCAAATACGGATATTTAAAACGGATGTCTTTTTTAAGCCGGTTTTTAATATTAATATCAATAATAAATAAAAAAATTTTTTCAGCTTATGCTCATATTGCCGGTATAGGTTATATTGAGGCAAGTTCAAATATTATGTGAATATTTTAACTATGCCGTTTGCATATTCAAGAAAAATACGCCTGTCATCTTTTAAATATTATATTTTTTGTCCGCTGATTCGCGTGGCAGCTTGCGGCCTAAAATGTTCTGAACTTTTTGGAAATATTAAATATCAACCGTAAAAAATATGCTGCTGTCTTATTTTTAATGAAATTTTTTTGAAATTCAAAATATCATAATACGATACTTATTATTTTAATCCGAAAAAAGTATATATTTTGACAGCCGGAAATAGCAGACAAACGGATAAAAACATTCCGGCAGGATAAAAATTACATTTATCGTTTTTGATAAGAATGCCGGACTGTTTTGACAGAGCGTAAATCCGGTTTTGAGGCAAGCTTACATAAACAAAAAAAGAAAAATTTGCCGGCCGTCCCCGTCAATATATATTTCGTCCGCATATTAATGTAAAAAAAGACGGAATTAAAAAATATGCAGCCGCATGGCAAATAACCGAATTCGGAAAGCCGATGTTTCACATGAAACATTGCGCGATATACAATAATATAGTATGACAAAGAGGTGAACATGAGCAAGGTAATCGCAATAGCCAATCAAAAAGGAGGCGTTGGAAAAACCACCACCGCGATAAATTTGGCGGCAAGTCTGGCTTATCTTGGTGAAGAATGTCTTTTAATAGATATGGATCCGCAAAGCAATACCACAAGCGGGCTGGGCATTGACATGGCCGGTATAGAGAAAAATATTTATAATGTGCTGATAGATGAAATAGCTTTGGAGGATGTGTTAAAAGATACCGTTATGGACTGGCTTGATATTGCTCCTGCCACTACGGATCTTGCCGCTGCGGAAGTCGATTTGGTAAATCTTGCCAATAGAGAAGAAAAACTTAAGCTTGCTCTTGAGAAATTCCAGAAAGTTTACAAATATATAATAATAGACTGCCCTCCTTCTTTAGGGCTTCTTACTATAAATGCTCTTGTCGCCGCCGACGCCGTGATTATCCCTATGCAATGCGAATTTTTCGCTTTACAGGGTTTGGGGCAGCTTTCCAAAACCATTTTTGCTTTAATGCAGAATTATAATCTTGCATTGGAAGGAGTGCTTTTTACAATGTATGATTCAAGAACGAATCTTTCCCAGCAGGTTGTGGAAGAGGTCAGGAAATTTTTTGGGGAAAAAGTTTATGAAACAAAGATTCCGAGAACAGTGAAAGTGGCTGAGGCGCCCAGTTTCGGCAAGCCGGTTCTGTTATATGATCCTTCCGGCAAGGGAACGGCGGCTTATATGGATTTTGCAAAAGAGTTTCTTAAAAAGCAGAATATGCGGGACAAAGAGATGGCGCAGGCATAATCAAATATTATTTCATAACAAATACAGGCGCGCGGCGCGTTTAAAAAAAAGACTTTTTTTGTCTGTGATAAAAGATTATTTAATAGTAAACACAGGAGAGATATTTATGCACAAAAAAGCTTTAGGCAGGGGTTTGGAATCATTAATACCCGGTCTTGCCGTAAATAAAGCGGCAGGCGGAGAGGCTGTTATAACAATATCATTAAATAAGATTAAGCCAAACAGATATCAGCCGAGACAGAATTTTAATAAAGAAAAACTTCAGGAACTTGCCGATTCGATAAAAAAGCACGGTCTTGCCCAGCCTGTTTTGGTGACGCCTTCCGTAGCTCCGGGAGAGTATGAACTTATAGCAGGGGAAAGACGTTTCCGCGCTTCAAAAATGGCCGGTTTGAAAGACATAAAAGCAATAGTCAGACAGTCCGCCGATGATAAACAGAAATTCGATCTTGCTCTGATAGAAAATCTTCAAAGGGAAGATCTTGACCCTGTTGAACAGGCAAAAGCTTTTAAAAGGCTTATTGAAGAGTTCGGCCATACCCATGAAGAGATTGCGGCTGTAATAGGCAAAAACAGAAGCGTGATAACAAATATGCTCAGGCTTTTAAATCTTCCCGAAGACATACGGCAGCTTATAACTGAAGGAAAACTTTCCGCAGGACATGGAAGAATGCTTGCCGGAATAGAAGACGAGCAGCAGATGAGAGCGCTTGTCGCGCAAATATTAAGCGAAACGCTTTCCGTCAGAGCTGTCGAAAAGATAGCTTCCGAAATGAAAGGAGAAGCTTCGGATAAAAAAGAGAAATCCGAGAAAAAGCCTGAGAAACAGGAAATAGAGCTCATACATTTGAAAGAAGAGATACAAAGAAAGCTTGGCACAAAGGCAAATATTGCCGGAACCAGCAAAAAAGGAAAAATAGAAATCTTTTATTATTCACTGCAAGATTTGGAAAGAATAGCAAGAGAACTGAATTTCAGCATTTAACGGTTTTTTTAATAAAGTTTTTTGTTGATAAGCATGTGTTTTCTTTTTATGAAAAAAATTCCGATAAAAAAAGCCTGCTTTGAAAAAATCAAAAAATTTATTGAAAAATTAAGCAATAATTAAAAAATTCAGGAATTATGTTAAGTTGGAGCGGATATAAAAAGCAATTGTGTATAAGTTGTGAATAACTTTTTAATATTTTATTTTCAAAAACCGTAAAATTGACAAATATTTTATTTTTAGTTACACTCTTGGTATGATTAAAAGAGTCTTTTCATTATCTTTTGCCGCGTTTATATTTTTCTCCGGGCCGGCTTTTTGCGCGCCTGAGATAATATCTTTTTTCGACAAAGCCGTTTCCGGTTCGGCGGTTGAGACGGAGCGGATAGATAATAATATTCATTTCGTTAAAGACTACAATGGAGTTATCACTGATGTGTATAAAAATTTCGTAAATGCAATATTCTGCATAGTTTTGCCGGATGACGTGTCCCGGTTTCCGGCAAAATTTCAAAGCGCCTCCAAAACGGTTTTTATAACCGATTTTATTTTTCCTCCTCATTTTACGGAAAATAAAATAAACCGTAAGAACTTTTTTTATGTTTTTGCCGGAAATTCCGCTTTTTTCGCTTCCGGTGCAGGGCTGTCTGTTTTCGTTTATATATTTATATTATGGTATATAGGATTGCTGCGTCTTTTCAGCGGAGATTCTTTCGTTTTCAAACAAATAAAAATATGAGAATTCCGGTTTTTTTCTTCAGCCGGAATTTTTTTATTTTCCGATATATGAAAATTAATGAAATAAAAGGGAGCATTTTATGAAATTTAAAAAAATAACCGCGGTCGTGACCGCTTTATGTTTTCTTGCCGCGTTTACCGGGCAAAGTTTTGCGCGGCCGGAGGCGGGCGTAAAAAACAATCAATCTTTTGCCGGAATAGAAGCCGGCATTTTTGCGGAAAAGTTCGGCAAAATAACGGAAATTGCAAATTATGATTCTCCCCAGGCGGTTATAACCATCCAGGATCTTCACTCTCACGCGCAAACGCAGAAAAATATAGCGTCCATATTAAAAGCGCTTGATGAAAAATATACTGTAAAAAGAGTTTATACCGAAGGAGCTTCCGGAAAAGTCGACATTTCGTGGCTTGCCGGCGCCGGAAGCGGACTGAATAAAGAAATCGTCGCCGATATGGTGGAAAGCGGCAAACTTACCGGCGCGGAATATTTCGCTTATCTCGGTAAAAAAGACAATCTTTTCGGGATTGAAGACGAAAGGCTGCACCGGGAAAACATAGCAAGGCTCGGCAAAATTTATGAAAACGAGGAAAAAAACCGCAAAATATCGGCCGCCATAAAAAATGAGATAGAGTATCTGGCGAATAAAAATCTTAATCCCGACATGAAAAAAATCGCGAAAGCTTCTGCGGCTTATCACGGCAATAAAACGGAAGCGGCCGGATATTATAGAATGCTTTTGGGCTATGCCGGCAAAATAAATAAAAATCCCCGCAAATACGGTAATGTTTTCGATATGGATCCGCGGTCTTTTACCGAACTTAACAAAGTCGTTCTTATAGACGAACTTTCCAAAAAATTAAACCCCAAACGGATAAACGCCCATATGCGCAAGTATATAGTACAGCTCAAAGAAAGCATGTCCGCCGCGGAATTCCGCGCTTTGGCGGACGCCACCGACAATTTGACCGACGCCGACGCTTTTTTCGGATATATTTCCCGGCGCGGTTTCAGCGCGGGGGAAAACTCCCCGCTCGCCGCGTTTTTGAGGATGAGAGAAATCAATTCCTCGATTAATCCGCTGGAACTTTTCGCGCAGGAGCAAAAACTGGAAGAACTTTTAAGAAGAGCTCTGGCTTCTTCGGAACTTGAACGCGAAATAGCTTTCATGAAAGATTTCTACGTTTTTTTCGACGGTTATCTGTCTAATAAACTTACCGCCGGAGACGAAAAGTATTTCAGGCAAAATTTCAAAACTTTCAGCTCTTTATACGCCAAATACGCTTCGGTAAATTACATGGACGGGCTCAAAGAACAGTTTTCTTTCATTAACGATTACTATAAAGCCAATAACCTCAGAAATGAAATTTTCGTCGAAAAGATAAACGGCGTTGACGAACTCGTTTCCGGCCGGGAGCGCTCTTTTAAGCCGGCCGGTGAAATTCTGGAAAACGCGCGGGAGATTATAGTAATAGTGGCGGGCGGCTATCATACGCTCGGCGTCAACGCCATTCTCGATTCTAAAAAAATAAGCCATATAACCGTAACGCCCAAAATTACCGAAAGCGCGGTTTTTTCTGACGCCGGATACAGACAGACGATAATGGAGCAGAGCCGGATATACGGGGAAGCTCTTTCTTTCGTTATAGCCTCCCAGACTTCCGACGCCCGGAAATTTAAAAATATCGCGGAGGCGGGAGCGGTTTATCTGGGCAAAAACGCCGGTTTTGACGAACTGGAGGCGATCGCCGGCGAGATAAGCAAAATAGCCGGAGGAGATATCGCCGCATTAAAACGCATAGACGCGGATAATGCCGAAATAAGGTTCGCCAACGGAGCCGTTATCGCTCTGACAAGGGGAGCGGACAATGAAATCGCGCTTAAAACCGATATGTCCGCGGCCGCGCGGCGCGGCGCGGCCGAAACGCGGATAAAAATATCGGACAAAACCGTGCTTGAAGCTTATTTCGGACTGGCGAAAACTTTGGCGCCCGAAGCTTTCGGAAGTTTGTACAGGGCGGCCGTCATTGATATTGAAAGCGGGCCGGTATATCTTGCGGCAAAAGATTTTTTTACTGCGAAAGCGGCGGAAGGGGCGGATTTCGGGGTTGACGGGGCGGTTCCCGCGCTTGAAGAGTATGCCCGTTCGTTTGAAGAAAAAGGGCGCAGTTTTGAAGAGATAAAAGCGGAACTTGAAATTGACGGGATTTCTTATGAGCTGCTTTCGAGAATGCCGGAATTTTTCCAGAAAAAAGTTCTTTCAAAACAGATGGAAAAAGACATGTCGGACAAAAACATAACAAAAGAAAGAAAAGGACTGCTGGGCAGGGTTGTAAAAATGTTATCGCTGCTGCTTATTATAAGCATGACGTTTTCCGCTCTCACGGCCTGCGGACAAAATAAAAATTCGCAGCAACAGCAGCAGCCTTCCGTCGAGCAGACGGTCGTTCCTTCCCTGAACGCGGATCGTGCCCTGGCCGACGTAAATTACATAGCGCAAGCCCGGGTTGAAGGCGGGAAAATAATAGTGACCGATGAAAAAGGCAGGCTTATAGATTACATAATAAAAGGCATATGCTATTCGCGGGATCCGAACGGAACGCAATACGGAGATTTTTATGAAAAAGACCTGCCTTTGTTAAAAGATCTCGGCATAAACTCCATAAGAACTTACCGGCCTTTCGCGGTTTATTCGGACGGAGCCATGGATATCGCGAAAACCAAAGAAATGCTGGACGCGTTTATGCGGGAAGGCATAAGCATAACGGCGGGCTTTTCTTATGAAGATATGGCGCCCGGCGGACTGATGGAACAATATCTTCGGGAATTCGGGAACCATCCCGCGATTTTAACCGTAGCTCTCGGAAACGAATACAATTATCATTACGGAGAATGGTTTGAAAAGCAGGAATGGATGACGAGGCTTGCCGAAGCGGCACAAACTGCAAAAAGGCTTGCTCCCGGCAAAATAACGGCCGTTGTGCACGGAGAAATTCCTTCGGCGCAGGAAGTGAAAGAATATAAAGACGCGGGTATTGATTTGGTAATGGTTAATCTCTACAGAGGCGCGACTTTTACCGACGCGCCCCTGCAGTGGGAAAAACTGGATACGGATATGCCTTTTGTGGCGGGAGAATTCGGCAGAAGCTCGAAAGCGGATGACGGAACCGACACTTCTGGAATGCAAAGCGAATTTTTGACAAGCCAGATACGGCATTTGGGCGCCGGCGGAGGTTTCATATTCAGCGCTTTTGACGAGCCCGCGAAAGGCGACAGGGCCGTTAACGAAACGATAGGATCGGAAAGTTCTCTGGGCGTTTATACGGAAAAAGGGGGAGCGAAACCCGCCGTATCGGCGGTAAAAAATGAATTTTCGGCGATTGCGGACGGCCATGACGGTTATTATATTGATGAAATTACGCCTTCCGCGCCTTCCGGCACAGACTCTTCCGCGACCCCTGCGGAAGAAAAAGACATAGAGGTCAGCGCGCAAATGTACGGAGACGGCGATTGGAGAGCTTATGCGCTTGATCTCGGACATATAAGTTTAGGCAAAGACGGGAAACTTATACTCCGCGTCAAAACCGTTGATGCCGGCGCAAATCCCGCGGCAAGAATAGAAATAAGAAATACTGACGCCGACGGAGCTCCTCTGGCTTATTCGAATATTTTGCTTGAGCGGACATATAATCTCGGCGGCGCGGGCGAAACGGTTTTTGTGGAAATACCTTATGAAATGATAAAAAGCATTGATTTTTCAAAACCCGTTCAAGTCGTTATCAGCACCGGACTTGTTTTCAGCGGCGAAAAACTGAACAATAAAGCGGCCGGCATAGAAGTCGAAAGCGTTTCCGTCCGCTCCGCCGGGCTGGAACTGCCTTTTTTCTCTTATATTCTTAACAGGCTCTCGATAACGAAACAAAAATATCCGAAAGCGCGCGCGGCGGCGATAGCGGCTCTTGAAGCGCCTTTGATGCTGGTTCTTTCCCCGAAAGCTTTCGTAAAACTGCACGGACGCACCACCCGGGAAGTGCGCGAAGCAAGGCTTGAAGCCGCAAAAAAAATGAAAGAACAGGCGAAAAAGAGCATGGCCGCCGGAGCGGTTTTCGGCGCGGCCGCCATTGCGGCAAGCAGCGGGCTTTTTGCTTTAAGTTTAGGTTTTTTGTTTTCGTTAATAGGCATTAACGGGGCGGTGTTTTCATTGTCTTTATTCGCCTATGCGCTTGTAGCGCAGCTTCCTTTGCTGGCGGCCGCGCCGGTTATAGCCGCTCTGGCGTCTTTAACGCGCAATCATTTCAACTGGAATCTCGCCAATGCGCAAACTCCTCTCGACGCGAATGTGAAAGTCAATATGATATATGCTTCAAGCCTGCGGAAACTGGACGGGCTGCTGGATAAATATGAAACCATGCCGTCGGTAAACGATGACGGCACCGTTTCGCAAAACATATTTATCGTAAATGAAAAAATGACTCCCGCGGAATTGGAAAATTTCAGCAATACGGGCATAAGCGTTGACGGAAAAACCGTATGGTTTTCAAAGTCGGCGCTATTCGGCATAGTTTATTATGCCGAAGGCGTCGCTCCTGAAAAGATTTCCGCCGCGGTGCAAAACAAAAAACTGGAAAAAACGGTAAGCAAAGCTTTAAAAGCCGGAAAAATATTTTTGGGCGATTCGCTTAGCGCGGACTATCTTGAAGTGGACGCCGTTTCCGAAAAAACGGGCATAGGAGAAGATCCGGTAACCGGCAATGCCGTACTTTATATCGGCGCGTCCGCGCGTTTTCTTTCTTATTCCGCCGCGGACTTTAATAAAGCGCGCGACATAAGGGACGCTCAGGGATGGCAGCGCGCCAGAAGCGTGCTGGTTTTTCTTGACAAAGCAAGAACCGCCGCCGGTTTTGAAAACTATCTTAAAATATTGGGCAATGCGGGCAACGGAAATATAATAATAACCGAAGAGCTGGCGCTGGAACTTATCGAAGCGGGGAAGCTCGGCGCGGTTATCGGCCAGCTCAGAAAAGACGGCATAAGCATAATGATAGCGCCGCAGGAAACGGGTTCGCAGCTTACGCGGAACCAGATAAATCTTTTTGACGGGAAGTTCGACTCTTTCGCCGGCGTTATAGAAAGCGCTTCCGCGGGCGAAGGCAGGACGCGTTTTGAGGCCGATATTATAACGGAAGGGCTGGCGATAGAAGAATCTTTCCGGAAATCCGGTAATAATATAGTGATATTCGAATCGGCCATAGAAGAATATGTGCAGTCCGACAGAGCGGGGCTGGGCAGGTTTCTGGAAGATATAACTTCTTCCAAAATACTGAAATATTTCGCTTCCGCGGGCATCAGCGCGGAAACCGCAAAAGAAACGGCGAGAAATTTCAGCATAGAAGCCGTGATGAGGGATTTCCCTCTTATAACGCAGGGCGATGTTGAGGATATGTATGCGGCTTTGCGGGAAGGTCTTTCGGCGCGGGAAATATTTGCTCTTAACGAACGCGTCAATGTCAACAGCGGCGCGAAACTTTATCTTGACAAAATAGATGCCCGCGTTCAGGATAAAACCGAAGCCGAAACCGTCCGGCAAGCTTATATGGAAGGACTTCTTGAAAAGTTTGCCGCCTGCGTAGAGTTTAAAAATGCCGCAAGAAAAAGCGGCTTCAAAAACAAAAATACGGAAAGGCTTGCCGGTATTTTGGCTTCCTTTAAATATCTTCCTTCCTCCGCCGAGTTTTCAGAATCCGAAGCGGCCGCAATAAGAGAGAGAGCGGAAAAAATGACGGCGAAAAATTATCATAACGAAATAACCGCGGTAATAAACGAAAATCCGCAATTGGTTCCTCTTGTAGCGGATCTGCTGCTTGAAATGATATTCGCTTATGAACGGGAAACGCTTATGGATAAAAAAGATTTCAAAAGAGAGCCTGACATAAAAGCGATGAACGCTATTCTCAGCGCCGCATAATATAGGAAGCGCCCGGCTTAACCCGGGAATGCCGCCGGCAAGAATTTCGACGCGAAATCTGCACCGGCCGGCGGCAGCTTCCTTAAAGCAAATATCATTTATATGAAAAAACCGGGCGGCGAGAAGAGTTTTGCCGCGGCCTGTTTTTATTTTCGCGGGCATATTCGTTTGGACGGAAATGTTTCCGTCCGCGAAAACGGCCGGGCATAAAATGCCGCAAAGACGGCAAACAAAAACAAAAAAGCCTTATATTTAAACGGAACGCTTTAAAAAAACGGGAAAAAAATGACAATAGAGATTAATGAAGATTTCAGATATGCCTTTGAACTGATTTCAAAAACGAATGACTGCGTTTTTGTCACCGGCAATGCCGGCACGGGAAAAACGACATTCCTGAGGTATTATATAAAGAAAGCTGCGAAAAAAACCGTTGTTTTGGCTCCAACGGGCGTTGCCGCTTTAAACGCCGGAGGGGAAACCGTTCATTCTTTTTTTAATTTCAAACCGGACATAACCCTTTCAAAAGTAAAAAAGAAAAAGCTTTCCGGAAATTCGATATATAAAAAAATCGACACGATAATTATAGACGAAGCTTCAATGCTGCGCTGCGATCTTCTGGACTGCATAGACAAATTTTTAAGGCTTAACAGAGACGCCCACAGAGAGCCTTTCGGCGGCGTGCAGATGGTTTTTATAGGGGATCTTTGCCAGCTGCCGCCGGTGGTCAAAAAAGAAGAATCGCATATTTTCGGTTCGGTATATAAAAATCCTTATTTTATCAGCGCTTACTCTCTCGGCGAATGCATGCTTCACACAGTGGAACTGAAAAAAATATACCGGCAAAAAGAAAGAGGTTTTATCGATCTGTTAAACGCCGTCAGAAACGGGCTTGCCGGAGAAAGCGAGCTTGCCCGGCTTAATGAAAAGGCCGGAAAAACGGTTCTTGACAAGCCGCTGGAGGTTTATCTTACCACCACAAACAGGAAAGCGTCTCTGGTAAACAGTGAGTATTTGTCAAAAATACGCGGGGAAAACGAAGTTTTTGTGGCCGAAACGGAAAATCTGGGGCAAAATCCCGGCATTCTTCCCGCGGAACATGATCTTGTGATCAAAAAAGGCGCCCAGGTGATGATGGTCAATAATGATTCGAAAAACCGTTGGGTTAACGGCAGCATAGGTATAGTCAAAGACATAAGAAAAGATATGTACCGCGACAAGTCCGTAATATACGTGCGTTTTTTAAACGGGCGCACCGAACAGGTGGAGCCTTATAAATGGGAGCTTTTCAAATATAAATGGAATGAAGAGCTTAAACAGATAGAAACCGAAAGCGCCGGTTTTTTCAAACAGTATCCGCTTAAGCTTTCATGGGCGGTTACTATACATAAAAGTCAGGGCAAAACTTTTGACAATATAATTATAGACATGGAAAACGGTTCTTTTTCGCCGGGGCAGCTGTATGTGGCTTTGAGCCGCTGCACTTCTTTTGACGGAATCCGTCTTTCAAGGCCGCTTACCGGACGCGATATCCTTGCGGCAAAAATTTAATTTGCCGCAAATGTTTCAAAACGCGCGGGGGCGCAAAACGGAAATTATTGAAAAATTTAAAGCCGAAGGTTTGGTCTCAAAACGAGCGGATCGCGAATAAAACCGTTTCGGCATCGCAGTCGCGTACCCGGGTAATCCGTCTTGTTCCGCGCGGGGGCGCGGAAAACAGCGGAAAGCGGCCGCCGCATGCAAAAAACAAAAAAATATACGGGGTTAAAAATGAAATTGGAAAAACAGATCTTAATTAAAGGTTTAAAGAAAACTTTGCTGTCGTTTTTTCTTCAGGCCGCGCTGTTTTTCGCGCCGGTTTTTGCCGTGGAAGTAAGCAGTTATCAGGAGTTTAAAAATGAAATGTTAAACGGCAATGAACCCGGATACGCTTTCTTCAAAAACGACATCAGCCTTGGGGACAGTCTGCTGGGAAATGATTTTTCCGGCATACAAAAGACCGCTGTGACAATTGACGGAGACGGACACGCGCTTGACTTTAACGGGTATGCCGGACTTAAATTTCATAGCCAGAATGTCTTAAACGACAAGCGGGTTAATATAAAAAATTTGAAAATTACGGATACTCAGTCGGGCGTTCAGCCCGACTCCCATTTGAAAATCGAATATAACGGCGCGAAAGTCGATTTCAATAATGTGACGGTTGAAAATATAAAAATAAATAATCCCGGTTTTGCTCCGGTTTATCTTTCGTTGAATAATTCGCAGGTAAATTTTTCCGGAGAGAATATGATAATACGAAATAATCGGGGCGTCTCCAAAGGAAGTTTGGTTTTAGAAGGCGAAAATAACAAGCTTAGTTCCGAAGCGGAAAATAATCTGATTGTTTCCGGCAATTCTTTATCCGGCGAATATTCATCGGGAGCGGGAATCTATTTTAACGGAAGCGCTGAAGCGGATTTTGCAGGGACGGTTGAATTTTTAAACAATGACGCTCAAAAGCAGGGGCGCGGCGGCGGTATATATGCCGGACAAGGAGTAAATCTCAAGTTTAACGGAATTGCCGCTTTTGAAAACAATAAAGCAAATGACGGGGGAGCTGTGTGTGTTTTGGGGGTGCAAAATAAAAGCCATCCGAGCGTTGTTTTCAATAAGAAGGCCGCGTTTAAAAATAATCAGGCGCGTCAAAACGGCGGCGCGGTATTTATGAGGCAGCACTGCCGTCTTGATATAAACGGCGGCGCGGAATTTACAGGCAATACCGCCGGCAACAGAGGCGGGGCTGTGTATATGCAGGGGGAAGACGGTACTAAAAAAGCGGTTTTAACTATAAACCAAACCGCGGACGAAGCCACCGTTTTTGAGAACAATAAAGCTGTCGGCGGCATAAGCGAATCGGTTTATCTGGCGGGAAACGCCGAACTCAAATTTAATATTGATGCCGGTAAAGAGATTTATCTCAAAGACGGTTTAGGCTCTGCAGGCAACAATAACAAAATAATAAAAACCGGAGACGGCATATTTTATTTACAGGCGCCTATGGATGCCGGGCAAACGTATTTGTCAATAGAAAAAGGGAAGTTTAAAGTCGGGGAAGGCGGCAAGCTTTCCGCGGGCGATTTGTCGATTGAAGCCGGCGGGGAACTTGATATGTCGCGCAACGGCGAGAATAAAACTGATGAAATAGAATGCGATAATTTTGTTTGGAAAGGCGTTTTGTCTATGGACATTCTTCCGCAGGCGTCCGGCGTCCGGAAATCCGATACAATAACGGCCGGGCAGAATATATCCGTCGCGGAGACGGCTAAACTTAAACTGTTTTTGGGCGTCGGAAATTATGAAAACGAACAGTATAACGTTATATCCACCAAGCAGGGGAACTGGAATCATCCTTCACTCAAGCAGGTATTGTCGAAGTCGGACATAACGGGAGCCGTCGATATATCCGAGTTATCGTTTTTGATTCGCAATACGCCTTCTGGAGTGCTTCTGGAAATCACGGGCAAAAGCAAAAGTAATTTGAGCGCGATCAAAGGCCTGTCATATAATCAAAAAAGCATTGCTGCGGCTTTTGACGCGGTTTCTGCGGGAAAACCTTCGCCCGGACAGAGTGACGTGATAAATGAGGCTGCAAATACCAATTTGGAAAAAAGCAAAAAAGTTCTCGGAGAATTCGCGGGATATTTTCTTGCAAACGTGATCCGCACGCAGGCGGTTTCAAACGACAGGCATAATCTTTACAGCCGCATTGAAGAAAGGCCGGCGAAAGAAAATGAAGGACATGACAAAATATGGGTAAAGCTTGCCGGCGGACGGCAAAAATACTTTTCCGATGAAAATTCTTTAGGAGATTTTAAGGATAATGTTTCCGGTTTTAATTTCGGCTGGGACGGATATGAAAAAGAAAAAGGGCTGGTTTACGGTCTTTTCGGGAAATTTAATAAACACGGCATAAGCCAGGAAAAAAATTCCGCGGATATAAATTCTTTCGGGCTGGGAGCTTACGGAGGATGGTTCAGGGATGCTCTTGAAGTAAAAACTTCTCTAAGCGCAAGCGCCCAGCGATATGAAACAAGCAGACACATACCTTATAAACAATATACCGTCAAAGGCGGTTTTGGCGGAAACGCGGTAAATTTTGACGGACGGATTGCTTATAAAATGCCGCTGAACGGACAAATAACTTTTAAACCTTATGCGGGGCTGGAAGCGGGATACGTCAATAATGATGAGTTTAAAGAAAGCGGCGCCGTCGGCGAAGATGAATATAATCTTAAAGTCAAAAACGCCGGATACGCCATGGGCGTCTGGAGAACCGGCGCGGGCGTTTCGGGCCAGACCGGAACAGCCGGAAAGCTGGGCTGGAGCGCGGACTTTGAACTGGGATATATGTTTACCGGAAACGCGGCGGAAATAGACTCTTATGTGCTCAACAGCAAAACAAAAGCCGCGGTAAGAGGCGCTGAAACGGGTGCGGCGATGGCGTCTTTTAATTTCGGGGCGGATTATAAAATAAATGAAAAATTCAAAATTTTTTCAGGCTTGAGATATGCTCTGGCGGACTCTTTCAGAGATTATTATGCGAGCATGGGAGTAAATTATACTTTCAGCGATGCGGCCCGCAGGCAAAAAGACGCTGAAGTTGAAGCGGCGGTCAATGATGTCGGCAGAGTAAAAGCCGCTGCGCAAAGAGGCGGTTTTGATGTTGATGCCGGCGTGCAAGAAGAGGACGGTAACCGGGAAGAATTAAGTGCGATGACGAACGAACAGCTCAAGGCTGCGCAGAAAGCGGCTGCTGAAATAAGAAAAGAGGCGGAAAGAGAATTCCTGCTCAGACAGAAAGAAGAAGAGGCTGCGAAAAAAGCCGAAGAAAAAGAAAGACGGGCGAGACTTAAAAGAGAAGCGAAGATAGCCGGCGAAGCCGAAAAACGCAGAGCGGAAACAGGACAGGGGCTTTCCAAAGAAATGGCGATAGCTCTTTCCGGCCCTTCAAAACAAATGCTTAAAAGACAGCAGCAGCTTGAAAGACAAAAGCAGAGAGAGCTGAAAAGATATGAAAAAGAGCTTGAAGACGAAAAAGAAAGAATCGTGCAGCAGGACGCGGAAAGAAGAAACCTTGCGCGGGAGCGGATAGAGGAACTGGAAACATTGATAAGCGCTTCATATGACCGCATACAGCTTGCCGAAACGGAAATGAGCATAGCCGCTTATGAAATTCAGGCCGCTAAAGACTTGCAGACAAGAAAACTTATGGAAAATATCTATTATGGGAAAAAAGCCGAAATCGAGTCGGAAAAAAGCAATATAGCCAAAACCCGCAAAAAAATATACGAGCTGGAAAAACAGCAGGACAAAGCTTTGCGCTCTTATGAAAAAGAAGCCAGGCTGATAGTGGATAAAAGAAAAAAAAGCTGGAAAGATTTTGACTATGACGAAGAGTGGATAAGCGGAACGTCCGATCTGGCTGTCGCTTTAAGTTCGGGCGGACGGGAAGACGACACCGGCGCGGCCGCAAAAGAGGGGGATGTTTTATCCGGGCGGCAAGCGTATCGGCATGAAATGCTCTACCAAGAGGAAATGCGCAGGGAAATGGAAAAAATAGCCGCCGGAGACGCCGCAAGAAGAGATTCGGCGCAAAAAAAGAAAATGGAGTTGGAAACTTTCCTCAAAAGCGAAAGGGAAAAACTGCAAAAGGCCAGGCAGGCTGCCGAGAAAGCTTCTTTTGAAATAGAAATGGCGCAGGGGGAGGAAGCCGTAAAAGAAGCGGAAAAAATATCCCACAGGAAAAATGCCGAGCTTGTAAACCGCCAAAGGATGATGAGCCGCGCGCAAAAAGCTCTTTATGATTTTAATAAACAGCAGGAAAGCATATTAAAAGCGCAGGAAGAAAAGGCTGCGGCCGCCGTGGAAATGAGGCTGCGCGCCCTGAAAGAAGATTCTTTTGCCGGACAGACTTCCGCGCGGGATGAGCTTAAAGCCGCAGAAGAAAGAAAGCCGGATGAAGAAGCCGCCGCGCGCGAACTCGCGCAGGAGCAGGCGAAAGCCGAAAAGCTGGCTGAAGAGCATGCTCGGGCTTTGGAAAAAGTGAGAATTGCTCAGGAAGAAAGAGCTGAGAAAGAAGCATTGCTTGCCGCCCGCAAAGAGGCCAGGGAGCAAGCCGCGGCACAAGCCGAAGAACAAGCCAGACTGAAAGCGGATGAAGCGGACAGGCGTAAAACGGCGCTCCGTGAAAGGAAAGAAAAAGAAGAAGCCGAAAAAAAGCTGAGGCTTGAAGCGCAGGAAAAAGCCGTAAGGCAGGCGCGCGAGTCCATGGCGCGCAAAAAGGCGGAAGAAGAAAAGCTTAAAGCGGAGCTTTCCGCCGGACAGAAAGCGGAGCAGTCCAGACAGGCGCAGATTGCGGCGGAACTTAAAGCCCGTACAGACGCGGAAACCGCCCGGCTGAAAGAGGCAAGAAAGGCGGCCGCTGAAAAAGCGAAAGCGGAGCTTGCGGCGAGAAGACAGGCGCAGGCTCTTGAAGAAGCAAAAGCCGCCGAAGAGCGGAAAATAAGAGAGCATCAGCAAAAGCTTGCTCTTATGGAATTAAAAGCCAAACAAAAGGCTGACCGGCAAGCCATAAACGAAGCTGAAAAAATGCAAAAACGGCAGGAAAAAGAAGCGGCAGCGCTCCGGAAAGCCGAGGAAAGAGCCGAAAGGGAAAAAATAAGGGAAGAGGCGGCCAAACAAAAAGAAATGGAAGCCCGCATAAAAGCGGAAAAGCTCGCCGCGCAAAAACTGCGTGATGCCGAAACGGCAAGAGAGGCCGCCCGGCAAAAAGAAAAGATTGAAGCCGAAAGGCGCGTCGCCAGGGATATTAAACAAAAGCGGGATGCGGAACTTGCCGCTAAAAAGGCCGCTGAGATCGCACAGCAGGAGAAAATAAAAGCGCGGCAGCTGGAGAAACGGAGAAAAGAAATTTTGCAAAAAGCCGAAGCGTCCGAACGTAAAAGAAAAGAGGCGGAAACGGCAAGGCTTAAATTTATAGAAAAGCAGAGGCTTGAAGGGGAAAAGCTTAAAGCCGAACTTCTGGCCCGGCAGGAAGCGGAAGCCGCGGCTATAGCAAAACTTGAAGACGCCCGCGTCAAAAGAGAGGAAAGAGACAGGCGGCTTATGGCTCAGCGGGAAGCCGAGTCCGCTGCAAAGAGAGAAGCCGAAAGAAAACAGAGAGAAAAAGAAAAAGCGGCTCTTGAAGCTAAAAAGGCCGCGTATATAGAGCGCGCGGAAAAACTTAAAAGAGAGGCTGAAGAAGCGGCCGGCAAACGCAAAAAAGCGGCTGAAGAACTGCTTGCCAGACAGCTTGAACTCCGGCAGGAAGAAGAAAATGAAAGGGCAAAAGCGGCCGCCCGGGAAAAAGCCGAAAAAGAAGCCCTGAGACAGTGCCTGCTGGAGAAAAAGAAAGCGGAGCGTGAAAAGGCGCAGGCGGAGCTTGCGGCAAAGAAAAAAGCCGAAGCCGAGCAAAGGGCGATGGAGCGTGAGCGGGAAAAAGAAAGGCGCGAATCCGAAAGGCAGGCTCAAAAAGAGCTTAAAGCCGGACTTGCCGCGCAAGAGGCGGAAAGAAAAGAACAAAAAAGGCTGCGCGAAGCAGAAGAAAAAGCCGAACAGCTTGCCCGCCGGCGCGAACAATCCCGGGAAAAAGCGATAGCGGCGCAGGAAATGAAAAAGAAAAATGAAGAAGAAAAGCGTCTGGCCGCCGAACTGAAAGCCAAACAGGCCGAGGAACTCGCCGCGCATAGAGAAGCCGAAAGACTGCGCAAAGAAAAAGAGAAAGCCCGGGAACTGGCACAAAAGCGAGCGCAAGCTCTGGAAAAGGCTGAAATCGAGCGGGAAGAAAGATTAAAAGAAGAGGAACGCAAAAAAGCCGTTCTTGACGCAAGAAGAAAACATCTCGAAGAAATGAGGAAAGAAAGGGCTCTGCTCGAAGCGGAAATTGCCGCGCGTCAAGCGGCCGAAGAAGCGGAGAAAAAAGAAGCCGAAAGAATTGCGGCCGCCGAAAGAGCGGAACTTGAAGCTCAAAAACAGGCTGAACTCAAAAAACAAAGAGAAGCCCAAGCCCGGGAAAAAGCCGAACAGCTTGCGCAAAAGCGGGCTCAGGCGCTTGAAAGAATAAAAATCGCCGAAGAAAACAGAAAAAAGGAAGAAGAACAAAGACGCGCCGCCAGAGAATTGAAAGCAAAACAGTATGCCGAACTTGCGGCGCAAAGAGAAGCTGAAAGGGTAAGAAGAGAGCAGGAAAAAGCCGCCGTTGCTGCCAAAC
This sequence comes from uncultured Endomicrobiia bacterium, assembly GCA_938040055.1. Classification (GTDB taxonomy): domain Bacteria; phylum Elusimicrobiota; class Endomicrobiia; order Endomicrobiales; family Endomicrobiaceae; genus Endomicrobium_B. The sequence goes on from CALHWY010000007.1 coordinate 119,029, forward strand.
AGCAGGAATTGGAACGGGAAAAAGCCGCGAAAGCCGCCGAAGAGCTGGCAAAGAAAGAAGAAGAAAGGCTCATGTCCAGAAAATTGCAGACGATGCGCGACGCGGAACTTGCGGCGCAAAGAGAAAAGGAAAGAGAGGCTTTGCTTGCCAGACAGCGGGCGCAGGAGGCGGAAAAAGCCGAAGCGTATAAAGAAGAGCGGATAAGAAAAGCTGAAGAAAAACTTTTTGCTAAAAAAATCAAAGCCGAGGAGGCTGCCAAACGCGCCGCTTTAAAAGAAGCCGAAAAGAGAGAAAGAGCGGAACTTGCGGCAAAGAAAGCCATGCAAAAAGCTGAAAAAGCCAGAATAGAAAAAGAGATGGCGGCAGCGCGCAAAGCGGCTGAAGAAGAAGCAAAAGCGCGGGAAATGAAAATACAGGAGCAATTGCGCGAACAGGCCAGAATAGCGGCAGAGCGCAGAGTGAGGGAAGAAGCGCAAAAAAGAATTGCCGCCGCTGAAAAAGCCAGAGCCGAAGCGGAAAAACGCCAGGCGCAAGCCATGGAAAAAACAAGAAAAGAAGCCGAAAGAATAGAGCGGGACAAAGCCAGAAAGGAGTCCGAGGCGGCGCAGAAAGCGGCTGAAGAGCAAAAACGTATTGAAGAAATGCGTGAAAATGAAAGAAAGGCGCAGCTTGAAAGAGAGGCGAAAATAAGAGAAGGAGAAGAAGCGGCCATGCTTGCCCGCCAGCAGAGAGAGAAAGAATCCCAGGCCCGCCTTGCCGCTATGGAAGCAAGAAAAAGGGCTGCCGAAGCTGCAAAAGCCGTTGAAATAGCAAGGCAGAGGGAAGAAGCTCTTGAAAGAGCGGGAAAAGAGCGTGAGCAAAGGGAAAAAGAGCTCAGGGCAAAACGCCAGAAAGATTTTTACGCCCGCAAAGAGGACGAAGAAGCCCGAAAGAAAAAGATAAAAGAAGACCAGAAAAGAATAAAAGAACAATACAGGAAAAAAGAAGCGCTTGAAAAAGAGAAAGTGCAGGAAGCTCTGAAGAGAGAACATTCAAAGCAATATCCCGTTGATCCCGACGATCTGGTTTTTGAGGGCATAGACACGGCCAAAGAAAGAGAAGCGTCCAGACGCAAACAAGAAGCGCAGGTGAAAGCTGAAGCCCGGGAAAGAAAGCTTAAACAGGAAGCCGAAGCCGAGCTTGCCGTCCAGGAAATGGAAAAACAAGAGGCTGAAGGCGTTTCTGTGGTCGAAAAACCGTCCGCAGCGGCAAAAGCAAAAGTTTCCGCGAACGTGAAGAAAACGGTAAAAGTCACAGATCTCAGATTTATGGAAAACTCTTCTTTTCTGGCATCGGGCTCGCGCGTTTATTTTAACGAAATAGCATCGGAAATAAAAAAGCTTAATCCGAAGAATATAAAAATAACCGCTTACGCCCGGAAAGCCGGAAAAGTGTCCGATACGGATTATGATTATCTCTCGTCCGACAGGACGGAAGTCATAGCGGGCATTTTTGAAATGAACGGCATTTCAATGGATATAATAGAGCAGGACGCGCGTATATTGCCTTCTGACGGCTCCGGTTCTTCGAATGAGTTTAGCGGAAGATATATAAAGATTGAAGTGAGATGACAAAAACAGGCGGGAGTCCGTGTCCGTGAAAGAGTTTTTTTGCTTCTTTAAATATCGTTTTTAAAAAGATAGAATAAAACGGACGAGTTTTTTCATAAAAACCACAAGGAGGCGGATATGGACAGAAAAGTCAGAGTTGCCCAGTACGGCTGCGGCAAAATGTCGGTTTACTCCATGAGGTATGTGTATGAAAAAGGAGGCGAAATAATAAGCGCCTTTGACGTAAATCCCGCCGTTATAGGAAAAGACATAGGCGACATAATGGGCTGCGGCAAAAAAGGGGTCGTGGTCAGGGACGCGAAAGAGGCTGAAAAAGTTTTTGCGGAAAATAAGCCTGACGCGTGTATAGTAACTACGATGAGTCTTATGCAGGACGTTAAAGAAGCCCTTATGACATGCGCGAAAACGGGCGTTAACGCCATATCCACCTGCGAGGAAGCTTTTTATCCGCAAAATTCATCGCCGGAACTTACGAAACGCATTGATGCTTTGGCGAAAGAAAACGGCTGCACCGTGTGCGGGTCCGGATATCAGGACGTTTTCTGGGGAAATCTCATAACAGTTCTGTCGGGCGCCACCCAGACGATTAAAAGAATAAAAGGAAAATCCAGCTATAATGTCGAAGATTACGGAATAGCTTTGGCAAAGGCGCATGGCGCGGGTTTAAGTCTTGCCGCTTTCGACAAAGAAGTAGCTTCCGTTGACAAAGTTACGGACGAAGAAAGAAAAAAATCGATAGAGGCCGGCTCTTATCTTCCTTCGTATATGTGGAATGTGAACGGCTGGCTTTGCGACAAGCTCGGGCTTACGGTTACAAGACAGACGCAGAAAACCGTGCCGACCACTTATTCCAAAGATCTTAAAAGTTCCACTTTGCAAATGACCGTTCCGGCGGGACATGCTACGGGGATGTCGGCCGTAGTCACGACCGAAACAAAAGAAGGCATAATAATAGAGTCGGAATGCATAGGCAAAGTATATGCTCCGGAAGAGTTTGACCAGAACGACTGGATCATTGAAGGAGAGCCCGACACGCGCGTTGTCATAAACAGACCCTCTACGGTGGAACTGACCTGCGCCACAATCGTCGGAAGAATTCCCGACGTTATAAACGCCCGGCCCGGTTATATCACTACGGATAAAATGCCGGTTCCTCTTTACAGAACCAAACCTTTAAACGAATACGTTAAAAAATAAACCGCTTTTTTAAGCCGCGGGACCGAAAAGCCCGCGGCTTTGCCTTCTTAAAAAATCTTTTATATTCCGCTTTTGCGGCGGCTGTTTTTTGCGGCCGCAAAAAAAGATAAAAATCGGACTGCCTCCGCGAAAACAGGAAAAGAAAATGAATAAAGCAATATTTGTAACCGCCACGGATACCGAAGCCGGGAAAACTTATGTCAGCTGCGCGATAGCCGAAGCCTTAAAAAAGGCCGGCATTTCCTGCGGCGTGTTCAAACCGGTGTCCACAGGAAACAGAAACGATGCGCGGGCTCTTATAAAAGCCGCCGGCATAAAAGAAAAACCCGAAACGGTCACGCCTGTTTTTTTTAAAAAGCCGATGTCTCCCTACGGAGCTTCTCTGCTTGAAAAAAAAGAGTTCAGCCTGAAAGCCGCTGATTCGCGCTTTAAATATTTTTTAAACAAATACGAGTTTACCGTCGTCGAAGGGGTGGGAGGTCTTCTCGTCCCGCTGAAAAAAGATTTTTTTGTCGGTGATTTGATAAAGATAATGCGAATTCCCGTGATAATAACGGCAAGGTTCGGGCTGGGAACCGTTAACCATACTCTTCTTACGGCGGATAAACTTAGACGGAACAAAGCAAAAATTTGCGGAATAGTTTTATCCGGCAAAAAAGACAATAAAGATATTTCGGCAAAATCCAATGCCGCCATCATTAAAAAAATAACGAAGCTGCCCGTATTAGAGCTCGGCTATAATGAAAAGATCGATTTGAAAAAAAACAAATGGATTTTAGGATAATACGGCAGTTTTTGTCTTTGCTTGCCGTCTCTTTTGCGTCAAAGCGGACGTTCCTCCATACTTTTGTCTACAGCAACAAAAGTATGCAAAAATGCCGCCGCAGAAAGCGCAATCGCTTGAAAATCTTTGCCGGTTTGCGAACTCGTAAAACGTTTATAAAGACTTTAAAAGGAGTTTTACTTC
>CALHWY010000008.1 GCA_938040055.1 uncultured Endomicrobiia bacterium
CCAAAAACTCCGCCAAACAAACCTCTCGGCTTTACGGCATTATGCGAAGGCGCATGTGTATTCCTTCCCGAACGCCCGAACATCGACGACACGGCCCCAAAAACTCCGCCAAACAAACCTCTCGGCTTTACGGCATTATGCGAAGGCGCATATGCATTCCTTCCCGAACGCCCGAACATCGACGACACGGCCCCAAAAACTCCGCCAAACAAACCTCTCGGCTTTACGGCATTATGCGAAGGCGCATGTGTATTCCTTCCCGAACGCCCGAACATCGACGACACCGTATTTAAAAGTCCTCCGAGAAGACCTCTCGGCTTAGACACATTATTATTACGATATGAAGGCGTATAGCTTCTTTTGGGAGTATATGCGGCTCTCGGACTGTATCTAGGCGCATTGTACGAACTTCTCCCTCCCGAATATCCTCCGCCGCTTCTATAGCCGCCCGATGATCTCCTGCTGGAAGAATAAGAAGAGCGCCTTCCTCCTCCCGAGAAAGCTCTTCTTACGGTATTTACCGCTCTCTTCGCCCAGCTAAAAATACCCGCTCCCGCCGTCTCCTGCATCGCGCTTTCGCTCATCGCTTTGCCGCTCTTTATCTCTCCCGTCGCAAGCATCGCTCCGCCCTGCCAATTGTACGCCTCTTTCAGATACTCTCCCACCGCATCCTTACCATGAAGCTTCGCGCTCTCTATCTCAGACTTCGTTATTACCTTATCTTCTTTATTAACGTCTTTTATCGTCACATCACCGTTTTCCTGCGTATGCAGACTTATATAATGTCCGGTCTCCTTCCCTTTGCCGCCTTGCACATTTACATTCAATATAACCGACCCGTTTGCAAGACCTTCTTTTACCGCCTCAACTCCTCCCACCAGATAACCTTTATATTCTTCCCCGTCTTTAAGCAGTTTCTTCATCGCGTCCATGCTTACCATCACCTGTGACGCGTCTTTATTGTTTATATCATTGTTCTTGAAAAACGCTCCGCTGCCTATATCTATCGATATCGCCTGCAGCGCCAATACGGCCTTGCTCGCTCCTCCTATCACATTCGACAAGGCTTCAGCCGCGCAATTTACAACGCTGCCCCCATTGCTTATTACATTATTCAAATATTTCAGCGCTTTATTTACTTCTTCTTGTTCAACACCTTTGAACTCTTCCGTATTCCCGCTCAGATTTACAAATTTCTTTGTTGCCTGCTCTAAATTCTTTTGCGCCTGCTCGCTCTCTCCCTGCGCCGCATTATATTCCTTTTGTGCCGTCTCCAATGCCTTTTCGTCTCTGTTTTCCGTCCCTTCTATTTTTTCCAAATTATTCTTATACGCTTCTTCCGCAACCCCGCTCTTTTCTTCATACTCCTGCGCGCTTACCTGCGCCTCTATCGTCTTATTGACTACTTCTTCTTCCATCCCGGCTATCTTCTCTTCAAAAGCAGCGCTCTCTTCCTGCGCCTCTTCCGCGCTTATCTCTTCAGTTATTTCCTTTCCGCTTTCGTCCTTCTTAGTGTTTTCTCCAATTGCCGCCGATTCCCTCGCTTCTATCTCCCTCTCCAAATTCCTTTGCGCCGCTTCCGCTTCCAATCTCGCTCGCTCTTCCGCTTCTTGCGCCCTCTGCGCCTCTTCCCTAGCCCTCTCTTTCTCTTCCTCAGCCTTCCTTATCGCTTCTTTCTCCTCTTCGTTCTCTTCATCCTCGGGATCGTCCACCCAAACCGTCTCTTCTTCCGTATATTCAACTTCTACATCATAGGTGTATTCTACCTCTACCGTATATGTGTATTGCTCACTGTGACTTTCTCCCTTCTCATCCGTATAACTCCTCGTCCCAGTCCTCTCTTCTTCCCTTATCCCTACTCTCGTCTCAGTCCTCGTCCTCGTAACGCTCCTGGTCACATATTTCGCCCCTTTTATCTCTTCCATATCTTCTTCGCTCAATACTTTCGCTTTCCCTTCCGACGCCTTCTCTTTTATACCTTCCGAATCCGTCAACACCTTCATATCGTTCGCGTCAACTTGATATCCGCCGCGCGTTACTCCGTCTACATCCATGGCTTCTTTTCCGCTCATCAGCTTGTCAAACTCTTCACCGCTGTAAGTGATCTTTTCTCCGGCATTTCTGTTAACGTCCGCAACGCTGAACTTTCCGTCTTTCTCTTTTGTCACCGTCACATAATGATTCCCGTCTACCCACAATATCCCGCTTTCCCCTTCCTTTAAACCTTCTTTAAAATCTTCCAGGCTTATCCCATACCCGGCGCTGTCTTTGCCGTTATCTTTAAGTACTTTGTTCATAGCGGACATGCTCGTATGGATCTGACCGTCTTTTATGCTCTCTTTGCCGAATACGCCGCTCGCTATATCATTCGACAGCGCCTGCAATGCTATCACGCCTTTGCCTATCGTATCTCCCAAAATATTGCTTATCGCATCAGTCGCGCAGTTTATTATCTGACCGCCATGCGCAAAAAAGTCCTTCAAAAGCCCTATCGCATTGTCCAGCTTGCTCTTTTCTATGCCGCCAAGCGCTTTGTCCACTTCTTCCCTGCTTAAACCGCTTTGTTTGGCCAGCTCATCGGCTACATCTTCATAATCCTTATCTTTATTCTTTTCCTCTCCCTTTACTTGCACATCACTCAAACCTGCCGGCTTGACCACCGAACCTTTCACCGCTTTTACCGCTGCCTCGGCAAACAATGACTGGCCGGCCAATACCCCCTTATTTATTCCGTCAAGGGTTTTTACAAGCGCCGATGACGCTCTTTCAGAAACGGAAACAGACAAACCTTTCTCCAAATCAAGCGCCCTTTCTCCGGAAAATACGGAAAGCATTTCTGTAATAAACAATCCTTCCGCCTTCCTGTTAATGCTGTCGTCCTGACGCGCCCTTTCTCCGGATACAAGCGATATCCCGGTCTTTTCGAATTCATTGCCGCCTATATTTATCTTATCCTTCGACTGCCTTATCTCTACGCTCCCGTTATGCGTCGGATACGCCATCTGTCCGCCGGACTTGGCAACAAAAATGTTTTCCCCGGTAAACTTGCTGGAATAAAGCTCTATCTGCGTCTCATTGCTCCCAGCATTCTTTTTCGCAACAAGCTCCAAACCGGATTTTGCCGCAGTCTCCTGAATCTTCTCTATCGTCGCCTTAGTGACAGAAGCCGTATCTTTCTCTTTTATCAATGCCTTTAAAGCATTATGCTTGCTCTCCGCGCTCTCTTCGTTTACCCTCTTTTCAACAACTTCATCGCTCTCTCTATAAACCGTCTCATCTGGTTCGGCGTCTTTTATCCCAATCTCTATTCCTTCTTCCTTTTCATCTTCATATTTACCCGGCCTTTTTTCAAATCCTTGCTTCTCTTCGCGCTCTTCACCTTTTCCCGATACGCCGCGGTTTGCTTCGGAATTCAAAAACTCTTTGCTGTGCGTCTCTACAAAACTGCCTCTCTTCGCTCCGGAATCCAATACCTGAAGCGCCCTGAATTCATAATCCGCTTTCACCTCTTTACTGTAATTGCGGCTGCTGTCGTGCGTATGTATGCTTATTTTCTTTTTTTCATCATCATAAGACCCAACTATCCTCTCTTTTGCTCCGTCACGGCTCCTTTCCAATATCGCGCCTATCTCCGTCACCGCCATATCTTTCCTGTCCAGCTCTTTACGGCTAACCGAGTCAAGACCTTCTATGTTCACTACAGACCCTATCTGTTCGTTCACAGGCTTCATAACCGCGGGATTTGTCACCGCTTCCTGCTTTTCAGCATGGTTTTCAATGCGTTTGTTAAGCAGTTCGTCCTCTACCCTCCCGCTTTGCGCATAGACCGGAAGGTTGGCCACATTTATAACAAAACATACCGCCACCAATACGGATACGCTTTTCATAAAAAGCCTGCTCCTCCAGTATTGGCGAAAATAATTCATGATTTTTTCTTTCATTTTCATGGCTCCTCCCGTTCTTTCTTCATTTTTATTTTTTTTATCCAAAAAAATTCCCGGCTCAGAAATCTTCTAAACCGAGAATCTTTTTATTATTCCGTTAATGATTATTATATCCTCATGCGAATCTTTCCTTCTTATCACACACAAAATAAATAATAAAAACAGTATTATTATCACGCCTCCGGAAAAAGCAAAAACGCCGGCGGACATACGCGCAGGCGGGGCTTTGTCGTAGAAAACTGCGGACATAAACAAATATTTACATCCGTTTTCTTTCGCAATTTTTATCTTTTCGTTTAACGCGGCCTGCTTTACGGTTATTTCCGCCGCGCGCGCCGGCGCGGAAGATTCCGCGGCTTTGCTTTGCGCGGATGTTTCAAGCGTTTTTAAAGGTGTATCCCGCAATACATTAAAAAACTTCCGGTAAAAACTTTCCGATAAAAAAACAAGAGATTTATCGCATTTTTTAAAAATATCAATCACCGCCGTCCGCGCAACTGTGGCGGCCACCATCACAAGACTGTATCTGCTAACTTCCACAGTGCTGGGCGCAAAACCGTTGACGGATAAACTGATAAGCACCAAAAAAGACGCCAGTTTTTTATTAATTAAAAAACTTTCCGTTTGCAAAACACGAGATAAAAGCGATTTTTTTAATCTCATTTTCCGCCTTCCTTTATACGGCGCCTCATAAGAGCATTTATATTCTACTTTATATATGCAAATTTCGGGGGTTCTTTTTGTGAAATTTTTGTTAAAGTTTTTTCGCAGCCAGTTCCTCCGCGCTTAAATCAACCATTCTTTTTTCTCCACGGCCGGCAATTCTTCTGAGAAAACGCCTTATAATGTCCATATATTCGAATATGGCCGGCACGACCACCAGAGAAAGAACGGTAGAGCTTACAATGCCTCCTATTACAACTATGCCCATTCCTCTCCTGAAATGTCCGACTTCGCTAAGACCCAAAGCGGTCGGAAGCATTCCTGCTATCAAAGCAAAGGAAGTCATAAGTATAGGCCGCAGCCTTACGGTTCCGGCGCGGACTATTGAATCTTTCACGTTTAATCCGGCGCGCATAAGCTGCTGTATATAATCTACAAGAAGTATGGAGTTTTTAGCCACAATTCCCAAAAGCATTATCATTCCTATCATAGTAAACATATCTATCGGCTGGTTTGAAAGCAGAAGAGCTATGATTCCGCCTATTACGGCCATGGGCAAAGCCGTCATAATTGTAAACGGCGTTATTATTGATTCGTATAAGCTTGCAAGAACCATAAAAATAAAAATCAGAGAAAGCACAGCGGCAATCATGATGCTGGTGAACATATTTTTCATCTCTTCGGCATTGCCGGAAGTTCTGTATTCCACCTTTTTCCACTTTTCGGCGTTTTTAGGATTGGATTTTTCTTCATTGAAAATCCTTACGGCTTCTTTTTGTATTTCTCCTATTGTTCCGCCAGCCGCGAGATTGCCTTCCACGGTAACATAACGGCTCCTGTCTTTTCTGTAAATCTGCGTAGGGCCGGACTCCGCTTTTACCGAAGCCACGTTTTTAAGCTTGACCAGTTTCCCGTTGACATTGTTTACGTATATGGAATTGAAATTCTTTGCTATGTCTTTCTGGCTGTCCCGGAGTTTTACGCGTATATCGTATTCCATCCCGTTTTCCCTGAACTTTCCGGCCCTTACGCCGTCGATCATAGCCCTTATTTCGCTGCCGGCGGACACAGAGCCGACTCCCAGTATTTCCATTTTTTTCATATCCATTTGTATCTGCATCTCCGGCTTGCCGATCTTATAATTGGATTTAATATCCGCAAGTCCCGGAATGCTCTTATATCTTTCTTTAAGCACTCCGGCGACCTCATAAAGAATATCTATGTCGTCGCCTACCAAATCAAGTATGAACTCGCTTTCACCGCCTCCCATGGAAGACTGCCGGAGTATCGAAAATTCCAGTTCCGCGCCGTATTTTTCTTTGAAAGACTTTCTGAAATATTCTTTAAGCTCCGACGTGCTCATAGTTCTGCGTTTTGACGTTTTGTTTTGTTTTTCTTTTTTGGCGAAAAAGCCGGAAAGCCTGTGAATAATCCCGCCTTTTTCCTCATTCGGTATCATTTTCACGTAAAGATTCGCGCGGCTTGCCAGATTTGAAAACATATCCGGCGAACCCACTGAGACGGAAACGAGCTCTACATTCGGATCCTGCATAATAATGCTCTCTATCTCTTTTGAATATCTGTCCATCTGCTCAAGCGAAGTGCCGGGCTTTGCCTCTATGTTTACATTGAATTCCCCCCACTCCGAAGAAGGCATAAAAGTAGTTTTGAGATAGGTTTTCGCGATCTTTACGGTACCTATGAAAATAAAAAGCGCAGCAGCGAGAGTTATCAGTCTCCAGCTTATGCCGAAATGCCTTTTTTTTCCGAATAAAACAAAAGGAATGCTGAAAAGATTTTTCTTTACTATAAAAGAAATCAGATTTTTATAGCATTTTTCCACAAAATCAAAAACCTTATTAAACCATATTACCGTAAGCGCCCTGAAAATCTTCACGATAATCCCGCAAAAACCTGAAATTTTTTCCATTATATAGGGCTTTTTTTTCTTTTCCTGATTATGTTCGGCAATAATATAAGCCGAAAGCATCGGAGCTATCGTCAAAGCGTCAAGAATGGAGATGAGCATGGCGAAAACGACCGTCAGCCCGAATTCTTTAAAAAACTGCCCCATAATGCCGCTCAAAAAAGCCACCGGAAAAAATACGGCGATAACCGTGCTTGTCGTAGCTATTACCGCAAGAGTAACTTCATTTGTCCCTTCAACCGCGGCGGTTACGGGATCGGCGCCTTCTTCGTAATGGCGGAAAATATTTTCTCGCACGACTATGGCGTCGTCTATAAGAAGCCCGACCGCCAGAGACAGAGACATAAGCGAGACAACATTCAGGCTGAAACCGAACAAATACATAAAAACGAAAGCGCCTATTAAACTGTTGGGAAGCGCCAGCGCCGTAATAAAAGTGGAACGCCAGCTTCCCAGAAAGAAATATACAACTACTATCGCGAGAAATATGCCTTCGATAATCGTAGATCTCACGTCTTCAAGATTCATTCTCACGCCGATAGCCGTATCCGATATCATAGTCAGCTGCGGCTTGCCGTCGTATTTTTTATATTTTTCATTCACTTCGGCTATTTTGGCTTTGATGCCGTCTGAAATAGCCACGTCATTTCCCTTTGCCTGTCTGTAGACGCTTATTAAAAGAGAAGGCTCGTATATTATTTTTCCGTTTTTGTCTTTAAAATCCAGTCTCGCCCTGGAACTTTCCTGCTCCACCGAATCTTCGACTCCAGCCACATCCTTAACCGTTATGGGAATGTCGTTTCCCATAAAACTTACGACGACATCGTTTATTTGTCCGACTGAACGGAACTCGCCCATAGTGCGGAAAGTCACTTCACTGCCGCCCCTGTCTACTTTGCCGGCCGGAATATTCAAACTGTTCGACTCTATTCTGGCGGCAAGCAGACTTAAAGTAAGTTCGTATTCTTTAAGCTTTTCTTTATCGGCAAGCACATGAATTTCCCTTTTCCGCCCGCCTATTATCTGCACCTGCGAAACTCCGCCCACCTGTGCGAAATCTTTTGCAACCACATCATCCGCAAAATCATAAAGCTGCTTCGCGGTAAGAGTCGAGGACTTCAGACTCATGGTTACAAGAGGAAGATTATTCATATCGGCTTTCATTATCACGGGCTCTTCTATATCTTTGGGAAGCGCTGATTTTATCTGTCCTATTTTATCTCTTACCTCCTGAGCCGCTATGTCCGGATCTTTTGAAAGCTCAAATTCGCCGAAAACGACGGACAGATTATCCTGATTGAACGAATAAACATGCTTAAGCCCGGACACCCCGCTGACCGCGTCTTCCACAGGTTTTGACACAAGCTGCTCTATTTCCGCGACACCGGCGCCTTTATATGCCGTCATCACCAGAACATAAGGGAACTCAACATCGGGAAACATTCTTACGCTGAGTCTGTTAAAACATATCAAGCCCAAAATAAGCAATGCCGTAAGTATCGACATTACGAATGTCGGGCGCTTAATGGCTAATTGCGCTAAATTCATAACAGCTCCTTTTTTTCGATAATTTTTATATGTTTTAGAGTGATCTATAATTTTATCATAAAAATTCCGTTTTTCAGTATTTTTCAGGCTTGCGTGAATTTATCCTTTTATTGCGCCGAAGTATGTTTGTAAATGCATTGCGAATATTTAGGCGACTTCGGCTGTCAGGGAAAACGCTCTGGAAGTTTTTTATTATTTTTCAAGTTCCGAAATTGCCGGACAAAATAAATATGCTCCGGCGGCGATTTGTTTGCTTTTTAAAAGTGAGGAGATGATGCTATTCAATGCCTTTAAACCGCCGGCATAACCGTTTTCAAAAGTTTGAGAGTATCACTCTCCGGAGACTTTGTCTCTGTCCCGCAAGGGCAAGAGTAAAACCGCTATTTCTCGCAAGGTCTGCTTACGGCAAAACTCGCATGGCTGAAAATTTTTGATATCGCCGGCTTGGCCGGCGGTTATATATATGCAATAAAAAAAGGGCGGACTGAAAAACTCCGCCCTCTTTCCATTTTAATTGTATTATCAGAGCAATTCTTCGTCAGCCAATTCGGCGTCGGAATGATCAATCATTCTGCGTTCCGGCCTGCCGATCAATTTTCTGGTAAAACGTCTGAACCTGTCCATATACCCGAATATCGCCGGAACCACAAGAAGCGTAAGCAAAGTGGAGCTTATAACCCCGCCGATAACGACAATACCCATTCCTTTTCTGAAAGCTCCCACTTCGGTAAGTCCCAAAGCCGTCGGAAGCATTCCGGCTATGACGGCAAATGTCGTCATAAGGATAGGTCTGAACCTTGTTTGCCCGGCGGTTACAACGGCATCGTCTACGGAATCTCCCGCCCTGATTTTTTGCTGTGTATAGTCCACAAGAAGAATGGAGTTTTTGGCGACAATGCCCAAAAGCATTATCATTCCTATGAGAGTAAACATATCTATGGACTGTCCGGTAAGATAAAGAGCGACAAATCCGCCGATAATCGCCAGGGGCAAAGCCGACATGATGGTAAGCGGCGTTATCACGGATTCATACAAACTCATCAAAATCAAATACATAAAAAGCACTGACATAGCCGCGGCAAGAATTATGCCTTGAACCATCGTATTCATTTCGTCGGCATTTCCGGAAAATCTTATTTCAATATGTTTCCAGATTCTGGAGTTTTCCGGTTTTGCCTTCTCTTCATTGAATATTCTTATAGCCTCTTTCCGTATGCTTCCTATAGCCCCGCCTTTTTCAAGATTGCCTTCTACAGTCACAAACTGGGATCTGTCTTTTCTGTTAATTGTCGCAGGACCTTCGGCTTTCACAGGAAAGGCGACATTTGTAAGCTTTACAAGCTTTCCGTTGACATTATTTATATAAGTCGAATTAAATGCCTCCATAATGTCTTTTTGATCTTGGCGCAATTGCACTCTGATATCGTATTCTGTGCCTTTCTCTCTGAATTTTCCGGATTTGACCCCGTCTATCATAGCCCTGACTTCGTTTCCCGTTACTACGGAGTTGACGCCGAGCGATTCCATCTTCTTTGTATCCATCCGGATCTGAAGTTCGGGTTTTCCGGATCTGTAGTTGGTATTGATATCCACAAGCCCCGGAATTCCCTTATACCTTTCCATAAGCACCGACGCCGCGGCTGACATTTGCGAAGCGTCGGCTCCGAAAAGCTCTACTATAAATTCGCTGCGGCCGGCTCCATTCATCGTAGAATTGCCGATAGAAACATGCACGTTGTTATCCTGATATTCCCGTCCGTATTTTTCATTAAGCTCTTTTCTGAATTTGTCTTTCATGTCGTTAGTAGTTACCGTTCTTTTATCCGAAGAAATCAGCTTTACATCAATCGAAGACTTGTTGGAAAGCCCCGTTGTGCTTCCGACAGCAGTGACAAGCATTTCTATATTAGGATCGCTTAAAATAATATCTTCGGCCGTTTTAGTGACTTTGTCCATCTGCTCAAGCGAAGTTCCAGGTTCGGCTTCAAGAGATATCGTAAATTCTCCCCATTCCGCAGTGGGCATAAAAGTAAAATTAAGTTGTTTTGCCACTCCAAGCGAACCCGCAAAAAACAATACGGCACACAAAATGGTGAGAATTTTATGCTTGACCGCCTTTTTGACCGCAAAAATATAAAATCTTTCGCAAGCTTTGTATATTTTTTCAAACCACCGGAGCGTCAAATAGTTCCATATCATACTGACCGCTTTTATTATTTTTCCCTGTTCTTTTTCTTCATCGTGCCCTTTGATGATATAGGCGGAAAGCATGGGGGCTATGGTCAAAGCGTCAAGTACGGAAATAAACATGGCAAAAACCACCGTCAGGCCGAACTCTTTAAAAAACCGCCCCATAATGCCGCTTAAAAAAGAAACCGGCAAAAACACGGCGACAACGGCGCTTGTCGTGGCGATAACGGCCATGGTGACTTCATTCGTGCCGTCCAGGGCCGATTTTACCGGGCTTGAGCCTTCCTCATAATGACGGAATATGTTTTCCCTGACCACGATGGCATCATCGATAAGAAGGCCGACCGCCAGCGACAAAGACATAAGGGAAAGAACATTCAGGCTGAATCCGAAAAGATTCATAAACAGAAATGCGCCTATAAGACTGTTGGGAAGAGCAAGCGAAGTTATGAAAGTGGAACGCCAGCTTCCCAAAAAGAAATAAACCACGACAACGGCAAGAAAAATGCCCTCAATGATAGTCCTTTCTACGTCTTTAAGATTCATTCTTACGCTTTTTGCATTATCGGCAATAAGCGTCAAAACCGGTTTGCCGGGTTCGTCTTTATATTTTTCGTTTACCTCAATAAGCCTTTTCCGGACGGCATCGGAAATGGCGACGTCGTTCGATTTCGCCTGTTTATAAACCTGTATGATAAGAGACGGCTCAATGTCAATATTGCCGTTTTCATCCCTTATGCTGACCCTTGCCCTTGTCGTTTCTTCCTCAAACGAATCAACGACTTTTCCCAGATCTTTTACCGTAACGGCAATATCGTTTCCCATAAAGCTTACGACCACATCGTTGATCTGTTTTATAGATTTGAATTCCCCGATGGTTCTAAAAGCCAGATCCATAGCCCCTTTATTCACTTTTCCTGCGGGAATATTGAGGCTGTTGGATTTTATTCTTGCCGAAACCGCGCTTAAA
The DNA here is from genome assembly GCA_938040055.1 of uncultured Endomicrobiia bacterium. Classification (GTDB taxonomy): domain Bacteria; phylum Elusimicrobiota; class Endomicrobiia; order Endomicrobiales; family Endomicrobiaceae; genus Endomicrobium_B. The sequence continues at coordinate 11,243 of CALHWY010000008.1, forward strand.
GTAAGCTCGTGCGCTTTGAGTTTGTTTTTGTCTATGTCGACATGTATCTCCCTTTTGCAACCGCCCAAGATCTCAACTTTCGAAACCCCGCTCACACGCGAAATTTCTTTTGTAATTTCATCATTTGCAAAATCATACAGTTCTTTGGAAGTCATATTCGCTTTCAGGCTTAAAGAAACTATCGGCATGCCGTCGGGATCGAGCTTTTGTATGACGGGTTCTTCAATATCGCCCGGCAAGTTCCGTTTAGCCTCTCCGACTTTGTCTTTAACTTCCTGAAGCGCTATATCCGGGTCTTTTGAAAGCTCGAATTCTCCGTAAACGATCGAATAATTGTCCTGGCTTATCGAATTTACGTGTTTCAAACCGGATATCCCGCTCATAGCATCTTCAAGCGGTTTTGAGACCAGTTGTTCTATTTCCTCCGGCCCCGCACCGGAATACTGCGTCATTACCAATACGTAAGGAAATTCTATGTCAGGAAACATTCTGACGCTCATTCTGCCGTAGGCCGCAAGCCCTAAAATGATTATCACCATAAGCAGCGCCGTGATAAAAGTAGGGCGTTTGATCGAAAGTTTTGCCAAATTTAAGTTCATAGAATTTCCTCTGATTTACCGTCTTATGATATCGGCGGAAGTATTGTAAAAAGCTTCCGCTTGTTCGTATATACTTATAAGTTCAAGTATATTCTGCAGCATGCTAAGGTATGAATCGTCCAAATCCTGCTCGCTTTGCAAAACAAGATAAGTGGTGCTTCTTCCTTTTTTGAGAAGATTCTGCTCCTCTTCGTTTCTTTTTTGCTGAATATCCCTTATTTCGACGGAAAGAGCCAATCTTGATTTCGCATTGTTCCAGTTATCCACAAGCTGAAACCAGTCGCTCGATTCCTGAAGTTTTGCATTTTCCACAGTTTTTTCAGCGGATATTTTGGCGGCTTTATATCCCTCGTTAACGGCTGTTCTAAGGGTAAAATCAAGCGGAAGAGTGTATTTTAAACCCAGGGAATATGAAGGTTTGTTAAGCTCTCCCAGGTCGGAACCTGCCTTGGAAAAATCTTTATTGACACCGTTTAAAGCAAACTGCCCTACAAATACAAGATCGGCTCCCATGCTTTTTTGCGAAAGCAGCTGGGCCTGAAACGCGCTTAAAACGTCTTCCTCGGCAGAGAGCACGTCGGCCCTGGTTCCTTTTTTTTCAAGCTTTTTGTCTTTTTCGAAATTGTTTCCCGCAGTGATGAAGGCTTCCACCTGATACTTACCCTTCGGGTCGGAAATGCTGATAAACCTGTTAAAATCCCTTGAAGCTTTAACTTCCTGTTCGTAAGCAAGCTTAAGATTCAGCTCTCTTTGTTTAAAAGCGGCTTGAGACTGAAGCATATCGGATTTTTCCGCTAAATCCAGATCGTATCTTTTCCGGTTCCAATCCGTTATTTTTTTCGTTCTTTCAAGAGAAGATCTCCTGAAATCTATTACAGTTCTGCAATACGACAAATTCCAGTAGGCAAGTTTTGCTTCAAGAAGGATCTTTTGCTTTTTATACTCCAGCAAATAAAGAGCGGAATTGGCGTTCGCCTTTGCCTGCGCAATGCTTGCCTTGGTTTTTCCGCCGTTCCACTCTTTCAGTAAAGACTGCTCAAGTCTTATAAACGGGGCAAGTTCGGCAACTTCATAATCCGTTCCGGCTTTATAATCGTTATTTCCGTAAGAGCCCTGCAAACCCACTGTTGCCTGCGTGCCGGTTTCAAACCGTCTGCTGACATTTACGTCAGCGGAGAAAGCGGACACTCTGTCCATGGTGGCGGAGTCGACCACAAAAGGCTTTCCGCTGCGGTCGTCGCCGTAAGTCAGCGAAGCGGAAAAAAAATAAGAATAAACCCTGTCAATTTCGGCAAGTTTTCCCTTGAGGGCGTCTATTCCGGCCTGAACCGATTTCAGTTCGCTGTTATTTTCAGCCACCAAATCCAAATACTGCCGCATGCTGAGCGTCTGGGCGCAAACGGCATCCGCCGCGCAGGCAAAAACGGCAAAAAGCAAAAGAAATTTAATCTTTTTCATTATAAAACCTCTCCGTCTGTTTTTTTATTTAAATTTTTCCATTATAAAATCAATCATTTTTTCAACGCGTTTATAATATTCGTCTTGTCCGTGCCGGTAAAACTCGCAGCATCTGGCATAACTGTGCAATGCCCCGCTGAGCGCTGAAATCAAAATATCGGTATCGGCGTCTTTATCCAAATATCCGTCTTTTTTGCATTCGTTTACGAGATCGCCGTAAAATTTCAGCCATTTCGCATAAATTTCTCTTCTGATCTCCGTATAAAGTTCATCAAAAATATTAACGTCTTTTATCATCGTCTCGATTATACCCCGGCGTTCTCTCATCATTTCGGCAGTCATAAATAAAACTTTTTTCAGTTTTTGCCGTGAAGTCGCCAGTTTTTCCGATCCGGCCACAAAATCCGCCGCCAAATCATCATTCATGCTTTTAAAAAGCGCCTTGATAAAATTCTCTTTCGATTTGAAATAGTAATAAAACATCCCTAAATTGATATCGGCGCTAAGGCAGATCTGCCTTATGCTCAGATTGGCAATTCCCTCGGAAACAATCCTCTTTTTGCCCAGCTCTATTAATTTTTTATCTAAATTCCGCGAAGGTCTCGACATTTTCATTTACCTTTTTATTGTCCGGAAAATAATTTTATACACATTTATAATAAATTTGTCAAGTTCGCCCTTAATTTGCCGGACGCGGTATTTTACGGCATTGGAATTTATTGATTTTTGAAACATTTTTAAATATAAACCGTTTTATTGATAATGCATCATAAACCGGCAAAGACAAAAAATTTTCCATAAAACAATGCAAAAACAGGCTTACGCATTTTGCTGTTTTTTTGCCGGATTCCATAAAAGCCGTTAAAAATTTAATATTTTCAATTTATTTATGCCACAGAAAAAAATTGCAAATTCCATTCTTGCTTTAAAGAAAGCTTGTAAATTAGTATTATTGACAAAAACATACAAATCCGCCGCAAAATTTCCGCGCAAAAATAAATTTTTTTGATGCGCGGCCGCTTTTTTTGAAAAGATAAAAATTTTTCAAGGCAAAGAAAAAAACAAATGCGGCGCAAAGGCAAAAAGGCTTGCGGGAAACGGCGGACGCCGGGACGGGTATTTGCGGAAAACATTGTTTTTTTATATTCCGGCAAAGCCCGGTACCATAAACGGCCGGCTTAAGGCTTTTTGCGGCGCGGCGGCATATTCGGCCGCGGCTTTCATATCCACGCTTGCCTATTCTCCTTTTAAAGAAGAATCTTTTTTCAAATATCCGCAAGACGGCAGAATAAAATACGGATACGCCGGGAGTTCTCCCCTGCTTATGCAAAAGGACACTGATATCGCTTATACGGGAACGGTATATATGTATAAAAAGCTGCTCAAAATCGATTTCAGAAAACCGGAAGCAGCCGGCCTTTCATATTATATTGACGGACGGTATACGGGAAGTTCGGCAAAGCCCGGCGCTATGACGCAAAACCTTGTAAAACTCGACAACGATTTCGGCAAACGGAATAATATCCGAAATAAATTCTTATGAATATTCACCCGAACAAGGCTGGACGCAAACCGCGGAACCTTTGGCTTTTGACAGTTTGGGCTACTGCGCTTATGAACTTTGCAAAAACATGGCAAATCCTTGGAAAAGCGAAGATTTCACATATACCGGCAATTATGCCTGCATAATAACGGAAAACGCTTCCGCAAACGAACAATTGAAAAAAAAAGCTGTTTAATCTCCGGAAAATGGATTTTGAAAACGGAAAAACCAAGTAGGATCCGCAAAAACCGTATCGGACAATGCTTTAAATTACCGCGGTTTCAGCGAAGAAGACCCCGTATCCGTTTACATAAGAGTAAAAAAAGGTCCTTGCGGAAGCTTTAAAATGCTGCAGACTTTAGAAGAGATGAAAATGTTTGTCGAAACGATTGAAAAATCGAAACTTTCTACAAATATTCTCGAAAACCGCGCCTCTTTCAAAGATATCATATATGACGCGCAAAATTTTCCATAAGAGTCAGCCGGACACCGGGAAAAGTTTCAAACTTTGGTACTATGACGGCAAATTTGTGACGGAAAAAGGGCTGTATGTTTTTATCCCGGATAAAAATAAGGATAAAATCGACACGCTGCTTGCAAAATATGCCGGCAAACAATAAAGAAAAACGCGGTGCCCGCTCAATAAAGCGGCGCATTTACAAAAACTGAAAATGCCGGATTTGTCAAAATTTTTGCGATAAAGCAAAAGCGCCCGAGCCGATGCCGCATTAAAAAAAACGCCTGCCGCAAATATAAAACGCTTTTTTATAAAAAATTCCTGAACAGAGGACAAATTTTTTATTTTCGTCAAAAAAATTCAGGAGAAAGTATAAATTCCGGACTATTCCGCGCTTAATTGAAAGAAAGCCCGCGGTAAACAGATCTTGCCGCAAAGAGCTGGAAAATAATAAAGCAAACGCATGCGAATTTACGGATTTTAAGTTTCGCGCATCTTTTCGCGTTTTGCAAAAGCGTCTATCGTCCACAGATACAAAGAGGCCGCGGAGCCGTAAGGCGAATACATTTCTTTATATTTTTCGAATTCTTTTTTTGAAAGAGTTTTCAAATCATGCAATTTCATAATGGCTCGGCGTATTCCCAAATCCCCGTAACTGAGCACGTTTTTTTTGCCCAGGCAAAAAAGCATCAGCATCTCAGCCGTCCAAACGCCTACTCCGTCCAAAGAAGAAAGCTTTTTTACTATTTCTTCTTCTTTAAGTTTATGGAGATTTTTAAAATCAATCTCTTTGTTTAAAGATGCTTCGGCTGCCGCATTTATATATGCGGCTTTTCTCATGCTTATCCCGCAGGAGCGCACGGCTTCAAGCCCGAGTTTTTTTATGTTTGAAGGGCTGATATCGCCGTTGAGCAGTTTATAAAATCTGGCGGTTACGGCTTGGGCTGCCCGGCCGGAAATCTGCTGGCCGATAATGCTTTCAATCAGGGCGGCAAAAGGATCCTCTGTCATTTCCCTTTTTATAATTCCGCGCTTTTCTATGATTTTTGCCAGCTTTTTATCCCTTTTTTTAAGATGTTCAATCTCTTTAGCGCCATATTTAAAATATTTCATTTCAAAACCTTGTTTTATCCGCTTTTTTCATAAAATTTCCGGTATACGGCAGAGGCAAATTTCACGATATCATATGAATGCCTTTAAAGCTCCGGCGCTGTTTTAAAATATAGGGACTTATTCTGTTTCTTGTTTTTTTTATATCCGTAAGGCTTGTCTTTTCGGTACGCAAAATATCATAGAAAACGGATATCGCGCGAATATATGCGCTGCTTGAAAACTTTTTGGCAAAAAATACTTTTAAATACGCAAAGCCATGCCGTTCTTTCCGGCATTTTTTTGGGATTTTCGCTCAAAAAAATATTTTCGAAAAAATATTTGGCATAAGACGCAAAAATTTTAATTCCCTTAAAAATGCCAAAAAGCATAACGGCTGCGCATTGCTAAATTTTTTCTTCTAACCGGAAAAAGGCGGCAAGAAAGAAAGCTGAAGCGGCGGCTTCAAAAAACTTTTATAACGCTTTCCGTTTATCATAAGAAAAACTCGCTACGCGGGCTATCCGCTTTTTTTAAGCATAAACCGCAAACCGCATCTTTTTTTCTTAAAAACTTTCCGGCGTTTTTTATAAGCGGGCCATATCCTCAATCCGGCCTTGCAAAGCCTCGAAAAAAAACTTCTTTGCCGGTCGTCTCGTACGCAAAGCGTAAAACAGTCTTTTAAAAAAGTTCCGGCTGCGCGGACAATATGAATTTTTTCATACTCATACGTTTTTCGTGCCAAAAATTTTTCTGTCTGCAAATACATTTATTTTGCGCCATTCGCATACCGCCCCGGAACCGCCGGACTGCCGCTTTTTTTGAAAAAGCAAAAAAATTCCCGGGAAAACCAATGTTATTTTCCGGTTTTTTCGCTCTTTCAAATTTCCGACAGCAATTCTTTCAGCTTTGCGATTTCTTCTCTGGTAAGAGTTATTCCTTTGCCCATTTTCGTATGATCGGGCGACCAGTCGCGCAAATCATATTTGGGTTCGCGCTCATTCCATTTTACGATGTTTAACTCTTTTTTCCAGCCTTTGCTTCCTTCGGAAACCGTTCCTACGGATTTTACGATTTCAAACTTGATTTCGGCTTTTGCTTTTTCCGCCATTTAAAAACTCCCCCTTTTGCGTTTTTCGGGATTAACCGTCCGTTTTTCCCGCTTTCCATTGTTCAATAAAAGCTTTCGTGTCGCGCGCCCACGCACCGGACAATTCTTCGTTAAAACCTATTATCGTGCGTTTATTGCGGGCGGCGATCCCTTCAATAATCAAACCGCAGTTCTCCGACTTTCCTTTTATTTCATTGCGCTCGCCGTCGGAAAAACACACCGTCGCCGCATAAGTTTTTCCGGCCGGAATGCCGTTTGTCCTGTGCTGGGTTACGGTGACATATGCCCATACCGCTTCGCTTACCGGCATTAAAAAAATCTCTCCGGATTCGCCGTTAAACAGCCAGCTGCGCGTCATATGAAGATTGCCTATCCGAAGATAGTCGTCACGCGCGTTAAATTCCGCGTCAAAAGACTGCTCGGCGGCCATAAGATTCATAAATTTTTCAAGTCTGTCCCTGTTTTTCTTGTTATTTCCTATGCCCAAAGCCTTTGTTACGGCAAAGGCCAACAGGGGAATAAGCAAAAAAAACATCCATATTTTTCCGTTCGCGTCTTTATCGGAAATTATATATTCCGAAAGCTTATCGTCCGCCAGTTCGCGAGGCACGCCCATTTCGGCCAGAATTTCCATATTTGCCTGTCTGCGCCTGTCGCTGCGCGCTATCCCCCTGAACTCGGCCGCAGCAGGCGCCTGGCCGGAGTTGTTTTCTCTCAGATCTTTTTTCGAGCGGACGATAAACAAAGCCTTATCCGTGACGACAAGATAATAATATCCCTCCGCTTTCTTTCCTTTGGCGTCTATAAGACCCATATAATAGTATTTATCCGAAGTGATTTTGACATAATCCCCGGACTTAATATTTTCATCCGTCCCCGCCGACGTGAGGTCTGCCGGAACCCTTAGAAAAGTGTTTTTCAAAGCATACCAGCACAGCGCCGCCGCAAGCAGCGCCAGCACAATGACATAAATTTTTATTTTTTTTATGTCTTTTTCAAGCGCATTTGAATAAACAGACATTTCCATAATTTTTCAATCCTTTCGTTGATATAAAAATCGTATAACGCAAAACAAAACGCCGCCGCAAAATCTTAAAGGCTTTCTCTTTGCAAAGGGTCACGGTCTCCACGTGCTATCAAGCTCGTTTAGGATCTTGACTGCCGTCTTGTTGGATCTTCCTAAAATCTCCATAATCTCTTCCACAGTGAAGATGATATATACTCTGTTTTCTTCATCAATCCACTTATTTC
>CALHWY010000009.1 GCA_938040055.1 uncultured Endomicrobiia bacterium
CCTCTTTCACACTTTTGCATGCGATCAAAAGTGTGCAAAACTCTGCCGCTGAAGCACATTCGCTTCAATATTTTTCAGATAATTTTATAAACTCGTACGCTTCGCGTACTTCAGACATATAAAATTAAAGCATCTGAAAAATCTTTCCGCTCATAAACTGTGCTTCTGAGGCGGCGTAACTACAAAAAAAGACAAAGACTTTTAAATACTTTTACTTCAAGCAGCGCAAACCGTGCCAGGCAAGCACAAATATTTTTTTCGCTCATAAACCGCGCTCTTTAGGCGGCAAAAAACGGCAAAGGCTAAAACGACAAAATTTCTTAAAACTTTCATCAAACAGCCAAAATTATATATATCCTCACAATATTGCGCTCACAGACACGCAAAAAGGGCGGCATTAACGGCAAAAACGACAAAGACAAAGACTTCCTTACAGGGATTAAGCCGTCTGGAAAATCTTTCCGTTTATAACCCATGCTTCTGAGGCGGCGTAAACGACAACGGCAATGAAAAAAAACAAAAGACAAAACGGATCCCCGGTCACGACATTCGGGAATCGAAAATAAAAGCTACAAAAACCATAAAGAAAACAAAAAGGCGAGATATTAGTCTTGCCGTTTTTGAAATATATATGCAGTATTTTAAGGAGTTGGCGGCTGATAAAAATATTCTTTTGTTGCAGGATCGAATTTAAAGTTATTTTTGCTCCATTTGTGAGGGCGGCTGTATATTGAAACAGTATCAGGTAATTGAGAATCTAATAATGTTTTAGCTCTCATTTTATATTTTTTGTGGGCATTGTTTATTAAATCTAATGCAGAGTTATTATAAGGTGGTAAGACAGCCACACATTTTTCAGGAAACAACTTTTTAATTGCTTGAATTGGAGGAATCAAATCACTGTCTGCTGAAATTATTACAGCTTCATCAAATGTGTTTTTAAGTACATTCTCAAACAGAGTAATTGCTAAATTTACATACATCCGTTAATTTTTCTTCATGCGCGGGATATTCTCTACTACATAATGGACAATTTCTGGATCTTGTTTTAAATTTACCATATATAATTTCAAGATTTTTGCAGCTTGCTGTTAAAGCGCCAATGTATGCTTGTTGTTTTGGTAGAGACATTGGCTTCTGATAATGTTGTAAAATATTTTATACCGGAAAACTCTTCACGAGACAGGTCAATATATCTTAAGCACACTTTATCTAAATCCAGCCATTTGCAATCAATAAAATCTATGCTAATCTTAGCAGCTGTGTCTATTGTTAAAACCATCAATAAAAAACATTTTTCGGATTTTTTTATTTTTCATAATCACCTCATAAAAACAAAATCCCCGAGCCGCTTTCGCAACTCAGGGTGACAGCTAGAGCTGTTAACAATAGCTGTGACGTGCAAGTAATATATACAAACATACTGTTTTTGTCAAGTATTTTTGTCGTGCATTATCCAGTGTTGTTATATATTGTCTTAGTTTGTTGCGTTTTGCTTGCATTGCTGCATATCTGATTATTTTTTCTTTTTCTTAAGCGGTTTAATGCATTCTTTATAATATTTTTGTATATGATATAGGTATCTGAATTTTCCCCTGAGAGTAATCACAGAACTCGGCATGACAACAAAAAAACTATTAACTGCCTTTTATTTCGAGCATTCTTTTTATGGGAATATAAGCTTTTTCCCTTATATCTTCAGGGACTATTACTTGATTGCTTAAATTTTCAAGAACATCCAAAACTTTCGAGAGCGTTATTTTCTTCATATTGGGGCAAACGGCAAGGGAAGAGACCGGATAAAATTTTTTGCCGGGATTTTCTTTTTGCAATTTATAAAGAATGCCGCTTTCGGTTCCTATGATAAACTCTTTTTTAGGGCTCGCAAGCGCGCGTTTGCACATTCCGCCGGTGGATAAAGCGAAATCCGCCAGAGACACCACTTCCGGACGGCATTCCGGATGAACCAAAACTTCGGCTTCGGGATGTTCCTTTTTCGCTTTTAAAACCATTTCCGGAAGAATATTATTGTGGGTAGGGCAGAATCCGTCCCATACGACCATTTCCCCGCCCGACATTTTCCGCACATAAGCGCCGAGATTTCTGTCGGGAACAAATATTATTTCACGATTTTTTGTCTCTTCTTTCACGCTGTTTAAAACATTAACCGCATTTGAGGAAGTGCAGCAGATATCGCTTTCGGCTTTTACCGCCGCCGAAGTATTTACATAAGCCGCGACAAAAGGATTTTTATGCCGCTTCTTGAATTCTTTAAGTTTTTGCGCGCCGATCATATCCGCCATAGGACAGCCGGCATGCGCGTCAGGGATGATTACTTTTTTTCGCGGGCTCAGTATTGCGGCGGTTTCGGCCATAAAATGCACTCCGCAAAAAACTATCACGTCGGCGCTTGTCTCGGCCGCCTTTCTGCTTAAATCAAGAGAATCGCCGACGAAATCGGCCGCATCCTGTATTTCCGGCAGCTGGTATATATGCGCAAGAATGACGGCGTTTCTTTCTTTTTTTAATTTATCGAGTTTTTCTTTTATTTCCCGCATTGTTTTTCTTCTATTCTTTTCATTTTATTTATCGAAATATCGCTTAAAGTGCTGATCTTGTCAAAAAGTTTATTCCTGAAAGTTCCGGGCCCTTCCGAAGTTTTGTCCGCGTTTTCCGCCGCTATTTCAAAACATACAAGAGCGGCAGCCGAAGCGAAAAAATAATCTTTTTCAACTGCGCAAAAGGTGCCGATAACCGATGCCGCCATGCATCCCGTGCCGACTATTGTAGGCATCATAGGGCTGCCGTTTTTAATTAAAAGAACGCTTTCTCCGTTTGTGCATATATCCTCTTTTCCGGTTACGGCCACAACGCATTTTTTTTCATCGGCAAACCGTTTCGCTATTTCAACCATATCGCCGCACGCGCGTTCTCCGTCTCCGGGCGCTCCGGCGCCGGCGTTTATCCCGGCGGCCGCGGCTATCTCGGAAGCGTTTCCTTTTATAACGTCTATTTTATTTCGCATAAGCTCTTTGAGCATATCGTTTCTGAACTTTGTCGAGCCGGCTCCCACGGCGTCAAGAATAACCGGAATTCCTTTTTCATTGGCGGCGGCTACGGCGAACTTCATCGCTTCCATAATAAAAGAATCGAGCGTTCCGATATTAATAACGACAGCTCCGGAAGCGCAAGCCATTTCCGCGGCCTCTTCTTTCGCATGCGCCATTACGGGGAAACCGCCGAAAGCTTTAACGATATTCGCGCAGTCCGAAGAGGTTACCCAGTTCGTTATGTGGTACACCACGGGAGACTGATTTCTTACTTTTTCCAATACTTGATAAATTTTGTCCATAAAAGCCGCCCCTCGCTGAAAATATATTAAAAAAACCGAGAAATATTATTGTCCCGGCAAGCAAACCAAAGACATTTTAAAACAGTGCCGCTATTATACCATTTTTTAAAAACCTTCAAATCAAACGCGCCGCGTTTTATCGGCAAAATTTTTTATTTCAAATTGAACTTTTCCCGCGCAAAAAGCCTGATATAAGAGGCGCTGCCTTCAATGCCCAAAACCGAAGATTTCATGCATAAATGGCAGGAAACCGCTTTGCCCCATTGCTTATTGGTATAAAAGCCGTAATATTTTGCTCTGTTTTTGTCCGTCTTTTCGACTTCTTTCTTCACTTTTTCAAAATCGGACTCATTTTCTTTTGCGCTCATTATCCTTTTGACCCTGTTATCTATATCGTCGCAAATGAAAACGCTCAGGCAGCGCGGATGATCCCTTAAGACGTAATCGGCGCACCTTCCCACGAATATGCACGATTCTTTTGCGGAAAGCCGCCTTATTATGTCGCTCTGGATCTTAAAAAGCGTTTCGTTCGGGAGAGGCGTTTCCCCGTAATATCCGGCGCTGAAAATCCCGGAAGACCGTCCGGACAGATCTCCGAAAAAGACGGATGCGGCGGGATTGTCTTCGGATTTTACAAAATATTCTTCGCAAAGCCCGCTTTTTCGGGCGGCCAGTTCTATCAGCTTTTTATCGTAAAAATTTATCTCCAGCAGTTTTGCAAGCTCTTCGGCGATTTTAAGTCCGCCGCTGCCGAATTCACGGCCGATGCAAATCGCGAATTTTTCATTCATGATTTCAAAATCTCCTGTTTTAAATCGTATTTTTTAAAACGGCGGAACTGAAAAAAAAGCAGAAACGCGGCAAAAGCCGACGCCGCCAGATCCGAAACCGGAAAGCTAAGCCATATGCCGTCGGTTCCCATATAAAGCGGAAATACAAAAAGAAGAGGGATCAAAAACAACACCTGCCTTGTAAGCGTAAGCATTATGGTTTTCGCGCTCTTCCCTATACTTTGAAAAAATGCCGTCGTAACAACCTGAAAACCTATCAGCGGAAAAAAGATAAAAGTATACCGCAATCCTCCGGATGCAAGAGAAACAAGCTCTTTGTCTGCGGTAAAAACGGAAGAGACGGTTTGAGGAAAGAGTTCAACGGCTATAAAGCCGGCGGTCATTACAGCGACGGCAAGAACCGCAGATTTTTTGAATACTTCCGACACCCTTTCATACAGCGCAGCGCCGTAATTGTATCCGGCTATGGGCTGCATTCCCTGCGTGATGCCGAAAACGACCATCACAAAAAGAAAAGAGACGCGGGTGACTATGCCAAAAGCGCCGACGGCAAGCTCGTTCCCGTAAGCGCTCAGCTGTTTATTGGTTATAATAACTGCCGCGCAGGAGGCGGCATTGATAAGAAAAGTCGCCGAGCCGATGGATACAATGCCTTTTACTATTTCGCTTTTAAGCCCGTATATGCCTTTTTTAAAATGAATAAAATTCTCTTTGTCTGCAAAAAGCCTGAGCTGCCAGACAAGCACCGAGGCCTGCGCTATAACGGTGGCGCAAGCGCTTCCTTTGATGCCCCATCCGAAACCGAAGATGAACAAAGGGTTTAAGACAATGTTTATTATTATCGTCATTATCGTGGCATTCATAGCTTTTCTCGGGCGTCCCAAAGAACGCAAAAGCGCATTAAGCCCCAGGTACATATGCGTTATCACATTGCCGGCAAGAATTATCCTTATAAAATCGCGCGCATAAGGAAAGACGGCGTCACCCGCCCCGAAAAAACGCAGCATAGGCTCCAGAAAAACAAAAGCCGGCAAGCTAAACAGTATCCCGCCGATAATATTTAATACCAAAACATTGCCCAGTATCCTGTTGGCGCTCTCATAATCTTTCTGTCCGAGCCTTAAAGACAAAAGAGACGCCCCTCCCACGCCCACAAGAGAGCCGACCGCCGCGGCGAGATTCATCACCGGAAAAGTTACGGCAAGCCCGGACAATGCGAGAGGGCCTGCTCCGTGCCCGATAAAAATGCTGTCGGTTATATTGTAAAGCGAAGCCGCCGTCATGGCTATGACCGCCGGCAGCGCATACTGCACCAGCAGCTTTCCTATATCGTCCGTCATTAATGCAAGAGGCGCATTTCCTTCTTTCACGGCTTTTTTTCCGGCTTTTTTGACATTTTATCCTCTTTAAAAACATAAAAATTTTTTTTGATTTTCCCGAGAGGGGCTTATTATCGTTAATTTAAAGTTCTATGTTTATGCAAACGGAGCTTGCGCAAAGATGCGCGGCTTTTCGCAAGGCTTTGAACTTCCCGTCCGTCACATTCCGAAATTAACACCGCCGACAAATCTTTACGGTTTATCTCAAAAAGCGGCGCCGTGCCGCGAAAAGCCGTGCCGCGAAAAAAAGACGTTTTGCAGGCTGTTTTCCGGTTAAAACGGAAAACATTGTTCGTTTTATCCGTTTGTTTTTGAAGGTAATAACCGAATTTTTACATCGGTACCGCCAAAAAAAGAAAACCGCAAATCCGCGCATCCGAATTTTGCGGCATGGGCAAAGAAAAAAGACGCCGAACGGGAAACCGTTTGCGGCACCGCATTATCCGCCGGTACGCAATGCCTGCAGGCAAACGCTCAATATTCCAATTCTTTAAAAAGCCAGGTTGAAATATAGCGTTCGCCCGTATCGCACAGAACCGTCACTATATTTTTGCCTGCCGTTTCAGGCCTTGAGGCAATCTGTAAAGCCGCCCAGAGATTTCCGCCCGAAGATATTCCGGACAGAATTCCTTCTTCCCTTGCGAGACGCCCGGCGGTCGCGCCGGCGTCCGCGGATCCGACTTTTATTATTTCGTCTATGATTTCCGTGTTAAGTATTTCCGGAACAAAACCCGCCCCTATGCCCTCTATCGCGTGCGCGCCGGCTTTTGCGCCGGAAAGAACGGGCGAATCTTCAGGTTCGACTGCGATAATGCTCACGCCGGGCCTGCGCTCTTTAAGATATTCTCCCACTCCGGTAATCGTGCCGCCGGTACCGACCCCGGCGACAAAGTAATCTATTTTTCCGTCCAGAGCTTCCCATATCTCGGCGGCGGTGGTTTTTTTATGCACGGCGGGATTGGCTTTATTTTTGAACTGCTGCAAAATAATACTGTTCGGATTCTTTTTTGCGATTGCTTCGGCTTTCTCTATTGCTCCGCTCATGCCTTTCGCGCCTTCCGTGAGCACAACCTCGGCTCCCAGCATCTTTAACAGCCCCCTTCTTTCCGAGCTCATCGTTTCGGGCATGGTCAGCACAAGCTTATATCCTTTCTGTGCGCATACAAAGGCGAGAGCAATGCCGGTATTGCCGCTGGTCGGCTCTATTATCAAAGTATCTTTATCGATAAGATTGTTTTTTTCGGCTTCTTCCATCATAGCAAGGCCGACTCTGTCTTTGACGCTTGAAAGAGGATTAAAAAATTCGGCTTTGACGTATATATCTCCGTAAAGGCCCGCGGAAAGTTTATTTATCTTTATCAAAGGCGTGTTCCCGACCGTTTCGCTTATATTGCCGTATACTCTATTCATTTTCATTTTCCCCGTTTTTTTAATGCGCAAAACGATTAATGCTTAAATCGGCTCGTGCGTCCGTCTTTTTGCGGCCGGCTATATCCCGTAAAAAAACCGCAGAAAGTCCCGCTAACGCGCTTGAAGAAAAAATTAAAGCGCCATGCGCGAATGCTTAGCGAAAACGCGGAAACATCCGCCAACGCGCTCCGGCGCGGAGTTTTGCGCTTCAAAGATTTTCTTTCACACGCGCAGGAAATACAAACCGTTTACGCAAATTTTTTTCTTTTTACAGCGCCGCCGACACGGCGGCAAAACGCATATGCACGCGGCGGGCTTTTCAAAAAAAAAACGCTTTTGACGTTTACTTATGCAAAACCGGTTCCGGCATATGCAAAAAGAAGATTTTAAAAATACTTTACGCGGATATTCCCGCGGCCTAAAGTAATATGCCCAAATTTTTTATCCGCGGACGCCTTATGTCTCCGATGCCGTTTTTCGCGCCTTACAATATTCCGGCAAAAATTTTCATCTCTTTTTTAAAACAAGCCGCCGTTCTTTGCCGAAGTATTATAAACCTTTTGCGGTTTGATGTCAAAAAAGCCCCGCTTTTGAGCAGGATATGCTAAAAAAGGGGGCCTGGAGCGTAAGAAAAAAAGCCGGATGAAAGTTAAGCGGCGCCGAGCATATCGGAAACGGTACGCACGGAAACAGGCTTGTCTTGAAGCTGCCGCCGCGAAGGGTTAAAATCTTTTACGGGATAATCCGCAAATCCGTTTTCAAGAGCTTTTTTGAAATCCTGTATTATATTTTCCGGCTCGAAATCTTCTTCCGTCATAATCTTTTCGAAATTATACTCAAGCCTTTCGAGTATTCTTTTGTGAAGAAAAGTTCCGGCGTCTACGGGCGAATCCGCGGGAATTCCGTTTCTTCTCATTACCTCGGCGATGGAAATAAGATTGGGTCTTGCCTGCGTATTGTGAAGTGCCGGATTCGTGCTTACGACAAGCATTTTTCTTCCTCTTTTAAGATCAAGCCTCGCGATTGAATCGTCAATGCCGCTGTCTGCTTCGGACATGCCTTCAAGAAAAACTTCGTCGCCGCTGTAGACAATGTTTTCCGCCGGTATTTTTATATTGTCGATTGCGTCCTCCACCGGAAGGGTTTTCTGGCATATTTCTTTCATTATGTTTATCGTCGTCCTGCCGGAACTTTCCACTTTATAGCCGCTGAGATGCGGAATCGAGGCGAATTTCCGCGCGTACAATTCGGATATCGCCGCTTTTACGTGTTTAACCCTTATGGGGGTAAGAGATACTCTCACGGTGCTGTCGGCTTCGTGTTTTTTATAAGTTCCCTGCAATATGCGTTCTATATCGCTTTTTTTAGTTAGAACCTGCTTATTATTTCCGTCTTCGGCCCTTTCCGAGAAAGAGATTCTGCAATATTCCAGAAGAGAAACAATCTCAAGAGCTTTAAGATAGTTCTCTTCTTTTAAAGTTACGGACAAACCGTTGCGGACGGCAGCGTTTTCGTCGTTGTAAGCGGCGGCAAGCTCATCAAGCACTTTTTGGACGTCTTTGGCACGGAGGTCTTTCCAATACAGCATTAAAAGATTTTTGCTGCTCTGTCCGGTTATCTTCTTTATTAGTTTCATCATTTCGCCGTTTTCGGGATAGTTTTCCAATGCCTTTGCAACGGCGTCATTATAATTTTCCAGCCCGTGAACCGCGCGCACGAAAGAGATAAACAGATCGTCGAACCTGGAATCCACATTATTTGTAAGTTCTCTTATTTCCTGCCGCATATCTTTGGGAATCGCCGTGCGCATTCTTTCGTAAGTATAATCCGGGTCTTCAACAAAGCCGCTTCCGGGCACATATTCATAGCGCAGCCCGCCCACTTCCGTGTAAAACTCCATTTCTTTGAGAACGGTTTCAGGCAAACTTTTAAATCTTACCCACAAAGTTTTGTCGGTATTACCCGTTATTACAACCGGACTGCATATTCCGTAAAGAGTGAGGACGGCGAAAATATTTTGCATTTCGGGCGTGAAAGGTTTCTCTCTGTGCGCTATATTATCGTCCATATCGGCAAAAACTCTCAATTTTTCGAGAAAACGCATTTTTTCAAGCATTTTTTGCGCCATTACAAACCTGCCCGCCGCGTCAATATAAAAAGGCATCTCCTTTCCGGCGGCGTTTGTAAACCGCACGCTGTTTTTGCTTACTTTTATTTCAAAACCGCTTTTAAGAGCGTAAAGCACGGCGGCTCTTTTGGCCTTATCGTCCCATGCGTCTATTGAAACAAGCAGCTCTTTAAGTTCCGAAAGAAGGCTCTCGTCTTTGTCGTATCCCGAAATGTTTAAATTATTATAAAGACTAAGCCTGCGCGCTATGGAGTTTACCGGTTTTCTCATCTCATTGAGCAAAGCGTTTATATACTGCTGCGAATCGGCGGCTTCCTGCGGGTTTATATTAAGGTCATACCGGGAGGACGGGGTTCCCCCTATAAGCACTTTCAGCGTTGAAGCGCCCAAATCCAGTTTTTCAAAACCTATGTCGCGCACCGAACTTTCCACCATAAACAGCTGGTCGTGTCTTACCAGTCCGGCCTCTGCAAGAGAGGGCAGCTCGTATTTAAACCAGAGCGCAAGCTCTTCCACGGCGGACCCGGCCTCTTCGGCGTTTTCAGCCGCGTAATAACATTTCGTCACGGACGCGTTTGCGGTTTTGTCTACAAAAAAACATAAGTCTCTCTCTCCCCGCGCGCCGGAAGGATAGCTGATACCGGAATAATTTTGCAGCGCGGAAGCTTCCCCTGCAAGTTTTTTCCTCTCCATCTCGGCGGACGAAACGGGGATAAAAACAAAACTGCTTACTCCGAATTCAAGCAGCGAGTCGGCTCTGTTTTCGGCGGAAACATTCTCCGCCGCGAAAAGCAGGGCGGTGGCATTGTCCATGGCGCTTGAGCGTATGTTTTTATTTACGGAAAGGGCGCTGTTTCCGTAAACCATGTCGCTGTTGGCCCGGCTGAGAGCAGATAAGATATTTTCGGCGACAACCTGCGGATCCGAAGCGATTTTATAATTTACCCCGGAAGGATCGTCTCTGCGGGGCACCTGCTTAATGTTAACGCCACCGGAAATAACATGAAGTTTTATTTTATGTTTGTCGACAAGTCTGGTGCCGGACACGGAAACGGCGTTTTCCCCGAGATATCCTCCCGCCGCTCCGTCGAAGATCTCCTTTTCGGTAAGAGCCGAGAAACCGGACGGTTTGTCCCTTGCCGCGGTCTGCCAGGCGAAAATATTATTAAACATTTCATGAATTTTACGTTTTGAAATCCTCTGCAAAAAAGCGACGGCGGATTCACTCCAGGACATTGTATTTTCATCGTCTTTAACGGGATTTGTGATAAGGATTTTGTCGGCTTTTTCATTTAAAGCCAGCGCTTCGGAAACGTCTTTATCGCAAAGCTGGACGCCAAGGCTCGTTATCCAGCTGCAAAGCCCCGCAATAATAACTCTCGCCCCGCTTATGCTTTGGGCGACCCGGGATTGCGCGCTTATCTCATCAAAAACCGCGCCGACGGTCTCGGGCGTCCAGAAAGTTCTTGTTTTGCCTCCGCTGACAATATGCGGAGTATGCGAGAAATAACTTTGTCCGATAAATTCGATTCCGCCCTTGGTTTTTACCTTTATTATATTGCCGTAAGGAAGCGCGGACAAAGCCACCGAGCGCGTGCCGAGAAGGTCGGCAAAATCTTTCATTGAGGAATATACCCCGTCAGGATTTACAAAACCCTCGCCGTAAGCCATGTTGTCGAGAGCTATGGCTTCAAAAATAAGATTTTTAAGGCTGTTGTTTATTATCGGTATCGAAGCTTCATCGCAGATACGGGCGTATTTTTCCAGCCGGCTCCAAAATCTCTCGAATTCCGCAATAAGAGATTCTCCGGCTTTTTGTTTACAGCTCGCCTTTATTTGCGCCAAAGCGGCCGAAAGAGAAATATCCTTTTGAAATCTCGTGTTCATAAGTCCGCCGAGAATGTTTTTCAAAGGCGCGTCGCTGTCTTTAAGAGCGGCCGCGGACGTCATGAAATTAACCACGTCTCCCTGCGAAAGAGAGTATATGCCGTTTACCCGGGCATTGCGCCCCCTGCAAAGAAGAGAGCTTCCGCCGTCGTCATTAGCGCTCATCAAACCGGCGATTCTTCCGGAAAAATTCAGATTTTTAAGCCTGACTATCTCTTCCGTAGCCCCGCCGCCGGAAATCATAAACACATTATATCCGGAAATCCAGCCGGACGGCTTAACGTTCCCGCTTCCCATATTGCCCAGTTCAAAACGGATATCGGAAAGAATCACCGAAAGCGTCTTTGCGAAATAATATCCCTGGTTTTTCAGCGAATCCGCATTGTACTTTATATGCAAAAGCTCTTTACCCGTTACGGCGGAAAGAGCGGAAGCGAAAGAAGCCAGAAAGCCGGCTACAACGGGAACGGAAGAGTCTTGCGGGGATATTTCCCCGAAAACGGGAACTATAAGATCAAGCAGAATATTGGCCGCAAACAATATATCTTTATCTTTTATGAGAGAAAAACCTTTAAGAACTCCGGCTTTTTCATCCAGAGCCTTGACCGGATCGGAAATGAAATCCGCGGCGGCAAGAATATAAGCGAACCTTTCTTTCGCTGGAACGGTTTGCAAAGAGCGGAAATAAGCTTCCGCGTCTTTTTCAAGAAGAGCCCGGGCGTTTTGTCTGTTAAAATCGATGAGAACGCCGGCGGCGTGCAGTTTAAGCGACAAAGTTTTCGAGTTTGAAGATTCGAGATTTACCGACATAAAAACGGAATCGGGAGAGGAAAACCCGGTTTTATCTTCGGCTTCCATTATTTTGTTAAGGGCATCCGCCGCCGCCGGAGAATTAAAATCTTTCAGCCTCAAAATGCTCTGCTGCCTTAGCCAGTACATGCCCTCCATTCCGCCGCGCCCCTGAAGTATGCTTCCGTCGGACACTTTCAGAAGAAAATCCCGCGCCCGCTCGAAATAAGCCGGATTTCGTTTGCCTATAAGGGCGATAACCTTTATAAGCTCGTTCTGAAAAACCGTGACTCTGCGCGCGTATTCGATTTTATCTTCCATCTCTTTTTTAAAAAAAGAAAACGCTTTCTCTTTATCCTCAGCCAAAGCGTCCAGATAGGCTTTTTCGCTTGTTTTTATGTCTATGTTTTCGCCGGCCGCCTCGAAAAGTTCCAGGGATATTTTTATTATTTCGTCCATATCGGCAAAATCCGGATAAGCCGCAAGGATTTCAAGAGCCGAAAGGCTGCGTATCAAAGCGTCCTCCGTCTCTTCCTGATCTTTAACCGCAAAAGCGCGCGCCTTAAAATAAGGCATTATTTCCCTGCTTTGCCTGTTTAAAGCGTCGACTATATTTTCCCGGCCGCCGGCCCTTTTTACGGATTGTTTCCTGAAAAACCCGGCGCTTATCCTTTTAAACGTCATATCAGCGGCGTCATAATCATATTCGCCGCCCAGACTTTCTTTCGCTCCGGCAACGGCAAAAGCAAAAACAGGCTCTGACGAACCGGCCTTGCCCGCGAAATAACGCATTATATTATTTTCAATTTCTTTCGTCGTTTTCTTCGGGGAAGGCGAAGACGTTTTTGAAACGGCGGATCTTAATTTCTCGGGTATATTTTCATAAGCTTCAAGCCCGAACTCTTTTACGGTCTTTTTTACACGCTCAAAAGTTTTGGAAAAGTTACCGTTATGGGCGCCGAAATCGAATTCTCCTGAAATTATTTCGGCAAATCCGCCGAAAGCGGCCGCTATAAGCCTCTCGCCTTCGGCCTGCCTTACATAGTCGAGATCCGGATATATTCTGTCGAGAGCTTTTACCGCTTCCGTAAACTCCGCCGCGGTTTTAAGAATTTCCGGAGCTATTATTTCCAGTTCCCGCCGGTCCGGATTTGCGCGGCAAAAAGCCAGCCGGGCTTCAAATTTCTTCACGCTGGCGGCAAGCCTGCTTCTGTAGCGTTCAAATAAGAAATTTTTTACCTGTTTAGACTCCGACAGTTTAAGTTTTCTCCCCGCGGACTTCAGCAAAGCCGTCGCAGGAAAAACTCTTTTTACG
The DNA here is from genome assembly GCA_938040055.1 of uncultured Endomicrobiia bacterium. Classification (GTDB taxonomy): domain Bacteria; phylum Elusimicrobiota; class Endomicrobiia; order Endomicrobiales; family Endomicrobiaceae; genus Endomicrobium_B. Next base: position 13,052 of record CALHWY010000009.1, read on the forward strand.
GCTGACTTCTTTTTTCCGCCGTGTATGGCGTAAACTTCCGAAACGGCCGCGCCGCTTTCGGTTTCAACCCTGACTTCTATTTCATAAGAGTTTTTCTCTTTCCGGGATATTTCAAACGATAAAGAGCGGATCTTTCCGCCGCCGGCCGCAAAATTGTTGGCCATTTTAACTATGCCTTCGCAAAATTGCCCGCTTATATCATTTCCTTCGGCCTTTTGGGAAACAAAAAAGTTCACCGTATCGTAATCAAGCATAATATCGCAAAACTTTTTGATATTAAAGCCGTTTTCATTTACTATTATATTGCCGAAATTCAAAAATTTCTGAAAAGCCGAAAATGCGGACGCGGCCTGAATTTTTATGGAATTCTCATAAGCGGACTTGACATTATCGTCCGAGGAAGTTATTTCCGGCGTTAAAACGGCATAAGCCGATCTTAAAGATTCCAGTATAGCGGACAGCCCCTTGCTGTGATAACCTCCCGTTATAAGAACTTTAACCGACGAAGCTTTGTCAAAAGAGCCTTCAATGCCGTTTACGGAAAGGGACTGTCCGGAATTTTTTCCTACAGCCGCTTTTTTAATAAAAACTTCATTTCTTTTTTCGTTTATTTCATAAAATTCTTTTGACGCCTCATAATAAGCTTTGATTTCCGCGGAAAGAGACATGCCCAGATATTTGTTAAAAGAGTTCTCGAAAAGAACTTCATTTTTCAGCAAATAACCGTACTCATACGGCACAATTTCACCTAAAAGAAGTTTTCGCGCGTACTCAAGCGCCCTTAAAGAACGCACTCCCTGTTTTTCAACGGAGGAACCGCTGCAAGCTTCCATTGTATTCCACAAAAGAGAATCCTCCTGCTCAAGAAGCAGAGAAGGATTGATTTTATTTTTACAGTCCAGATAAGCGAAAAATTTCGTCAGTTCCGGAGTCTTAAACGAATAGTCGCGGTAAATTTCGGCAAGCATGCCCGGTTTATTGCCGGATTTGTCTATAAGCGAATACTCTTTGTAAGAAAGTGTTTTCTTGACAAATGACAAAAAAACGGACATATCGGTTTCGGTCTTTTTAAAGTTGATTTTTGATTTTAAATCATCGGACATGCAATAGCCGTATAAATCAGGATAAGTTTTTTGTATTTCAATGCCTGCGGCCGAAGCGCGTTTTAAAACAAAGGAGCAGTATTTTTCATGCTTTATTTTATCTTTCTCGTATTTTCGTTTAATCGAATACAGCTTTTTGTTTTCCGGGTTAAGCGAGGCGAGAATCTTTCCTGCGATTTTATCGGAATATACCTCAAAACCGGACAGAATGTTTTCCCTGCCGTCTATAAGCCGGGAAAGATTTTTCAGATTGCGCATATAAAGGTCCAGATCTTCAAGACCGTTAAGCCTGACGCCGGGATTTTTTAAAGCGAAAAACTCCGCGCCGGTAAGTTTGCCGTTTTTTAAAAGCATCTGCACAAAAGCTTCAAAGGCGGGCGCGCTTTTTATTTCCTTAAGATATGACAGATCGACTTCCCTGTAAGCCCCTTCGACATAAATCTCCGTTTTTTTGCCTGAAGCGGCTATTTTTTCAAGAATGCCGCATATAGCCAGCTGCGAAGCATAATCTCCGTGATAATCCTGAATATTTATCACGAAAGAATCCGAAAGATAATTTTTCGAAGCTGAAATTTTGACGCCCGGCATTTTGAAAACGGAATTTTGCCCGGTACTTTGCGCGGGCATCGGAGAAGGCGCGGTAATTCCCGATAAAGAAGAAACCGCATAATCGCGGCACAGCCCTAACAGAAAAACCGCAGCGCACAACAGTGAAATGATTTTGTTCCAATCGCGTCTCATACGGTCATAGTATAATATTATTTCCCTTTTTTTTCAATAAACGCATTTATTTTTCTATCATTTTATGCTTTTATTTTTTCATTTTTTTCACAAATCGGAAATTTATCAAACTTTTTTTGCGCCGTTTATATGCTTGTCTGCGCCCGCAAAAGCCGCACTCTCAACAAGACCACAAAGATATTTCCGTTAACTTCTGCGAGAAACCGGCGAATATTTTGCAAATCCGTTTCCATAAAGGTCATCGGAAATTATTATTTTCTATCCGGTTTCTCGCTTTTCCCGGACTGGCGGTTCATTTAAAGCCGGAACTTTTTTGATTTTGCCGGCGCAGCCCGCGGTTTTATTTTATAAATAAAAAAAACGCGGTTTTTTGCGATAAACTGCGTTTTTTATTGGAAAACCGGACTTTTTTCCATGTCATCTTCAAAAGCGCCCTTTTTCTACGGCGCGGGAAAGGAAAACTGCAAATGCCGAAGACCCTTAAATATCCGTTGCCTTCATACGCTTTTTATGCGGATGATATAAAATTAAAATATAAAGTCTATCAGCTGCCCGAGCCTTATAAAACAATGCGCTTTGCCGTGCTGTTATCCGCGCAAACCGCATGCGCAAGGTCCGGTAAAAAAAAGAGATTCCGCCATACGCATTCGGGCGGCCGGCATTTCCCGGGCAAAACCCTAAAAACTCAAAAGAAATTTTTCCGCTAAAAAAAGCGAAACTTTTAAGCGAACGCAAATATGCGCGTATACGCGGCCAGGAGATGTTTTTACAAAAACGGAAAAAGTTTCATATCAGAACCCGCTTTCTCTGATCACTTTTCTCACCTGTTCGGCCGAATATTTAAAAGCTTTAAGCTCTTCTTCGTTGAAATCGACTTCCAGCGTCTGTCTTATACCGGTTTTGTGGACAACCGCGGGAACGCTTAAATACATATCACTTACCCCGTGATAATTTTCAAGAAGGGACGAAACGGGAAGAACGGTATTTTCGTCTTTAAGCACGGCTTTTGATATTTTTGTCAGGGCAAGCCCTATTCCGTAAGAAGTTTCGCCTTTTTTTTCTATAATATCATAGGCGGAATCTCTTACGTCTTCAAAAATCTCTCTAAGCATGACGGTTTTGTCCTGCCCGCACATTTCTTTGCATATTCTGCAATAATCGCTGAAAAGCACTCCGCCTATCATCGCTTTGCTCCACATGGGAAATTCCGTATCGCCGTGTTCTCCGAAAATCGAGGCGTGTATGCTTCTTGAATCCACATTGCAGTGTTTTCCCATCAAATACCTGAGTCTGGCGGAATCCAAAACCGTGCCGGAGCCGATAACTTCATTAGCCGGCTTTCCGGAAATTTTATAAGTAATATAAGACAGTATGTCCACCGGATTTGAAGCGACAAGAATTATCGCATCGGGCGAATAATTTACGACTTGCGGGACTATGCTTTTTAATATGTCGGCATTGCCCTTGACCAAATCTATTCTTGTTTCTCCCGGTCTCTGGCCCCGGCCCGCGGTAATAACCACAAGATCCGAACCGGCCGTATCCGGATAATCCCCCGCATAAATTTTCACGGGCGACACATAAGGAGCGCCGTGGGACAGATCCATAGCTTCGCCTTCGGCTTTTTTTCTGTTATAGTCGACCAGACAAAGCTCTCTCGCCACTCCTTTGATGATCATCGAATAAGCATAACGCATGCCGACGTTTCCGCAGCCGACTATCGACACTTTAGGAGACAGTTTAGACGTTTTATCAGCCGTTTTAAACATCCCGCAATTTTTCATTTTCAATTATCCTTTTGTCCGCCGCATTTTCTGCGCTTTTGCCGGCGCCCGTTCCTTTTTCCGGAACGGAAAATAACGGATTGTTAAACCCGGGCAAGCGGCGGAATGAATTTTATGTAAAAAACAAACTTTTACGTCCGGCCGGGCGGCATATATTATTTTTTTTTGCGTTCCGGCAGGAAAAATATACTAAAAGCCTCTCCGGCAAAACTTCGCCCGAACAATGCTTTCAAATCCAGCTGCGGCAATGCGCAGGGAATGTCTTTCGTGAAAAACCGCAAAATTTTCCGCCCAAAACATGCCGCAATATTTGAAGCAAAAAAGCAAAAGCCCGGCTGTTTAAAAACCTATTTCTTTAATGACTTTTTTGACCTCCTGGGCGGAATGCCTGAAAGCCGCCATTTCTTCATCGTTAAATCTTACTTTAAGCACTTTTTCAATGCCGGTTTTGCCGACTATGGCGGGAACGCTAAGATACACGCCGCTGACGCCGTGATAGTCCTGAAGAAGAGTAGAAACGGGCAGCACGGATTTTTCATTTTTCAAAACGGCCTTGGATATTCTCGTCATTGAAAGTCCTATGCCGTAAGAAGTTTCGCCTTTTCTTTTAATGACTTCCCTGCCCCTGTCCTTTACCTGCTGGAAAATGCGGGCAAGTTCCTGTTTGTAATCGACTTCTTTATTGAAAGCTTCAAAAGCGTCTTCAAGAGGAACTCCACCTATGGTCGCCTTGCTCCAGGCGGGAAAAGCGGTTTCGCCGTGCTCGCCGAAAATCGGAGCGTGTATGCTTCTGATATTTACGTCAAAAAGACCTTTAAGAAGATTCACAAGCCTTGCGGTGTCAAGCAGCGTCCCCGAACCGATTATTTCATTTGAAGGTTTTCCCGAAATTTTATAAGTGACGTATGAAAGTATGTCGACGGGATTGGAAACAACAAGAATTATGGCGCCGGGAGAATATTTTACCACATGGGGTATTATGGATTTTATTATTTCGACGTTTCCCTTGACAAGATCAATCCTGGACTGTCCGGGCTTTCTGCCCGCGCCCGCGGTTATGATAACCAGTTCCGAATTCGCCGTATCGCAATAATCTCCGGAATAGATATCCACGGGAGACAGAAAAGGCCCTCCGTCCGCGAGATCCATAGCCTCGCCTTCGGCGACTTCTTTATAATAATCTACGAGGCAAAGTTCTCTGGCCAAACCTTTAATGACCATGGAATAAGCAAAACGCATTCCAACTTTGCCGCAGCCTATTATAGATACTTTTCTCGGTAATATTTCCATCTTGCGCCACCCCTTATGCTGTTTTTTGAATTTTTATGCGGATTAAGAGATTATATCATAAAAAACAATTAAAGCACATTGCCGCCGCGGGCAAGCGCTTGATTTGCGCGCCGGACGCTTTTTTTAACGCCGGAAAATATTTCGCCAGCGAAAAAACCGAAGAGACCCGTTCCGGTTTAAACGGGCCTCTTTCGAATGTTTCAGTATTTTTCCACTTCAGATAACGCCGTTCGCCTTCATTACGCGGGCAACTTTCATAAATCCCGCTATATTCGCCCCGTTTACCAAATTGCCGGGCGTGCCGTATTCTTCGGCCGCGCTTTTGGCATTATTGTAAATATTTATCATTATCGCGTGAAGTTTTTTGTCGACTTCCTCAAAACTCCAGGCAAGCCTCTGGGAGTTCTGGGCCATTTCAAGCCCCGAAGTCGCCACTCCGCCCGCATTCGCGGCTTTCGCGGGGCCGAAAGCGATTCCCGCTTCAAGAAAAGCTTTTACGGCTTCTGGGGTTGACGGCATATTGGCGCCCTCGGCAACCGCGGCAACGCCGTTTTTTATAAGAGCCCGCGCGTCATCGCCGTCAAGTTCGTTCTGGGTAGCGCATGGAAGAGCCACGTCGCAGGCGATCGTCCATATGCCTTTCCCGGCGCAGTACCGTGCGGTTTTGACTTCTTCGGCATATACGCTTATTCTTTTCCTTTGCACTTCCTTGATTCTTTTTACTATATCAAGCTTAATGCCGTCCGCGTCATAAACATATCCGTCCGAATCCGACATGGCCACGACTTTTCCGCCGAGCTGAAACGCTTTTTCGGCGGCGTATATGGCGACATTTCCGGCTCCGGAAATAACCACGGTTTTACCTTCAATGTCCGTCTTTTTGTCTTTAAGCATTTCCCGGGCGAAATAAACGCAGCCGTAGCCCGTAGCTTCTTTTCTGACAAGACTGCCGCCGTAGTCAAGCCCTTTTCCGGTCAGCACTCCGTGCCAGACGTTTTTTATTCTTCTGTACTGTCCGAACATATAGCCGATCTCGCGCGCGCCCACCCCTATATCTCCGGCGGGAACGTCGGTGTCGGCGTCTATATGTCTTTGAAGTTCGGTCATAAAACTCTGGCAAAATCGCATAACTTCATTATCGGATTTGCCTTTAGGATCGAAATCCGCGCCGCCTTTGGCTCCTCCCATCATGAGACCGGTTAAAGAATTCTTGAATATCTGTTCAAATCCGAGAAATTTAATTATGCTAGCGTTTACCGAAGGATGAAATCTTATGCCGCCTTTATAAGGCCCGAGAGCCGAATTGTATTCCACTCTCATGCCTCTGTTGACCCGTACATTGCCTTTGTCATCCACCCAGGGAACCCTGAAAATGATCTGCCTTTCAGGTTCTACTATTCTTTCAAGAATGCCCGCGTCCTGCAAATCCTTGTTTTTTTCGATAACCGGAACCAGGGATTCAAGCACTTCCGTCACGGCCTGATGAAATTCCGCCTCTCCCGGATATCTTTTCCTTACGGTCTCCATAACGCTGCTTATGTACGCATTGCTCATTGCGCTCTCCTAATGCAAAAATTAAACCTTTCAGCCGAAAGGTTCAAAAAAAAAACGCCGTTTTATAACGGTTTTTTATTCTATTTAAAAAACCGCGCCCTTGTCAACAAAAATCTTTCAGGCCAAAAAATCCGTTTTTTCTTCGCTTTCACGGGTATTTTCCCCAGGCTTTTTCCGCCTTTTTGTTTGAAAACGAAATCTTCCGCACAAATGCCCGATTTACCGCCCCGAAAGAAAATTTTCACGGCGGGCATAAAAAAGCTTATGGAATATCATCCGCTCCGCAAGCCCTCTTTTTTGTTATAATGCCGGAAAAATCGAAACGCACGGATATGTCATGGATGACAAAAGAATTTTAAACGGTTCGGACCTGCCGGCCGAATCCATAGCAAAGCTTACGCCTCTGGACGTATTGCGCATACTGGAAAAAGGCAATGAAGATTTCGTCAACGACAATTTGACCGTGCGCAACAATTCCCAAAGAGTAAGAGACGCCGCGCTCAGCCAAAATCCCATTGCCGCGGTGCTTTCCTGCCTTGATTCACGCCTGCCGGTAGAAGACATTTTTCACAGGGGAATAGGAGACATTTTTGTAACCAGGGTTGCCGGAAACATTATAAACGGAGATATTTTAGGCAGCCTTGAATACGCCTGCAAAAAATCCACCGCAAAACTTCTGCTTGTACTCGGACATGAGCACTGCGGGGCGATAAGTTCTTCCATAGAAGGCGTAAAAATGGGGCACATTACCGCGCTTCTCGACAAAATAAAGCCTTCCGTTGAAAAAGTCTCAACGGTTTATAAGGGAGAAAAAAAAGCCTCAAATCCGGATTTTGTCAAAAACGTCAGTTTTGAAAATGTGAAAAATTCTTTAAGAGAAATCCGCAGGCAAAGCCCCATACTCAGAAAGATGGAAGAAAAAGGCGAAATAATGATAACGGGCGGAATGTACAATATGTACAGGGGCAAAGTCGAATTTTTCGACGGACGGCAGTAAAACGGGACTTTTTGCCGGAATGAATTTTTCGCGCCGCGGATTCGCCGGCGGGCAATGACGCGGGCGCAGACCGCTCGGACAAAAACTTTCCTTTGCGCAATATATCCGTTTTGTCGGTTTTTTTAGTTTTGCAAACGCCGTGAGAGCCGATGTTTGACTTTTTAAAGACTCCGCTTTTTAGGTTCAGCCGCATTGCCGGACGTGAATTTTTTTGTTTTTCAAACAATCGATTTTTTCGGTTCATTTGGCGGGTCTTTTAAAATCGGCCGTGCCTATTATGTCTTTTTGTTTGACATTGTCGGTTCTTATCATAATGCGCTTGTGGGTCTGTCTTTTCGTCGCGTAAAAAGCGTATATGTCAAGATAAAGCACCGTCGGGCCGGATATGCCGTTTTTGTCATCGCCGCAAAAATCCGTAAATATCTCGTATTTGCCTTCAGGCGCTTTTTTTATCATATATTCTTCCGGGCCGAAACCCTGCGTAAGATCTTCGGAAACTCTTCCTCCGGAACTTGTGAACCTGTTTGCGTAAGACGCCTGCGCGCCGGAAGGCTCCTTGACGCAAATATCTATGTCGGTCTCATCCGCGCTCCAGCTCAGGACAATTCTCATATCTACCGGCATGGCAAACACAAGCCGTTTGTCGATCCCCGACAAAGCGATGCCGGGATGGAGAGATATGAGATTGTTCATTTCTACGAAAGCTATCTGTTTTATGCTTTGAAATCTGTCCCAGTCGCCGGTAAGTATTTTATAAAAAGCGTCCAGCGCTTTTTTATATTTTTTGTCCGCCTGGTAAGCCAGAGCGAGATCTCTGTAAGACTGCGGATCCTGCGGCCGCAGTTTTACGATTTTTTCAAAAATATCGGACGCGTACGAATAGCTTTTCACTTCCATAAGCTTATAAGCCGCCGCGCGCAGAAGCTCCGGGCTGTCAATGCCGATTTCCGCTATATTGGACAAAACCGTCACCGCCCCGTCTTTCATTTTCCGGCGGATGAACTCGTCGGCTATATCGAAATAAAACGAAGGAATATCTCCGTATCCGGCCTTGAGCTTGAGATAATCCGAATATATTTCATCATCAAACGAATTTTTTATTATTTTTATATACGGAGCCTGCGGATCGCGCGCTTTTATTTTTATGTCCTGAAACTCCTCTACGCTTTCTTTTTTTATAAACGGCTCTTTTTGCGCAAGAGAAGTTTTAACCGGAAAAACGCCGCCGTCCCGAGGCGCGGGTCCGCCGTTTCCACCTTCTTCGGATCGCGCTGAAGACTCTTTCACTTCGCCCTCCGAAGCGGCCGGAAGCGTTCCGGCAAAAATCCGCGCAGGCTTAACCCCGAAAGCCGTCTCCTTATGAACCAAAGTTTCCGCGGCGCTTTCAGGTTTGTAGTCGTGTTTCCACCAGTCTTTTATATCCTGCGCCTGCAGCACGGCGTCTTCAACAGCGGCTGCTTTCTTCTTTTTTTCCTCGGAACGCGCCAAATCTTCAAGCCGTTTGCATTCATCCGCGAACTCCGGAGGAGGCTTGACTTTGAAAGCCGCGTAATCGGCCGCGCTTTCAAGCACCATAAGGGATGTCTGAGCGCTGATAAGCGAATATTTTTTTGCAAGCCTTAATATCTCCGCCGAGTTTTTATCCGCGTCAAGTTCAAGCTCTTTGATTTTGCGCGCCGCCCATAAGCGCTCGACGGCCGGATTGTCGCCGCCGGCCGAAAGCTTTATTTTTCTGGTAAAAACAATATTGTTTTTGTCATATCCGAAAGACAAAGTTATTTCGCTTTCGGGAGAGGCGAGAATTCCGGAAAAAACAAAACTGTCTTCTACGGGAGTCCCCGCTTTCGGATAAATTTCTTTAATTTTATTTTTGTCGAAAGAATATGAAACAAGTTTAAGCCGCGATTTTGAAAGAAGCTGGGCGGCTTTTTTCCCGGAAACGGAATTCAAATCTATAAAAACGCCCCCGCTTTTTAAAGCCGTGCCCATAAGAGCTCCGTAATTGAACTCGGCGCATGAATTGATAACCGCCACGGGAATATTTCCCGCTTCAAGCCTTGTATCGCCCAAAGTGCTTATTCCGTCGGTAAACAGCAATATTTCATCCGCTTTCAAATTTTTCAGGTTTACTTTGTCGAAACGGGTGGCTCCGTCGCAAACGATTCTTAAAATATCTTTTCTGAGTTCGCCCCACGCGCCTTTTGCGACCGTGTATTTTTCAAAAGGAGTCATTTTTATGTTAAAAGCGGCGAATTCCACTTCGGCGCCGCCGATTTTTTTAAAGTAAGCGTCCAGAAGAGCAAGCTCTTTTTCAATATTTCTTTTCCCGGCGGAAAGAGACATATCCCATATGACGGCCGCCTTTTTGGGAAAATTCTTGTTTTTTGAAGAAGGCTTAACCGTTAAATCCGCGTAAAAATAAGTTTCTTTTCCGTTCGTATGGGTAAAAACCGGATCATCGCGTTTTCTCTGCAAAAACAGCGACAAAGGCGCGCCGGGGAAATAATCTTTTCGGGAAACAGAAGCCTTTAAAACATTATTGCCTCTTTTAAATTCCAGGTCCGGAAACGCCGTTTTTACAGCGGGGAAACCTTCAATCATAGAGGAAGGAATCTCAATATTTAAATCGAAATTTATTTTTTGCGCACAGGACAGATCGATGTCGCAAACATATCCGTCGTCTTTTACCGGCATGATTTCTTCAACGGTAATTTTTATTCTTCCGGCGCTTTCCGGAGCAAAAGAATAAGTTCCCGTCTTAAACCGTTTTCGCGAAACTTTTTCAGGCAAAGCCTCTCCGGGGTCCGTTTGCGGCGCGGGCTTAAAAATCCGGACGGCTTTGCGTTTTTCAACCGCGACGGCATCCCTCATTTTGCCGTTAATCTCAAAGGCTACGGCGGCGACATTCTGGTTTTCTTTTAAAGGAATAACCAGTTCGCCGTCGGTAACCGTTTTCGCGGGATTATAAAAAACCATATCGTAAGATATAAAGGCAACGCCGCCCAAAAACTCAATGCCGGTTTTAAGGTCGCGCAGCAGGGGCGGCTGTTGCCGGGCGGACGGAACAAAAAAAGGGATAGAGCTTTTTTCCTCGGACGCGACGCCGGCCGCGCCGGGAAGCTGCGCGGACAAAGCATTGCCGTCCGCTCCGGCATATGAAGGGGAAAGAACTGAAATCGACAGGGTAAAAGCCAAAACGATTCTTTTCATTTTATTGTTTTTACGGTTTTGCGAGAGACTTCCGCCGCTTTGCTTATTCATTATTGTAATTTTAGCAAAAAGATTCTTTTTTTCTAAACCGGCCGCTCAAAACAGGGATTTTATTTCTTACGGAAAATAAAAAATTTCCGGGCGCCGGTCGCAAAAACACCGCAAGGTCTAAAGACCTGCCGAAAGATTTGCCGACAGCACTCTTTCCGCCGGCTTAACCCTAAAAAAGGCGGCTATGCCCTGTTTTATTTGCTGACCCGTAAACGGGTCTATTGATTCTTTCATCGCCAATTGTTTGTCTTGCTTATCTTCATACATCCGATTCCTTATATATTCCTTTATCGCTTTCTTATTGCCTTTCACTCTATTTACATAATAATATCTTCAACGCCAAAAATCCCGTTTCCCATAATTGTATTTCATGCCCGCTTTTTTCCCAAATATCACCGGACTGCTCTTCCCTTTCCGGCGCCCCGTTATTTGTAATGCGCTATATTTCAGCGGCATTGAATTTAACATGCGTACGTGTTCCCTATACGTTTCTGTCTCTATCATTCATATCCCTTTATGTTCGCCGGATCTCACTCTTCACTTGTCCGTATACTGTTTTTCTGCGATGCTTCGGCGCAAATGCCGCGTGATATGCGCAATTTCGCCCTTGTGTCAAGTATTGGATACATATTTTTTCAAGTTTCCAACCATTTTTCAGTTCTATTTTAACTTTAACGCCGGATTTTTTAAGAGGTTATTGATAAGGTCCGTATAAATCATTCGGACAACCGCTTCCGATATGCTTGTGATTCTTTGACCTCTTTGGAAGAAGTTCCGCAATGGCAGATTCGCTGATATTCGGTATTCCAGCCGATAATAAGATATCTGTCATAAAACTCTCCTCTGGATTTTTGAAATTTTATCTTTCTTAGCGGGTACTCTTTGCAAAAATCCTGGTATTTAAGGGCATGAAGTCCTTTTTCGATATTATCGCTGAATATAAGGAGGACTCCGGCATTTAAACATACCGAGTCCTCCGTAATGGACGAAAAATATTAAATTGTAACGGTTAACTAATGGAAAAAAGGTTATAAAAAGGGTTCATTATCATATTTGTACCATACATAGTAAAGATTGAACTCTCCGTTAATGAAACCCTCCTTAATCGCTTTTACATATATCGACTATTTCAAGTCATAATTCGTCAAAAAACTAAGCTGCTTTGAAATGTCCTTCTCCTTAAATAAATTCAAATAGTTAAATATAGCTTCATTATCATGAACTATATTGTTCCGCTCACAAAATTCGTGAAATAAGCGCATTAGCTTTTTACTATTTCTACTGCCTGCCATATAATTATTTCCATATTCTCTGACGTATCGTTCTTTCAGCTTTGGAAACTTTTTATCTAACCGGGAATAAAAATATTCTCTGTTCCCGTCTCTAAGCGTAAGTCCCATGCCGAAGCATATTATTCCAAACACTTTTGCTTCTTTGCAATAGTTTAAAATCCCAAAAATATTTTCTTCCGTATCGTTAATAAACGGGAGTATCGGAGTCAACCAAACCACCGTCGGTATTCCCTCATCACGCAAGGTTTTTAACACTTCAAATCTTTCTCTCGTCGTTGAAACATTAGGTTCTATTTTTTTACAAAGTTCTTCGTCATAAGTCGTTAGTGTCATTTGAACTGCGCATTTTGCTTTTGAGTTTATCTCTTTCAATAAATCCGAATCTCTTAGAACATTAGCAGACTTTGTTATAAGCGTTGCGCCGAAGCCGTATCTGTTTATAAGTTCAAGAGTTTTTCTTGTGTAATTCAGCTTTAACTCTTCATGAATATACGGATCGGTCATAGAGCCTAAGCCAATCATACATTTTTTTCGCTTTCGTTTTAGGCTTTCTTCCAAAAGGCTGATGCCATTTTCTTTTATTTCCACATCTTCAAAATTATAGTTTATCCGGTAGCATTTACTTCTCGAGTCGCAATAAATACAACCATAAGTGCAGCCTCTGAACAAATTCATTCCATTCTTTGAAGATAGTATTCCTTTTGCTTTTGTAAAATGCACTTTACTATCCTATTTTCACTGTTTTGACTTGCAATCTTTCTGATGAGCCTTGAGTTTTTTCATGGCCCAATCATAATGGCTTGAGGTAACACTTACAAAATATGACCCAAGTACGCTTCCTCCGACCCATTTATATACATCTTTCGAAAACAATTCTTCGTTTGTAAATGTTTCAGCCAACTCTAAAACATCTTTATGTGATTTATGAAACATTTCAGCTGCATCTTTAAGAGAAGTATTTTGATGTTTTTTCCAAAACTCAACATTCATGTCTCCATAAATCTTCCAGTTGTACGGTTCCGGTAAAAACGGTTTTTCTTCTCCTTTTTGATTGGAATATACCCAATTCAAAATCAGCTTATGCCATTCATAGAGATGAATTAAAATATCTCTTAAATTTTTATCTCTTCTCCAATGAGCTTCTTTTTTCTTTTCATCATTGGAAAAATCAAACGGCGTATTTAATTCTTTATCAGACATTTTGGAAATCAGCGTATTCAGTTTCTCATAGTTTTCCTTAGCAGCTATCATCAAATCTTCTTTTGTTCTCGGCCTTGGCATAACATTTTACTCCTTCCGCTTTTTAAGCGTTGAAAAAAACCCCGTCATCATTTTTCTTGCTCTGCCTTCATTCATATCCTTATCGGTTTCTGCTGCATGAGGAACGCATATCTCAATCGTTTCTTCCATTATGCCTTTTAAAGTAATTTCGCCTTTTTCAAAGCAATACTTGCAATAATCTTCATTTACGCTTCCATCCGAATTTGCGCCTTAAAGATCCGTTCCCTATCACATATGCATGGCCCGACATTGACATTATTTTTCATTCATTTTTCTTCATCCTTATCTTTATTTAAGGATAACTATACCTCATTATACCCGACACCATTTGTCATAGTATATATTTTTGTGCCGTTTTTTTTCTTTCATCTTCAATCGTATCTCTTCAGGTTCTAAAACTTCAACATTTTCGCCAAACGAAAAGATATAACGGCATAGATTATAATCATTCGGCATTTTTATTCCAGCATATAAATTTCCGCCGTCATCTTCTATGATTTCTCCGTTTAATTTCTCATATGCTCGAAAGGCAATTTTACGATCAAACTTAACTTTTATATGCACCGTATTATCGTGCGGCATTGCTTTTTTTGAGTATTATATCTCCAAAGCCGTCTTCAAACTTTTCACCGTGGTTTTCCAAATTTTTTATCCGAAATAATTTGAAATATCTGAAATCATTTCCAAGTAAACACAGGGCATATGGATACCGGTACCGACTCTTAAAAAGCAGCCTCACCGGTTTAACGCTTCTGCTTGTTTCTTTTTTATTGCCGCTAAAATATGAAAACGAAATAGCATGCTTACTTAAAATTGCGTTTCGCGCGCGCTGAATTTTCATCTTCAGATTTCATTTCCTGAACCTTTTTCGGCTTTTTTAAGCCAACGGCAAACCCGCTCTCATTTCAGCCGAAGGAAGTTGTTTTATCTACTCACCGCTTCGCCCGCATTAACTACACGCGCATAGCTAAAGCTTTCTGATGCCGCAGGCACCGCCGGCGGTTTTATATATACAACAAAAGTCCTTTTTCCGGAAACGCCGGAAAAAGGACTTTAAGCCTTTTAATTTTTTTTTTTGCGCTTTAAATTTTTATCATCTTTTAAAGCTTACTGTTCCCACGGTATTGCTTTCTTTAATATTTTCCGTTCTTACAAAAACCCTGCGCCAGGTTTGTTTTTTCGTGCCGTAAAAAGTGTAAATATCGATATAAAGCAAAGTAGGGCCGGATATGCTCTGACGGCTGTCCGCGAAATTATTCGTAGATATCCTGTAGTCGCCTTCAACCGCTTTTTTGATCATAAACTCTTCAGGTCCGAAACCCTGCGTAAGATCTTGCGAAACTCTCGCGCCTATGCGGGTAAGCTTATTTCCGTAAAAAGCTTCTTCTCCGTAAGGATCGGTCACGTGAATGTCCATATCCGTATTATCGGTGCTCCATCCCAAAACAACCCTTATATCGACCGGCATGGCAAAAATCAGTTCTTTGTCTATGCCTGAAAGATCAAGCTTCGGGTTTAAAGCTATCAAATTATTCATTTCCACAAACACTATCTGTTTAATGCTGTCAAACCTGTTCCAACTGCCCGTCAGCACTTTATAAAACATTTCCAGCGCTTTCCCGTATTCTTTATTAGCCTGGAAAGCAAGGGCAAGATCTCTGTAAGACTGCGGATGCTCACCTCTGAGTTTAAGTATTTTTTCAAACATATCCGCCGCATATCGGTATTCTCCGAGCTCCATAAGTTTATTCGCGGCGGTACGCAGAAGTTCGGGATTGTCAAGTTTCATTTCGGCTATATTCGAAAGCACGGTAACGGCTTTATCTTTCATTTTTCTGCGGACAAACTCGTCCGTAACGTCAAAAAAGAAAGACGGCTGATCGTCATATCCGGTTCTGAGCTTGAGATAGTCCTGATACAGCATACCGTCTCCGGATTTTTTTAATATTTTCATATAAGGAGTATGAGGATCCCAGGCTTTTACGCGCACTCCCGCTTCCGTCCGCGCTTCTGCCGGATCGCCGGCGCCGGCCGGTTTTGCTTTGTTCTCCGCCGCGGCGCGCCGGCTTGCGCCTGATATTTCCGCGCTCACGAATTCGCCTTCCCGCGCGATATTCGTTTCCGGAGCGACATCCAGCGAAACGTCCTGATAATTATTCCGGACGGAATAGGACTCGGACGCTTCCCGCTCGCCGGAAAAAGAAGCCTGTTTAAGCTTCTCGAATTTCTGCGGGGGTTTGCTCCGGTCAAAATCTTTTTTCCACCATTCTTTCAGCTCTTTCGCCTGCCTTATAGCATCTTCCAGAGCGGATTTGCGGACATTTTCTTCTTTCTTTTTTATGTCGCCCAGAATACTGTTATACTGCGCAAGAAGCTCCTGCGGCGGAGTAATCTTATAAGCCGCATAATCTCTTGCGTCTTCAAGGACAAGAAGCGAAGAAAACTCGGTCACAACGCAATACCGCTTGCCGAGTTTCAAGATTTCGCTCTCATTTTGCGCGGAATCGGTTTCCAGATCTTTTATCTTCTGCACGGCCCACAGTCTCGCGACAGCAGGATTGTCGCCGCCGGCTTTTATTTTTATCTTTTTTGTTTCGGTTATATCATTTTTGCCGTAACCGAAATTTAAAACAATTTCATCTTCTTTGCCTTTGAGTATCGCGGCAAAAGTAAAATTTTCCGGCACATCCGTTCCGGGACGGGGATAGACCTCGTTTATTTTTCCGCGCGCAGACGAATATGAGATAAATTTCAGGTTTTTCTTCGCAAGCATAAGCGCGGCTTCTTTATCCGTCAGGGATTGAAGATTTATGAAACTCCCCCCGCTTTTAACAGCCGCGCCCGCAAGTTCCCCGCGGTTGAATTCCGCTGACGAACCGATAACAAAAACCGGCGCTTTGCCGTTTCTTATACGCGTATCCCCGAAAGTGCTTATTCCGTCGGTAAAAAACAATATCTCATCCGCGTTTAAAGAATCTAAATCCAGCTTGTCAAAGCGTGTGCCCCCGTCATAAATTATCTCTCCGATTTCTTTTTCCAAAGCATCCCAGCGTCCGTTTTTAATTTTAAATTTCTTGGCGGCGCCGGGTTTAATATTGAAAGTCATAAATACGACTTCTGCTTCCGGAAGTTTTGTCAGATAAGCTCCCAGCAGCCGTTTTTCCCTTTCAAGATCACGTTTCAAAGCAGACAGTGAGCAATCCCAGACAACGGCTATCGCTTTGGGAGGAATTTTGTCTTTTGAAGAAGCCCGGACGTTTATATCCGCATAAAAATAAGTTTCATCGCCGTCTTTATGGGTAAAAACCGGCTCCCGTTTAGGTTTGGGCAGAAAAAAAGAAAGTCTGCCGTTCAAAAGATAATCCTTGCCGGAAAATGAGGCTTTAAACGAATCGTTTATTTTGCCGAAAGAAAAACCGGGAAGATCCGTCTCCGTTTCCGGAGCCGAATCGGCGGAATCCGCTGGTATTTGCGCATTAATTTCAAAATTTATTTCCCGCCCGAAATTTAAAGGGAGGTTATATATGTAGCCGTTATTTTTTGAGATGAGAGGTTCTTCTATAGTAATTCTTACTTTGCGGACGCCTTGCGGACTGAAAGGATATATTCTTAAAGAAAAAAGGTTGGCCGAGGTTTTTTCCGCAAGGGCGGGATCAATGCCGCGCCTTACGACGGTTTCAAAAGTTTCTCTGGCTTTCCGTTTTTCCACCGACACGCCTTCTCTCATCTTTCCGTTTATGTCCAATGCTATCGCCGAAACATTTTGATTTTGCGCAAGGGGAAAAACAAATTCGCCTTCCATAACAAGCCGGTTCGGATTGTAAAACACCATTTCATAAGTCGTCATAGCAAGATTGCCTATCACCTCAATATCGACTTTGAGATCACGCAATATGACGGGTTTTCTTCCGGCCGCGACAATTATCCTGGGAAGCCGCGCCGCAGGCGCGGGTTCGGTTATGTCCATTCCGCGCCGGTGAGAACCTTCCCTCTTGAGCGCTTTAAAACCGCTTTGGGCAAACGCAAAATCCGAAAACACGGCAACCGAAACTAAAAAAACGATGATTTTTTTCATTTTGCTTTCCTTTATTATGTAAATTTTCGCTTGCGTTTATGCGGATATATAAACGATTTTTTAATACGCGGATTCTTTTCCCGTTTTTGCTTCAAAACAGAGATAAAAAAGCTTTTTGTCAAAATTTTCCGGCCGTTTTTTTAACAGCGCTTTTGATTGGGAAGCACGAAGAAACGGATCTGTTGATGAAAAGCGTTTTGCCGGTTATATTAAACCGCAAAAAAAAACGCTTTTGCGCAAAAACCGCCTTAAAAACGGACTGGAATGAAAAGACCGGAATATATGCGTAAAGATAATACAAAGAAATAAAAACCGGAGAGAATAAAACAGCCGGATAAAAATTTTTTTATTGAAAAAGACCGCTTATTTTTGATTTTGAAAACTGTTTTGAATTTACGGTTTATTTAAGCATTCATACAGCATAAACGCCGGATTTCTCTTTTTCAAAAGTTAATAAGCGGCGGGGGCGGTTTTAAACCCGGAATTTAAATCTATTTTAATTGTCCCGTCCGTTTCATTTGCCGGCATCTTGCTGAATTTGTTTGGAATACTCATCCACCGAGTAAATATAGGCCAAAATTTTCGCCGCATTAAGCTGCCGGGGCGAAATTGCTCCGGAATACGCCTCCTGCGTAGTTGTCGCGTCCGCAAGCTTTCTGAAAAATTTCGCTTTTTCTTTATTGCCGGAAAATTTCATGTTTTTTATCTCTTCAGGCATTATTTCCAGCATTTCGCGTTCCATTTTTTCGGCAGCGCTTAAGTAATTTTCGTCCATTTTTTCAATTGCGGCTCCAAAAGCGGCCGCGTTTTCTTCATTGGCGGAAAAGTTCATCTCTTTTATCTCTTCAGGCATTATTTCCGGCATTTCGCGTTCCGTTTCTTCGGCGTCGCGCGCGAAATTTCTATTCATTTCTTCGACTGCGGCTCCAAAGGCGGCCGCGTTTTCTTCACTCATCCGGCGGGTATAATTTTCCATTAAATTCAGCGATTCCGCCGACACGCCGAAAGTATTGTACATAAAACGCTTTAAAATCCTGGGCACAAGCAGCGAAAACGCGAACAATACGCAAAAAACCACAGCCGCGGCGATATAGACCATCTTGTCCGTTATGACAAACTTTTTCTTTTTCCCTTCTGCGGCGTTTTTGTTTTCTTTCATTTTTGCTCCTTTGTTTACCGTATTTTGGCGGTTTCTTTTTTAAGCTTTCCTACGGCTTCCCGAGTTCCGTAAAGCTCGGAGAGAACCATAAGATTTGCGGATACCTTTATATCATTTTCGTCCGGCTGTCCATTTTCAAGTTTTTGCGAATGCAGGCCGGCAAGCTTTTTACAATACAAAGCTTTTTCTGCGGTAGTTTTAAATTTCTTTTTTTAACTTTCCCGCCAAGAGCCCGCAAAGCGGCCCCTTCCTGCGCTTTCGGTTCGGAATAATAAAATTCAAGCTCGGAAAGATGTTTTTGAAGCGCCCGGATTTCGCCTTCGGAAGTTTTCTCCGCCTCAAACTCAATATGCATAAATTCTTCCGATTTTTCTTCCCAAGCAAAAACTCCGCCCCGCATAAACATACAGAAAAACAAAAGCAAGACATATCGGGATTTTTACGGCTTTCTTTTCCATTTTTTGCCGTTTTTTTAATTATAATTCCGGCTTCGGACAATAACTCCGTTTTTATCCGTCGGTAAAAGGCTTTGCCGCGACCGCTATTTTCGCCTTTGCAATCTTTTACTGCGCCGGTTTTCGCCGCTGCATTGCTACAAATCATCCAGTTCTCGGGATATAAGTTCGCAGGCGAGTTCAATACCGCTGTAATTCATATAAAATTTAGCCGCTTCAACAGTCTCTCCTCCGGCCTGTTCGCCCGAAGAAAGAAGCGAGTGATAATACCGGGAAAAATATCCGGATTTTTCCTCAAGAGAGGCGAATTTTTTCGATTTGACGGTTTCGGGAAGAAATTTTCCGTGTCTCGGCTCATTCGCCGCATAATCCGCCAGAATACGCTCCATTCTCTCTTTTCTCTCTAAAAGTTCGTCCCTAAAACCGTTGTCTGAAACAAATGCCGAGGATCCGCCGTCACAATCCGCGGCGGACATATCCGCAATGCTTATTTCCACGCAGCCGTCCGGAGAAGCTGCCCCGGCGACGGTATCACAGGACGAAGTTTCAAATGCATTGTTTGACGAGTAATCCGGCACCTGCGAAAAAATTCCATTTGTGCCGGATTTACGGCTGAATTTTATTTTTTCCCCGCGTTTAAGATTATCAAAAACCGCAAAGGCGACAATGCCCAGAATAAGAATAATAACAATGAAAGGGAAACAGCCGCAGCCTTTCTTCGCGCCGGGTTGTTTCGCGTTTATATTTTCAGGAGTTTTGCCGCGGCGCCGGCGGTGAGAAACGGATGAAACGCCAGCGCGGGAACTTTCCGGAACTGTTTCAAAAAAGTTTTCATCATAAACGTCCGGAGAAAAAGTCTCTCCGCAGGAAAAGTCCATACCGGGCGCATCCGCATTTTTTTGCCGTTCGACATATTTTTTAAGCTCTTCGAGTTTTTTGGATATTTCGTCTTTCGCCATCTTTTTATTTATTCCTTTTATTTTTCCGCTTTTTTGCCCAAAAAGAACAGTCTAAACGGCGCTCTTTGGAGAAAATACGGAAACCGCGGACGGCGGCATTATTCCGGATTCAGTCCTTTTTCCTCTTTCTCCTGCCGGCCGGTTTTTTCTTCCTGCCGCGCTTTTGCTATTTCAAGATCAAGTCTTTCGATTTCGGCTTTCGCCTCGTAAAGATTCAGCCGGTTTTTTATGGCCTCCAGTTCATTTTTTTCATATCTGCCCTTAACCAGCTCTTCTTTTAAAAATTCAGCCGTTTCGGCATCCGATTCAAATTCCATCCCGGCGATTTTTTCAGGGAAATCTTTTTTATAATCCTGTTCTCGTCTTAGGTAAACGTAATGCAGGGCCTCCATTCTGCCTTTTTTTTCCAGAAGGGAAGAGGGGAAAGAAAGATCCTGCCGGTTTTCAAACATCTCCCCGCCCGAAACGGTTTCATGCGGTTTCATATACCGGCCGTTTCGTACGGAGTCGTTTTGTAATTTTTCTTTAAAACTTTCAAGCATGCCGTCAAAAAAACCCGTTTTTAAACCGGCAAAGAAAAAGACAAACAGCAGTATTATTAAAGCTATAAAAAATATAAGGCATCCGGCCAGCGCCATACAGCCTTTTCCTCCTTTGTTTTCCGGACCGGACGATTGAGACTGCAAAGCATTCTTTTCCATTCCAAATTCCTTTTTAAAGTTTTTTATCAATTGACAAAACCGGAAGTTTTCTTTTTTCAAGCCGGAACCGGAGTTCGTTCCGTATATTCGGAATTTTAATTAGTGTAATGAAGTTCCACCGCGTCCGGGCTTCCGATAAGTTTTTCAACGGAAGAGATAAAAGAATCGCTGCAATCGGACAAGTACTCGGTTTCAACGGCGAATTTTCCCTGGACGGGGTCTTCAAGATCTAAAAAAACTTTTGCCCTGCCTTTATGGCGCTTAAACACTTTCGTCAGTTGTTCGCTGAGTTCCTCATCGTATCTTGTAGTGGATATTTTTATGTGCACTTCGCCGCAGTTGGGGGTAAATTTCTTTTTTGCTTCGTCTATAGTCATCATATCTTCAACGATTATTTCAGCCTGTCCTTCGGATCCCATAAGCCTGCCTTTTATGACTACGACATTGTTTTGCGTCAAATATCCCTGATAAGTTTCGAACGATTTAGGAAAAAGTATAGCTTCGACGCTGCCGTGCAAATCCTCGACTTTGAACTTGGCGTAAGGCTCTTTTCTGGCTTTCGATATCATTTTTTTTACCGAAGACACCATCCCTGCTATGCGCACGATCTGCGCGTCTTTAATGTCGGCATTTTCTTTCGGGGCGGGAAGATTATCCAGTCTGTAATTGGAATATGCTATAAGCTCCCTTTTTCTTGGCGTTAAAGGATGCCCGGAAAGATAAAAACCCAGCACTTCTCTTTCAAATTCAAGGGCTTCAAAGGGCTCAAGCGGTTTTACTCCTTTAATAAGAGAGCTTCCGGCCGCGATGGTCTCCGCCGAATCGAATAAAAAGCCCTGCGCGGATTCTTTTTCGGCTTTTATTTTCGCCGCTTTGTCCACTGAAGAGTCCATGCTTGCAAGCAAAGCCGCTCTTATCCGAAGCTTATCCTTGCCGAAAGAATCAAAAACGCCCGCCTTTGCAAGGCTTTCCAAAGCTTTTTTATTTGTCGATTTTAAATCTATCCTCTGCAAAAATTCGTCCCAGTCTTTGAATTTGCCGCCGCCGTTTTCAGCGCCCGCGGCTCTGGCCTGCTCGACGGATTCCGTTATGCCTTCGCCTACGTTTTTTACCGCGAGAAGGCCGAATCTGATATTTCCGCCTTCGGCGCTGAACTTTCCGCCGGAATATTGTATGTCCGGAGGCAGTATTTTTATTCCGAAAGTTTCGGCGTCTTCAAGATACATCACAAGCTTGCTTTCTTCATTGTCTTTAACGGCGGAACGCCCTATTTCGGAATTGAGAAGAGCCGTTATATATTCCAGCGGGTGATTGGCTTTAAGATAGGCTGTCCGGTATGAAACTATTCCGTAAGCGGCAGAATGGGATTTATTAAAGCCGTAACCGGCAAAAGCGTAAATATTATCATAAATTTTGTCGGCGACTTTTTTGTCCACCCCGTTTTTCTCGGCGCCCGCGACGAATTTTTCTCTCTGCGCTTCAATGACTTCGGGTATCTTTTTGCTCATGGCTTTGCGCAGCCCGTCGGCTTCGCCCGGAGTAAAGCCCGCAAGAGCGATAGCCATTTTCATAACCTGCTCCTGATATAAAATGACTCCGTAAGTATCGGCGAGAATCGGTTCCTGAAGGGGGTGGTCATATTCGATTTTTTTTCTTCCGTGCTTTCTGGCTACAAAATCGTCAAGCATGCCAGAACCCATCGGACCTGGACGGTATAAGGCTATCAAAGCTATTATGTCTTCAATATTTGTGGGTTTGAGTTTTCTTATAAGATCTCTCATACCCCTGCTTTCAAGCTGGAACACGCCCAAAGCCTTGGCTTCGGCAAGAAGCGCATATGTTTTCGGGTCGTCCAGCGGAATTTTGCCCAAATCGAAATCCGGATCTTTTTTCTTAACGAGCTTGACGCATTCGTCTATAATGGTAAGCGTTCTCAGCCCCAAAAAGTCGACTTTAAGAAGGCCGAGATTCGGAAGTATAACGCCGTCATACTGGGTCGTTATAATATCCCTCGAACCTTTGGCGAGGGGGGAATAGTTGGTTATCTCTTCATTTGCTATGACCATGCCGGCGGCATGAACGCCGGTATGCCTTTTGAGCCCTTCAAGTTTCTGGGAAGCCGATATGAGCTTCGCGATTCTTTCATCCGATTTTACGAGTTTTGCCAGCTCCTGCGAATTCTGCAAAGCTTCGGCTATGCTTGAGTTATGCGGTATAAGTTTTGCTATATTATTCGATTCCGTCGGAGTAAAACCCATTACCCTGGCCACGTCTTTTATTACAAGCCTTGCCTGCATGGAGCCGAAAGTAATGATCTGCGCGCATTTTTCTTCGCCATACTTTTGGCGCACGTATCTTATGACTTCGTCGCGTCCAGAATCGGCGAAATCTATGTCCAAATCCGGCATTGAACGTCTGTCCGGATTTAAAAATCTTTCAAAAAGAAGACCGTATTTCAGCGGACATATATCCGTAATGCCCAAAGCGTAAGCTACCATGGATCCCGCTCCGGAACCTCTGCCCGGGCCGACTGGTATGCCGTTGTCTTTGGCATATTTGATAAAGTCCGACACTATTAAAAAATATGAAGCGAAGCCCATTTTCTCGATAATGCCGAGCTCATGTTTAAGGCGCTGCCGGTGTTCCGTCCTGATGTCGGCATATCTTGCGGAAAGTCCCTGCACGCAAAGTTTTTCAAGATACCGGGAATCCGATTCGTATTCCGCAGGAACCGGAAATTTCGGCAAAAGCAGCTGGTCCGATTTTATTTCCAGATTCGTTTTTTCCGCTATTTCCAGGGTGTTCTTTAAAGCCTGCGGAATATATGAAAAGGTTTTTTCCATTTCTTCGGGAGAACGGTAATAGAAAAGATCCGAGCCGAAACGCATTCTGTTGGTATCATTTAAAGTTTTTCCCGTACCTATGCAAAGAAGAATATCGTGAATTGCGGCGTCTTCTTTTTTTAAAAAATGGCAGTCATTGGTCGCGACAAGCGGTATTGCGGTTTTTTTCGAAAGTTCCAGAAGACCGGGAATAATTTTCTGCTGGTCTTCAAGTCCGTTATCCATTATTTCAATATAAAAATTATCTTCGCCGAAAATTTCGCGGTATTCCATCGCCGCCGCTTCGGCTTTTGCGGGATTTCCTTTAAGAAGATTGGACGCCACTTCTCCGGCAAGACAGCCCGACAGGCATATTATTCCCCGGCTGTATTTGCGCAAAACCTCTTTGTCGACGCGCGGTTTATAGTAAAAACCTTCGGTAAAACCTATGCTGACTATATGCATAAGGTTCTGATAGCCCTGAAAATCTTTTGACAGAAGCGTTAAATGATTATAATTTCCGCCTTCTTCGGATATTTTTTCCGCGCTTTTGTCAAAACGGGATCTGGGAGCGACATAAACTTCGCAGCCGATAATCGGTTTTATGCCTTGAGCTTTGCATTCCCGAAAAAACCGCAACGCCCCAAACATATTACCATGATCTGTTAATGCAACTGCATCCATTCCTAATTTCTTAACTATTTTTGGTATTTCTTTAATCCTGTTTACACCATCTAACAAACTATATTCACTATGTAAGTGTAAATGTACAAATTCCCCCATTGTCATCCTCTAATATTCCACACTGTATAACATAAGTCCATTTCCGTGGAACAGTCTTTCCGTGCTTTTGTTCTATCTTTTGCTTCTAACACTTCTTTTATTTCTTCTGGTCTTCTCTTTCCGAAGTCCTATTTCTAAAAGTGTCCCCACTATTATTCTTACCATATTATACAAAAATCCATTTCCTGTAATTTTTATAATAATCCTATTTTCCTTTTTTTCTTCTTTATTATTACAATATATATGAATATTCTTTCTTTCTATTGATATATTATATATTATTCTTACCGTTGTTTTCTTATTTTCTCCTGAAGATTTAAATGACTTAAAATCATGTTCCCCAATTAGATATTTTGAAGCTTCTTTCATTTTTTCAACATCAAGCTCTTTACCTACAAAATATTCCCTATTTTTAGTAAGTGCTGAAACATATTCATTATCATTTAATATATATACATATGTTTTTTTCTTTGCATTAAACCTACTGTTAAAATCAATATCTACTTCTTCAATCCCTTTTATACAAACATTTTTAGCTCTTGAATTAAAGCCAAGCATTATACTTCTTAATGGTATTTTATCATTTTCGGTCTTAAAGTTTGCAACTTGGTTTAATGCACTTACATTTGCATCTGTTCTTCCGAGAACCTACAACTTCTATCTCTTCTGAAAGTATTGATGAAAGTACTTTTTCTACTTCCCCTTGAACAGTTTTAACAGTTTTACCTGTTTGTTTTTGCCATCCTTTAAACATAAGTCCATCATATTCTAATATTATTTTAATATTTCTCATATATTAAACCTTTAATCTTTCTTCTCCCATATATACTTTGTCAATTATTGCACCACCGCAGACAAACTTCTCCATCATAGAATACTACAGATTGTCCTGGAGTTACTGCTCTTACTTTTTCATCATATATAACCTCAACTGTATTATTTTCTCCAACAATCACTTTAACTTTTGTATCTGGTTGCCTATATCTAAATTTTGCAGTACATTCAAATTCTTTTCCTAAATCATGTTTTGTAGTATATGAAAAATCTGTTGCTGTTAATCTATCTGAATATAGTTTTTCATTGTGGAATCCTTGGCAAACATACAGTACATTATTTTCAAGGTCTTTACCACATGCAAACCATGCTTCACCTTCAGTATCTTTAGTTCCACCAATACCTAATCCATGACGTTGACCGATTGTATAGTGCATTAAACCGATGTGTTCTCCACGGATATTACCATCTAAGTCAACCATTTTGCCACCTTGAGCTGGTAGGTATTGAGATAAAAATTCTCTAAAGTTTTTCTCACCGATAAAACAAATACCCGTTGAGTCTTTTTTCTTCGCTGTAGCAAGACC
>CALHWY010000010.1 GCA_938040055.1 uncultured Endomicrobiia bacterium
AGCGCTGTCTTCCGCTTCGCTTCAGACCCGGGGCGCTCACAGACAAACCTGATTTACTCGCGCCCGCGGCAGACCTGTCCTCGTTATTCCTCGGACTGCCGCCCAGCTGAGCTACAGCCCCATTATGAAAGTTATACTCGGAAAGTATACTAAAATTCAATTTCTCTTACCATCTTCACGAGCGCCGGTTTGAGGAACGAAGCGCTGTCTTCCGCTTCGCTTCAGACCCGGGGCGCTCACAGACAAACCTGATTTCCCCGCGCCCGCGGCGGACCTGTCCTCGTTATTCCTCGGACTGCCGCCCGGCATCCGGAATGAACGTTTTTATTATAGCAATTATTTTCAATTTTACATAATGATTTGAAAATTTGTAAAATAAAAGCCGCCTGTATTGATATACGCCTTATTTTCGGCTATAGTTATGATGGTGCGTTAAAATGAAAAATAAAACAATCTCTTTGTTCATAGTTTTTTCTTTTTCGGCATGCATATTATGCGCGCCGGTTCATATCTTTTTCCAAAACTTCAGCAAGAGTTCACTGTCTTTTAAAAGCTCCAATATCAAAGGCATTGCAAAAGACATTGTTTTTTCGGCGGATAAAATAATTCCGCTTGAAGATTTTACGCAAAATATTAAAGCTCCGAAAAAGAAAATATTCGATTTTTCCGCTTTCCCGGCCGTTTTTTCAAAGGCTGCGAAACAAAAATTCTCCGCCGGAGAAAATTCCGAAAAATTTTTATTAAAAAAAACAGTCGGTTTTTCAACCGGTTTTCATTTCAACAATTTCTGCCGGCACCGATTGCGAACATGCGCGGATAATAATGACGCCGGTATTTTATTTATCTTTTTCATGCTTATATATATAGGTATGCTCAGGACCGTCGTTTATTTTAATAATAAAAATATGATATTTGCGGCAAATGAAAAACCCCTGTTTGCATAAAACGGGGGTTTTTCATTTGCCGGCAGGATACTATGGGAGAAAATTATGAATATCAAAAAAATTATTTCACTGCTTACCATACTGTGCTTCCTTATGACGTTTTCGGGGCAAAACCTGTTATGGGCGGCCGCGGAGAACGAAGCGGCAAACAGGAAAATAGGGGCGGCCGAATTCGGTAAAATATTCGAAGATATTCCCTTGATTCCGGCGCGTTACGGCAAAGTCACATCCGTATCGAATTCGGGAAGCGCCGCCGTAGCCGTAAACATACAGGATCTGCATTGTCATCCCGAAGCGCAAAAAAACATAAACAATATAATAGGCATTCTGGACAAAAATTACAAAGTGCGCGGCATATTTGTCGAGGGAGCTTACGGGAAAGTCGATACCGGATGGCTTTGTGAAATAAAGGACAAATCTTTAAGGGAGGCGGTCGCGGGACGGATGATGGAAAACGGCATGCTGAACGCTTCCGAATATTATGCGGCGACTAATGATAAAAAAGATTTTCTTCTCGGCCTTGAAGACAAATCCGTGCATGAGAAAAATATAAAAAGGCTGGGATATATTCTCAGCCGCCAGAAAATTTATAGCGAAACTCTTTCAAAAATCCGCAAAAACATGGAATACTGGGACGCGAAATATACAAATATAAGAAACAAGCGCTTTAATAAAACTCTGGACAAATACCGCAGGCAGGAAATAAGCACGGAAAGGTTTTATGTGATTTTATGCAAATATATGAAAAAAATCAATAAAAACCCGCAGGATTACAATAATGTGCTTCCCGTTAAGCTTTCGGACTATCCGAATATGGAAAACTATCTGCTTGTTTCAAGGCTGAATTCCGAAATCGACATGAAAAAAGTGCAGATACAGCTGCAGGCGCTGCTGGCTTTTTTAAAGGCCAAACTTCCGCAGCCGGCTTTTCAGATGTTTCTTGATGAAACGGGCAATCTTTCCGACATAGAAAAGCTTGCGGCCGCGCTGTTCAATTTCAGCAGGCTTGCCGGCATAAACCTCAATATCAATTACGGACAGCTTAACGCTTTTTTCAAACTTCAGCAATTGAGCAGAAATATAAATCCGCTTGATCTTATAGCCGAAGAAAGACATTTAACGGAAAGGCTCAGAGCCGCTTTGTCTTACGACGGTACGGAACTTGAAATATCTTTTCTCAATGATTTTGCTTCATACTTTTCGGATTATCTGCAAAATAAACTTTTGGCCGACGATTTCGCTTATTTTGATTCCAGATTCGAAGATTTCAGGAAGCTTTATGCCAAATACGCCGTCATAAACGATCTCGCGGACATTGAAGAGGATTTCTCTCTTCTTACGGATTATTATAAGCTCAATGATAAAAGAAACGATATTTTCGCCGAAAATATTTTCAAAAAATGGGATTCGTACGGGCAAAAAGCGGAAAATACTTATTCGGACAACCCGGAGGAGATATTTAAAAAAGCAAAAGAAATAGTGATAGTCGTGACCGGAGGATACCACAGTTACGGGCTTAAGCGGCTTTTCGCCGAAAACGGCATTACTTCGGTAATAATAACGCCTTCGGTTACCACCGATATTGAGCAGGCTGAAATTACTTATGAGGAAATCGTAAAAAGCCAAAGCGAATTTCTCACTCAAGCGCTGGCTTTTACCGTAATTTCCCAGGCGGAAAACGCCATGCAGTACAGAGCGCTGGCGCAAGCAAGCATATCTTTTCTGCAAAACACAAAATATACAAGCTCCAACATAAGCGATTTGGCGCAAAGGCTTAAATCCGTGGTGCATAACAGCGACATAAAAATTACCGAAGGCGAAACCGAAACGTCCATAAGGTTTAAAGACGGCAAAACCATAACAATAGTCAAAAACGAAAAAGGTTTGATGGAACTTAAAAAAGACGGCGCCGTTTTCGCCCAGGCAAAGCCCCGCGCGCGTTTGAAAAAGAACATTCTGGCATTCGCGCGGGACGTATTTTCATACAGTCCTTCAATGCTTGCGATGTCTTCGCTTATGCCTGATATCGGTGCGCTTTTTACCGGTTACATACGGTTTGCCGAAGAAAGAAACTTATTTCTTGAAGAATACGGGCTTACCATGGCGGCTGCCGATTATGCCGCGAGCAAAAAAGAACCTGTAAAACGGATTTACGGAATAGAGCTGAATGCGCTGGCCAAACTTCCCGAACCGCTGCAAAACGCTTTTTTAAAAGCCCAGAAAGAAGCGGACAAAAGAGCGTTTGAAGAAAAAAAAGTTTTAAACGGCAAAGAACCGGGCTTTAAAGAAAATCTTCTTAAAATAGCCGCTTCTGTAATTATAGCCCTCGGAATTTTTTCTTCGCTTTCTCTCGCTTCAAAAGATAATTTTGATTTTAATTTCCCCGCCGGACATGCGGAGACCGTCGAATTTTCGCCGGCGCCGAATCTGCCGGCAAGCCGGATAATAAGCGCCACGGGAGCGGTTAAATTCTTTCTTGGAGAACAAATAAATGAAAACGCGTCTGACGCCCGGAGAGCGGATTCCCCGCAAAACATAGAGAACTCACTGAGAGAATCACAAAAAAAAGAGTCCGTAGATATTGTCAAAGAAGCTTATCTTCTCCTTCAAAATAAAGCGGGCATTGTTTTTGCGCAACAATATCCGGTTCTGTTTTTGCAAAATGTCAGCGGCGGCCGCATTAATTCTTCCTCGTCCGAAGCCGAGCACGGTTTCATAATCATCCCGGCTGAAATTCTTAAAGGCAAAAGCCGTCAGGAACAGGTCGGGATTGTCGCCGTAAAAATAGCCTATGAAGCCTCCCGCATAAAAAACAAATACGATATCGCTTCGGGAAAAATGACAAGGCTGCAAAATGAAGCCGAAGCTTTCAAAGCCATGGCGCAGGCGATGAAAACCGCGCCGGGATACGACAAAGAATTAAAAAATCGGCAGCATATCGCGCAGGCTTTCCGGCATATCAACGGAAAAAGCGGCGCGATAATGAGCCGCATAAACCGGAAAGAGCCCGGAATATCATTCTCGGATTTATATTATTCGGACATAGAAACCGCCGGAAGCTATAACGAAAAGCATGCCGACCAAATACCGGACGAGACGGTCTTAATAAAACTTTTCAATGCAAAATACGGCAATGCCGGAAACGCCCCTTATGAATACGCGTTTTTAATAAATACGAAAACAGGCCGGATAATAAATGCCGAAACCGGAGACGAAGTTCAGGAAAGCCGTCTTGAACTGTCCGGCACAAAAAGTCAGGCGGACAAACTAGGTTTAAAGGGTTTCAGACGCGCTTTTTTTGCCGCCAGAACGGAGTTTATTCCTTCGCTTAAAAGAGGTTTTGCGCAAAGGCATATTTCTTTCAGCGAAAAATCCGCGCGGTTGAGAAAAACCGGAGACATTGTCATAAAAAGCGCTACCGCCGCGGGAGCGGTTACAGGTCTTGCGCTTTCCCTTTCGCTGTCAGCTTCTTTTCTGTCTTTCGTATCGCTTCCGGCATTAATAGCCGGAGGAAGTATTGCCGCCGCAATACTGACGGCGGCTGGCGGATACGGTTTTAATATTACCGCGCATACTCTCTACAATCTTTTTGCGCCGAAAGGCTCCGAACTTACGCTTGAAAAAAAGAGAAGGAAATTTTATTATGCGGGGCTGCCGGAAGATTTCGATTTTAAACGGCGGGACATTTCCGGGAAACGGCAAAAAAAAGACAGGGAATACGGGGAATTTTATTTATTCGACGAAACAAGAAAGGAAGAGGCGTACGCGGGCAAAACGGCAGCGTCCGAAATTGAAATAAGCGAAGACGCCAAAATATACGAGCTTGCCGCGCCCGCAGATGCGCAAAGGATTTCCCGCAGCGAATTAAGAGAGCTTTTCGGGCAGGGATACGATATGATAAGCGGGCTGAACTCTTCAGGCGCGCCGGAATATATACTTATTAACAAAGGCGCCGTTGAAAATTGCGGATTTGAACGGTTCGCTGATGAAGACGAGGGTTTCCAAGTCTTGTCAAATTCGGAAAATACGGATTATTTGGAGGGCATAATCAAGTCCGCCGATATGCCTGCAATATTAAAATTCCACGCTTTCAACAGATTAGGGCGGTTGAATTACGATTTGTCGGAAATCGGAAAAACGCTTGTGAAAGAAGCCGAGCCTCTTTTGCGGGATTATATCGCAAACGACCGGAAAATACTTGAGGAAAATCCTCACAGAAACGCAAAACTGGGAGCGATAGGCGCAGCGGAAATAATTCTGTTAAAGTCAAGGCATCCCGGCCTTGTCAAATTCGACTATAACCGTATAGCGAAAGAAACGGCGGAATTCCGCTGGACGGACAGGACTTTTGCCCCACAAGACGGAGCGGGCATTGAATTCGGGAAGGATTATATATACGGACAAAAAGCTTTTCTGGTATTTTTACAGCTTGCCGTTCATGAATTCGCCCATAAAATACAATTCGAACTCGTGAAGGATTTCGAACAGGACAGAATAAACAATACGGTCTCGGAAATATTCGCCGATTCCTTCAGTCTGCTTTTGAGCGCGGAACTGGAACTTGATTTGGAGCCTTTTAAAAACAATCTCGGTTACATTGACGCTTATGAGTCGGTTACCAATTCTTTCAAAACGGGAACGGAACTTGAAAGATCTTCCAATGATTCTTATGAGTTGGCAAGATCTTTTCTTTATCTTCTTTTAGAAAACAACGGAGGAAATTTGTCCGTCAGCCAGATTGTGAAACTGGCGGAATCCGTTTTCAGCGTTATAGAAGAAAGCGCAGGGGTTTACGCCGAACTGGATCGGGAGCAAAAAATGGATTTTATAAAAGACTTCCGGCATTATTTCGGCGGGGCGGCGGAATATTTCAAAAAAATTCTTTCTCTCTGGTCAGGCGAAAAAGTCGAACTGCCTAAATTCAATTTCCGAGATATTCAATACGGGAAAGTGCCCGAAGAAGAAATTTTTAAAAAAGCCGTGGAAGATAATATTAAAAATTTCAGCTTCGCGCGCGCAAAAAAAACCGCCGGCAAAGAAACGGCGGAGAAAGAAAAAGACGCGGACGGCTTTTTCGCGCTGAACGCGGAAAATTTGGCCGGCGAGAATAAAAAGACGGCGGAAATGATAGCGCTGGCGCGCCGCAGTTTTAATTTGTCCGCGGACAAACGGTTTGATGAAAAAGAAGCCGGCGCCTCTCTTGCCGGGCTTTATCTTTATATAAAAAAATATCTGGACGAACTTATGGAACAAAACCGCGCCATAAATCTCAGTTTACCGGAAGATATGCTGTTTTTGTCCGCTTTAAGCGTTTTTACCGGATATTTTTCAGCCGAAGGCCTGCCCAAGAGAGACTTTAAAAAGTTTTTCCCGGACATACATGCTTATGACAAAGTCTGGGGAATGATTTTT
This sequence comes from uncultured Endomicrobiia bacterium, assembly GCA_938040055.1. Lineage (GTDB taxonomy): Bacteria > Elusimicrobiota > Endomicrobiia > Endomicrobiales > Endomicrobiaceae > Endomicrobium_B. The sequence goes on from CALHWY010000010.1 coordinate 6,357, forward strand.
TACGCCCTGCCCGCGGCAAATCCGGACGATTTTGAGTTTTCGCGTTTTGTGGCGGACCTTCTTAAATCTTTCAGTTTCGCTTCAGAAGAATATGCGGACGATTTTGCCGTAAGGTCTCTTGAAATATTCGAATCAATGATTGAAAGTTTGCAGCGCCGCTATAAAGCTTCGCAGGAAATACCGCGGGAACTGATTGAAAGCGCGGAAGAGTTTTTCATTTCGTCTTTTGAGTTTGCGCCCGGACGCGCGAACCGCCTTAATAAACTGCGGGAATTAATGCGCGGCGGGAGAATATCCTCTTTGCAGCTTAAAGAGGCGCTCAAAAGACTGTATGAAAAAAGCGTTGAAATAAGCGAAAAAAACGCTCTCGGCGCTTTAAAAGCCGCGCTGGAGAGGAAAGAAAAACTTTTGTCCGCTGTCGCGGAGACGGGAAGTATTCAGGCCGTGGAATACCAGTTTCTGGCAAATGAAACGGACAATGATATCGCGGATTTTCTAAATTTCGCCGGAGAGCGGAATTTGACCCTGCCTGAAGACATATCCGCAAAACTGGACGCTCTGTTTAAAGGAGAATCCGCGCAATATTTGGAAATTCTGCGCATAAGAAACGATAATGACGCTTTGGCGCGAAAGATAAAAGATTCAGGCAGCCTGAAAATAAAACTTTTCGCTTTTCTGCAGCTGCGCCTTAACGGATACGCTAAAGAAGCCGAAGGACTTTCGGATTCGCTCACAAAAGAAGCGCTCAATGCTCTGAAAATAGAAAACGATTTTGATCTGAAAGCTTCTTTAACCGGAGTCCATCTGCTTCTTATGTCGGAACTGGCGAAAATAAAAGAATTAAAAGCCGATCCTGCCGGCTCTTACATAAAAGCCGGCGGAGAAATAAAGCTTTTCAGAAAAATAGCCGCGGCTGCGCTTTGCAAAGAACCTTTTAACACCGACAGGCCGGCAAAAGGCAATTCGTTTTTTCAGTTCAGCGATAAAAGCGTGAAATACCAAGCTCATGAACTCGGACACAATTATCTTTTTGCTCTGGCGGAAAATCTTACTCCCACGGATGACGCGAGAGCCGTCTTTCATGAATTTTTCGCCTATATATCGCAGTCTTTGCTGATGCCGGAAGCCGCTCCTTTTAAAGGCAAATTTCTGGATTTCGATCTTTTTGCGGCTTACGGGCAGCCTTTGCAGGAAAGCCATGAAGCGGCTATGGGCTTTTTTAATATTTTGCAGAATGTGATGACGGGGCTTGGGCACGAATTTTCATGGGCTCATCTGGCAAAAGCGGCTTTGTTATCGGCGAAGAAAGCGGCAAAACAAGATTATGAGTCGCAAAGCGCGCTTCTTGTGCTTTTTTTAAATGAATTCGCCGAAACTGCGGCGCGGGAAATACCTTCTTTCGATAAAGACGCTTTTACGGAAGCTATGAAAGATTATTCTACTTTGCGCGGGGCGTTTTTGCTGGTAAGAAAAACGCTTCTTGAAAACGCTTTAAACGGAGCGCAGACAGGCAATTATGCAAGAACGCTTATGGAAAATGATTTTAAAATCGCCGACAACTATCTTTCTTACGATAAAAAGCAGTTGGAAAAGGTTTTCAGCGGCTCCGAAATGCAGTATCTGGAAAAAGTAATCCGCCATAGAAACGATATTGAAAAACTGAAAGCCGCGGCGCAAGACCCTTCAAATAAAATTCTGCACAGGATATTTGCGCTGAATCTGCTGGCGGCCGCCAATGTCTTCGGCGATTATGACGCCCTTATAAAAGATTTCGCTGCGGAATACGCGTCCGGAAAAATAAAAATAGAAAATAATTACGATTTAAGGGCCGTATTGACGGCGATAAGCTTTTACTTGACGGCGGATTTTTATGAAAAGGAAGATCCCTCTTCAATAAATCAAAAATTGCGCGCCGTATGCCTTTCCATAATGACAGCCGTTATGCCGGAACGGGGAGCGGATGCGTCCGAAAAGAGCCTGAAAGAATTTTTAAGAGACGAGTTTTTTGAATTTTACGTTTATGATTTTTTTGACGATTTGCAAAAAAAGCTTGAAAGCTTTTCGCGGGAAAACATTATTCTTCCGCCGGCCGCGGCCGGAAAAAACGCGGAAAATTCCGGAAAAGAAATTGCCGGCAGGGATAAAAAAAGCCGGTCTTTGTCCGGAATACTGTCCGCTTCGCGGGCACTTAATGCCGATTTCGGCAGACTTTTCTCTTTGCAGGCGAAAAATGAAGAAGGCAAAGTGCTGAATTTATTGATTTCCGCAGAAGCCGAAAACATATTCAGGGGCAAAAACGTTTCAGGAAGCCTTATTTCTCTTTCTTATAATACGCAAAATTATCCCGTTCAAACCGGACAAGCCGCCGAAATCGTCAGAGATATAAATTTTTCCGCAGCTCTCGCGCTGGCAAACGGACTTTTCAAAGACCGGGACGGTTTTGACCCGATGTCCGAAGCGGAGCAAATAAGCGATATATTAAACAATGCCTTTGTCCACGGAAATAATATGGATTTGTCAAAAAACATACTTATATACATAAGTGAAAACGGAAATGAAATACTTGTCATAAATGAAGAAAACCCCGAAAAACCTTCGCTTGAAAAACTCGCGGCGGCCGGAAAAGCTTCGCTTTTCGGGGCGGGAATCGGAACGGCGGCAGCGAATGATTATATGTTTGCCAGAACGTCTGACGGAGAAAAAAATCTTTTTATAGGCAGCATTCTGACGGGGCTGTCTAAAGATGACGGGCGGAAAGATATTGCAGGCATCGAATGGAAAAGCCCTTCCGAACTGGAGCGGACAAATTATCCGGTGTTTGAAATTCCCGGGCTTGCCGAGGGGATGGAGACGGATGTCTCGGCCGTAAGCGGGAAAAAAGAGCGCTTTTTCACTTTAGAAAAACGCAACGGCAAAATTATACTTAAAAATTTGCGTAAATTTAAAAGAGTTTCCGGCATAAAACAGGAAAGCTTTGAGCCGGACATTTTCGAGCTTGCCGAAGAAAACGGAAAAACTTATATGGTTTCGGAATACTCCTTTGCCGAGTTCGGCGCAATACGCGCGGCGAAATCTTCTTTTGCGCAGGATGATTCCGGCAAACATTCAAGCCCGCGCCGGCAAAAAGAAAAAAGTTTAAGCGAAACCGTTAAAGATAAACTGGATCTGAAAACGCTGGATTTGGATCTTTCAAAAGTTTTTACGGATTTTAAAATTCCCGCGGAAAAATACCGGCGGCAGGAAGCGGAATTTGCAGGTTCGGATCTTGTGGCCGGCCCTGAAATAATACATTATGTAAAATCGCTTTTTACGACCATGATCAACGGGCAAAAATCGCAAATTTCTCTAAACGACACGGTTTTAACGCTCGATTTCGGGAAAGCTCCTTTGGAGTTTTCCAGGCAGGATTACAGGACGGCTTCGAATGTTTTATTGCTTGTGGCCGGAGAGATAGCGCATTATATAGAGGAATCCGGACATTTCAGATATAGAGGCGTTTACAGATTGGACAGGGATATTTTCGAAATTCTTAAAAATGCTTTTGTGCACGGCAACGCGCTTGATTTTTCCAAACCCGTCACGGTAATAATAAACAATGAAGGCATTTTTGTGATAAACGAAGACGCCGGCGCTGCACCGTCTTTAAAGCAGCGCGAAGGCGCGTTCTGGGCCGGGCTTTACGGCAGAGGTTCGGGACTGGTGCAGACAAGCAAAGACATATCCGCGGGATATTTGTTTTCAAAAACCGAAACCGGAGGAAAAAAGATTTTCGCGGCATTTCTCGGCAGCGACAAAAAAGCTTTAAGAACGCTTCAAGCTTTAAATCCGGATGCGGAAAGCTGGCAGGATATCAGCGGCATTAAAAGAACGGATTACTCTTATGCCGTAACGCTTATCCCCCCTCTTAAAGACAATTATGAAATGGAAGCCAGAACCGGCGAGATGACTTTTACTATAGTAAATCGGGCGGGACGGCTGTTTATAGCCGATTTCAAAAGTCCGGACGCTCCGGACAAAGACGGAATTTCCCTCGCGCTGGAAGAGAAGCTTGAGATAAGAACCGAAGACGGTCTCGCATATCTCATATCAGACTTTGTAGGCGAGATTGATTTCGGCAAACCGTACGGATCAAAACTTATAACGGAAGGAATTTCGCCTGAAGACGCCGGTTTTATAACGGATTTGGCGCATAAGCGCTCCGGAGTGAATTTTATTTCGGCGGCGTATTTTGTAAAAAATCTTCCTAAGAGATTTTTTAATTTTTTTGCCGGCTTTTTTGCTCCTTCCGCCCAAAGGCATGTTTTGGTCAATTATCACTTTATAAAACAGTCCGGCATTGTCAGCGCCGTTGAAGAATTCGGCGGGGCAGCCTCGCTGACTCCGGAGGGATATGTCAATCTTTTCGTTTACGTGATCAATGAAAGACCTCAAAATTACGCGGATATGGGTTTTAAGAATACCGGCGTCAGCATCAACGGAAATCCTTTATGGGCAAGCGTTTCAAAAGGAGCGGTTATCATATACGGAGAAGGAGCCTCGCGGGAATCCATATCCGCGGAACTTGCATCCAACAGGAAAATAAACGAGCTTATCAAACAAAGCGCCGGACGCGCCGTTAAAACCAATCTCAAAAATATTTCAGTAGAATGGATAGAAATCGGCCGTCCGGACGCGGGAAAAACCGTCACCTATTCGGAAAACGGAAATGTCAAGGCGGGATATGCGCTGTTTAAGCAAATGCTTGAAAGAGGCGAAATGCCTGAGTTCAGCGCGTCGCTTAGAAAAGTAAAAAATATTGACGGGTTTACCCTTGCCCAGGGCATACTGCATAATCTTGACGATATAACCGAAGCGGAAGATTTTCTTGATTATCTTAAGCAGCACCGGAAAATAGGCAACGGACAGATAATAATTAATCCGGAACTTGCCGGCAAAATTATTGAAAAAACCGGAACGGCGCGTTTTAAGGCCTTTTTAAACGCCGCGACAAAAGACGGCGTTCAGGTATTTTTGTTGTCGGATTCAAAAAAGATGCCTGCCGCTTTCAAGGAAGCCGGTTTTTCCGGACATCTTTATATAGACGCAAAAACAAAAAAAGCGCAGCTTTATAATTACGCGCTCGCGACGGCTTCGCAGGTAAGCATTATTGAAAATATCGGTTCTCCGGAAGCGCTTGAATCCGAAATAAAAAAAGCCGGAGAAAACGTGCTTCTTAACAATTCGCAGCTGAAAAATATAATAAACTCCCAAAAAAGCGGCATTGCCATAGGCAGAATAATAGAGCTGCTGTCGAGTTTTAAAATACTTAAAATGTTTACTCCGGAGAAAATGACTGAAGATTTCGCCTTGAAAGCGGCCAGAAATTTTGAAATTTCCGACATGCCCGAAACCTCCCCCGAAAAAATAGACGCTATAATGAAACTTTATTCGGCGGGCGATTTTAAAGGCATTATCAATTCGCTTAATCTTGCCGCCTCGCATCCCATATCGGTTTATATAATGAAACTGGAAAGCCAGACCGGAGATATAAAAGTTTATAATGCTTTTGTTTCCGCAATCACGGAGAAAATTCTTGCGGCCGGCTCTTTAAGAAAAGTTCACAAACCGTACGGGCTTGAGAACCATTCTTATGAAATCATTCTGGGAAGAGCTCTTGTGCTTCAAGCTCTGGAAAACAGCAAAGGCAAGGGGATAAGCGTTGACCATAATGCTTTGGGCGCGACGATGAAAGAGGCCGAAGAAAAACTTTATGAAACTCTGCAAAACCTTATGCCGAAAGCTTTTGAAGATAAGGAGCCGCAAGCTTTAAACGCTATTGCGGAACTTATACCCGAAATAGCCGAAGAAAGAAGAAAAAAGCTGACAAAAGACGAAATCAAGCCTGATATGGATATGAAAAGTTATGAAAACATACTGTTTGCCGCATAAAAAACCGTTATATTTCCGGCGAATAATTATACCAGCGAATCTTTTTGGCGCAAAAACATAAACAATCCGTTATTTTTTACGGGCATTTCAATGAAAAAAACCGAATAATCGCCGGCTGTTTTTTATGACAAAGGCGCCGTTTTTACGGATATTCCTCCGGCGCCATTCCAAAAATTACGGGAAACTGCGGGATAATGAAACCGTTACTGCCGGAATTTTCGGCTTTTTCCGATATCGAAAATATTTACAGAAGCGCAAGAAAGCCTTTTTCTTCACGAATTTCAATTAAATGACAGCCCGGCGCTTTTCCGTTTTGCGGATAAGAAAGTCATCGTTTTTATACTCATTGCGGCAGCCTGTATCGGATAACGGATTTCTATGGGAATAAAAAAACTTTGTTTTTTGCCGCAAATAAATCCGCCGGTTATGAAAAAGAGCATTAAAAACTTTTTTCCGGGCGCCGGACTTTTCGGTAAACATTAACAATATTACAGTTTTGTTTTAAACATAATAAACCGCGGCGCGGATATTGTTTCCGGTTTGTAAAAATATTTTCATTTTTTTTGCAGAGTTCAATATAAAAACGCTTTTTGCATTCGGATTCCGCATACCGCAAAGATTCGCTTCTCTCACACGGAGATCTTTAATAAATTCCGGGTATTTCTCCGTCATATAAATTTTCCAAACAGTTCTTAACGGGGCTATGAAATAAGCCGCTTGGGATTTTTAAAATCCCGAGTGACTGCCGCTTTATTTATCCGTCAAATTTGCCCGCATTCCGTCCGGACGCTGCAAAAACGGAAAGACGATACCGCATTTACGGATATAAATAAAAACTTTTTTTCTTTTATGCGCCTTTTTTGCTGAAAGCGCGTTTTCTCTTGTATTATTTTCACATCATATGATTTTTCATTAAATATTTTAAACCGTTTCCGCCGCGCATTCCCGCCGGGATATATTTTAAAATTCGCGCTAAGCATTTACACATTGTCAAAACCGCCGATTTAAAATAATTATTTCCGAGGGAAATTCTTCAGCGTCCGACACGCCGCTTTCTTCACGCTGACATAAATTGCAAGCTTCGGTCAAATCCCGGCAAGAAATGCGCTTAAACAGTCCGCTGGCGTTTGGATCCTCCTTTTAAAGTAAAATCTTTGCCGTAAGATATGCGGGATATCGCGGAAAAATGCGGCGAATATGCATTTCTGCGGAAAATTTCATTGTTTTGTCAAAAAAATGCCGGCATAATCAGCGTTTTTCGGTTTAAAAAGCAGCGGCATACGATAAAATTTTTTATTATGTATTTAAAAATATTTTTAAACGTCTCTCCGGCACCAATGATATATATACCTGCAAATGCCGTTTATTTTTAAAAATATTTTTTAATGTCATTTATCCGTTTTTAAGCGTAAAATAAAAATTTTGGAAATTAAAAATAAAGGTTTTAAGGTTTAAAAATGCGCATTTTTCATGCGGCGCAGAAAAAAAATAAATACCGCCGCGCTTACATGTCCGGGCAATAAAAATAAAATGAGCCCTTTTTCAGGCGGATAAAAGTTTGTATGCGCGGCAAAAAACCGTACAATATAAAAGGAAGGACCTTTTCAGGGGTTATAAAAAGGTCCTTCCTTTGTCTTACTTCCGGGACTAATGTCCCTCTTTATATATACGGGGGGACGTATATTCTGTTTAAACTGCGCTACAATTAAAAACTGACATGCGTTCTTATGCCGTAAACAAAAGCGTCATCATTAGCCGTATTTCCGCCTTCAGGCTTTGAAATATACTGAACGGACGGAGTAATGAAAAAGTTTTCATTTAAAGCAAAGCTGTAATACATTTCAGTCTGCGTTTCATTGTCTTTTTTGACAGGATTAGCATCCGTAAAATCGCTTGACTGCATAAGCTGCCCCAAAGCGATTCCCGCCGTATCGTTTTCTCTTGTCCACATAGAGCCTCCGAACTGCGCGCCGGCGCTCCATGACATTGAAAGTCTGTATACGGAAGGATCCGAATATCCGAATCTCGCGAAAACTCCGACATTGTCGTTTAATTTCTGGTCCAAGCTCAAAGCGAATCCGTATCCGCCTTTTTTATCTCCGCCGCTGAATTTTTCACTTTCTCTGTTGCTGGCCCAAAACATTGCTCTGTAGTTCGCGCTTTCCGCAGGTTTGAAGTTTACCTGAAAAGCGTTAAAACCGTCACAGTCAATGGTTTCCCAGTCTTCGCCCGAAGTCATATAAGCATATGTCAGATCAAACTTTTCGGAAGGCGAATATGTCATTCTCAGACCCAAGTTATTTTCCGTAAAACCTATAACGGCATTGTTTACGAAAACAGGATTTACAAATTGAGTGTTTTCGTCATTGGCGTATTCATTTTCGTCTAAATAAGACGCAGGATTGAGTTTACCAAAAGTTACCGCGAACTTGTCGTTCAACAGCATCTGCTCATACCATAATTCCGTAACCGCTACCCCGTCGGACGTATGATTTGCGTCCGCATTGACTCCCGCGAAACTTCCGATATAAGCGTCAATGCCGTCGCCGCGGCCGGCTTCAAGATGCATAAAAGCTTTTCCGCCGTTTCCGAACTCTTTTTCTATTTCCAAATCTATGGAATATGTGGCATTGTTCTTAGCGTCTTTTGAAGAGGGAGCGTTTACTTTATCCGTCCCCTGCATTATTAAAGTTCCAGCCGCATTAATTTTAAAACCCGAAACATCCGAGAGACCGTCCTGCGCAAAAGCATTCCCCCAGGCAAACATACATACCGCTGCCAAAACCGCAACCATACTTCTCTTCATCTTAACCCTCCATGGTTATTTTATATGTTTTAGGATTTGTCGGAAAAACATAATCCTGCCACTTTCTTATTTTCTGAAAAACGCCATAACTTTTTTCACTTTTTATTTTTGGAAAAACATCCTCCGCAAGAACCGCTTTTGGTTTTATCGGATTTATTGTCCGAACACCCGCAGCCGCACTTTCCTTTCATAAAGTGCCTTATTAAAAAAATTACCGCAAAAACGACTATTATTCCGACTATTATATTCTGGATCATATCATCCTCCAAGACCTATCTTTAAAATAGTTCCCGCCTGATAGACTACGAAAGAAACAACCCATGCCAGAACCGAAGTGCCTACGACAAGGAAAGCAAGCCATTTCCAGCTTGAGCCCGTCTCTCTGAAAAACACTACCACGGCCACAAAACACGGTATATATATGAGACAGAAAATAAGGAACGTAACGGCTTTCAGAGGGCTCCAGTCGGGATCGCTTGCCAGCTTTTCTCTAAGCGGTTCCGCTTCTTCGGGATCGACTTCTCCCAATGAATAAATCGTTCCGAGAGTGCTGACCACCACTTCTTTTGCCGCAAAACCGGCTATAAGAGCGATCGCCCTGTTTCCGTCCATACCGATAGGCTTAAAAGCCGGCTCGATAAACTTCCCGAGCTTGCCGGCATAACTTTCTTCAATCTGCACCGCGGCCGCTTCCTCTTCCGATAAATTTTCTATTTTTTCATCAGGCACTCCCGGGAAAGCAAAACCCCACCATATCAAAACGGATATTACGACTATTACCGTACCGGCTTTTTTGATATACATCCATCCTCTTTCCCACATCTTCAAAAGCAATGACTTTATGCTGGGAACATGATAAGGCGGAAGCTCCATAACAAAATGCGAAGGTTCGCCTTTAAGCACGGTAACGCTCAGAATTTTTGCGGCACCCAAAGCTATGATTACGCTTAAGGCATACATTATAAACATCACTCCGGTCTGGTATTCGGCTTCAAAAAAAGCGCCTATTACCAAAGCGAATATAGGAAGTTTGGCTCCGCATATCATAAAAGGAGTGACCAGCATGGTTATAAGCCTGTCGCGCTTTGAATCAAGAGTTCTGCTCGCCATAAGGCCCGGAACGGCGCATCCGTTTGTGGATATCATCAAAGGAAGAAAAGCTTTTCCCTGAAGACCGAACTTGCTCATTATTTTATCCATGACAAAGGCGGCTCTTGCCATATATCCGGTATCTTCAAAAAAGGCAATCGCGAAAAACATAAATAATATCAGAGGAAAAAATCCGAGAACGCCTCCGACTCCTCCGATTATCCCGTCAACGACCAAAGACTGCAAAGGCCCTTCCGGCATCAAACCGCCGACCGCGCCGCCAAGCCATTCGAAAAAAGCTTCAAACCAGCCCACCACAGGCTCCGAAAAGGTAAAAGTAAATTTAAAGATTATATACATTACCAAAGCGAATATAGGAAGACCCAGAAACCTGTTTAAAACTATCCTGTCTATTTTGTCCGAAATATCCGTCTTTCCGTCTTTAGTGTCTTTTAAAACCGTTCTGGCTACCGACTTGGCAAAACCGTGGCGGCGTTCGGCGATTTCTTTTTCGGCGTTTTCGGAAAAATGTTCTTTAAGATGGGTTCTGCTTTTTTCAATCTGGGCAAGAATTCCATCTGCGTTTTTCGCGGCTTCCGCCTCTTTGAGCATAACGGAGTCATTGTCTAAAAGTTTAATCGCAAGCCAGGCTTTCGGGTAAACCGAAAGAGACTGCTCTTTTGCTATCAAAGCTTCAAGCTTATCGGTCTCTGTTTTTATATCGTCTCCGTAATCTACTTTGGCCCTCTGCTGGTTTTTGAATTCTTCGTTATTGTAATTGTCGATTATGGTTTCAAGAATATCTTCTATCCCTACCTGTTTATTGCCTATCGTGGGAACAACCGGAACGCCCAAAAGGGAGGACATTTCTTTTTCATCGGCCGTTTTGCCGTTAGCTTTGAGAATATCAATCATATTCAAAGCTATCATTACCGGAACTTCAAGCTCGCTTATCTGGGTAAAAAGATAAAGATTTCTTTCAAGATTGGCCGCGTCCACAACGTGTATGACCATATCGGGATTGTCGTTTATAAGAAAATTCCTGGCTACGATCTCATCGTCCGAATATGCCGACAAACTGTAAGTGCCCGGCAAATCGACAAAAGTTATTTCATAACCTTTATATTCTTTTTTCCCTTCTACTTTCTCAACCGTCACGCCGGGATAATTCCCCACTCTCTGATTCGAACCGGTAAGACAGTTAAAAAGCGTGGTCTTTCCGGAGTTAGGATTGCCCGCCAGGGCTACTGTGATTTTTTTACCTTCGCTCATCTTCTTTTTCCTCTTCCTTTACCAAAATACTTTCGGCGATTTTATTACTTAAAGCAATTTTTGCTCCTTTAACTTTTACCATCACAGTGCCTTTGGAGCCGGTATTAGTCATAACCGTTATATATTCTCCGGGAACAAATCCCATTTCGAGAAGCCGATGCCCGAGATCCGCATCGCATGACGTTGAAATGAATTTGCAGCAAACGCCCTTTTTAGCGCAACTTAATTTAGTCATTTTTACCCCTCTGCCCCTCAAAAAACTTTCTTTTGTTTATCCGGCGTAAAAGCCGTTCGAAACCTAATAAAATACGCGCATATCACGGATGCGCCCGAGAACCTTCTTCCCGAAACAGCCCGTCCAAAAAACAATCTTCCTTCCCCTGTTTTTATGCGCCTGAAAACGGAACTTTCCGAAAGATCTTTGATTAGCCGCATAAAATTATTTTAGCTTTAACTAACTTAAATTCTTTAAAAAAATAAGCCTTCAGAGCATAAAAGACTTAAATATCCGGTTTTTGTCCGCCTTAAATCCGGTCCCGGAACTATTTGAGACCGGGAACTTAATATCTTTTTTTATTTAAAACCCTGTCTCCGGGCCCATTTTCAGGTTTGCCGGACCGGAAGCTCGGTTAAGTTTTGTCTCAAAGTTTTCAGAAAGCCGCTTTCAAAAAGCTGCTCCGAAACCCAAAAGCTTTTACTTAAACTTTACTTCCGCTGTTTTCAAAAAACTCCGTCAGAACTTGAAGGGTTTTACCGTTTTTACTTTCTTTTAAAGAATGCAAATCCGACAAAAACTCCGTCGGGCCGTAAAAAATTTTACCGTTTTTACTTTAAACCTTTTTTCGAGTCCCCTTCAAGATACTCCTGCAGGTTTTCCATATCCTCGGTTTTGACGAGAAAATGCTCTTTTAACAGTTTATATAACCTTTCAAGCCTGCGTATCGTTTCCGCGCTTACGGAATGTTCAATTTCACAAGCCTCAACCACAGCCACGTCGGAATCTACAAAAAGCAGTTCATTCAAAAACTGATACAATACGTCGTGTTTGCGCTGGACTTCATTGGCGACTTTTTCGCCTTCTTCGGTTAAATCGACATATCCGTATTTTTCATGTATTACAAGGCCGTTTTCGGCAAGAAAATTAATCGCCACATTTACGCTGGAACTTTTAACGCCCAAAGCTTTCGCTATATCTCCCACTCTGGCATATTTTTTTTCATTTTTCAATGCCGCGATAGTTTCAAGATAATTCTCCAAAGCGGCGCTCAGCTTATTGATTTTCTGTCCTTTTTTTGCCATTCTTCCTCGAAAAAAAATATTTTGTTAGACCAATATAACATTTTTATTTTTATATGTCAATACCGCAAGCCGGCGGCATTAGGCTCAAAGCCTGAAGCCCGCTTCGGCCGCGCCGGACATGGAACGAAAATACCGTTACCGGCCGTTTACGCGGACAAAAGTATTCTGCCGTAATTTCCGATGTTCATCTCCGGATTTATATCATTATCGCTTTCAATGCCCTTTCCGCTTTCCGCCGAAGCCGGTATAAGTTCTATTGAGGGCATATCCCGCATTTTGAAATTTCTTGCCGCGTTTTTGACTAACTCTTTTGTCAGCGGCCTTTGGGCGAATATTTTCAATATTTCAAATCCGGATATGGATTCCGCCAGCTGCGCTATATGCATTCCGGATCTTTCTTTATTAATTATTTTTTTAAATCCGAGTTTTTTATTATTATAAAGCCTTCCGGATTTTTAAGATTTTGCTCAAGTTCCCCGGCCGATTCAAAATCCTGCATTATTGAGGCGTCCGGCTTCATTCCGGACGCGGATAAGAAGCGTAAGCCGGAATATTGCGCGCCGGAATTCCCGTCATTAAACAGTCGGCCGTAAAAACGGAGAGAATTTTTTCATTCTCATGTTAATTAAAAGCCTTCAAAAAAAACATCTTCATAAAAGACCGCCTCCGAAACGCCGCAAAAACAAAAACCATGATAAAAAGCTTTTTAAGGCATAAATATTTGACGGGTTCTATGCTTTTTCGTTTCCGCCCGGACAAGTCCCGCCTTTTTTGGCCGGCGGACTCCGCAAAAGAGCGCTTTATTCCACGAATATTTCAACCCGTCTGTTGTCGGCTCTTCCCTGTGCGGTGTCATTTGCGTATCTGGGCATTTCAGAACCGAAACCGGCATAAATCATTTTCTCTCCGGGTATGCCGTTTAAGACGAGTTCGTCGTATACGGCTTTTGCCCTGGCTTCGGAAAGCTTTTTATTAATTTCATCGCTTCCGGTGGAATCCGTATGGCCTTCTATTATTATGCGCCTGTATTCTATTTTTTTCATTTCCTCGGCTTCTTTTGCTATTTCTTTTTTTGCCGCAGCGTTCAGTTCCGCTTTTCCGGCTTCAAAACTTGTCATATTAAGGCTGTAAGATTTAAGAACAGTCCTAGCTTTTGCGCGGGGAGTTTCCTCTTTTCGCTTTTCAAATCCGTCTGCGGAGTTTATATCGGTTTTCTGCGTCCCGGAAACGGCCGGAACGCCGGCGGGCGAAAACGAGGCTTCTTCCGCGGCATGCCCGTCTTTCCGGACATAATGCCGCTGCGGGTCCTGCGCTTTTATGGAAAAAGGATTGCAGAAAGCATATCTGAGCCCTATATTGCCGGATATATCGCGGTATTTATCCGCACTGTAAAAATCCGCATTGGCAAATATCGTAACTTTTTCCGAAAGCCTTAGCGCCGCGCCCGCGCCCGCGCCTGTTTGGAAAAAGCCCTCTTTTGCGCCTTTTGTTTTAAAATAAGCGCCGGTTTTGTTAAAAACGCTTTCTATTTCCGGCTCGGCGCCGCTGAAAAGACATTTTCCTTCCAGTCCCGCATAAATGAGCCAAATATTTCCCTCATAATGCACTCCGGCTCCGGCTCTGGCGGCAGCTCTTAAATAGCTTGCGCCGCTGACATCCAAATTATATATTCCCGCCCCGCTTTCGCTGAATCCCGGATAATAAACATCGGCAAGCTCAAACCCGGCATAAGGCCTGAATTTAGTATTGGAAGCCATGTTAAAATTGAGCGCGCCTTCGATATCAAGACCTAATGAAACGGTTTTAATATCCGATTCGGCGCTGAAGCCGGCAAAAGGAATATGTCTTTTTACGTCAAACCGGTTAAAGCTTAATAAGGCAAGGCTTTTAAGTTCCCGTCCTTCCTTAATATATCCTCCGTAAACGCCGAATCCGGTTTTTGCGCCCTTTGCCTCATGGCTGCCCTGTTTTATGTGATGCGCGCCGGCTGTTGCGTATACGCCCAGCATAAGACCGATATCATCCATATATCTGTCAAAACCGGCTTTAATACCCGAGTAAGCGTCTTTATAGTCCTGTAAAGAATTGTCGTTTCCGTAAAAGTGCCCGCTTGCGCCCCCTGCCTGAAACCAGAAACCATTGCTTACGGGATGATCCCGGCGGCAGTATTTTCTTATTCTTCCGTATATTTCACTGCCGGAACCGCCCGCCGCGGCGCTCCTTATTATATTGGGAAAGAAATATCCGGCAAGACCGGCAAGCACGCCTTTTATCTTATCTTCGCCGTAAGTTTCAATCTCAGCCAAAGCCAAATCCCAAGGATCATAAGCTTTTACGGAAAGGGATATTTTGTCAAGAGCTCCGCCCGCTTCTTTTCGGTTGAAAGCCGAACCTCTTATCTTGCCGAAATCCGTGGACGTCTTATTTCCCAGCAAAGTCAGCGTTACCCAGCCGTCATAAACATTGCCGTACCCTACATTAACAACCGCCGGAGTGGACGGAAATATGATATTTACCGCCGAAAAAGTGCCCGTCACTTTGTTTTCGTAATTTATAATCTTATAAATTCTTTTTCTGAAATCGGCATTATCCATATGCTCGGCTTTAACGTCCAAAACGCCGTTGTTAAGATTGGCGTCTTTTACAAAAAGCATATCATTGGCTTGCGGAAAAATATCTATTGCCAGCGTGCCGCTGTTATTGACGGTTGCCGCCCGCGCCGTGTCAGGCGCGCCGTTTTGCATGCTGAATTTGGCGCCGTTGTTTATATCTATTAAACCCGCATTCATTTTCGAGCCGGACAGCATATTAAATCTGCCTAACAAATTAATGGACAGATTATTGAAACTGCCTCTCATATTAAAATCGCCAGCGCCGGAAACCTCAAAATAAGTGTCTTCGGCGCTTCCTGAAATGCCGTCAAACATTTCAACCGAGGCTCTTTCTTCTATGTTAAAATAAACTCTGCTGAAACTATCAAGATATATTGCGTTGCTTTTGTCTTTTGCGGAATTTTCGTTAAAGACGGTTTTGTTTTCTCCGTACGCAACAGTGTATGAATGAAACTGCGCCCAAGCCTCGGCTTTTCCTTTCAGATAAACGGCCCCTCCTTTTAACGCGGATTTATTCTGCTCGAATCTACCGTTAGTAATGCCGAAGTAGCCGCCGTCTTCAATGCTTACGGCTCCGCCGAAACCCGCGCTGTTTGCGCGAAAACGCGTATTTTTTCCGCTCATCCTTACCGAAGCCCCGTTTGTAACCGCTATAGCGCCGCCTTTTTCTTTTGCCATATTGCCGCTGAAATCGACTAAAGAAGAATTTCCGTCGAAAGTCACATTTGAATTAGCCGTGACATACAGCGCGCCGCCTTCGGCGGAAGCATTGTTATTGCGAAAAACGGTTTCTCCGCTGAAAGTCATATTGCTGTTATTGCCCGCATATATTCCCGCGCCGAAACCCGCGCTGTTGCCTTCTGCAGCGCCGTCTCCGCCTATAAGCGCATTTTTGAAAAACGCCCTGCCGTTATCGGAATGCATAAAACCGCCCAAACCTTCGGTTCCGGCCTTATTTCCCTGAGCCGTCAGTTTCGTATTCATAAAATCCACAGAAGCATTTTGCATTATCGAGACGGCTCCCGCAGAGTCATAACTCCAATTGTCCTTAAAAGCGGTCTTCTCTCCGGTAAAAACAGCCCTGCTGCCGTCTGCCGCATATACGGCTCCCGCCGAATATGCCGAATTCCCGGAGAAACCGGCGTCTTTTGTAAAATTCATATTTGTATTTCCCTGCGCATATACGGCGCCTCCGCGGCCCTTTTCCCCGGCAGCGGCTTTATTATTTTCAAAAACCGCCTTCCCGAAAATTATATTGCCGGCCCCGGAGGCCGACAAGAAACCTCCGTTTCCCGCAGAGGCGGAATTATTTGAAGCCGTGAGAACGGTTTTGGAAAAATCGGCCGAAGCGCCGGCAAGACATACCGCGCCGCCGTCTTTTGCTCTATTGTTTTGAAATTTCGTGTTTTCTGAAAAAATAAGAGCCGAGCCGTTTGAAGCATATGCGGCTCCTCCCGACTCCGAAGATCTGTTTCCCTCAAAAGAACTGTTTCCTTCCACCCTCAGCGCGGAGTTATTGCCCATAAGGCTTACCGCGCCGCCGCTTGACTCGTATTCGCCTTTTTTGACAGCGGCGGAAATAAGCTTGACAAAAATATTCGTCTGCGTCACGGTAAACATATTTCCCAAATCGTTTATATTAATATTGTGCCCGTCGCCTTTAATCGTAAGGGAATTGGGAATAAAGATCGTTCTCGAATTTGTCCTAGCTTTAAAAATATCTTTCTTTATGCCGTCCACATTGCTGCCCGATTCAAGACAAGCCTGAAGACCGTTATAATCGCCGATTTCCGCGGCATAAGAGCAGCCGGCGCAAATAAAAAAACCTGCCGAGAAAACGGCAAAAAAACGGTAAATTGTTCTTTTTGTCATATCGGTTCTCTCAAAAAAGTATTTTTAAATTACAAATTTTTTCGCAAAGGCATTCCGGCAAAAACCGCAGCCTTGATTCCGGGCGTATTCTTCTTTTTCTTACGACGGCTGAAATAAAAATATAACCGTCTCCCGACAATTATTTAAGCTTTGTTTTCTCCCTTGAAAGTAAGCCGCCTACCCTTTTAAAAGCGCAGAAAAACTCATCAAAATTCCGTTTATTTCAAAACCTTGTCCGTGCATGCCCCGCATCCGTCGTTTCGGAGTGTCGTTTGAACCGCAAAAGAAATGTTTTCTCTGCCGTTTATCACGGTATTTCCGCCCTTACGGCATATTTTGCGTTTTTATACGCCTGATAAACGGATGATCGTTTTTTTATTTCCTGTATCCCGCGGACTGCGATAAAACGACTTTCTGGGAATCTTTGAGTTTTAAAAGTTTCGCGATGGCGGCTTCGTCCAGATAAGCTCTTGTCACGCAGGCCAAATCAGCCGACGAGCAGCAGAGATAAACATTTTCGGAAACATGCCCTACGTCAACCGCCGCCATCAAAAGCTTTTGCGAATAATCGCTGCCGCCTTTCATTCTGCTTATGTCCGATACGTAAACGAGATTCACGGCCGCCTGCGCGACATAATCCTGAAGCCCCGCGGCAGACCTCACATCTCCTTCGGCGACCAAAACAAGTTTATGTTCTCCGGGGATGTAAAGATAAGCCCCCTCTCTCATAAAAGCGTAAACATCCGTCTCGCGCGAGTTCATGGCGGTCGGAGCCGTTCTCCCGCCGGTTTCTTCCCTGTTTATCCCTCCGGCCGCCCATAAAAGTTCTGACAAAAGCCGCATATCAAGCTTTTTGTCGGCGAACTCCCTTTCCGAACGCCTGTCTTTGACGGCCTGCAAAACGGTCTTCCCTTTTGAAAAGTCAATTTTTTGCAAAACAATCTCTTTCGGGCTTTCGCCGGACTTGTTATAACCCGCATTATCCTTCGCCCCGGCCGCGCAGAACAATCCGGCCGCAGCAAGCAGCGACAATGAAAAAATTATCGTTCTTTCCATAAAAAACCCCCGTTTTTCGGTTTGAGCCTTTACCCTCGGCTACTATTATACTTAAAAAAAGACAAGATTGACAAAAAAAGCGCTTTATTATACTATTTGAATAATCGGTTCATTAATTCAAAAACCGGAGTTACCATGAGAGAAGAAATTTTAAAAGCGGCGGCGGAACGTTTCGCCCGTTACGGTTTCCGTAAAACCACGCTGGAAGATATCGCGAGAGACATAAATAAAGTAAAAAGTTCCGTTTATTATTATTTTGCCGGCAAAGAAGAGATTTTCAGGGGGGTAATCGAGAACGAACTTGAAAAATTTGCCGTGATGCTGATGTCGGACGTAGGCAAAGCCGGAACCGCGGACAAAAAGCTGCATGCTTTTATAATATCGCATCTGAGAATTTTTGAAAAATTCGCCAAAGGATTTTCCACTATCAAAGATATGTATTTCTCCGAGCTTGATATAATGCAGAAAGCCAGAAGCAAATACGATGAAAGGGAAATAAACGCTATAGAAGCGCTTTTGGAAGAAGGCAGAAAGAACGACCTTTTTGAATTCGCCGACATAAAAAACACCGCCGGGATCATACTGACGGCCATAAAAGGAGCCGAACAGGAATTTCTTGTAAGAAAATGCCGCAAAAACATGAAAGCGGTGTCTGAAACTATGGCGTCACTGCTTGTAAACGGCGTTTTGAAGGAAAAAATAAAATGAAAAAAGCCTTTATTTTTTATCTTACGGCTTGTTTGCCGCTTTTTTTATTCGCGCAGGAGTCTTCCCTTACCGTAGAGCAGGCGGTCGGCTGCGCCATTGCGAACAATCCTGACATAACAGCGGCAAAAAGAGACGCGGAAAAAGCCTCTTACGGAGCGGCGGCGGCAAAAGGACATTATCTTCCCAAAATAGACATAACGGCGCTGGCGATTAAAACGGACGAAGCGAAGTCTTTAAATCTCAACGGCATACGGGAAGCCGTAATAGGCGCGAGCGTGGCGTCTTATGCGGGAGCCGGAGGGGCGAATCCCGGACTGTTTAAAAGCCAGCTGGAAAGCAGGATTCCTTCCTTTGAAAAAAAGCTGCTTGACGATAATTTCGTAAGAGTTATGGCAACCGTGGCGCAGCCGGTTTTTACGGGATTTAAAATCTCGGCCAATTCGGCGGTAAAAAAACTTGAAAAAGACATAGGCGAAATAAACTTCCTGCATGCGAAGAACAAAGTCATAACTTCGGTTATCGAAGATTACTACAGAGCCAAATTCGCCGACAAAGTCATACAGATACGCAAAGACCTTCTGACGAATATAGAAGGGCATGTCTCAAACGCCAAGAAACTTTTCGGCAACGGAATGATATCAAAAGCCAATCTGCTGAGAGCGGAAGTTGCGCTGGCTTGCGCAAAAAAAGATTATCAGACTTCTTTAATGGATAAGGATTTGGCATCCATTCTTTTAAACAATACTCTCGGCATAGACACTTCCGGCATGGAGCTCGCAAGTCCCATGGAAATGCTCAAAGACGCAAAGCCCGTAGCCTATTATGCCCAAAAAGCGGACTCGGCAAACACGACCTTACGGCTGCTTGAAAGCAAAAAAATGATGCTGCGGCAAAAATATAAAGCCGCCGTGGGCAATCTTTTTCCCGATATCGCCGCAGTCGGGCAGTACCAGCTTTTGCAGGACAAGCTTACTTTTGCAGAACCTGAATGGACGATAGGTCTCACGGCTTCCTTCAATGTTTTCGGCGGCGGCTCCGACGTCAATGAAATCAGGGCATCCAAAGCGGAGCTTGAAGCTCTTGACGCCCGCATTTCAAGCGTGAAAAAGCTTATATATACGGCAATAAGAAATTTTTACAACCGGTGCGAAACGGCTAAAAAAGATTATGAAGCGCTGGAAACCAATAAAATTCTTGCCGAAGAAAACCTTAAGCTTTTCAGGGCTTCTTTCAGGGAAGGGCTTGCGACTTCTCTTGAAGTGGTTGACGCGGAACTTGCTCTTACGAAAATAAAAATAGACCGGGCGAAAGCCGTTCTGGATTATAATACGGCTTATGCCAATCTCTTAAACATATGCGCTATGTCGGAAGAAGAACTTGCGCAAAACAACGGAGAAGAAAAATGAAACTGTCAAAATTATTTGCCGCGGCGCTTATCCCTTTTGTTTTTTTAGGCTGTCACGCCGACAAAAAGATAATTTCGGGAGAAGCGGACGCTTCGGAAATTGACGTCGGTGTAAAAGTGCCGGGAAGAATAGCCGAGATTTTCGTCACGGAAGGCGAAACGGTAAAAAAAGGGCGGATACTCGCAAGACTTGAAGGCAAAGAGCTCGACGCGAAACTTAAAACGGTCAATGCGGCTCTTAAAGAAGCGCAGGAACAGCTGGCGCTTGCGGAAAAAACTTATACGAGAATCAAAAATTTATATGAAACGGACGTCATACCGAGACAGCAGTTTGACGAGGCCGACTACAAATATAACGCCGCCCTGCAGAAAGTTCAGGCGGTAAAAGGGCAAAAAGACGAGGTTATGGCCTACTACGGCGAACTTACCGTCACCGCCCCGATTGACGGAGAAATCGTGCAGATAGTATCCAATCCCGGAGAGCTTGTCGCCACGGGATATCCCATTGTCACCATATTAAACACGCAGGATATGTGGGCGGTCTTCAATATTCGCGAAGACGATCTTAAAGAGATAAGCAAGGGAAATGTCTATGAAGTGTTTTTCCCGGCTCTCGGGAAAAAATTTTCCATGGAAGTAACCTACATTTCCGCCCTGGGAACTTTCGCATCATGGAAGCCAACCGCGCAGCAGGGAAATTATGATTTAAAAACATTTGAAGTAAGACTTAAAAGCAAAAACAAAATTGAAAATTTAAGGCCCGGAATGACCGCCGTGCTTGACAAATAAACGCTTAGGCCGTCCCGTCTTCAAACGGAGCCTACGCTCTTCTTTTTTGTTCCCCTTGCGCTTATGCATATTGCGTTAAACGGGTTAAAGCAAAAAAAAACGGAATCCAATTACAAGATTTTTTACGGGACGAAAAAACACCGACCGCCGAAAACGCACAAAGAAAACGGGCGGAATTATAAAAATACGGGCGGTGACGGCGGATATAAACGCCGGAACCCCGGGCAAAACGGCAAAAAAGATTTTTTATGAAAGATATTTTAAACATAATGACCAGGGAGCTGAAAATTATTTTTTCAAGCAGTCTTTATATTCTTGCGCTGCTTGTTTTCCCCGTAGCCGACTGCGTTTTTTTGGGAGGCGTATACAGTTCCGGACTTCTGACAAAACTGCCTATAGCCGTGATAGATGACGACAACAGCAAAATATCAAGGACTATAATAAGATATTTCAATGCCTCGCCGGATATGGAAGTCAAATACAGGATTTCGAATACCGAACAATTAAAAGATTTATTCGCCCGCCAAAAAGCCGTTATGGGTTTATACATACCGAAAAACACGCAAAAAAACATCAAAAGACAGAAGCCGCAAAATATTCCCGTTTTTATCAATGCTTCAAATTATATAACGGGCAGCATTGCGGATATAGGAGCAAATACCGTCATTGTAACGATAGGAAGCGGGATAAAGTATAAAACAATGACAAAAAAAGGTTTTTCTTCAAAACAGGCCCGGGAACTTTTACAGCCCGTAAAAAACGACACGGCAAAACTTTTCAATCCCGCTCTTAACTATAATATTTTTCTTACTCCCGGGCTGTGGCTGTCCGTAATACAGCAGCTGCTGATACTTGTAGGCGTGCTGACGATATCCACGGAATTCGATCTGAGATCGGTCAGGGCGATGCTGCGCTCCGGAGGAAAAAGCGTTTTCAAGGCAATGACGGGGAAGATGGCCGTTTATATGGTTTTCGCTTATATTCACTTTGAAATATTGTACCGGCTGATGTTTAAAATATTTAACATACCGATAGCGTCTTCCGTTTCGGCCTGTTTGGTTTTAAGCATGTGTTTCGCTTTTGCGTCCATTGCTCTGGGAATGCTTCTTTCTTCCGTGCTGACCACAAGAGCGAACGCTTTAAAGGGCTGTCTGATCATAGCCGCGCCGGCTTTTCTTCTTTCCGGCTACACATGGCCGCTTGACCAGATCCCCCTTTTTTTAAGAAAATTTTCCGAATTAATACCTTTAACCCCTTTTCTTGCGGGTTTTAGAAAAATTTATATGCAGGGTCTCGGGACGGAATTCATCATTCCCTACATCAGGCAGCTGGCAATATCGGGGCTAATATTTTTTATTCTCGCTCTAATAATAACTGGCATAAGGATGAAAAGGAAGGAGCCCGCAAAATGAACCTGAAGCCTTTCAAAGACGTGCTGACGCGGGAGTTCGGAATTTTTTTTACGACTCCGTCTTTGCTGCTTATATGCATCGGAGCTCCGCTGCTGTTTGCGTTTATGTTTTCGGCCCTGTACTATAACAGAAGAGCCGCCGACATAAATATAGGCATAGTAAACGCCGACAACAGCCTCATGTCAAGAAAACTTGTCCGGGATTTTGACGCCTGCGCGGAACTCAAAGTGGCGATGAAGCCGGCTTCGGCTGATGAAGCGTACAAAAACATTTTCAGAAGCGATATCGGCGCTTTTTGTTTTATTCCCAAAAATTTCAGCGCAAGCCTTAAAAAAGGGCAGAGCGCGCCCGCGTTCAACGCCGCCGACGCAAGCAGCTTTATCATATCAAGCAATGTCTTAAAAAAATTCTCGATGATATCTATGTCATTTTCCGAAAAACAGTTCGTCAAAACCCTGACGGACAAGGGATATTCCTACAATGCGGCCAAAGCGTCCGTTTCTCCTTTGCGGGCAGTGCCTTCCTATATATTCAATACGGAAATGAATTATTCCGATTTTCTTATACCCGTGCTTTTTTTCGCCGTCTTACAGCAAATACTTCTTGTTTCGATATGCACCACGATAATCACGGACAAGCGTCCGGGAAAAAGAAAAGAGCTGCGAAATGCATCAAAAGGAAGTTTTGCCGCGGCGGTTTTCGGCAAAATAACCCCGTACTGCTGCGCCGGCATGGCGCTGGTCGCCGCTTATGCGTTTACGGCTCTTCCGGTAAACAATATTTTTGTGGTTTCCTGCGCCGGCTATTTTTTTCTTTCAACGGCTTTTATAATAGCGGTCGCTTCTTTCGCGGTTCTTATATCGTCTTTTTTCAAATCCCAGGAAATGGCTATGTCCGTTCTTATGTTTTACGCCATGCCCGCCGTTTTGCTTTCGGGTTTTGCTTGGCCCCGTCAAGAGCTTCCCGCCATTCTTAAAGCCGTATCCTGTTTTTTGCCTTCCACCTACGCGCTTAGCGAGCTGAGGCTTTTTATTCTGGGGGATATCTCCGTCAAATACGCGCTTATTCCCGCCGCGGAGCTTCTCGCTTTCGCCGCGCTATGTTTTCTGCTTTCTTTTTTTCTCTCGGGAAAGCGGTTCGGGCAAAGGTAAAAAAAACGTCTGCGTATATAAAAAAATCCTCATTTTTTTTACGTTTTTTATTTGCTTTTTCAATCTTTCTATTATAGACTATTTATGCGTTATCCGTATAAACAGCTTATCTTTATGAGAGGATACAACATGAAAAAACCGCTTATTTTTTTCTTTTCTTTTATTTTTCTCATTCTTGCAGCGCAAAACGTTTTTTCAGCGGCAACGGATTATGCGTCCTTAAACTCCGAAATACTTTCAGCCGCCCCTAATCCCGCGGTAAACAATATAGACATTTCGACGCCTTCACTTCATATGCAGGGAAATCTGGGAATTATTTCCGATAAAACTATCAACTTTCAAAGCATTGACCCTTTCGGAAAAACGGCTATAGACGGCGCAGGCGTTTACAGGGGTTTTTCAGCGAACACCGGCTCAAACCTCAGTTTTACCGGCATAGACTTTTTCAACGCTGCAACCGCGCAAGACGGAGGCTTTGTAAGTGTGCGCTCTTCGACGGTTTCTTTTAACGGCTCTGCGGCAATGTTTAAAAACGGTTCGGCCCGCAGCGGCGGAGCCGTTTACGCATCCAATAATTCATTCATGCATTTTGCGAACGGCGCCGTTTTCGACTCCAATAAAGCGTCCGATTCAGGCGGAGGTTTTTACTCAGCCAGAACCCGGCTTGTTTTTGACGGAAACGCCGAATTTATAAACAATGTGTCGGAGTACAGCGGAGGAGGGTTCTATGCGGATTCGAAATCCGATATTTCCTTCAACGGGCACGCTCTTTTTAAAAGCAATGTCTCTACTGACAATAACGGCGCCGGTTTTTACGCTTACCGCTCCGCGCTTAATTTTGCTTCGGCCGGTTTTGAAAACAATATAAGCCATGATATAGGCGGCGGATTTTACGCGTCCCAGTGCGGCATATCATTTTCAGGAGACGCTTCTTTTTCCGGAAACCGCGCAAAATATGCCGGAGGCGCGCTGACCGCCGGAAACGGATCGAATATCAGTTTCGGAGGGAATGCTTTATTTTCTTTAAATTCCGCCGGAGAAGGAGGGGCGGTCAGAACGACCGCTTCAAATATCACTTTCGGGCAAAATGCCGCTTTTGAAAATAATTCGGCCGCCGCGGGAGGAGGGGCGCTGAAAGCCGACAATTCCTCCAAAATAATTTTTAATGCAGACTCTCTGTTTAACAATAACACAGCGGGATATGACGGCGGGGCGGTGACGGCGTTTGATTCGGAGATAGTTTTTAACGCGAACTCCGCTTTTGAGAACAATTCCGCCAAACTCGGCGGCGCCTTCCATCTTTCATCGTCAAAACTTGTTTTGTCGGATTCCGTCTTTGAAGGCAATACGGCGCTTTCGGCCGGAGGAGCGATATATATGACCGGCACCGCAGACAAAATGTCTTTGCTCACGGTAAATACCGGCACCGAGACGATATTCAGAAACAATAAGGCGGATAATTCCTCAAACGCCCTGTATCTGGGCGATTACAGCCGCGCGGTGTTTAACACTGCCGCGGGAGCGTCCGTACAAATGCGCGACTCGGTATCGGCAAGCCGCAATCATGCGGAACTTGAATTGTCCGGAGAAGGCGCGTTTAACCTTTATAATTCCCTTACCGGAGCGGACGTTTTCCTTTCAGGGGCAAACGGAAGCTCGTTCAACCTTATGGGCGGAGGTTCGGTCAATGCGGGACGTTTTATTATAGGAGCGGCCTCCAGATTTAACTCCGTAAACGGTTCTGCGGACGAAATAAAAGTATCGTCTCTCGGCATTGACGGAACTCTTGCCGTTGAAATTTCGCAAACAGGCGTCCATGACAGAATATTTTCGTCGGGAGCGGTAAATATAGGCGGCTCGGGAACGCTTGAAGTCGCCACCGACATAGCGGATCCGGCGGGTTTCAGAAAGAAAACGTTTATGATTATCAATACCCCGGAAAGCATAAACGGAATATTCGGGACGGTTAACGTGACAAATCCGGTTTTTGTCAACGCTCCCGTCGTCAACTACGGAGATCTCGTGAAAAACTGGATTACAATAACTCTTCTGGGAGACAATCTTTCCACGAATTATTTGTCGCTTAAAGGTCTTTCTTTCAACCAGAGACAGACGGCAAAAAATTATGACGCTCTCTCCGCGGACGCATCAGGAGATTTGGACACCGTAATTTCGCTTATAGAAGCTTTTGATGAGGACGGAAAGAAAAAAGCGCTGGCGCAGTCTTCGGGATACTTTTTGGCCAATATCATAAGGAGCGTTTCCGCAGACGCGGAAAACAATGAAATATACGACAGAATAAAAAACCACTGCATGTTCGGAGAAACCGAAAACGGTCTCTGGGCGCAGTTCAGGGGAGCCGCGACGGCTTATTCCAAAGACGGCAACTCTCTTAACGACTTTAAAGACTCGGCAAACGGAGTAATGATAGGATTTGACAGATTTATGGAAGATAAAAAAATAATGCTGGGAGCATATTTTAAGCATAATGACCGCGATATCAGCCAGGCGGATAATGAAGCGGACATAACAAATACGGGGCTGGGAATATACGGAGGGCTGATAGAACGGGACTGGGAGATAAAAGCTTTGGTTTCGGGCGCTTATGACAATTATGATACAAAAAGAGATATTCCTTTTGCGGCAAGAAAAGCAAAAGCCGTTTTTGAAGGAACTTCTTTCGGGGCTGACATTGAAGGCGCGGTAAAATTTAAAGCGGGAGAATACATCAATCTGAGACCTTATATGGGAATGGAGGCTAAAAATTCTTATCATAACGGTTTCACGGAAAAAGGAGCTGAAAGCCTCGGCCTTGAAGTTTTAGCGGACTCTTATATGCGCTCAGCCGCAAGGCTTGGAGCCGGAGCGGTATTTGACAACAATATTTTCAGCTGGCATATAAACGCCGAAATAAAATATCTTATAAGCGGAGAAGCTCCTGAAATAGAATCCGCTTTCAAAGGAAGCGGCAGAATTTTCAGAAGCCGCGGTTCAACCGAGGGAAGAATGATCGGCGGGGCCGCGGCTGGAGCCGCCGTCAGAATTACAAAAGAGCTTAAACTTTTCGTCAACGGAAACTATTACGGAGCAGACCATTTCAGGCACCTGTACGGCAATATAGGATTAAGATGGAACTTTTGCTCTCATAATAAAGAAAGCGGGGCCGCAAAGACGGATAAAGAAGCGCTTGATGCCGCTCTTTCTCTTCTTGAGCCGCAGCCGCAGGAGGCAAAAGAGATGGACGCCGTAATAATTTTTGAAGAGGCTCCTCTTTCTTACGGAGAAGAAAGCGCAGATGAGCCGGCGCAGGACGCTTCGCGGCAGGAGGAAGAAATAAAAGAACAAGAGGAAGCAAACCCTGAAATAGACATGGAAGACGAAAAAGTCGTTGAGCAGCAGCAGAAAGAAGCCGCCCTGAGAAGAAGCAAACCGGTTTTAAAATCTTTCAGTCTTAATATGGCGAATTTTGATACGGGAAGATCCTCTCTTTCGGAAAAAGCCAAAGAGAATATAAGGATGCAGGCCGCAGAAATAAAAAAGTTTGAGTTTACAAAAATAACCATTGAAGGACATACGGATTCAACCGGAAGCGCGGCAATCAACAAAAAACTTTCAAGAGAAAGGGCAAAAGCGGTATTTGACATATTTGCGCAAGAAGAAATCCCGGTAAAAAAAATGTCCTATATAGGTTTTTCGTCGCTGCTGCCTTTGGCTTCAAACAATACGATAGAAGGAAGAGCAAAAAACAGAAGAGTGGAAATATTCGTAGAATAATAAAGTTAAAAGCGGAATATGGAAAATTTAGAATAATAGCACAGCCGCAATATTCGCCGAATAAGCAAAATCGCAATAGCGGAGGGAAGAAATTTTCTCTCCGCTTTTTATTTTTTCCGGAAGCTTTTTATTTATTGTCCTTTCCGCCCGGAATTTATTTTTTTTAAAACAGCCCCGCCGGCGCTCTCAAGAGCTCCTATAACCGGCAAAACGCTGCCGGCAAGTTCGATTGAAACGTCGGGACGGCCGGCACTTCCTTTAAGGTTGACGGCACAATGCCCGCCCGAACGCGGCTTTACCGCAAGCAGCATATCAAGCGCGCCGGAAGAGCGCAAGCCGATCGCGCCGTAAATGTTTACGGACGCAAAAGCCGACGCGATAACGCCTCTTTTTATCCTCGCAAATCCTGGGATGAAATCCGCCTGCGCCTCGGTTTTCTCAAACTTTATCCCTTTACGCGAAGATCCCGGAGCGATGTCCTCAAATATCTTGCCCCGGTCTCTCCGGTACTTTTATAAACGGCGGACAAAGGATATGAAAAAGATTTCATACAGCCTCCCCGCCGAAATATCTTATCCGCGATGCCTTTATTTCAATATCGGGCGAAGCAAAATATATTTTTCCGCTTCCGTCTTTTGCTGACGCGGCCTCTTTAAGAAAATGCCCGTCAAAAGCCCCGTCTTTTTTTATGATATCGGCGGCAAGCCCTTCGCCTCCGACATAGTCTAAAATCATCTTTTTCCCGAGAAGAGGCAGCAGCTTTGCTTTAAAAGACAGTTTTTCGGTTTTTATAAAAGGTGCCGTCGGCAAAATCTCCTTTCCGGAAAAGCGCGAAATTGCGCAGTCCGACACCTGTTATTTTAAAGGAACTTTTATCAAAGTTTATTTCTCTGCCGAATTCGTTTTTTACGTAATTTTCAATAATACTTCTTATTTTTTCCGGAGGGAACGCCACTCTCAAAAAAAACTAAAATTACGATAAAGACCGCTCCGGACACCATCAGTATGCTTCTTATCGTCCTTAAAATTTTTTCCATAAGTCTATTCTGAGCAAAAAGCCGTGTATAGAGGATGAAAATATTGTGAAAAATATTCAAATCTTCCGGCGTTTTATTGATTTTACCATTACTTTTATGTAGCATAAATAATTATATATCCACAGATATAGCAAAATTTCATACAATACATTTATATTTAAGCAGTAATGTTGCCAAAGGAGCTTACGATGAAACTGCACTATTTTATTTTAAAGCCGGCCGCAATAACAGCCCTGTTTTTATTTTTTATTTCTTTTTCTCACGCGCAGACGCCGGTCGCCGATTTTGACGATCTTCAAAATGCTATTTCCTCCCCTTCAGTAAATTCCGTTGTTTTTAATACGCCGAAAATAGATTTTAGCGATAATCTCAATTTTTTATACGACAGAACCGTAGAATTCAGCCAAAACCATACGCCCGTAAACTTTGACGGAAAATCCGCCTACAGAGGCTTTAGCGCTTATGACTCTTCAAGTCTGTCTTTTAACGATATAGTTTTGTCAAATATGAAAACGCCGAGTCTTTCCAACACTGCGGAAACGAATTACGGAGCGGCTTTCAATTTGTTTTCTTCCAAAATCGCAGTAACGGGGAATGCCTCTTTCCAAAACAATAAAGCGCTTTCCGGAGGAGCTTTGCATTCGTCCGCAGGAGCGTTTAACTTTCACGGACAGACTTCGTTTAACTCTAACAGCGCCACTTTGAAAGGCGGCGCCGCCGCACTTTACAACGGCTCTTCGGCTTATTTCGGCTCCGGCGCGCTTTTTGCCGGCAACAGCGCGGCCGCTGGAGGCGCTTTATTTTTAAGCGAATCGTCTCTATCTTCCTACGGCGGCTCTTCTTTTAACGGCAACAAAGCCTTTTTAAACGGAGGCGCTTTTTCGGGAGAGAACCACTCTCTTTTCGAATTTTACGGGCAAGCGCATTTACAAGACAATTCGGCGCAGGAAAAAGGAGGAGGCTTTTGCTTAAACGCTTCCGACGCCGAATTTTTTGATTCGGCGCGAGTTGAAAACAACTCTGCTCTTATGGGAGGAGGGTTTGCGGCGGAGGGCAAGTCCGCGGTTTCTTTTGACTCCCAGGCGGCAATCAACTCCAACACTGCGTCGCTAAACGGTGGAGGTTTTTATTCCAATGACGCCGCTGTCGTCTTTTGGGACAAAACCGAAATAAAAAACAATATTTCTTCGGGAAAAGGCGGCGGATTCTGCGCGCTCAACAACTCTTTGATACTGGGATACGCGCAAAACACTGTTACGGGAAATAAAGCTTCGGGTGACGGCGGAGGGTTTTACGCCGCAAACGCGTCCGGAGTTTCTCTGGGAAAATCCGATATCTCAAATAACGAAAGCGGAGCTTGCGGCGGCGGATTCGCGTCGGACTCATCCGAGGTTTATTTCGATTACGAAGCGAAACTCTCGTCAAATAAAGCTTTTTCAAACGGCGGCGCTTTTTTTGCGGCAAACGGGTCAAAAGTCACTTTTGAGCGTTCGTCAGATTTTAACGGCAACAATGCGGGAAATGACGGCGGAGGCTTATACTGCAACTCCTCATTTCTGTCTTTTGATTCAAATGCCGCGTTCGCTTCAAACTTGGCTTCAGGAAACGGAGGAGCTTTTGCACTGCTGAACGGTTCCGACGCGCGGTTCGGCTCAGGTTCTTCTTTTAAAGATAATTCTTCGCAAAAAAGCGGAGGCGCGATATACGCGGAAAACTCGTCTTTCGGCCTGCAAGCGGATGAGGGTCTGTTCAGCGGCAATTCTGCGCGCCAAAACGGCGGCGCGGTTTATCTTAAAGGGGCAGGCTCTTGCGCATTTGTAAGCGGGAACTCGTCGTTTATAAACAATTCGGCGGACAACGGAGGCGCGGTGTTTGTCGATTCCGCGGACGGTTTCAAGCTTCAGGGAAAAAACAATTCTTTTACTTCCAACAAAGCAGGAAACTCCGGCGGCGCGCTTTTTATTAATTCTTCAAAGGTCAGCCTTTTAAACCCTTCTTTTACCGATAATATCGCAGAAAAAAGCGGAGGCGCGGTGTTTATACAAGGCTCCAAAGGCAAGAACGCGTCTCTGGATATAGACGTTTTTTCAGCCGCGGCTGTCTTTAAAGGAAATCTTGCCGGCGGAAAATCCAATGCCTTGCACATAGGCGATTACAGTTCCGTAAATTTCAATGTGGGAAACGGAGCCTCTGTGGAAATGAGAGACGGAATTACCGGCGCAGGAGTCGAATCTTATTTTTCTTATTCGGGAGACGGCGACTTCAACTTTTACGGAGATGCTTCCGGCAATCTCTCGGATATTACGTTAAACGCCCAAAACGGAGCGGCTTTTAATTTAATGCGGGGGGCAAAACTAAGCGCGGGAAACGTTAAAAACACTTTATCCTCCGTATTCAATATGAAAAACGGGCAGGCCGACCGGGTGCAAGTCAAACATTTTTCAAATGCGGGCGCTGTAAACATGGAAGTATTTTCTTCCCTTAACGATAATGATAAAATCGTTTCATCCGGAGACGTAACTCTGGAAAACGGAAGCGTTCTTAATGTTTATGACGATTTTGCGGACGGCAATTTCAGAAGCAAGACATTCAGGCTTATTAATTACACGGGAGCGCTTAACGGGACTTTCGGCTCGGTAAATTTTAATTCTCCTACGGCTTTTCCTTCCAATCCTTTGATAAGTTACGGCGGTTTTCTTGCGAATTGGATAACCGTCACTTACAGGGGAAACCTTAACGCGACGGGCTTCGGCGCTCTTTCGGGTTTGTTCTTCAACCAGAAAGAAACGGCAAAAACATTTGATAAACTTTCGCTCCACAGCGCGGGAGATCTGGACGCGGTTATATCCGCGGTTGAAGCCGGATCGGACAAATCCGTAAGAAAAGCTCTTTCCGAATCGTCCGGATACTTTCTGGCAAATGTCATAAGAAGCGCCGCGGCGGGTTCTCAAAGCAATGAACTTTACAGCAGAATAAAAAACCATTGTTCTTTCGGGCAAATCAGCGGAGGATTATGGGCGCAGTTCACGGGAAGCGCGGACAAATTTTTTGCCGACGGAAATTCGCCCCGGGACTATAAAGACTTTTCAAAAGGCATAATGGCCGGCTATGATATGTACAGCAACGGAAAGGTTATAGGTTTTTACGGCAAATATAATTCACATGACGTTAAACAGAACCCGGCAAACGAAGCGGAAATAATCAATGCCGGCGCCGGAATTTACGGCGGAATCGTTAAGTATAAATGGGAATTAAAAGGCTCTTTAAGCGGCAGCTATGACGATTATTGCGTAAAAAGAGATATCGCTTTTCTCAAAAGAAAAGCGGAATCGGATTTCAAAGGACTGACTTTAGGCGCTGATATTGAAACCGCTTTAAAGTTCAATATTATGTACCGTTTTATTATCAGTCCTTTTGCGGGAATGGAAATAAAGAACACCCGCTATGACGGGTTTAAAGAAAAAAAAGCCGAAAGCATGAACCTCTCCGTAAAAAAAGGAAATTACTCGCGTTCCGCGGCAAGGGCGGGAATCGGCGCGTCTTATGAAAGAAAGTTTATAGATTTTTACGTCAATGGACAGGTAAAATACCTTCTCGGCGGAGAATTTCCGGAGATAAATTCTTCTTTCCAAAATACAAAGACGGAATTCAGAAGCAGAGGCGCCGAAGAAGACAGAACGGCGCTCGGCGCAGCCGCGGGAATAAGCTTCAGAATTGCCGAGCCGCTGAAGATCTTTGCAAACACGGACTATTTCGCCGCAAGCGCGCAAGAATTTTTTTATATGAATATCGGCATGCGTTATAATTTCTGCAATCTCAGACTAAGAAAGAAAATTAAGCCGGATACCGCTAAAGACGGTTTTTCTTACGCGCCGCCTCCGGATCTTAACGCTCCGGATACTTCCGATGCCGCCGAAGAAGAGCAAGAACAAAAAGAAGAACAGCAACAGCAGCCTTCCGAGCCGGAAAAAACAGAACTGTCCGACGATTTTTTTGATTCTTTGATATATGCCGTTGAACACAATATCAACGATAAAATGCAGGAAGCTTTAAGCGGAGACGATACGGGCAACCGCCAAAACATAATCAGCATAGAGCTTATAAGAGATTTTTCGGACGGCGGAGAAGGCGGCGGTTCCGGCGCGAGAAAATATATTTTGAATATGTCGAACTTTCTCAGCAATAAAGCCGAGCTGACGGAAAAAGCAAAAAATAATCTTATTTTTATAGCAAATGAAATACAGCTTACCGATTATAAAAGCATTAAAATAGAAGGACACACCGATTCCACCGGAAACGATATGATAAATGACAAACTTTCTCTGGAAAGAGCAAAAGCCGTTTATGATATTTTCATAAGAACTGGCATTCCGCCGGAAAAGATGTCCTATGAAGGCTTGTCTTCAAAACATCCGGCATCTACGAATAAAACAAAAGAAGGGCGCGCAAAAAACAGAAGAGTCGAAATACTCATAAACTGATATGATATTGAACACGACTTCAAATAATTGTATAATCTGAAAGTCTTTTTGAAAGAAAGCGGAATATAGCGGACAATTAATTCTTAATAAAATGGAAGGATGACCGAGCGGGCAAGTGCGCGACGAATAAGGAGCGCAAGTCACGAGCGGGCGCAAGGGCGCAAAGAAGCGCCTAACGAGCGCCCCGGAACTGACTCCAGGCACGGTTATGCGGTATTTTTAAATTTTTTAAGAAGTCTCTTAAAAGTATAAGCTTTATATAATCTTCAAATGGAAGGATGGCCGAGCGGTTTAAGGCGCTAGTCTTGAAAACTAGTATAGGAGAAATCCTATCGGGGGTTCAAATCCCTCTCCTTCCGTTTTTCTTTTGTAAAAAGAAAAATAAATTATGCACGACATAAACGATTTTATGTTGTGCCTGGGTTTGAAGGACGGAGCGAAGTTTTTGTTTGAGAAAACAATGTTTTCAAAAGGCAAAAACCGCGAGTCCGGGCCCGGAGGAAAATTCCGTCAGGAATTTTACCGCAGGGAAATCCCTCTCCTTCCGTTTTTTTTATTTGCATAAAAACTCCTCTCTTCTTCTAAACTCTTATCTGACGTTTTCTTTTCTGCCATTATTATTAGTAGTAGTAATTGTTGTTCTGTCGTTGTCGTTAATGTCATCCTAAGAAAAGCGAAGATTTGCCGAAGGATCTGCCTTTACAATAGTTTGTCATGTTGAGCGAGGTACTTGCAAGTGCCGAGTCGAAACATCTGCCTTTGTCTTTCTGCCGTTATCTTTGTCGTTTTCTTTGCCCCTTGTGGGAGAAGTCCGGTCGCAGACCGGGATGAGGGGTACTCTTTCTCTCACAATTTTGCAAACGATCAAAAGTATGCAAAACTCTGCCGCTGAAGCACATTCACTGCAAGATTTTTCAGCCAATTCCTGAAACTTGCCTTTTTCAAAGGCTTCAAACATACAGGAATTAAGCCGTCTGAAAAATCTTTCCGTTCATAAACCGTGCTTCTGAGGCGGCATAACGGCAAAAACAAAAAATACAAAAAACTTTTTTTGTCATCCCCGTCGTAATGTCATCCTGGGCAAAGCTGAGCTTTGCCGAAGGATCTGCCGTTCCGTCGTTTGCCGTTGTCGTTGTCTTTTCTGTCATCCCCGAGTGTCTAATCGGGGATCCATTTTGCCTTTTGCTTTAACTTTTCATTCTTATTATTGTCATTTCAGGGAAGAGTTTTGCTTTTTGTGGATCAATATGTATTATTGCCGTCTGACCCGTTCTTCCGGGTGATACCAGATCGGCAGGACTGCCGTCAAAACCGTCAATAAGGCCGTCAACGGTAATTATTTCCGGCTCAAATTTATAAGGTGAAAGTATCTCTATCTTATCGCCTTTCACAATTTTATTTCTCAAGTCTATCACGAGAGCGCTTCCTCTGTTTTCTTTCACATAGCCGATATTTCGCCAGTCGCTTTTGCTTGATGTGTCCGAATAATCCTGCGCCTGCGATGAAGGTATGCCGTCAAAAAAGCCCAGCGTATAACCTCTGTTTTGAAGTGTTTCAAGCTCTTGCATATAAAGGTCGGGCTTCCAGCCGGCAGGATCATTAAAATAATCGTCGATGGCTTTTCTGTAAGCTCTCGCGGTCTGCGCCACATAATAAGCGCTTTTGTTTCTCCCCTCAATTTTTAGGCTGTCGAAACCGGCTGAAAGAACTTTGTCAAATTTCGGCATAAGGCACAGATCTTTTGAATTCATTATATATGAACCGTGAATATCTTCATACATTTCAAGATATTCACCGGGACGCTTATCTTCTTCCATTATAAGTTTGCTTTTATATTTCCACCTGCACGAATGCGCGCAAGCGCCCTGATTTGCGCTTCTGGAAGCCATAAAAGCCGACATAAGACATCTTCCGGAATAACTTATGCACATTGCCCCGTGCACAAAAATTTCCAATTTTATATCTTTGCATTTTTCTCTTATTTCAAGCGCTTCATTAAAACTTACTTCACGCCCCAAAACGCATAGATCGGCACCCATATCTTTCCAGAAATCTACAGTCAGCCGTGAGCAGATATTTGCCTGCGTAGAAATATGCAAAGGCATTGCAGGTATCTCATTTTTTACATATTTAAAAATGCCCGGATCTGAAACTATTATACCGTCAGGCGAAAGATGTTTTAAGGTTTTGACATGGTTTTCAAGTTTTGCGATATCCCTGTTATGAGAAAACAGATTCAGCGTCAAATATACTTTCTTACCTTGTGAATGCGCAAAAGCTATCCCCTCTTCCATATCTTCAAGCGGAAATTTGGATTTTGCACGAAGTGACATTTCGGGAGCGCCGGCATATACGGCGTCAGCGCCGTATAAAAAGGCTGTCTTTAGTTTCAAAAGAGAGCCTGCCGGAAGCAGAAGTTCGGGTTTCTTTATCTCTTTTTTCATTCTTTTATTTAAGCATTTTTAACCGCGATATCAAAACCCGTGATTGTTTCAGAGACTCAAAAAAAAGCTTTTCCTGAGACATCTCAGAAAAAGCTTATGATGCAAAACGATTGCAGATTACAGCCGTGCCTAAAAAGAAGCTTTATATATGTGCCGTCCGATATCAAAATAATATCAGGCTTCTCCCAATCCGAGCTTGTTTATTTCTTCCATCGCCGCAGATAAAAATATTTTGCTCTTTTTTTGACTTAAACTATAGCACATTTAACAATCTATCGCTTACATATATAAACGATAAAATATATCTTTCAAAATAAGTTCATCTCCAAAAACAGCATAAAAACCTCTTGATTTAACGGCAGGATAATGGCATAGGAGAGCGCCGTTAAATATGTTATTGGAATCTCCTAAATATTCAATAACAAATGAAATCCTTAAAAATTCTGTTTTTCTTATGCAAGAATCGGGGTGAAAGCGGGGTTATACTTTAGCACAAACAGTGCAAATGCCGCGGGTTTTGGTATAGTTTGCTGAAATTTTATTTATGTGGATGAGCCTTTCCCCAATTATGTGCCAATCATAAGTTCGTATAATTGCTTTTATTTGTGTTCAAATCTGTTAAAGTTATCAAAAACTCATTGGGCGTTAAGGTGTTTAAAGAAATTTTGCCACTCCATCATTTTCTATCACTTCTCTTGCTTATTCTATCATTACTTTAATATATTACACTAACTATAATTTAATTATCATATTTTACATTTTATGACAGTTAAAAATTTTTAACTGTCACATGTGATACTTATTCATTAAGCTACTATTTTTAGCAATTTATTAAAGAAATATGTTTTATATCTTTCTTTTTGATCTGAAGAAATAACATTGTTTTGTTCTAAAATTCTAATATAGCGCATAGCACTTGCTTGTGGAATTTTAGAAATTCTTATAAAAACATTGCTCTTAAAAATCGGCATCATAAAAAGCGTATCAATAATTTTGATGCTGTATTGCGACTTTGTCAGCTCAGATACTCGCTCTTTTTTCTGCTCATAAAGTTTCATAATTTCCTTCGCTTTAGTGATATTTTTTCTTGATTGTTCGATAACTGCTTGCAAGAAAAAAGCTATCCAGCCTTCCCAATTATCATTTTGTGAAATATCTAACAAAGCTTTATAATACTCATCTCTGTGTGATTCCAGATATTCGCTTAAATAGAAAGAGGGATAAATAATCGCCTTTTTAAAATACAAAAATAAAGGCATTATCATTCGTCCTACGCGTCCATTACCATCCATAAAAGGATGAATCATTTCAAATTGTGCATGAACAATAGCCAGCTGAACAAGCAAGTCTTTCTCTTCTGCATTAATATATTTCTCCAAATTAGACATCAAATCAGCAATTTTTTCCGCGGACGGAGGGATATAGGTTGCCTGCTCAATACTTGCTCCAAGTTTTCCAATAAATACCTGTCCTCGTCTAAAATTTCCTCTGTCTTTATTTTCTCCTCGCACACCTTGAAACAATATTTCATGTGCTTTTTTAATAACTCTTGTTGAAAGCGACAGTTTATCCACTTCAACAATCGCTGTCTTTAGTGCTTTTCTATAATTTATAACTTCTTGAATATCATCATATTTCTTTGTCTTCTTTTGTGGATTGGCTTCAAACTCCAAAACTTCTTTTAAGGTTGCTTGTGTGCCTTCAATACGAGAAGACAAAACTGCCTCATTGGTGGTCAAAGGACTCAAAAGTATATTAGGATTGGGAATGTTCTGTAATAAAGCGTCAAACCTTCCTATTTCAGCATTAGCCTTGCCTATGAGATGAACAAAAAACTCCCATTTAATACTTTGTAGCGGTAAATTTTTAGGTGTATAATTTTTCTTCAACTTATTATCTCCAAAGACTCAACCTTTCTTAATCTTTTTTTGCTGTAATTATTGTATCATTTTTATAAATTAGTTTTGGATGTTCACAATATACTTAGTTTTAATATAAAAAAATAATTAAAGTCCTCTGTTTTGGCACTTTTTGATAGTTTTGTTATTGGACTGAAATCAGGATTGGCAGTAGTAGATAGATATTTTTTATCTTCAATTTTTGTATTACGCTTTCTACAATATCATCCATAAAACCCTCTTGATTTAACGGCAGGCTAATGGCATAGGACTGTGCCATTAAATATACCATTAAAATTTAAGCCTAAATTTTCAATAACAAATGAAATACTTAAAAAACTTCTGAAAATAGAAGCTATTAAGGAAAGAGTAAAATCTTTACCTCTAACACCTAAAGTATTGGCAAGCCTTAGAGAATCTTCAAAATTATTTTCTGCCCGCTATTCTACAATGACAGAAGGCAA
>CALHWY010000011.1 GCA_938040055.1 uncultured Endomicrobiia bacterium
GGTATTTTCACGCCGATGCTCAATAATATGAAGGCGGTCGCCGCCGCGGCTTAAAGTCCGGCAAGTACGAAAAAGCAAGCAACAAAGAAACCGCGCAGCTTTTAAAAGCTGCGCGGTTTCTTTACGTATATAAGCCGGCACTTAAAGCGGTTAAAAAAAGTTTCAGTTATAAGCCAACTTTTAAATTAGTAAAAAAAGGCTGTTCCCGCTGAAAATTTTCATATAAGCGGATTTGCCGGCCGAGCCGGCGAAACGGTATGACAGTAATAAATTTTGAAAGACGGTCCGCAAAAAGCGCGTCCCGCAAATATTTATGACGTATTTTACGGCTTTAGCATTGCCGTATTCCATGGCGCATAGAACGCGGGCAATGGCGGAAATGGCTGGTTTATGCATTACAGCAATCATAAATTTTGAGTATTAAGAAAGAAAAAAAGCGGTATATGCCGCAATAAAAAACATTTTTTTCTTAATTCCGCTTTTTTTATTGTTTTTCGAGTATTATCTGTCATATTTACAAATTGCGTCCGCATCCGGCCGAATACAGTTGATAGAAAATTTTATATTTTTACAGACAATAAGCGTATTTGAAAAAACGCCGTTATTATAAAGATATATCGCTCAAGCGCCGATACAAAAGCGTATTTCGCGCTAAACTAATGCCGCATATGAGGATAATAGACGGGAAATAAAGACGGGAAAAAAGCCCCGCTTGTTTTACAAAAAAAACGCGGGATTGTTTTTTTTCGGCATATGATTTTTCCGTCCGCTTTTTTATGTACCGAACTTTTTATGCCGGAAACAAACTGATATTATAAAAATTCCGGACGCCGGCAATCCGTTTTCAGGATATTTTACTGCGGCGTTTGCTGAATATTTTTTTAGGAGTTTATAAGTTTTCTTTAATCTCCGAAAGCCATGTTTGAAGCCTGTCCCTCATTTTATCGGGATCTTTAAAATCTTTCCGGGTAAAACTTATTCCTTCCAATACTTCGGCTCCTTTTGAGTTCTTTTTAAAGTTTTTGAAGAATCTGCCCGTATTTCCGCCGCTGGTGCAAAAAGGTATCATAATTTTGCCTGAAAAATCTTTTTTGCTTAAAAAAGACATAAGCGGAGGAGGAACCGTAAGCCACCACACGGGCGCTCCGGCAAATATTATGTCGTATTTCGAAATATCCGGAATGCTTTTCAGTTCTCTCTTTTTGCCGGTTATGATGTCCAGCCATGCGGGAATTAATGCTGCGAAATAGTTTTTCGCATAAGGCTTTTCGGTTTCAAGAGAAATAATATCTCCTCCCGTAAGCGCATGTAAATATTTCGCTATGACGGAAGTGTGTTTTAGATGGGAATAATAAATTATTAAAATCTTTTTGCCGTTCATTTCTCCTCCTGAAAAATATTTATTTTGATTCCGTTCGGCAGTAAGTTATGTTTTTGCATTTTAACTTTTTTATCTTTTGTAAAAGTTACTTTTTCGGCTTTCAGAAGTTTATGCTGTCTGTCTATCCCGCCGAAAACAAAGGACGGGGTGAGAGATCCGTCTTTAAAAACGACTCTGTGGCAGGGAATATTTTCAGGATCAGGATTTGCGTGAAGCGCGTATCCGACCGCTCTTGAAGCTCTGGGATTTCCAGCAAGGCGCGAAATCTGTCCGTAAGACATAACGTATCCCGCGGGTATTTGCCGGACTATTTCATAGACAAGCCTGTTAAAACTTTTGAGTTTTTTCATAAAAAAATTATATAAAAAACAAAAATAATTATGAAGAAAACTCTCAGGACTTTTTGCAATTTTACGTCATTTTCCAATCCCTGAAAAAATCGTCTGAAAAGATATCTTCAAAAACGTTTTGCTCGTTTATCCGTTTTCCGTATTATAATGCGCGGCTTTAAGCAAAGCCGGAAGGTTTTTTCGTTATTGAAAAAAACGGCGGCCGCAAAAAAATTTGAAAAAATATATGCCGTAAAAACAAGATTTATTATCGTTAAAAACAGAAACGTTTTTTTGGAATCTTTTTATTTTTAATAAATTTTCAAATGTTATACAATAAGCTCAAAAGATGCGGATTCGGCGCGGGCGGAATGAAAAATTTTTGTCCGAATTTCCCGCCGCGCGCGTCTTGGCGGCTGTTGCTTTTTGCGTTTTGCGGCTTTAAAGCCGGACTTTATCCCGGATAAAAACGCGCGTACTTCCGTCTTTTTGCCTGGCAAAGAAAAGAACTGAAATAAATGAAAAATAAAAACCAAGGAGGGCTGATGAAAAAAATTTTGTCTGCGGTTTTCGTATTAATGATATTTACGGGCATGGCTTTTGCCGAAAAGATTACAATTGACGTCTGCAGCGTAAGCCCGGAAGGAATGGGCGGAAAAATAGGCAGGGTAAAAGCCGAGGATTCGGACAAAGGGCTTGTTCTGAAAGTCGATGTCAAAGGCATTCCCGAGGGAGAGCACGGTTTTCATGTGCATGAGCACGCTTCGGGAGAGCCGGCTTTGGACGGCGAAGGGAAAATGACGGCCGCTCTTGCTGCCGGAGGACATTATGATCCGGACAATACGGGCAAACATTTGGGGCCTTACGGACAAGGTCATAAAGGAGATCTTCCGTTTTTGACGGCAGATAAAAACGGAAATATTAAAGAGACCGTTACAGCTCCCAGGATGACCGTGAAAGATCTTAAAGGACGTTCTTTAATGATACATGCCGGAGGGGACAACTACTCCGACGAACCCGCTGTTTTAGGCGGAGGCGGGGCAAGAATAGCCGTCGGGCTTATAAAGTAGAGCTTTTTTGTTAAAAATTTAAAATAAAAAACCGGCTTGACGGCGGTTTTTTTATCCTGCGCCGTTTTTACATAAAGCGCCGAACCGGTTATGCCGAAAATTTTAAATAAATATGTGCAAAGAATGTCTTGGCGGACAAATATGTGCCCGCCGCTCAATTATGCCAAAAATAACGGATTTGCCGGCAGCCGGATATCGCCGGCGGGCCGAAAATGCGGATGAAGCGGAGTCTTGTTTTTTCAAAGCCGCGGTTTTACGAAAAAAAGAAGTTCTTTTTAATATTGTCAGACAAGGAAAGTTTAAATTCTTTCTCACAAAAAACTGAGTGAAACAAGCGGAGTAAACGCAAACCGGCAAAGGCTGCACGCCGAAAAAGGGGAATTATGGATTTTTTATACGGATTTATAAGCGGCCATCTCGTATCTTTTTTAGCAACATTGTTTTATTTTCTTCTGTCCGCCGGATGCGCCGTGCACATTCTTTTAAGAAAAGAGGACATAAAAGGCTCGATAAGCTGGCTGGGCATAGTTTTCCTTTCGCCTTTTATCGGTTCCGTTCTTTATCTTTTTCTCGGCATTAACAGGGTCAGGCGCAAAGCCGTCAAATTGAGAAAGAAAGGCAGCATACTCGAAAAATACTCAAGAAAAGAGCTTGAAGCGTTTTTTGAAAATCTTCCTCTGCATTCAAAGCAGTTTATAGTTTACGGTCATTCCGTGTATTCCCAGAGTTTTTCTGCGGGAAACAGCGTAAAACCCCTGCTCAACGGGACACAGGCTTATCCGGCTATGATAGAATGCATTAAAAACGCGAAAAAAGAAGTTTTGGTGCAAAGCTACATATTTGACAGCGATGATGAGACCGATAAATTTATTGAAGCTTTCAAAAGCGCTATCGGCAACGGCGCAAGCGTTAAAGTTCTTGTCGACGGCATAGGCACTCTGGATTTTTTCAGAAGAAGTATAGAAAAAAAACTTAAGCCGGTTAAAGGGCTTGAATACGGCGTTTTTCTTCCTCCGCAAATACCGATAGCTCTTCCTTTTGTAAATATGAGAAATCACAGAAAAATAATGATTATAGACGGAAGCACGGCTTTTTTCGGGGGAATGAACCTTTCAAAATACAATACTCTTATAAATGACAAAAAGAAAGGAGTTTTGGATATAACTTTTAAAATACAGGGGCCCGTCATTGACCAGTTGTCACAGGTTTTTGAAGAAGACTGGGAATTTACAACCGGAACGGCGATGCAGTCATGTTCAAAAGATCTTCCCAATGTCGAGGCCGGCCGTATTCCCGCCAGAGTCATACCGGACGGGCCTGACAGCGAACGGAGAAAAATAGAGCTGCTTGTTCACGGAACTATTAATGCCGCAACGAAAAAGATTTCCGTAGTGACTCCGTATTTTCTCCCTGAGAGCAATATATTGACGGCTCTTGAAATGTCGGCGATGAGGGGGGTGGAAGTAGAGATAATAATTCCGCAAATAAGCGACCATATGATAATGAACTGGGCCGAAGAGCCGAATTTTCGAAATCTTATCAAAAAAGGAGTTAAAATATACCGTACGCCGCCTCCTTTTGACCACAGCAAGGTTTTAGTGGTAGACAATGAACTTGTTTATATAGGTTCGGCCAACTGGGACGTAAGAAGTTTCAGGCTTCATTTTGAATGCAATATGGAACTTTTAAGCAGGGAACTGGCGGATGAACTAAATATCATAATAGACAAGAAAAAAAGCATAGCCGAAGCGGTAACTCTTGAGCAGATTGAAAATCTTCATTTTCTCAAAAGATTAAGAAATAATGCTTTCAGGCTGATAACTCCTTATTATTGACTGTCCGGGAAATATCAGTACGTTTTAGGGCTCATTGAATTTTTGCGCATAATCGAACCCGGGCGCTTTTTTAGCGGTTTTATCCGCGCCCGCGCTTCTTTCGTCCGGCAGCCGCTTTGCGCCGTTTTTTTCTCCGCGCGCTTAACGATCATTATTTCCGGGCCGGCTGCTTTTGCATATATTTGCGCTTTAAATTTATTTCCGGTTCAGTTCCTGCGCGAAATCGCCGAATGCGCGTAAATAAAAAACGTTAAAATAAGCCGAGGCGGGACTTAAACTTTTCGCGGCGGATTGCAAAAATGGCCGCTATCAGTAAACGAATAAAAATCATAAAAAATGCGAAAGAGTGCGCAATATGTTTTTTGCATGGTTTGTTCCGCGTTTTGCGGTCTTTTTATTATAAAGAAATCAAGCTTTATTTTTTAAAAGTTTATTCCGCTTTTATTTGTATGAAGACGGCAAAAACGAGAAAATATTCCGAGAATAAAAGCCGTTCTGCGGCCTATGGCAGGATCCGCATAATAAAAATGTATAATTAACTATTGTTTATCGTTGACTAAACGGACTCATTAATGTAAAATCTGCTGAGAAAATAATATGAAAAAATCAATCATTTTACTGTCATTTTTTATATTTGCGCACTTATCCGGCTGCGTTTCAAAATCGAAGTATGAGAATGCCGCTTTGAATTTGGAAAAAAGCGCCGTTGAGCGTTCGATAATTAAACAGGACAATGACAAGCTTGCGGCGGAAGTGAAAAACCTCGAATACAGAAACGCATATTTGCAGTCGGCGATAGAAGGATATGAAGAGAGGGTAAAAACTCTTGAAAAATATATCAGATCTTCAAAAAAAATACAGAATAAAATTATCACTGAATTGGCGGTAATACGGCAGAATCTCAAAGATAAGCTCAATATAAAAGATATGGAGCTTGAAGCGCTCCGGGAACAGAATTACCGGCTTATCAACTGGCTTGAAACGCAGTCCGGCAGGCGGCAATCGAAAAAGGAACTGCTCCAAAAATAAATGGAATCTTTTTCCGGCTTCTTTTTTAATGATATTTGCGGCCGAGATGGGCGATAAAACACAGCTTGCCGCGACGGCTTTTGCCGCGCGGTTTAAAGTGCGGACGGTGGTTTCGGCGGTTTTGTCCGCCGTAATTTTAAATAATTTCATAGCTGTGGCCGCCGGAAGCTTTTTGTCCGGCGTCTTTTCTTTATACGCGGTCAAAACCGTCTCCGGCATTGTTTTTATACTTTTCGGTTTATGGGTTTTATGCGCGCGCCGCGCGGATGGAGCGGAAAGCGGAAAGCAGGTTTTTATAAATCCTTTTATTACCGTGGCGCTGTTTTTTTGTTTATCCGAATTCGGAGACAAAACGCAGATATTCGCGGTGGCTTTGACGATGAATTACGGCGCGCCCGTTTATGTGTTTTTCGGAGCCTGCGCCGGAATGATCCTGGCTAATCTTATAGGCATGGGTATCGGCATTGTTTTGGGAAAGAGCTTTCCCGCCGGAACGGTTAAGTCGGTTTCAGCTTTAATTTTTATTATTTTCGGGCTGATAATTTTCTGGGATTTGTTTGCCGGGCATTTCGGTTTTGCGAACGCTTTGGCGGCTGAAATTGCGCTTGCCGTTTTTGCGGCCGCGGCGGTTTTTGTAATTTTAAAACTCAATAAAAGCAAGGAGAGAAAATGAAGAGATTATTCGCTTTTTTATTTTTGCCTGTATTTATTGCGGCCTGCCAGTCTGTGCCCATAACCGGCAGAAGCCGGCTTTCTCTTGTTTCCTCTTCCCAGATAACGCAGCTGGGCAATGAAAGCTATAAAAAACTATTGCAGCAGTCGCAGATCATAATGAGCGGCCCGGAGGCCGATATGGTAAGAAAGGTCGGAAAAGAAATAGCGAAATCCGCTGAAATTTTCCTTGCCGAAAACGGTCTCGAATCGGAAATAGCCGAATATTTGTGGGAGTTTAATCTCATCAAGGAAGATAAAACAGCCAATGCTTTCTGCATGCCGGGAGGAAAAATAGCTGTTTACAGCGGAATTCTTCCCTACACTAAAAACGAGCAGGGGCTTGCTGTGGTTATCGGACATGAAGTCGCCCATGCCATTGCCAAGCACGGAGCTGAAAGAATGAGCCAGTCTCTTCTTGCGGATTACGGAGGAATTGCGCTGTCTTTGCTGACAGCGGACAAGCCTGCCGAAACGCGGAAGCTGTTTATGACGGCTTACGGAGCCGGTACGCAGCTTGGAGTTATTCTTCCTTACAGCAGAAAACACGAACTTGAAGCCGACAGAATCGGGCTGATTCTTATGGCGAGAGCGGGTTATGATCCGAATTCCGCCGTAACTTTCTGGCAGAACATGGGCTCGGGTCAGAAAGATCCTTCCGGCAGCGAACTTTTTTCCACGCATCCTTCGGATCAGAAAAGAACAGACGAACTTAAAAAATTTATTCCTGAAGCCATGAGGTATTATAAAACACAATGAATGAAATAAAAAAATTTCCTTACACGGATATTCTCGGATGGTCGGTTTCCCGTTATGACAGATTTTCCAACTGCAAAAGACAGTATTTTTACGATTATTACGCAAAATACGACAGAGACATACCTTTTGAAAAAATACAGTTTTTGAAATCTCTTACTTCAAAAGCCCTTGAAACCGGAAACATAGTGCACGATATTATAAGAGACATGCTGCGCCGTTTTAAAAAGAGTTCGAAACCGATCAACAAAGACAAGTTCTTTAAATATTCATTTGATATGACCGAAAGATACTGCGGGGCAAAAACATTTTTTGAAAGTTATTATAACAATGAAGCGGTTTCCGT
Source organism: uncultured Endomicrobiia bacterium (assembly GCA_938040055.1). GTDB lineage: Bacteria > Elusimicrobiota > Endomicrobiia > Endomicrobiales > Endomicrobiaceae > Endomicrobium_B. The sequence goes on from CALHWY010000011.1 coordinate 7,458, forward strand.
GCAGGAGATATATTTAAAAGTCAGATCTATGCTTGACAATTTTATCGGCAGCAAACGGTTCTCCTGGATGGAAAAATACGCCGTTCCCGAAAGCTCGGAGTGGATAATAGAGCCGGACGGCTTCGGCGAAACCCGCATAGGTTTGTATAAAGCTTTCTGCAAGGTTGATTTTCTGTTTCCGGTGGCGGATAAAATTTATATTATGGACTGGAAAACGGGTAAACCCGACGAAATAAAACACTCCAAGCAGCTTACCGGATACTCTTTATGGGCGAATTATCATTTCGGCAAGCCCGCCGCCTGTATAGAACCCGTGATCGTTTATCTTTCGCCGGTTTACTGCGAGCGGAAAGTTAAAATAGACGATGAAAGAATTTCAGATTTTGCCGGAACCGTCGAGTCGGAGACAAAGGAAATGTACGGATATCTGTCCGATATAGAACGCAATATCCCGAAAGATAAGAAAGAGTTTCATCTGACCGAGAAAACGTTTTTTTGCAAGTATTGCAATTACAGAGAAATCTGCAAAGGATGTTAAACTCTGCATAAGAGGCCTCCGGGATGGATTTTTTTTCACAGTATCATTACTATCTCAGTCTTTTTTGCGGGTGCGCTTTCCTGTTTTTTTCTTTATCGTGTTTTCTCTTATGGCGGGCCAAGTTCGGGAAGCTCTCTTATTTCTGGATAATGCTGTTCGGTTTTTCCTTTGCCGTAATAAAGTTTATGCAGATGTCAGCTTCAGGGGGCGACCCGTACGATATAGGCAAATATTCTCTTGCCGTATCGGTAATGCTTTATGTCTGCATGCTCTTCTTTTTTATGTCCGCCCAGGATACTTATCTTAAGTTCAAGCCCGGAAACAAAATTATAGAATATTTGATGGTTCCATGTTCGCTACTATGTATGATTGCGGGTTTTTGTTTCGGACTGAAATTATTTAATGCCTCGGTTTTTATATTTCTGTGGCTTCCCGCTTCTTTCATAATGACCGGCGCCGTATACAATATAAACAAGCATGACAAATACGCGAGACAAAGCGTTTTTTATATATTTGTCGGATTTACAGTATACTGCATTGTTTACGCTGTTTCCCAGTTCGGCATTATGCTGCGTCTGAGCATTGCGTTCCAGTCTGTTTGCAATGCGGCTCTTTCAGTCATAGTTTTTTTTATCGCCTCTCTGGTTTTTAAATACTTCAAGGTTTCCCATGAAAAAAACGTCAGAATCTACGATTATATGCCGGTATACTGGAGGCATATTCCCATAGGCAGCATGCTTTTTGCAATTTTGGTCGGCGGGCTGTTTTTTACCATGTATCTTGAAAACTATTCGAGAAACAGCATTAAAAAAGATGCCGGAGCGGCCGTTATGTCCGTCGCTGAGACGATAACCGCGCAGCTGAACAAATCCGACCAGATAAGCGACGTAATAGCAAACTCCCCTTTTGTCAAAGACAATATGCCAAACCCCGGGGAAAAGACAAAGAATGCGGTTAACGCAATACTTGAAGATTACAGAAAAGCTTTTAACGCCGCGGCTGTCTTAACCGCGGACAAAGAAGGCGAAATAATTTTTCATTCGGAAATATCCCAAGAAAAAAATCCTTTAAAAATAAACGTAAAATACAGACCGTATTTCACGCAGGCCTTAAACGGCCGCCACGGAAGCTCTTTTTCAAGAAGCTTTTCCGGAACCGGACAAAGTTATTTTTCCGCCCATCCCGTATTGAATAAAGAAAAAGAGGCCGTCGGCGCCGTTATAGTTCAGGAAAATATCGGCGCCATCGTCTCGAAGCTGCGCCGCTATAAAAATATTTTCGTTATAGACGCCAACGGCACGGTATTGCTTTCGGACAGGGATGATATTTATTTCGGATATATGTGGCCTTTATACGCAGGAGACAAAGACAATAAAAAAAATCTTAACAACATACTGCCGGAAGAACCTTCCGACGGAGAAATTGTTGTTTTAAACGGCGGGCAGTATTATGTGGCCAAAAAGGCCGTCGGCAAAAAAGGATGGTCGGTAATTTATTTCAATTCTTTAAATCCCGTAAAACAATTTAAAGCGCTTGGCGTGGCGGCGGTTTGCGGAGCTCTTATAATAGCGCTGCTTTTATTCTGGAGCATAAACCAGTCCAACAGAATACTCGCTCTGGCATTGCAGCATAAAGCCATTCTTAATTCGGCAAAAAGCATAGCGATCGTGGCCACGGACGTAAAGGGGGGCATTATTCTTTACGGACAGGGCTCCGAGGACATTATGGGATATACGAGAGAGGAGTTTATAAAAAAGGGCATCGGAAACATAATGTTCAATAAAGACGGCCGCCCGATGAGTTTTGAAGAGGCCGTGTCTTATTCTTCAAGTCCCGGCATTGAGATTATGTGCAGGCGCAAAGACGGCACCGCTATCACTCTTCTTATAAGCGTTCTTCCTCAATATTCAGTGGGAAGCAAGCTTATAGGATATATCTTTTCCGGGGCGGATATAACGGTGACGAAAGAAACGGAAACGGAGCTCGCCCAGCAGATAAAATTTCTCCAGATGCTTATAGACGGCATGCCCATAGCCGTCTATTACAAGGACGGCGAAATGCATATTATAGGATGCAACAAGGCTTTTGAAGCGATAATGGAACATTCTAAAGATTTTATGATAGGCAAAAAAAACGATAATATTTATTTTGACAAAGAAGCCGGAGAAGAGTCCAAGCGGACGGATGAAATCGTCGCGTCAGAGATGTCTTCGGTAACCTATGAAAGAATAGTAAAATTCAGAAAATCTTCCCCGAGAAATCTTATATATTATAAATCTCCTTATAAGAAGATAGACGGAAAGTTCGCCGGCATAATAGGCGTCATTCTTGACGCTACCCAGGAAAGGAAGATGCAGACGGAAAGAGAAGTCATAAGGTCCAATATGATACAGCAAAACAAGCTTGCCGCTTTGGGCGAACTTGCCGGCAGCATAGCCCATGAACTTAATAATCCCTTAAGCATTATTCTGGGTTTCGCGCAGGTTCTTGTTAAAGATAAAACATTCGGGCAAGAAGTCAGAAACGCAATAGAAAATATTTATGAAGCCGCTAAAAGGAGCAGAAGCATAATAACAAATATGCTTGAATTCGCCAGATCGGACACTTCAAGACATCGGACGGTGCAAGTTAACGATATAATAGAGTCCACTATGCTTATTATTGAAAAGGATTTTAACAAAGCTTCAATAGAAATCCGCAGAAATCTGGCAAAAGACGCAAAGCCCATAACCGCAAATCCCATGCAGATACAGCAGGTTTTTCTTAATATATTGCTGAATGCGAAAGACGCGATGCCGGAAGGAGGCAAAGTTACCGTTGAGACCGAAAACAGGGATAAATATTTAATCGTCAATATTTCAGATACGGGCTCGGGAATTGCGAAAGAAGTTCTGTCTAAAATATTCGATCCTTTCTTTACTACAAAAGTCGTAGGCAAAGGCACGGGTCTGGGTCTTTCGATATGTTATGGAATAATTAACGCGCATAAAGGAGATATATCGGTAAAAAGCGTTCCGGGCAAAGGCACGGCGTTTACCATCAAATTTCCCGTAGACATAAACAAATAATCGTATCTGCATAAACGACCGTACTCACAGATCTGAAGCGAAAAAAGAGAAAATATTTTCTGAAAAACGGGTAAAAAACGGAAAAATCGATTTCACAGGCCTGCGCGTCTGCGCCTGAAAGCGCTTGCGCGCGGCTTTCGGAAATCCGAAAATTTCGGGAGGGTATTGTAATTTCAGCTGCCCTAAACGGACGCATACTCTCCCTTTGCGCTTTGCAGGGGCCGGAGCAAAGTTTTTAAGACGGTTTGCGGTTACCGGAAATCCGTCTCATGACGGGAGACGCGCAATAAAACGCCGACAGGATATTTTCGTAAAAAGCTGCGGCTTTCCCTGTAGCGGCACGGCATCAGGTCGGCTAAAAAGAGTTTATGCGGCGGATTTAAGCGCGATATCTGCGCCGGGCAGCAATAAAATCCGGCAAAAGCGGCAGGATAAATATTTTATAATATTGTCAAAAATTTACAGGCTCTGTCCGGACAACGGCGAAAAACCGGGTTTCGGCGAAATTTTTTTGGACAATGTCGGGGCGGAATTATTGCCGTCTGAATGTTTCCTGTCGGGAAATTACGGATAAGGTTTGAAATTTGCTTTAAAACGAAAGGCGGAAGGATGAAAATACAAAACCCTCCCGCCTTTTATAACTTTATTTAAAATTTAAAACATCTTTTATTCTGCCGATACGGAAGGCGCCGGAATCCGGGCCGGATTATCATAAGCGCCCAGTTTATTGCAGATTATGGCGCCGGCTGTATAAACTACAGGAACGGTTACAAGCAGACCGACTCCCAGCAACAGCGCTCCCCCCAGTATGAGAATGCAGGCGACGAGTATAAATATAAAGCAGGGAAAAAATTGGGGTGTGGTCATTTCCCAGCTTTTTTTGAAAATTTCGACAATGGAAAGGTCTTTTCTCATCACTATAAGATAGGGCACGGGGAAGAAAACGGTAATGGCAAGGAAAAGCGGCGCGATGAGAAGAACGGCGGATATAATAAAAATTACCGAAAGAATGAGCGAAGTGACAAAAAATTTTATGAGCAAATTGAAATCGTTTTTGAGCACTCCCCATTCCGGGGTTTCTCCTTTGTCCAGTGCCGTTACGGCCTTAATTGTTGAAAGCATAAAATAAGAAGTCGCAAAACTGTTGAGAAGCGATAATAACAGCGCCGGAAGAAAAGCAAAAATCAGGTTTACCAAAAGCGAAGAGACGAGCGCAAGCAATAATAACACTATGAGAATAACCGGCGCTTTTTTAAAATTTTCCCATCCGCTTTTTAAAACATCCTGCAAGTCAAAAGTTTTTGTCGGCATAGAAATCTCCTTTTTATAATATACTCTGCTATTTTACACAATAACTGAAAAGCAGTCAAATAAAAAAAGAGCGGGTTCTGCACTTTGTATTTTTCAGCCGCGATAACTGGATTTTTCGCAGAACCGTTTCCGTCCGTAAGCTTCTATTTGCCGGGCGGACGTCAAAAAACATGCGCGGACGGCTGCAAAAGAAGCGGAACTGACGTCACAAAAAATTATAAGCGCGAAGAGATAAAAAACCGTCCGCGGCGGTATCGCAAAAATAAAAACCGTCAAAGGCGTAAAGCGCGCCCGTTTTTTGTGAAACGAAAAAAAACGGCGGCTTAAATATCGCGCCTGCGTCGGCAAAACGGCAAGCCGGGCGGCGTTTGGAAAACGGTTTTTCGTTCCGGTTCAGACGGATTGTAAATACTGAGTCCGCGCGCCGTCTTTTTGTTTAAAAAGCAAAAGGTTCGGTTCATATTTTTAATGAGGGCAAAATACTTTTCAGCTGAAAATTGGTATAATAAACGGGTTAAAAAACATATACGGGGAAACAGGGGACGATGCCTCTTTATAAAAACGAACTCAGGAATAAGGCTTTGCAGCTTCGCAAAGCCTTAAAAAACGAAAATATTGAAATCTCTTTCGGCGAGGACAGCTTTAGGGATTATGCGCTCTCGGTTTTGCTTAGCGGCAAAGGCGGCGCCTGCGGAAAACTTTCGATATATTACAAACCTTCAAAAAACACTTATTCGATTAAAAAGCAGACAAATAATGATGAGACCGCAAAAAAAATCGACGCGGTTTGGGACGCGCTTAACGGAAGCCCGGTATATGACGCCGGAAGCGGCATTTACGAAGCTTTTGTAGACGGCTCATACATTTGCGGCAAAACGGGTTACGGAGCCGTGATATATCTGGGCGCGCAATGCATTGCGGAACTTTCCGGCATTGTCAATGATACCGAATTCAGGCAGTTTGGCGGGGAGCTCCGGTCGGTTATTGAAGTTTTAAAATGGTGCGCCGCCAATAAAGCGGCAAAAGTGAGAATCAACTATGATTATCAGGGGATAGAAAAGTTTATTACGGGAGAGTGGAAACCGAAAAACGATTTTTCGAAAGAATATGTTGATTTTGTCAGGAAAGCAAAAACGGAAATCATATGGCGCCATATCAGAAGCCATAGCGGCAATGCGAAAAACGACGAAGCCGACGCTTTGGCGAAAAAGGCGGCGTTATCGGCCGGGACAGTCCGCGGAATAAATATAAAACTTGAAAAAAAGGTTTCGGCTTTTGTGGATTTTCTCAATAAAAGTCCTGGCTTTTCCGCCAGATACGCGGGGGCGCTGAACGGCGAAACCGCAAAAATAGAAGTGGAAAATAAGCATAAAAAGGAAATTGCTGCGATAGAGATAAAACCGGCAAAAGCCGGAGGTTTTTCGCTCAAACAGACTGGAAATTCCATGGAACAGAATATCCGCAATCTTTGGCAGGAATTTCTTTTTGCCGAGGATTTCAAAAATTAAGAAAACTTTTCCGGCAGGCCGCGGCGCGCGCCGGTAAATGATTGCGGCGGATAATATAAATAAAGGAGTCAGCCAGATGACCGAACAACTACAGGAAATAGGCCAGCGTTTATCGGCTTTGCGCGGCATTGCCGAGATGACGCCGGAAGAGTTTTGTGAAAAGACCGGCGTTACCCTCAAAGAGCTTGCCGCATATGAAAAGGGCGAGCTGGATTTTTCATTTTCTTTCCTTTATAACGCCGCTCGCGTTTTAGGCGTCGACGTTATAGACCTCATGAGCGGAGACAGCCCGCATTTGTCGGACTGGAGCATTGTCCGCAAAGGCGAAGGATACAGCATAGACCGCCGCGCCGCTTATAAATATAATCATTTGGCTTTTACTTTTCGCAATAAAAAAGCCGAGCCTTTCATGGTAACAGTCGAGCCGAAAAATGAAAAGCCCGTTCTTCACTCCCATAACGGGCAGGAGTTTAACTGGCTTGTGTGCGGGCGCATGAAATTTTTTATTTCCGATAAAGAGTATGTTCTGGAGCCGGGCGACAGCGTATATTTTAACTCGTCGATACCTCATGCCATGCAGGCGCTGGATAATGCTCCGGCGCAGTTTATAGCCGTTGTAATAGGATAAGTGCGGCCGGGCGCGCGGATTATGATTATGCCGGAAAGCAAATTTTTAAAGCTCTGTTTAATTTACGGATTTTCTGCGGCTTTTGCGCGGAAAATGACGCTAAGGAAGGAATAAAATATGCCATTATACGAAAGATTTACCAAACGACATCGCGACGATTTTGTAACTCTGGAAGATCTGCGCAAAAATTACGCTCTTGAAATACCCGATAATTTTAACTTTGCTTTTGACTGTCTGGACGTGCTTGCCGAAGAAACTCCGGACGCTTTGGCTCTTTTATGGGTCTCAAACAAAGGAGAAGAAAAACGTTTCGCTTATGAGGATATACGCCGTCTTTCGGTTAAAGCCGCCAACTTTTTTACGGCGCAGGGCATTGGAAAAGGCGATATGGTCATGCTTACAATGTCGCGCGACTGGCGCTACTGGCCGGTTTTGATGGGGCTTCACAGAATTGGGGCGGTTGCCGTTCCCGCGACTTATCTTCTCACGAAAAAAGATTTGGAATACAGAATCAACGCCGCTTCCGTAAAAATGCTTCTGACAACTCCGCGTTTCGGAATTGTCCGGGCAATGGAGGAATCCCTTAACAACTGTCCCACGGTAAAAAGACTTGCCGTGTTCGGAGGTAAAGTGCCTAACGCCAAATGGATAGATTTTGACGCGCAGTTTGAAGCCGCGCCCGAAACGCCGGTCAAAAGAAATAATGCGAAAACGGATATTATGCTTATGGCTTTTTCTTCGGGAACGACCGGATATCCTAAAATGGTCTGGCACGATTATACATATCCGCTGGGGCATATAATAACCGGCTGCTTCTGGCACCGCTGCGAGCCCGGAGGAATTCACCTGACTATATCCGACACAGGCTGGCTGAAAAGCCTCTGGGGGAAAATGTACAGCCAGTGGCTGGCCGGGAGCGCCGTTTTCGTTTATGATTTCGATAAATTTTCCGCTCCCGACATACTTGAGAAAATAGAAAAATATAAAATAACGACTTTCTGCGCCCCGCCGACTATGTACCGTTATCTTATAAAAGAAAATCTGAAAAAATATGACCTGTCCTCCCTCAAACACTGCACCGCAGCCGGGGAAGCTTTGAATCCCGAGGTTTATAAAGTGTGGCTGGAAGGGACCGGACATAAAATTTTTGAAGGTTTCGGGCAGAGCGAAACCACTTTAAGCTGCTGGACGGGATATCCGTGGATGCAGCCGAGAGTCGGTTCCATGGGGCTGCCGTCGCCGAGTTACAGAATTATTATAGCGGATGAAAACGGCAGGGAAGTAAGCCCGGGCATAACGGGAGAAATCTGTATCCGTACCGATCCGGAAGGCGGAGGAAAACCTTTCGGAATGTTTTCCGGTTATTATCTGGACGAAGAAATGACCGGAAAAGTCTGGCATGACGGGCTGTACCATACCGGAGATACCGCGTATAAGGACGAAATCGGATTTTTATGGTATGTCGGACGCACCGATGACGTCATCAAATCTTCAGGATACAGAATCGGGCCTTTTGAAGTTGAGAGCGTGCTGATGGAACATCCCGCCGTCACGGAATGCGCGGTAACCGGCGCTCCCGACCCGGAACGCGGATTTGCCGTCAAAGCCACGATAGTGCTTTCGAAAGGATATGAGGCTTGCGCGGAATTGACAAAAGAGCTTCAGAATCATGTTAAAAAGACAACGGCTCCTTACAAATATCCCCGTATTATAGAATATGTCGATTCTTTGCCGAAAACTATTTCGGGAAAAATACGCAGGGTTGAGATACGCGACAAAGATATGTCTAAACGGAAAGGAGAATCCCGGTAATCCGCTGCGCGTAAAACTGCGGTTTTACTTTTAAATTTCAGAGTTTGTCCTTGCGCAAAACGGGTACGGGAGTCCGCATGGAAATAAATGTAAACGGAGCGGAATTGTTTTATAAAAAAAGAGGCGCCGGCTTTCCTTTTAAAAGTAAGACGGGCTCGGGCGGAAAGCCCAAGAATAATAAGTGAGCGCTGCGTCTCACGCTCCGCCATACTTTTGTCTTCAGCAACAAAAGTATGCAAAAATGCCGCCGCGGAAAGCGCAATCGCTTGAAAATC
>CALHWY010000012.1 GCA_938040055.1 uncultured Endomicrobiia bacterium
GCCGGACGGGCTTTCGTTTGTTTATTATTTTATTATTGCTGCATTCCCGCGACTATCTTTGAAAGTCTTGCTTTCTGGTTTGCCGCCGATTTGGAATGAATCACATTTCTTTTTGCCGCTTTGTCCCATTCCGAAAAAGCTACGCTCAACTGCTCTTGGGCCGATTTTACGTCTTTATTTTTTACCGCGGTTTCAACTTTTTTTACCATTGTTCTAATCTTGCTCTTTACGGCAAAATTTCTTTCGGTTCTTTTTTTTGTCTTTCTTGCTTCTTTAAGAGCGGACGTGTGTCTGCCTGTTTTGAGTTTTGCCATTACTTTATTCCTCCGGAAAATCTAGACGCTTTGATTTATGCGTAAATGATTTGAAAATTATACATTATTGTTTTTATATAGTCAAATGCAAAAAAAATGTTTTTTAAGCGCTTTGCGGCTTTTTAAAAGCGGTCGTTTGCGCTCGTCCCAGGATATGTTTGTAAAAATTTTCTCTTCGCTTTTGCGCAAAAACTTAATTATTGCGTAAACTTTCGTTCTGTTTTCGGCGGATAAGTATTTGGCGGCGGCAAAAAACAGTGCCGGAAATATGCGGGGAACGCATCGCTTTTTTGCGCTCCGGAAACTGTTTCGGTAAATGCCGGTTTTTATTGAATAACTGTAATTTATTCGCGTCGGTGGAATATTTATGCGGGCAGGGATATTTATAAGATATTTTGCTTTTAGTGCCCCTCGCCGGCCTTTTTGTTTTTTTTTGCCGTTGTATTACGGTTTCGCTTTGCTTAAATATCGAACTTTATTTAAGCCGGAATAAAGTTCATCCGGGTTTGAGTTGGGGCTTTTTTTTTGCTAAAATTTCTTAATATTGCAATATTTTTATTAAAAAGGAGCGCGCGAGGTTAATGCCGGATGATCCGATTTGTTTTGCGCAAAAGCAAGAGGATGTTTTCCGGCGGACACAGACGCTGAAACGTATGTCAAAAAACCATAAACAGTCATCTGAAATCAGAGCAGGATTTCTGAAATTTTTCGAAAGCAAAGGATGTACGGCGGTGCCGTCGGACTCTCTTATCCCTTCGGGGGATAAAACGCTGCTTTTTACTTCCGCGGGAATGGTGCAGTTCAAACAACATTTTTTGGGACAGAGCAAAGATTCTTTTACCAGAGCGGCCAGCTGTCAGAAATGTTTCAGAACTTCCGATATAGAACAGGTGGGAATTACGACAAGACATCTTACTTTTTTCGAGATGCTCGGCAATTTTTCTTTCGGAGATTATTTCAAAAAAGAAGCGGTTGAATGGGCTTGGGAGTTTTTGACAAAAAATATGGGGCTTGCCGAAGACAAACTTTATATAACCGTTTACAAAGACGACGATGAAGCGGAAGAAATGTGGAAAAAAATCGTTCCTGCCGGCAGAATAATCAGGATGGGGGAAGAGACCAATTTTTGGAATATGGGCGACACGGGTCCGTGCGGGCCGTGCTCGGAAATTCTTATTGATCTGGGACCTGAAATGAGCTGCGGAAGGCCCGGCTGCGGTCCAGCTTGCGACTGTGACAGACATCTTGAAATATGGAATCTTGTTTTTACGCAGTTTGACAAACAGGCTGACGGCACTCTTAAAAACCTTCCGAGGAAAAATATCGATACCGGGATGGGGCTTGAAAGGCTTGTCGCGGCGGCAAACGGCAAAAAAAGCGTTTTTGAGACGGATTTGTTTATCCCCGTAATGGAGGAAGCCGCAAATATATTGAGCATAAAATACGAAGGAAAAAACATACCGAAACTGAGAATGATTGCCGATCACGCCAGAGCGATAACCTTTTTAATCAGCGACGGGATACTTCCGTCCAATGAAGGAAGAGGATATGTTTTGAGAAGAATACTCAGAAGAGCTTTAAGACAGGGCAAACTTTACGGCTATGGCAATCCTTTTATAAACGAACTGGCTTCATCGGTCTTTAAGATAATGGAGCCGGCTTATCCTGAGCTCTCGTCAAAGCTTTCCAATATAAAAGCGATTATAAAAGTCGAAGAGGAAAAGTTTCTTGAAACGCTGGAAGCCGGATCGTCCATGCTTTCCGGCATTATAAGCTCTTACAGGACAAGAGGCTTAAAAACAATAGGCGGCGCGGATATTTTTAAGCTTTATGACACATACGGTTTTCCCCATGATCTGACAAAAGAGATAGCCGCTGAAAACGGGATGTCCGTTGATGAAGAAGGCTTTAAATCCGAGCAGAAGAAAGCCCAGGAAAAATCCCGCGCGGCCTGGGGCGGTTCCGGCGAAAAAGATATCACTTTTTATTCCCTTATCCGAAAAAAAACGGGAGACACCGTTTTTGCCGGATATGATAATTTTGAACTTCCGGGAAAAATTCTTGCATTAATGAAAAACGGCAGGCAAACCGCAAAGCTTAATGAAGGCGAAGAGGGGGAAATCGTGCTTTCCCAAACCCCTTTTTACGCGCAGTCGGGCGGACAGAGCGCGGATGAAGGAAAAATCTCCGTTCCGTCAACCGGTTCCCAAGCCGGCGTATACGATGTTTTTAAGCCCATAGGCAATCTTTTTGTTCATAAAATCAAAGTTTTAAAAGGATCTTTTGAAGAAGGAGCGGAGGTTTTTTCCGTAATAGACGAAGAACGCAGAAAAAGGATACGGAGGCATCATACGGCGACGCATCTTCTCCATAAAGCTTTGAAGGAACTGTTAGGCGACCATATAACCCAGGCCGGTTCTCTGGTCGCTCCGGATTATCTTCGTTTTGATTTTACGCATTTTTCGGCTTTAAAAAAAGAGGATTTGAAAAAAATCGAGAGCAAGATTAACGCGGTTATAAGATTGAACGCGCCGGTGTGCATTGCAAATATGGAAATAAACGAGGCGAGAAGCGCCGGAGCGACCGCGTTGTTCGGCGAAAAGTACGGAGATATAGTGAGGACCGTTTCGATAAAAAACGGGGATGAAGATTCAAACTATTCTATGGAACTCTGCGCGGGCACCCATGCGTCAAGAACCGGAGAAATAGGCTTTTTTAAAATAATTTCTGAATCTTCCGCGGCCGCGGGAATAAGACGCATTGAAGCCGCGGCGGGAGAGGCCGCCGAGAATTATGTGGCGCGGCAGGAACGGAATATGCAGAAGGCTCTGGAGCTTTTCAATGCTTCCGAAAGCGATTTGGCGGATAAGATAGAAAAGCATTTTGAAAATTATAAAAAGCTGGAGAGGGAACTGGAGACTTTAAAAAGCAAAGCCATATCTTCCGAGATAGATTCTTTTGTCAAGGAAGCGCTCGACGTCGGCGGCGTTAAATTTTTAAGTGTGTATCTCGGCGGCGCCGGTATAAAAGAGTTGAGGGATTTGTCCGACAAGCTAAAAGCAAAGCTGGGCTCATGCATAGTTCTTGCGGGCTCAAACAATAACGGCAAAGGCGTTTTTATAGTTTCCGTAACGGCCGATAATGTCGCAAAAGGATTTAATGCGGGAAAAATAGCGAAAGCTTTTGCGGCGGGCATAAACGGTTCCGGCGGAGGCAAGCCCGATTTTGCCCAGGGCGGGACAAAAGATTTTTCGAATTTCAGGGAATCTTTAAAAAATTCGCGGAAGTATATATCCGTTTAACGGGAGCATTTATGGCAGGCAGATACATTTCTCTGACGGCGATAGGAAAGGACAAGCCCGGGCTTGTGAGCGCAATCGCAAAAGTGCTTTACGAGTATAAATGCAATATAGAAGACTCCACTATGACGATTCTTCACGGGCAGTTCGCTATGATACTTATTTTGAGTTTTCCCGCAGGCGTTAACCCGAGAAATCTGTATTTGAAGCTTCTTAAATCTTCGCAGCCGACCGGAATGTCTTTTTCCTATTGCGAACTTGTTTCGTATGCTCCCAAAAAGAAGAAATTTTTAAATCCTTATATCATATCCGTATACGGAGCGGACAAACCCGGCATTGTATTTAAAATCAGCGATTTTTTAGCCGGAGAAAAGATAAATATAACGGATGTGCAGACAAAGCTTTCAAAAAGCGGAAAAAATAAAACATATATTATGATCATTGAAGCGGACATACCGAAAAAGACCGCCGTAACAAAAATGAAACGGGAACTTTTGGCTTTAGCGGCTTCGTTGGATGTAATCGTTTCCGTGAATCAGGCCGAAGCGGCGGATATTTAAGCGGTTATGCAATGAGCGTGCTTCCGATTATAACCATTCCTGATCCTTTATTGAAACAAAGGTCTCACGAAATACGGGAGATAAGCGGCGGCGTGCTCGCTCTGGCCGAAAATATGCGCCAAACCATATGCGCTCTTAAACGCTGCGTAGGCATTGCCGCCGTTCAGACCGGAGTTTTGGCGAGGATGATCGTAGTTGACGTTTCTTTAAGCCCGAAACCCCACAGAAATAACGGTTTGCTTATTATGATAAATCCCGTAATTACTTATGCATCCGGCAAAGCGGGGTCAAGAGAAGGATGTCTCAGCGTTCCGGATTTTACGGGTTATGTTACCAGAAAAAAGAAGATTGAAGTCGAATATACCGATCTTAAAGGCGCGCGTAAACAATTGAAAACCGAAGGTTTTGAAGCTATAGTGATACAGCATGAAATAGACCATCTGGACGGCATAGTTTTTTTAGACAGGGTAACTTCCCTGAAGACCGACGTTTTCAGAAGGGAGACATAAAAGGCCTTATATTTCCGCCATGGCATTAAGGCTGTTTGACAAATTGAATGCGTCCATAGCTTAATTGGATAGAGCACCGGCCTCCGGAGCCGGTGATTCCGGTTCAAGTCCGGATGGACGCGTATGATATTTGAAAGCAATACTATGCTTCAATCGGATGGGAGGCTGAAAAATTCCGCTTCAAATCCGGATAGGCGTGATTTGAGTTTTGCCCGGTCAATATTTTTATACTGCATTTCTTGAAACTTAAAAAATTATTTTAAGGAGCTGCTATGGGGATTCCGCAATATGAAGAATTTATGAATCCTGTCTTAGAAGCTTATAAGGACGGATCTCCGAAAGGTCATTCCGAAGTAGAAAGTTGTGTAGTGTCCGCAATGAATTTTTCAGAAACAGACCTTCAGAAACTTTTGCCAAGCGGGACTCAAACTATCGTTAGAAACAGACTTAATTGGGCTATATATTATATGTATAGGGCCGGTCTTTTAGAGAGAGTTAAACGTGGTATGTATAAGATAACGTCATTTGGACAAAGCGCGTTAAAAGCTAAAGATAAAATCAATAATGACTATCTTAATCAATTTGAAGGATTTAGAAAATTCCTAGAAAAGAGATCTTCAAAGGATATTTCTTCGGTTCAAATAATCGAACAGGACATTGATCCGGTAACCAGAATCAATAGTGCAGTTGAAGAAATAAATATAAGAACACAAGATGAACTGCTGGATAAAGTAAAAAAAGTTGATCCCGTTTATTTTGAGAAAATCTGTCTTGATCTTATGCGCGCTATGGGATACGGTGATTATAATACCGAAGAATCAGCTGAAATGACGCCAAAAAGCCATGACGGCGGAGTTGACGGTATAATCAATGAAGACGCTTTAGGGTTCGATAAAATATACATACAGGCTAAAAGATATTTTGATACAAGAGTTTGTGCAAGAGAAATGAGAAATTTTTTGGGCGCGCTTACAGAGAGACAGTCAAAAAAGGGAATTTTTATTACGACCGGTGAGTTTGATAAAAAGGCTATGGAAATGGCATTAAAACAAAATATTGTTCTTATTGACGGAGAAAGGCTTGCCGGGCTAATGCTTAGATATAATATAGGCGTGTTTGCTAAAGAGAAATATGAAATAAAAGAGTTGAATCTTTCATATTTTGACGAAGAATAAATAGAATTCTTGTGAAATTATGAAAACGGTTATCCAAAGGGTAAAAAAAGCTTCGGTAACTATACATAATGCCGAAAAAAGAAATATTTCCGGCGGGCTTGTCGTTTTTGCCGCTTTCGGCAAAAACGATACCGGTGAAATATGCGGGAAAATTTTCGAAAAGATAAAAAAACTCAGGATATTTTCCAACAGCGCAGGAAAATTCGATTATTCTCTTCAAGATACCGGCGGAGAGCTTTTGATTATTTCACAGTTTACTCTTTACGGAAACTGCGCCGGGGGCAAACGTCCAGATTTTTCCGGCGCGGCTCCGTATGAGCTTGGAAAAAAGCTTTATGAATGTTTTTTGCATAAAGCCGAAGAGTCCGGAATAAAAACCGAAAGCGGTGAATTCGGGGCGGATATGACGGTGGAGATTCATAATGACGGGCCTGTTACCATAATTCTTGATTCGGACGATCTATGAATAACGAAGCTAAAATCGAAAAGCTTTATAAGATGATGGATAAATGCCGCATTTGTCCCAGAAAGTGCGGAGTAAACCGCAATGCCGGACAAAAAGGTCTTTGCAATGCTGACGGCAGATTATTGATCGCAAGCTGCAATATTCATATGGGGGAGGAGCCCCCGATAACGGGTATAAACGGCTCCGGAACGATTTTTTTCGCCAACTGTTCTTTAAAATGCGTTTTTTGCCAGAATTATCCTATAAGCCAGCTGGGCAACGGAAGAGAAATCACCGTAGCTGAGCTTTCCGATATAATGATCGCATTGCAGAAAAAGAAAGCTCACAATATAAATTTAGTGACACCGACCCACTATAGCGCGCAGGTAGCGAAGGCCGTTTATCTGGCGAGAAATAAAGGTTTAAAAATACCGGTAGTTTTTAATTGCGGCGGATATGAAAGAGTCGAAGTGCTCAAACTGCTTGAAGATACCGTTGACGTTTATCTTCCGGATATCAAATACGCCGACAATGAAATATCGTATAAATATTCCGGCATTTCCGACTATGCCGAAGTAAACCGGGCGGCGCTTATGGAAATGGTCGGGCAAAAGGGTTTTTTGAAGATCGGTCGCGGCGGGCTGGCCGAAAAAGGCGTTTTGGTAAGACACATGGTCTTGCCGGGAAATATTGAAAACACGAAACAATGTCTTGATTTTATAGCGGAGAAACTTTCTTCGGAAATGTTTTTGAGTTTAATGGCGCAGTATCATCCGGCTTACCGCTTTAGCGGATTTCCTGAACTTGCTGGAGGCATTACCCGGGAAGAATATGAAGAAGCGCTTGAACATCTTGAACGGTTGAATTTGGAAAACGGATGGAAACAGGAACTGTAATGAAAAGAACAATGCGTTTTAAAAATTGGTATCCCCATACGGCGGCGGAAATAAGGAAATTCATTCCCGGAGTCGGAGATAAAAGGGATACCATAGGCATAATAAGCCCCCATGCCGGCTGGATGTATTCCGGAAAAACGGCGGGAATTACTTATGCAAGTTCAAATGTCTGCGATTCATATATTCTTTTATGCCCGAGTCATACGGGACTCGGAACTGAGATTTCGGTTTATCCCCCGGGTTCATGGGAAACGCCTCTCGGCGACCTTGAAATAGACGGCGAACTCTCGCGGCTTATTACGCAATATTCCGAATCCGCCGAATTTGACGAAACCGCGCATATAATGGAGCATTCCATAGAAGTTCAGCTTCCGTTTATAAAAACGGTAAACCCCGAAGCTAAAATAGCGGCGGTGTGCATGATGACTTATGATTTCGGCAAATGCGCCGAACTTGCCCGGGCGATTTATAAGGCTTGTCTTGAATGTGGCAAAAAAATATGCGTAGTCGCTTCCACCGATATGAGCCATTACTCCAACGCTTCGATAACAAAAGTTTGTGATGACGCGGCGATAAAAGAAATTATGAGGCTTGACGGAAAGGCTCTTTTGGAAGTGGTTGAGGAAAGAAATATAAGCATGTGCGGGGCTTCGCCCGCGGCAAGCATGCTTTTATACGCGAAACTCGCAGGAGCCGGACGGGCGGAACTTTTAAGATATTCGAACTCAGGAGAAATTACCGGAGATTTCAGCCAAGTCGTGGGATATGCGGGAATAATAGTATATTAGCGTTTTTTTGATTTTCGGGCATGTTTCTGCTGTTATTTTATCCGGCGTTATGCTTTTTTGCTTTAAAAAATCTTTTCGCGCAAACTCTGAAAGGAATATAAATGTTTTGGAAATACGGCGTAGTAATAATGCTTAACACTTTTCTCGGACCGGGCGTCGGGCAGCTTGTGTTAAAGCAATTTAAAAAAGGCTTTGCGATTATCGCCATAGCCGCTTTTCTTATTGCGCTTATGTCGGCCTTGCTTGTTTCTTCGGTTGACCCTTCTCTAATTCCCCAGGATTTTGCTTCAATGAAAGCTTTTGCGAAAGATTTGATAATACGCAATTCCGGCAGACTTAAATATATAAATTATGCTTTAATGGCATTGTGGTTTTATTCATACGCGGATATAGCTGTAAGCGCCGCGGCGGAGCGCAGTAGAAATGAAAAAGAAAAAAGATAAGAAAGATAAAATCTATGTTTCCGTCGGACGTATGAGAGCCATTGACCGCGCCGCTTCGGAAAAATACGGCATAGCTTCTTTGATATTGATGGAAAACGCCGGGCGTGCGCTTGCGCTTGAAAGCCTGAAAATTCTGAAAAAGCTGAAGAATAAAAAGACGGCGGTCGTATGCGGCTCGGGCAATAATGCCGGCGACGGATTTGTGGCGGCAAGATATCTGATAAATAAAGGCGTAGAAACAAAAGTTATTCTCGCAAAAAAAGCGGATCTCTTTGAAGGCGACTGCAAAGTCAATTTCGCAATACTGCAAAAACTTAAAGCGGATATTTCTTACAGCCCGGATTTTATAGGCGAGTCTGGGCTTGTTATCGACGCGCTTCTCGGAACGGGATTGGACGGCGACGTCAGAAAGGAAACCGCTGAAGTTATAAAAAAAATAAACGCTTCAAAAGCTTACGTAATTTCGGCTGATATTCCTTCCGGCCTCGACGGCGACGGCGGCGATTGCAAAGGCTGCGCCGTAAAGGCGGACAAAACGGTTGCTTTTGCTTTTTTAAAGCTTGCCTTTAAAAATAAATCGGCAAAAAAATATACCGGCACAATAATAACGGCCGACATAGGCATACCTGCGGCAGCCGTAAAGGACATGGTTGAAAATGAAAAAGTTCAGAATTGAAATAATGATAATGATAACACTGTGCCTGGCGGTTTCAAGCGGCTGTGTTTCAAAAGGAGTCAAACGGGTGAAATACGACAACGGACTTACTTCCATACTGAGAAGCGACAAAAACAGTCTTGCGGCTTCGGTCGCGGTTTATGTTAAGACGGGAGCCGTCAACGAAAAACCGCATCAGGCGGGGCTTTCGCATTTTCTCGAACATCTGATGTTTAAAGGAAGCAAAAATTATCCGGGCGACGAATTGAGCCGCAGGGTAGAAAATATGGGCGGATACATAAATGCGGCCACCGGAAACGAGTATACGTTCTATTATATAGACGTGCAGAAAGACGGAGTGGAAGAAGCTCTTAAAATGCTTGCGGACACGATGCAAAATCCGCTTTTCCCGGAAGACGACATAAACAGGGAAAGAAAGGTCGTTATTGAGGAAATACAGCGGCATTCCGACAATCCTTTTTCTCTTCTTGAAGAAATTTTCTGCAATAATCTGTATAAAGAAAGTGCTCTTAAAAACAGCGTAATCGGAACTGAAAAAATTATCGCTGCGGTAAGCAGGGATGAAATTTACGCCTATTACAGCGCCCATTACATACCCCAGAAAATGACGGTGGTTGTGTGCGGCAATTTCGACGAAGAGAAAATAGAAGCGCTTATAAACGACACGTTCGGAAAGTTTGAACAAAAACCGCTTCCCGCCGAACCTCTTCTCATAGAGCCTTTTCATGCCGGGACGCATACGGTCAATAAAGGCAAAGTTGAAGTCGGGTATATGTTTTTCGGGTTTCCTGGCCCTGACGCGTCATCCGATGATATTTTTGCGGCGGATTTGGCCGCGCATGTTTTGGGCGGGGGAAAATCTTCGCGCCTTTACAGGGTATTAAAAGAAGAAAAACAGCTGGTTTATTCCATAGCGGCTTCTTTTCAGAATATGAGGGGTACCGGAGCGGTCTATATCAGCGCGGTTTTTGATCCGGCAAATTATGAAGAGATCAAAAAAGAAATAGATTTTCAGATACGCCGCATGCTTGACGAGGGCATTAGCGAAGAAGAACTGCGCAGGGCAAAACTTTCGCTGAAAACTTCCTGGAGTTTTTCTTTTGAAAAGCCTTTTAACATAGGGTACGCTTTTGCGTCTTGGCATCTTATGGGAAGACCTGAAGTCGCCGAGCGCTATCTTTCAAAAATGGAAGCTCTTAAAGCTTCGCATGCCGGTGATTTTTTAAGAAAATATTACAGCAAAGACGCGGTAAGCAGCGCGGCTTTGCTTCCGGAAGATGAATAAAATGAGAAAAACAATACTGTCTTTGTCGATGCTTTTAATATGCGGTTTCGCTTTTGGAGGAACAATGGAAGAATTCAATTTAAAGAATAATATAAAAGTCATATTCGATAAGACTGACGGCATAGAAGTAGTTTCCATGAAAATTTTTACGCCTGTGGCCGCGGCGGCCGAAACAAGAGAAAATTCGGGAATATCTTTGCTGACGTCCAATCTTATGGTTAAATCCACAAAAAACCGGGACAATAAAACGCTCGCGGCCGACATAGACGATATAGGCGCCGAGGTTTCAGTCTCGGCGGATTATGACGCGCAGCATATAACGATTAATTTTTTGCCGGAATATTTCGATAAAGCTTCGGAGATTCTTTCCGACATAATAAAAAATCCGGCTTTTGACGAAAATGAAATCGCCGCGGAAAAAAGAGATATTATTGCGGGGCAAAACTCAAGAAAAGACAGAATTTTTAACACGGCTTTGGATACTTTCACCCTGAACTTCTATAAAGATCATCCTTACGCGCTGACTGTTCTGGGAACCGAAGAAAGCATTAAGGCGATCACTAAAGAAGATATTTCGAAATGGCATTCATATTCGTTCAATGCCGGCAATATTTTAATTTCAATTTCAGGCAATACGGACAAAAAAACGCTCAAAGCCTGTCTTGAGAAATATTTCGGCGGCATGGAAAAGGGCGGAAAGTATGAACCCGCGAAATCCGGGACTGAAAGCCGCGAATCCAAAATAATTGATATAAAAGGAAAATTTAACCAGGCGTATATCATGAAAGGATTCGCCGCTCCCGATTTAAAAGACGAGGATTTTGTTTCTTTGAAAACGGCGAGCGCCGTCATGGGCGGACGAATGACCAGCAGGCTTTTTACGGAGCTGAGAGAAAAACTGGGGCTTGCTTACGAAGTAAACGCAATATATCCTTCAAGAAAAGACGAAAGTTATTTTATGGTTTATATAGGGCTTGATAAAAAAAACATAGATCTCGCTTTAAAGAAAATAGACGAGGTATTAAACGATCTCTGCGATAACGAAGTCGGCCGGCAGGAACTTGAAGACACGAAAACTTATATAAAAGGGCTTTATATAATGGACAGGCAGACCGTAGAAAAAAAAGCATATTATTACGGCTGGAGAGAGATTACGGGACAGGGATATGCCTATGACGGCAAATATCTTGAAGATATAGACGGCGTTACATCTTCCGATTTGAAAAGAGCCGCGAATAAAATATTTAAGAAAAACTCGCTTACGGTAATAGTAAGACCTGATGAAAAGTAAGGTTTTATTGTTTTTATTTTTGTTTGTTTCGGCCTGTTCTAGTGACGGCGTAAATTCGCAAGACGGCTTTCGCGCCGCGTCAGGACGGCCGGTTTACGGAGACGCTTTCGTTACGGCGATACCGAATGACGCTTCTTATCTCAATCCCGTGCTTGCCAGCGATGCTCCGACGGGTTTTGTAAACGCCATGATATTCAACGGTTTGCTCAAATATGACGAAAACCTTAATATCGCCTGCGATCTGGCTGAAAGTTTTACGGTTTCCGATGACGGTCTTGAAATAATGTTCCGTCTCAGAAAAGATATTAAATGGCATGACGGGCAGCCTTTTAGCGCTAAAGACGTAAAATTCACTTATGACGTGCTGGTCGACTCTAATACTAAGACTCCGCATTCGTCATACTTTATGCTTATAAAAAAGCTGGAAGTAATAGACGATTATACGGTTAAAGTTTATTACGAGCGTCCCTATGCGCCCGTTCTCCAGAGCTGGGGCATGGCTATTGTCCCGGAACATGTTTTCCGCGGACAGGATTTTCACGAGGCTTCGGCCAACAGAAAGCCCGTAGGCACCGGCCCTTACAAATTCGAGTCCTGGCAGACGGATCAGAAGATAGTGCTTTCGGCCAATGACGATTATCATCAAGGCAAACCGTATATAAGCAAATATATTATCAGAATAGTTCCCGATTCTTCGGCGCAATTTCTCGAGCTTAGAAGGCAGTCTCTGGATTATATAACGCTTACTCCCGACCAATGGAACGCCTATGACAGTTTTTTTAAGCATTATGACAAATACAGGACGTCCTCCTTTTCATTTACTTTTTTAGGCTTTAACCGTTTAAGAAAACCTTTTGACGACAAAAACTTTCTCAAAGCAGTGGGGTTCGCCGTAAATAAAAAAGACATAATTGACGGGGTTCTTCTCGGCACGGGCACGGAAATCAACGGCATCTATCCTCCGCAAAGCTGGGCATATAATAAAGATTTGCCGCGTTCCGAGTATGATCCGCGCAAAGCCGCCGGAATATTGGAGACTATGGGTTTTAAAGACATTGACGGAGACGGATATCTGGAGTATAACGGCAAACCTTTCGGGTTTACGATAACGACGAATCAGGGAAACAAGCAGAGGGAGCTTACAGCCGAAATCATACAGCAGCAGCTTAAAAAGATCGGTCTGAAAGCGAATATAAGAATTATAGAATTCGGCACTTTCATCAACCAGTATATCGCAAACAGAGACTTTGACGCCGTTATCATAGGATGGAGCACGACTCCGGATCCGGATCAGTATTCCCTGTGGCATTCTAAACTTACAGCTCCCAGGCAGTATAACTTTCTTTCATACGACAATCCCGAAGTCGACAAACTTCTGGAAGACGCCAGAAGCACTTTTGACGCCGAAAAGAGAAAGCGCATGTATTATGAAATACAGGAGATTATGTATGAGGATCCTCCGTGCGTGTTTTTATACTGCGCAGACAGTCTGTCGGCTTTGCATAAAAGATTTGAAGGCGTTGAGAATTATCCGATAGGAATAGGATATGACTTCCATAAATGGTGGACGCCTGAAAATAAAACAAAATATTATTTTCAGCAATAGCCGGCGGCTGACAAGCTCTGATTTTTGACAAAACGCTTTTGCCTTTGCGGCGGCGGGACGTTTGCAAATAAATAATAAATAACGGCAATGGCGGACCGCGCGGCAAATCTTTGTTTTGCGTTCCGTAAGAAAGACCGTAAAATTTTTTTGTTTTATTCGTTTTCCGCGCTGCGGATCGGCCGTCGCCGAAATTTGGAAAAATTTGGAAATTTTATAAAAAAATCCGGTATTCCGCTTGAATCCGGCATATGCGTCGATAAGGCACAAATGATAAATTATTTAATAAAACGTTTGATTTACGCTTTTCCTGTTTTACTGGGCATTACGGCGATAACTTTTGCGGTAATGTATTTTGCTCCGGGCAGCCCTGCGGACGGGATAACCGAATTCAATATGCAGGTAAGCGCCGAAGCAAAGGAAAGACTGGTCAGCCTTTACGGGCTTGACAAACCCGTTTATGAACAATATTGGAACTGGCTTAAAAGGGTGGCTGTTCTTGATTTCGGAAATTCTTTTAAAGACGGGCGGCCTGCCCTGCAAAAAATACTGGAAAGGCTTCCCGCCACCGTTTTGCTGAATGTTTTATCCGTTCTTCTGATGCTTGTGATAGCTGTTCCCGCAGGCGTTTATTCCGCGGTCAGACCTTACTGCTTTGCTGAAAGAATGCTGACCGTGACGGTATTTATCTGTTTTTCCATTCCCGCGTTTTGGGCGGCTCTTCTTTTGATGACAGTTGCGGGTTTATGGCTCGGCTGGCTGCCGGTCTCAGGTTTGGTATCATTTAATTTTGACGAACTTTCATTGCCGGCAAAGATGTTTGACGTCGCAAAACATCTTATTCTTCCTTTAATAGTGTCGACTCTCGGCTCTTTCGCGGTTCTTTCAAGATATATACGCTCGGGAATGATGGATGTGCTTAAGCAGGATTATATCAAAACGGCTTATGCCAAAGGATTGACTGAAAAACAGGTTATTTTAAATCACGCTCTCAAAAACGCTTTGCTGCCGCTGATAACCATAATAGGTTTGTCGGTTCCGGGCCTTATAGGCGGAAGCTTTATCATTGAAACTATTTTTTCTTATCCGGGCATGGGCAGGCTGGGTTATGACGCGGTTATGGCAAGGGATTATCCCGTTATTATGGGAATAGGCGTCATATCGGCTTTCTTAACGCTGCTTGGAAACATTATAGCCGACGTATTATATTTCGCGGCCGATCCCCGCATAAGGTATAAGTAACGACAGCGGGCGGTTAAGTAAAAAATACGTTTGTCTTTAAACCTCTTTCCGGGCGCAAAACGGCGGGACTGAAAATTTTTAAGATGCCGGCCTTATATGTTTGAAATATGCAGGATATATAAACAAGCGTACCGGGCATGCGGGCTTTATAAAACCGACAGGAAAATTTTTAACGGCATTCGGCCGTATGCGGTATTTTTGGTTTCTATAATGTCTGGCGGGACTGTCCGGCATTTGCTTTAAGCGGATAAAATTTTTTTAACGCCGGTTTTAGCAAGAAAGAGATAAATATCATGGAAATATTATTGAAAAACAAAGCCGCTTTGGCGGGAATTATTTTTATCGCGCTCGTTGCGGCTGCGGCGCTTTTTGCGCCTTTTGTGTCTCCTTACGCTCCTTCTTGGCAGGATTTGCCGCAAAGGCTTTCTCCGCCTTCGGCTTCGCATTTTCTTGGCACGGACGATTTGGGAAGGGATGTTTTTTCAAGAATGATTTACGGCGCCAGGGTTTCGATGTCCGTCGGTTTTTTTGCCGTGCTTATAACCGTTTTAATAGGCGTTCTTTTAGGAATGATATCGGGATATTTCGGGGGACGGGCGGATTCCGTTATAATGCGTTTTACCGACATCATGCTGTGTTTTCCCACATTTTTTCTTATACTTATCGTAATAGCTTTTTTTGAACCGGGCATTGTAAACGTTATGGCTGTTATAGGCATAACTTCGTGGCCAGGCCTTGCGCGTATAGTGCGCGCCGAAGTTTTGTCTTTAAGGGAAAGAGAGTTTGTGCTTGCTTCAAAGATGCTCGCGGTAAGCCGGTTCCGCATACTGTTTAAGCATATTCTTGCAAATATCGCTTCTCCCGTAATAGTTTATGCCGCCACAGGCATAGGCGCAGCCATACTGACGGAGTCCGGACTTTCATTTTTAGGGCTGGGAGTGCAGCCTCCAATGTCTTCCTGGGGGCAGATACTTATGCAGGGAAAAGATTATATATATTCGGCGTGGTGGCTTTCCTTGTTCCCGGGGCTTATGATTTTGTTTACCGTTTTATCTTTCAATATGGCGGGAGAGGCTTTAAGGGATATTCTCGATCCGAAGGATAATAAAATATAATGGCGATTTTGTCCGTAAAAAACCTCAGCATTGATTACAAAGCTTCATACGGCATCGTACATGCGGTAAAAAATGTCAGCTTTGACATTATTAAAGGAGAGTCTTTTGCGATAGCCGGACGTTCCGGAAGCGGTAAAAGCTCCGTCGCTTCGGCCCTTATGGATCTGACTTCCATAGACGGCGGACGGATCAGCTCCGGCGGGGTTTTTTACAAAGGCAGAGATCTTTTCAAAATGACTTTTGAAGAGAAAAGAAAAATAAGAGGAAAGAATATATCTATGGTGTTTCAGGATCCGCAGTCATACCTCAATCCCGTGATAAGAACGGGAAAGCAGCTTTCGGAAGCTTACAAGGCGCATAATCCCCGGGCTTGCGCGGATGAAGCGCGCAAAAAGGCGGCAGAAGCGCTAGAAAAAGTTCATCTTGAAGACCCTGAAAGAATACTGGCGTCTTATCCCCATCAGTTATCCGGCGGACAAAAACAGAGAATTCTGATAGCTATGGCGATAATGAATGAACCTGAAATTCTGATAGCGGACGAACCGACCACCGGCCTTGACGCCGCCGTGGAGAAACAGATTCTGGAACTTATAGCGAAGCTTAAAGAAAGCATGGGGCTGACCCTTATAATGATAACGCATAATATGCGGATAGCCCGGAAATATTGCGCCATGATGGCGGTTATGCATGAAGGCAGGATAATTGAAACGGGCAAAACCGCAGATATATTCGCAAATCCGCAGTGCGGATACACAAAACTTCTGATCGGGGGCTGAATGTTTTTGGAAGCGCGGAATTTATCAAAAACATATGCCGTAAAAGAGATGTTCGCAAAAAAAAGATTTCAGGCTTTAAAAAATGCGGACTTTTGTCTGGACGAAGGGGAATGCGTGTCGGTGATAGGAAGTTCCGGTTCAGGAAAGACCACTCTGGGAAGGATACTTGCAAATCTCACCGGCTGCGACGGAGGCACAGTAAAATATTTCGCAAAAGAGATGAAGGCGTATTCCGCCAAAGAGCTTTCTTTTATCGTCCAAATGATTTTTCAAAATCCTTATGCTTCTTTGAATCCTAAACTGAAAATCAGAGATTCTCTGTCTGAAGCGCTTGCGCAGACGGAAACGGGAGGGGCATATGCGGGCGCCATGGAAAAAGTTATGGAAAAAGTCGGGCTTGACGCCGGAGCGCTTGATAATTATCCCCATCAGTTTTCGGGAGGGCAGAGACAGAGGATAGCCATTGCAAGGGTTTTGCTTAAAAACCCCGGATTTATCATAGCCGACGAGCCTTTTGCCTCGCTTGATATTTATTCGCGGAATTTGATACTTAATATCTTTGAGGATATAAAAAAAACGTCAAAAACTTCCATAATGCTGATAACCCACGACATATCCGCCGCTTCCCGTTTTGCCGAAAGAATGCTGATTATGGAAAAAGGGGAGATTATCAGGGATTGTTCATTTAAAAATATTGTTAACGAAAAGGAAAACGGATATATAAGCGGTCTTATATCTTCTATGGAACTGTAAAATGGAAATGGGAAAAATTATAAATTTGATAGCCGGCTGTTCGCAAGGGTATGATGTTTACGGAGTCGGAGGCTTTGTAAGGGATTTGCTGCTTAAGCGCGTCCCGAAAGATATAGACATCGCGGTCAATAAAGACGCTGAAAAGTTTTCAGCGGAAGTCGCGAAATCTTTAAAGGCGAAGCTGGTGGTATTGGACGAAGCCGGCAAAATTTACAGAATAGCGCTGAAAAACGGATTTGCCGTTTCAAATATCGACATTTCATTATTTGACGGCAAAACCATAGAAGAAGATCTGGGCGGAAGAGATTTTACCGTCAATGCGGCCGCTTTTAATATACGGGATTTTAAAAATTACGGGAACAAGACCGTATTTTATGATAAAAGATGCCTGCGGCATCTGAAAGATAAAGTGCTGAGCGCGGTTTCCGAAAATTCTTTTAAAAAAGATCCGCTCAGAATGCTGCGGGCTTTCAGATTTGCGGCGGAAACCGGATTTAAAATATCTCCCGGAACTCTGAAGTTAATAAAAGCGGACGCCGGGCTGATAAAACGTTCCGCCCCGGAAAGAATAAAAAATGAGTTTTTCAGAATTTTGTCTTCTCCGGATTCGGCCGCTGTAGTGAAAGTTATGGATAAAACCGGACTGCTTGAAGCTTTGTTCCCGGAGATCGGGAAAATGAAAAAAGCCCCGAAAAAATATTATTATCATCCCGGAGGACTGTTCCAGCATTCATCAGAGGCTATGGAAGCCGCCGGAAACATACTCAATAATCTTAAAAAATATTTTCCTGATAATTTTGAGGCTCTCGAAGCTCATTTTTCGGATAAAACGGTTTATTCCGAAAATGTCACGAGAGCCTGTATTCTTAAGTTTGCGGCTTTATTTCACGACAGCGCCAAACCGGAAACAGCCAAAAGAGAAGGCGGCAAAATGCGGTTTTTCGGTCATGAAAAGCAGGGCGCTGAAAAAATAGAAGAGATAATGAAAGAGCTGAAAATGGGCAAAAAGGAAATTGCCGCGGCGAAATTTCTCGTTGACAATCATATGCGTCCCTCGACTTTGACGAAAAACAATACGGTCACTGACAAGGCCGCCCTGAAATTGTTCAGAGACATAGGAGACAATACTCCAGATCTTCTTTTGCTTTCAATGTCGGACTGGCATTCTTATAAAAGGCTTAAGATTTTTGCCCGGAAAGAGTTAAAAATGCAGGAAAAATCCCTGCGTACTCTTATATCAAAATATTATAATGTAAAAAACGCAAAGCCTTTGCCTAAAATTATTGACGGCAATGTCATAATGAAAAAGTTCAAACTGAAACCCGGCCCGTGGCTTGGAGATCTTCTTGAATTTATAGCCGCAAAGCAGCAGGAAGGAAAAGTCCGGGATAAAAAAGCGGCTTTAAAAGCCCTCTCCTTAAAAATTCCGGCGGTCAAAAGGAAATATAAGCTTTGAAGCCTGCGGCAAAAAGCGTACAATGTATAAATTGAAAGTTTTTTTTAAAATTGGTAAAATCTCTTAATTAATGATTTTGTTTGTATTTTCGAGCGGGCGTAGTTTAGTGGCAGAATGAAAGCTTCCCAAGCTTTAGATGTGGGTTCGATTCCCATC
Organism: uncultured Endomicrobiia bacterium; assembly: GCA_938040055.1. Taxonomy (GTDB): domain Bacteria; phylum Elusimicrobiota; class Endomicrobiia; order Endomicrobiales; family Endomicrobiaceae; genus Endomicrobium_B. The sequence continues at coordinate 18,783 of CALHWY010000012.1, forward strand.
GCCCGCTTTTTTAATGCCGGCGGCGCGGCGTCGGGAATTTTAAAAATAGGCAAGGCTTTCGGATATTGCCGCAAAAGGGGTCTTGACCGGCCGCCGGGTTTCTGCGTACCGCTAAGCGCGTTTTTCAGGTTCGGCCGTTTTATTTCTTCTTAAAAATGTTTTATACATACCGGATGGCCTGCAAATAAAAAAATCTTGAAACAGCCCGGAATTAATGTAATTTTCAAATGTTTGTTTTTTAGAGGTTTAAGCATTATGGCAAAACTTGCGATATGCAAATACGGCGATCAGGTTCTCAGGAAGAAAACGGAGCCCGTGACCGAAATAAACGATGAAATAAAAAAACTCGTTTCCGACATGTTTGAAACGATGTATGCCGCTCCCGGGGTAGGGCTTGCCGCCCCGCAGGTGGGCGTTTCGTTGAGAATTTGCGTTATAGATGTCCGGCCTGACGGAAAAAGCAGCCCTCTGGCGATGATAAATCCCGAGATAGTTGAAGGAGAAAATAAAGTTCTTGCGGAGGAAGGCTGTCTGTCTTTCCCCGGCTTATATGAAAAGGTCAAAAGGTATGAAAAAATTACCGCGGAATTCACGGATCTCAAAGGCAAAAGAATAAGGCTCAAAGCCGAAGGTTTTCTGGCAAAAGCGCTACAGCACGAAACGGATCATCTCGACGGAAAACTTTTTATAGATTATCTTCCGGATTTTAAAAGGAAAGCCGTTGAAAGAGATATAAAACGCAAGAAAAAAGCGGGGGTTTGGTGAAAATACTGTTTTTCGGCACTGCTTCGGTATCGGAGGCTTTTTTAAAAAACCTGCATGAGAACCGGCATGAGATACTTTGCGTAACAATGCCGGACAGACCTGCCGCGAGAGGCCAGAAGTTGACTCCTCCCGCGGTAAAAGTTTTTTCGCAAAACAATAATATAAAGTATATCCAGCCCGAAAAGTTCTCTCCTGAAATTATTGAAACCATAAAGAATTTTAATCCTGACGCCGGCATAGCCGTGGCTTACGGAAAACTGATTCCGGAAAGCGTTTTCACTATTGCGAAATATAAAACTTTTAATATACATTTTTCCCTTTTGCCGAAATACAGAGGCGCCGCGCCGGTGCAGTTTGCGATACTTAACGGGGAAAGCGAAACGGGGGTCTCTTCATTTTACCTGGAAAAAACGCTTGATACCGGAGGCATAATACTTCAGCGGAGCTGTCCGATAGACATTAAAGACACTTCGGAAACTCTTTTCGGAAAACTTATACCTGCGGGGATAGAACTGATGAACGGCACGCTGGAATGTTTTAAAGCCGGCGGCTTTAAAGTTTTGCCCCAGCAGGGAGAAATTTCTTATGCTCCCGTCATAAAAAAAGAAGACGGGCTGGTAAACTGGAACAGCGGCGTTAAAAGCATTTATAATAAAATAAGAGCTTTTTATCCTTGGCCGGGCGCTTTTTCCATAGTTTCAAAAGGAAAACTTGAAAACAAAAGAATAAAAATAATCGAAGCGGACATACTTGAAGGAAACACCGTTAATGAAGATTACGGATATGTGTATTCCATAGAAAAAAACAAGGGGTTTTCAGTGCTTTGCGCCAAAGGAAAACTTCTGGTTACAAAAGTCCAGCCGGAAAACAAGCCGGTAATGGACGCTTGGTCTTTTGTTCACGGAGGGCAGATAAAAAAAGGCGATTGTTTTAATCAGCCTTTATTTGTATAATTTTTCATATGCTGTTATGCTATGCCGATGCAGATAAAGTTTAAAACGGGGGGTAGTATGCCGGTAATTGAACTGACGGAAGGAAACTTTACTAAAGAAGTGTTGGAATCGGATAAAGTTGTGTTGGTGGACTTTTGGGCGCCCTGGTGCGGACCGTGTAAGATGCTCTCTCCCGTGATGGAAGAGCTTGCGGATGAATATGAGGGAAAGGCGAAAATATGCAAACTTAATACTGACGAGAATATGTCTTTAGCTTCAAAATACCGGATAACGTCCATCCCGTGCGTTATTTTGTTTAAAGGCGGAAATCCCGTACAGAAAATAATCGGTTTCAGACCGAAAAATGATATAAAAAAGGTGGTTGACAATGAAATTTAAAGCAATATTGTTCTTTTTTCTTTTTACTTTGTTTGTCAGGGGGGCTTTTGTTTACGCCGACAAAGCTCCGGATTTTACTCTTCAAAACACTAACGGTGAAGCTGTTTCTCTTTCGGACTATAAAGGCAAAGTGGTTTTTCTGGATTTCTGGACAAGCTGGTGTCCTCCTTGCAGAGCTTCTATTCCGGCGATTAAGGAGCTTCACAAAAATATGTCCGACAATCCCGATGTCGAAGTAATCGGCATAAACAACGGCGAAAATGAGAAAACCGTAGTTGATTTTATGAAGAAAATGGGTATGGATTATCCTAATCTTTACGGAACCAATGCCGTCGCAAAAAGCTATGATGTCAGCGGAATACCGGCTTTTTTCATTATCGACAAAGAAGGAAATATTGTTAAAAAATACATGGGATACAAAAACGGTCTTGAAAAAGAGTGGTATAGCGAAATAGAGGCTTTGTTAAAATAAAGCTTAAGGCATTCAGCGCTTAATGAAAAAACGCTTTTGTTTTTAGCTTGTTTTTGCGTCTTCGGTATAATTATGCGCGCCTGCCGAAAATTGATATTGTTTTATCCGTAAAAAATGGAAAAATCCGCGTTAAGGTTTATCTTATAAAACGGCATTGTTTTTTTTACAGGACGCATTAAAAATATCGTGGATTGCTGCCGCCGATGCCCGTAAGCGCTGAAAACGGCATTGTTTTACGTTTTACGGGCGTGAAACCGGTTTTGCCCTTTTGGCGCAAACTGCATTGTTTTTTTTGTGGGCTGGGCTGGCGCGCATAAAAGAACCGCCACGTCCGGAAATTAAAACGGCTGTTTTTTACGTGCCGTGCAAAAACAGAGCTTTCCGGATTTTAATAGAGAAACGGTAAAATATTGCCGCTGCGGATTGAAATGTAAGGCTTTTTTAATATTTTTGCGCTCCAGCCGTCTTTTGCGCGCAGACATTTTTGCTAAAAACGCCCCTTCTTCATCATTTATACAAAATGCCTCATTTTTGAAATAAAGGGCGGATATTTGTAAAACCGCCCGGCTGTTAAGTTTATTACGGCATATGCGTTTATAGAATGCGTCTTTTTTGCGCAAATTCAGAAATAAATACGGCAATGATAAGCTCTGCCTCTTGCGTTTTATGCTGAGAACGGAAAAAACTTCCGCCGGTTTGTAATTTATTTTTTTAATTCGCCGGCGCATAAAAAAAGAAATTTTTATTTTTAATTTATTACAGGATATTTTATGGTATACGATATTATTATTATAGGCGGCGGACCGGCAGGTTTGACTGCCGCTATTTATGCGTCAAGAGCTCGGCTTTCCACTCTTCTTATAGAGAAAGCCGGCTGCGGCGGGCAAATGGCTATAACCGACAATCTTGAAAACTATCCGGGTTTTAACGGCGGTGTTAACGGTTTTGAGCTTTCGATGAAACTTGAGGCGCAGGCAAAAGAGTTCGGGGCGAAAATAATTTTTGAAGAAGTTATTGCCCTTGAAACCGGCGGCGCAATAAAGCATGCCGTAACGGATAATAATAAATACGGCGCCAAAAGCATTATAATCGCGGCCGGAGCGAATGCGAAAAAGCTGGGTATTCCGGGCGAAGAAAAATTTATAGGAAACGGCATATCTTTCTGCGCTACATGCGATGCGCCTTTTTTTAAAGAAAAAGACGTGCTTGTAGTCGGAGGCGGCGATTCGGCTTTGCAGGAGGCTCTCTATCTTGCCAAATTCGCAAAAAATGTGACGCTTATACACAGAAGAAACGAGTTCAGAGCGGCAAAGATTCTTCAGGAAAGACTTACGGCATATCCGAATATCTCTGTGCTGCTTAGCAATATTGCCGAGGAGATAATAGGAGATATGTCCGTGGAGGCGGTAAGAGTGAAAAATCTTGAAACGGGGCAGTCGCGGATATTAAAGGCGCAAGGGGTTTTTGTCTTTGTGGGATGGGTGCCCAATACCGGATTTATATCGGATATATCTACGGATGAGTTCGGATATGTTCTCGCCGATGAAAATATGAAAACGTCTGCGGACGGCGTTTTCGCGTGCGGGGATATAAGAAAGAAAAGCCTTAAGCAGGTTGTCACTGCGGCTGCGGACGGCGCCCAGGCCGCGATTTCCGCACAGCACTACCTTGAAAACCTATAATGCAATGAAAAAATTTTATATTATTGACGGCAATGCTTACATACACAGAGCGTATCACGCCCTTCCTCCTCTTGCCACTTCCGGAAACCGGCAGGTAAACGCCGTTTTCGGATTCGTAAAACTTCTGTTGAAAATAAAAGACAGCTTTAAGCCGGATTATATCGCGGTTTGTTTTGATTATCCGTCCAAAAATTTCAGGCATGAAATATATTCCGGATATAAAGCGCACAGAAAACCTCCGGATCCGGCTCTGATAGAACAGATGCCTATGGCGCGCGAAGCCGTTAAAGCTTTGGACATAGCCGATATTGAAGTAAAAGGATATGAGGCTGACGATCTTATAGCCGCCATGGCAAAACACAATAAAAAAAATGAAATCGCAACGGTTATTGTTACGGGAGACAAAGATATACTTCAGCTTGTGCAAGACAATGACATTCTGGTCTGGAACGACTCGAAAGACATTATGTTTGACGAAATGAAAGTAGAAGAAAAATTCGGGGTAAAACCAAAACAGCTTGCCGATCTGCTGGCTTTGACCGGAGACGCTTCGGATAATATTCCGGGAGTGAAAGGCATCGGCGTCAAAACCGCCGTAAAACTTATAAAAGAGTACGGAACTCTTGAAAATGTGTTAAAAAACGCCCAATCCGTTCCGGGAAGAACCGGAAAACTGCTGCTTGAAGGCAAAGAAGACGCCGTTAAAAGCAAAAAACTTATAGAACTTACGGGAGACATTGATGCCGGAATTGATAAAGACGCCGGCGGTTATGTCTGTAAAGAGACAAATATCGAAAAGGCTTTGCCCTTTTTTGAAAAATATGAGTTTAAAAGCCTTATAAACAAATTCGCCGCTCCGGCTTCTTTGATAACAAAAGAAAATAAGCCTGAATATGAGGCTTTTGATTTTGAAACGGAGACCGTTGTCAGCGCCGAAAGAGCGGAAGAAGTTATAGAGGAGATAAAAAAGAAAGGAATTTTTTCTTTAAAAACCGTAGGTTCTTCGCAGGATTCCCTGAAAGCTTATATAGTGGGGGCATCCGTATGCACGGGGGATAAAGCTTTTTATTTTTCGGTGGAGCATAATGATTTTACCGCCGGAAAGTTAGGAGCGGAGGAATTTAAAAGACTTTTTTCTCCGCTGCTTTCTTCCGAAAATATCAAAAAGACGGGGCATGATCTCAAATATGAAAGAAATATTTACGTAAATAACGGTATTTGCCTCAAAGGCATCTGTTTTGACATAATGCTTGCTTCTTACTGTCTAAATCCCTCGCACGCGCACGATATATCTTCGCTTGCAAAAGAATATGTCAATTTCACCGCAGGCGATGACAGCTATTTGGGCAAAGCTTCCAAAAAACTTTCCTTCCAGGACGCTTCCGTGGAAAAGACTGCTTTTTTTGCCAATTCCGTATCGTTCGCGTCGTTTAAACTTTTTAAGATTTTTGAAAATCGGATTGAAAAAGCCGGGCTTTCACAACTCTTTTACAATATTGAAATGCCTCTTTTGACCGTTTTGTCCGATATGGAAATTGCCGGAATAAAGGCGGATACGTCCTTCCTCGGCGAGCTTGACATAAAGATATCAAAAGAAATTAAAAACGCCGAAAAAAATATTTTCGCAATCGCCGGAGAAGAGTTCAACATAAATTCGCCTAAGCAGTTGTCGGAAGTTATGTTCGGCAGGCTCCATCTTCCCGTGATAAAAAAAACAAAGACCGGCTATTCCACCGATGAAGAGGTTTTAAACGAACTTTCGTCTTACGGATTTGCGTCGGAAGTGCTTAAATTCAGGGAACTGCAAAAATTAAAAAGCACTTATATAGATCCCATAAAGGATTACTGCCGTTATTACGGCGACAGAATACACACCGTATTTAATCAGGCCGTCACTACGACGGGGCGGCTGTCTTCCGCAGATCCGAATCTTCAGAACATACCGATTAAATCGGGCTATGGAAAAGAGTTCAGAAAAGCGTTTGTCGCGCCGGAGAAAAAAATATTTATTTCGGCGGATTATTCGCAGATAGATTTAAGAGTGCTTGCGCATATTTCCGGAGACGCAAAGCTTATTGAAGCGTTCAAGCGCGGAGAGGATATACACAGCGCCACCGCCAGGGAAGTGTTTGATATCCCGCAAGACGAAACTCTTTCCGACGATATAAGGAGCGCCGCCAAATCCATAAATTTCGGGATAGTTTACGGCATGTCCGCGTTCGGACTTTCAAAGCAGCTCAATATTTCTTTCGGCAAGGCGAAAGAGTATATCGGAGGATATTTCGCGCGTTATAACGGCGTTAAGAGATGGATGGAAAAGATCGTCGAAGACGCGGTTAAATGCGGATATGTGAAAACCATAACCGGAAGGATACGTTATTTGCCGGAACTCAGCTCTTCCAACGCCCAGATAAGAGCGTCCGGGGAGAGAATGGCGATGAATACTCCAATCCAGGGGACTTCGGCCGATATAATAAAAATCGCGATGATAAACATATACAATGAAATAAAAGACAAGAGTCCGGATTCTCTTATGCTTCTTCAGGTGCATGACGATTTGCTTTTTGAAGTTCCGGAAAACGAAAAAGATATAATGATAAAAATAATCAGAGATAAAATGGAAAACGCCGTAAAGCTTTCCGTTCCTCTGTCCGTTGACGTTAAAACCGGCAGAAACTGGGGGGAAATGAAAAGATGATTATAGGACTTACCGGAGGCATAGCCACCGGAAAAAGCGAAAGCGCAAAGCATTTTAAAAAAATGGGTGCTTATGTGATAGACGCTGACGCCATTTCCCGCAAGCTGACGGCAAAAGGAATGCCGGCTCTCGGCGAGTTCGTAAAATATTTCGGAAAAGGCATTCTTCGTTCGGACGGCGCTTTAAACAGAAGAAAACTGGCCGAGATAATTTTTACGGATTCGGAATCCAAGCTTAGGGTTGAAAAGATTCTTCACGCGTATATTATTTCCCGCATAAATGAGACGGTCGCGAAAAAATACAAAAAATACGATATCGTAATAAACGCTCCGCTTTTATTTGAGGTGGGCTTGGACAGAATCTGCGATAAAATCGTGGTAATCTGGGCTCCTTACGGGGTTCAGGCCGAAAGACTCGCCGCCAGAGACAGGCTTAACCAAGAGCAGGTAAAAAAAAGAATAAACTCGCAAATGCCTATTGAAGAAAAAATCAAGCTGGCCGATTATGTCGTGGATAATACCGGATCAAAGAGCGCTCTCGGGAAAAAAATAAAAGAGCTTTATGCCTTATTGACATCGGAAACCAAATAGTATACAATTTGTTATCTTATTTACTTTCACCAAAAATCAATTAAATTAACCTATAGGAAAAATAACAAATCGAAAACTGTCATTTCTGTCTTATGTCGCCTACAAAAAAACTGATTATCATTTTAAATGCCATTATTACTACTATGAAACTCTGGAGGAGTTAATGGAAAAAGAGAAATCCATGGATGTGTCCGTTTTGTCGAAAAAGACAATGGCGGAACTTACAAAGCTTGCAAAAGATCTTAAACTTGATTCCGTTGCTGGTTTGAGAAAACAGGAGCTTATAGCCAAAATACTGGAAGCGCAGACCAAAGAAAACAGTTTGGTTTATGATGAAGGCGTCCTTGAAATACTTCCGGACGGATTCGGTTTTCTTCGTTCTCCGGATTATAATTATCTGCCGGGTCCCGACGATATATATATTTCCCCGTCCCAGATAAAAAAATTCGCTCTTAGAAAGGGCGATACGGTCGCGGGCTATGTGCGGCCTCCGAAAGAGCAGGAACGTTTTTTCGCTTTGCTGCAAGTAAAATCAATCAACGGGCAGGAAAACCTCGCAAATATAAGAGAAAGGCCTCTTTTCGACAATCTTACTCCTTTATATCCGGATGAAAAAATAGTTCTGGAAACAAAAAAAGAAGAAATAGGCGCAAGAATTATAGATATGCTTATTCCCATAGGAAAAGGCCAGAGAGTTTTGCTCAACGCTCCTCCGCGCACAGGCAAAACCGTGCTGATGCAGAAAATCGCCAATGCCATTACAGAGAATAATCCCGATATACAGCTTATGGTTCTTCTGATAGACGAAAGACCGGAAGAAGTTACGGATATGCAGCGTTCCATAAAAGGCGAGGTCATATCTTCCACTTTCGACGAACCTTCGGACAGGCATATACAGGTTGCCGAGATGGTAATAGAAAAAGCGAAAAGAATGGTGGAAAACGGCAAAGACGTTGTGGTTCTTCTTGATTCAATCACAAGGCTTGCCAGGGCGTATAATACGGCTATTCCGTCAAGCGGAAGAGTTCTTTCCGGAGGTCTTGACTCCAATGCTTTGCAGCGTCCCAAAAGATTTTTCGGAGCCGCCAGAAATATTGAAGAAGGCGGAAGCCTTACTATCATAGGCACAACTCTTATTGAAACCGGCAGCAGAATGGATGACGTGATATTTGAAGAGTTTAAAGGCACGGGCAATTGTGAAGTTTATCTTGACAGAAAGCTTGCCGACAGAAGAATATTTCCCGCGATAGATCTGCTGCGTTCGGGAACCAGAAAAGAAGAGCTTTTATTAAATGAAGACGAGAAAAACAAAATGTGGATACTTAGGAAATGGATGAGTTCGATGAATTCCATAGAAGTAATGGAAGAACTTACAAAAAGGATGCTTACGTCGAAATCAAACAAAGATTTTCTCAAGCAGATGGAACTTTCAAGTTTAGAGGGTTTATAAGAAATACCGCATAAAATCCGGTTTTTGTAAATTTTTTTCAGGCGTTTTTTGCCGCATTCGCATTATGCAGCCGCAAAAAACCTCCCCTGTTAAAGCTGTCCCGCCGGCAACGGCCTTACGAAAAAAAACGCCGTAAACACGGTCCGGGCCTCAGAAGCAAAAATCATTTAAAACGGAATTTGCGCATAAAATTTTTTAAGCGCGCCTGCGGCGTTTGTAATATTTTGTAATATAAATAAAAACTTCTTTATGTTTTTTAACAAAGCGTTAAAATCCGTTCCGGCATTAAAAAATTTTGAAAGTTTGCGGGTTTTGTCTTGAATCATTTGAAACCGGAGCCGTTTTATCGCCGCGCCGGGGAAAAACAATATCGCTGTTTTACGCGATAAAATTTTCCGCGGCGCGGCTCTAGTACGTTCTCAAGACAAAAAAGCGGTTTTCAAAAGATCAAGCGCCGGCGCTTATAAAAACGAATTGCCGATTTGAAAAGCGTAAAGATTTTACGTTATCTTGCCTTTTAAGAAATGAAAACCGCGGGTTTGGCGGCGGCAATCCGGCTTTTTTTTTGAGATAAGCCGCAACGAACTTGAATTTGACTAAAAAGTAAAAATATTGCATAATTAGCCATTGATTTTTTAACAAAAAGGAGATGTTTAAAAAAATGAAAGAAGCCATTCATCCGAAATACGAAGAGTGCACGGTTTCATGCGCATGCGGTTATACTTTTAAAACCCGTTCCACAAAACCTGCGATAAAACTTGAAATATGTTCAAACTGCCATCCGTTTTTTACGGGCAAGCAGAAGCTGATAGACACCGCGGGAAGAGTTGAAAAATTCCAGAAACGTTTTGCCTCCACCGGCGGAAAAACAGTGGTAAGAAAAAAAGCGGCCAAAAAAGTTCCTGCTCCGAGAAAAACATCGGGAAAGATTCTCACGACTTCTCCTAAAAAAGCGAAGGCCGCGGTAAAAAAAGAAAAAGAAGCAAAAAAAGAGAAATAAACCATAAAAACAACAATATGACAGGACCGGACATGCGAAGCCGGTTCTGTCATATTTTTTTAGGTGCGGAAAATGTTTGAGGAAAAGTTAAAATTATTAAACGAGCAGTTTAAAGAAGTCGAAAAAAAGCTGAGCGATTCTTCAGTGATGAACAATCAGCAAGAGTACCGCGAGCTTACGAAGCAGCATGCATATTTAAAGCCTTTGTCCGAAAAGTTTTATGAATACGGCAAACTGATGTCGGATATTCTGGGCGCGCAGGAACTGAAAAAATCCGAGGACGCCGGCATAAGAGATATGGCTCAGGCAGAACTGGATGATTTGGCGGCCAGAAAAGAAAAGCTCGATTCCGAGGTTAAAATACTTCTTCTTCCGCCCGATCCCAATGAGGATAAAAATATTATCGTTGAGATAAGAGCCGGCACCGGAGGAGAAGAAGCCGCGCTTTTTGTAGGCGATCTGTTTAGAATGTATACGAGATTTGCGGAAAGAAAAGGCTGGAAATTCGAGATAATGGACGCCAACGCCACCGGGCTCGGAGGGTATAAAGAAGTTATCTTTGAAGTCAGCGGCGTTAAAGTGTGGCGTCATATGAAATTCGAGCGCGGAGCCCACAGAGTGCAGCGGGTTCCGGAAACGGAGGCTTCCGGCAGAGTGCATACCTCGGCGGTTACCGTCGCGGTGCTTCCCGAAGCGGAAGAAGTCGACGTTGAAATCAAGACGGAAGATCTGCGCATAGACACTTACAGGGCTTCCGGAGCCGGAGGACAGCATGTAAATAAGACGGATTCCGCCATCAGAATAACTCATTTGCCGACCGGACTCGTCGTCGCCTGCCAGGATGAAAGGAGCCAGATAAAAAACAGGGCGAAAGCTTTCAAAGTTTTAAGGGCAAAACTTTATGAGCAAAAACTGCTGGAACATGAAAAAGAACTTTCAAGCCAGAGAAAGCAGCAGGTCGGAAGCGGAGACAGATCGGAAAAAATAAGAACGTATAATTTCCCGCAAAACAGAATAACCGATCACAGAATAGGTTACAGCGTGTATAATATTGCCGAAGTTATGGACGGGGATCTGTCCGAGCTTGTCAATAAACTTATTGAAGCCGACACGGAAGACAGGCTTGCGGCCGATTAAATAAAATTTTTCCGGAATTCATCTATGGCGGATTCATTAAACGTTTATTCTCTGCTTAAAAGAGGCGAAGCTTTTCTTAAATCAAAAAAACTGCCGGATCCCAAATCCGAAGCGGAATACCTTCTAAGTTCGGCTATGAAAATCAAACGTTCGCATCTTGCTCTTGTCAGAGACCGCCCGGCCGGCGAAAAAGAAACGGAACTGTTCAATGCCTATATTCTCAGACGCTCGAAACGCGAACCCGCGGCTTATATAACGGGTTCATGCGGTTTTATGGGGCTGGAGTTTAAAGTAAACCGTACGGTTTTGATACCTAGGCCTGAAACCGAGCTGCTCGTGGAAGATGTCTTGAAAGTTTCGTCGCGGAAAAAATATGAAACCGTGCTGGATCTGTGCACCGGTTCGGGATGCATAGCGGTGAGCTTGTCAAAATTAGGGGATTTCAGGGAAATATATGCCGCCGACATAAGTTTTGATTCTTTGATGACGGCCAGAGAAAACGCCGTTTTAAACACCGTAAAAAATACGGAATTCTTTTTAAGCGATATGTTTGAAGCGCTTGAAAATATAAAAATGGACTGCATAGTTTCCAATCCTCCTTATGTATCCGAAACCGAATATGAAGAACTTGAGCCCGAACTGAAGTTCGAGCCGAAACAAGCTTTGGTCGCCGCCGACGAAGGGATGTTTTTTTATAATGAAATCGCTTCAAAAGCGCCTTTTTACCTTAATGACGGAGGGTATGTTTTTGTAGAGCTGAACTCGAATATTGCGGCGCGGATAAAAACCGTCTTTGAAAAATACGGCTTCAAGGACGTAGAAATAGCCGGCGATTATTCGGGGCTGCCGAGAATTCTCAAAGCCCATTTATAAATAAAAGGAAAAATGTATGGATAAAATAATTATTGACGGCGGGAAAAGACTGGAAGGAACGGTAAAAATTTCAGGTTCTAAAAATTCGGCTCTTCCAATACTTTTTGCCGCTCTTTTAACTGATGAGCCGTGTACCGTGGAAAACGTTCCGTCTCTGGCGGATATAGATACAACGATAGCTTTTTTGAATTTTATCGGAAAAAAAACTTTTAAAAAAGGTTCTGCGGTAAAAGCGTCGGCTTCCGGTAAATACAAGCATATCGCTCCTTACGATTTAGTAAGAAAAATGAGAGCCAGCGTGCTTATTATGGGGCCTCTTCTGGCCAGACTCGGAAAAGTCGACGTTTCCCTTCCGGGAGGATGCGCCATAGGAGCGAGGCCTATAGATATACATCTTGAAGCTTTCAGGAAAATGGGAGCGGATATTGAAGTCGAAGGCGGATACGTCAAAACTTCGGCTCCCGGAGGTTTGCGGGGATGTGAAATAAGTTTGCGTTTTCCGAGCGTGGGCGCCACGGAAAACATTCTGCTGGCGGCGGTTCTTGCCAAAGGCGTAACAAAAATTAAAAATGCCGCGAAAGAACCTGAAATAGCCGATCTGGCCGATATGCTCAATAAAATGGGCGCTAAAATATCCGGCGCCGGAACAAAAATTATAACCGTCGAAGGAGTGGAAAAACTCAACGGCGTAAAGCATTCCGTTATTCCCGACAGAATAGAGGCGGCGACATATCTGATAGCGGCGGCGATCACTAAAGGCGGCATAGTATTAACCGATGTCCGCCCCGCGCATTTAAAAGCCGTAACGGATAAATTGAGAAAATGCGGCATGCGGATACGGGAAACCGAAAATACAATCGCCGCCAAATGGGTTAAAGAACTTAAACCCTGCAATATAAGCACGGAAGTATATCCGGGCTTTCCTACCGACGCGCAGGCCCAGTGGACGGCGTTGATGTGTCTTCTGAAAGGCAAGTCAACCGTAAAAGAGAATGTTTTTGAAAACAGATTTCTTCATGTGGCGGAATTGCAGAGGCTCGGAGCCGATCTGTCCGTAGACGGCAAGTTCGTCAATATAAGAGGAGTCGGAAAATTGTCGGGAGCCCCAGTAATGGTATCGGATCTCAGAGCCGGAGCCGCTTTGGTTTTAGCCGGGCTCGCTGCTGAAGGCAAAAGCGCGGTCTCCAGAATTTATCATTTGGACAGAGGTTATGAATTTCTAGAAAAAAAGCTTAAAAAACTGGGGGCTGACATAAAAAGAGTAAAAAAATAAACATAAGCCGTATCGGCTCTGCGGAAAGATTCGCGGTTTTAAGGTTATATCCGGATTTAAACGCGCTTCGCGCGTGTCAGGAAAACAGATTCTTTGCTTTAATTATCTTTTGTTTGCGTCTCGGCGGTAAACCCGCGGGGCGTTTTCCCGTCGGCACAAATAAATTGAATTTTAAGGTTTTTTTTGATACAATTTTACGGTATTTAATAAGCAGAAATGCGTTAAATAAGCACGCAGACGGATTAGCCGCCGGTCCCGGAATGTTTTTCGAAGGGTGGCGGATAAGGAAATCTGCGGAAGCCGCGGAAGCAAAAGCTTCCTAAAGCGGAACTTTTACCGGATAAATCCGGAAAAGCAAAAACCAAAGGAGAGCGTTATGGCAAACATCACCATGAAAGCCTTGCTGGAGGCGGGTGTTCATTTCGGACATCAAACCAGAAGATGGAACCCGAAAATGGCGAAGTATATTTTCGGCACAAGGAACAAAATACACATCATCGATCTTCAGAAAACCCTCAAAGAACTGAAGAAAAACTACAAAGTGGTAAGAGATTTTGTCGCCGAAGGAAGAGAAATAATTTTTGTAGGCACAAAAAAGCAAGCGCAGGCGCCGGTGAAAGAAGAAGCCCTCCGTTGCGGAGCTTATTTCGTAGCTGAAAGATGGCTCGGCGGCACTCTTACGAATTTTGAAACTTTAAAAAAATCCATAGCAAGATATAAAGAAATAGACAAAATGAAAGAAGACGGGGTTTTCGGCGTTCTTTCCAAAAAAGAGCAGTCGCAGATAGAAAAAGAAAGGATCAAGCTCGAAAAGTCGCTGGAAGGGCTTAAAGATATGACAAAACTTCCGGAGCTTATGTTTGTTATAGATCCTCACGAAGAAGCGACGGCGATTTCCGAAGCGAGGAAGCTGGGCATTCCCGTCGTGGCAGTCTGCGATACGAACTGCGATCCCGATTTAGTGGACTATCCCATACCGGGAAATGACGACGCAATAAGAGCGGTAAAACTTTTCTGCTCTATAATCGCCGATGCGGTTCTTGAGGGAAAAGGAGCGGGAGAAAAATCCGACAATCCGGAAGCTTCGGCCGCGGCCGAAGCCGCCGAACCTGCAAAGCAGGAAGAGAATAAAGAAATATCCGAGTCGACCGGAGAAGAAAATACCGGGGAAGGAGCTTCAAATGTCAACTGAGTTAATTACAAAATTAAGAGAAATGACGGGCGCGGGAATAATGGATTGCAGAAATGCGCTTAAGGAAAACGGAGATGATATAGATAAAGCATGCCAGTGGCTCAGGGAGAAAGGCATGGCCTCGGCGGTAAAAAGAGCCGGAAGAAGCGCTAAGCAGGGGCTTGTAAATTCTTATATTCACGGCAACGGCACTCTGGGCGTTCTGGTCGAAATCAACTGCGAGACGGACTTTGTCGCCAAAACGGAAGACTTCCAGAATTTGGTAAAAGAAATAGCGATGCAGGTGGCCGCCGTTTCTCCTTCGTACATTACTCGCGAGCAGGTTCCGGAAAGCATTATCGAATCCGAAAAAAACATATACAAAGCCCAGCTTAAAGAAGAGGGCAAGCCGGAAAAAGTGTGGGATAAAATCATTGAAGGCAAAATCGAGAAATTTTATCAGCAGGTTTGTCTGATGGAGCAAATTTATATGAGAGATTCTTCAGGCAAACAAACAATAAAAGATCTTGTAACCGCGGCTATAGCGAAAACCGGAGAAAATATCGTGGTAAAAAGATTCGCAAGATTTAAACTCGGCGAGGAATAATGTCCGTTAAAAGAGTGCTTTTGAAACTTTCCGGAGAATCCTTATCTGGAGACGGATGCTCCATAAGCGAACGCAGCCTTGAAAGAACCGCGCAGGAAATCAAATCCGCATGCGGCTGCAATCTTGTCCAGCTTGCCATTGTCATAGGCGCGGGAAACATCTGGCGGGGGGCGGGAAAAACCGTTGAAAGAGTTACTGCGGACAAGATGGGTATGACGGCGACCGTTATCAATGCGCTGGCTTTAAATGACGCATTGAGAAAAACAGGTTTAAAATCGAAAGTGTTCGGGGCGCGCGGGGTCAGCGGGTTTGCGCAAGATTTTGACAGGGATGAAGCTATAAGAAATATTGAAAGCGGATGTATAATAATATTTGCCGGAGGCACAGGCAATCCTTATTTTACGACCGATACTACCGCGGCGCTGAGAGCGGCTGAGATAAACGCCGATATTCTTTTGAAAGCAACGCAGGTTGACGGAGTATATGACGATGATCCGAAAGTAAACGGAAAAGCCGTTAAGTTTGACAGGCTTACTTTTAAAGAAGCCGTTGAGAAGGGTCTTAAAATAATGGATGCCGAGGCTTTTTCTCTATGTATGCGGACAAATATATCCGTTTTTGTTTTCGATTTTTATAAAAACGGCAATTTCAGGAAAGTGTTGAGCGGTGAAAAAATAGGTACTATACTATCGTAGGCCGGAGGATAAATGCAATTACAGAGTCTTTTTTCGACATCCGAAGAAGCGATGAAAAAAACAATAGAAAAAGTTAAAACGGATTTGGCTTCAGTGCGCACCGGAAGGGCCAGCGCTGCTATCGTGGAAAGCATAAAAGTTGAAAGTTACGGCTCTCTAATGCCTTTGAACCAGATTGCGGGGGTAAGCGTTCCCGATGCCAAAACGATTGAAATAAAACCTTGGGACGCTTCACAACTGGGAGCGATCGAAAAAGCGATACAAAAAGCCGACATAGGGATGACTCCCATAAATGACGGCAAACTTATACGCATCTCAGTGCCGCAGCTTACCGAAGAAAGAAGAAAAGAAATTGTCAAAATTATAAATAAAACCGCCGAAGAATACAGGGTTGCGATAAGAAATGAAAGGAGAACTCTCGTAGACGGAATTAAAAAAGCCGAGAAAGATAAAATTATAACCGAAGACGACAGAAAAAAAGCTGAAAATGAAGCCCAGAAAATAACCGATACTTATATAAAAAAAGTAGACGAATGCATATCTCTTAAAGAAAAAGAGATTATGCAAATATAAAATCCTAGGATATGGGGGGGATTGTATGGCTTATAAAATTGATGCGGACACATGCGTAGGATGCGCGGCTTGTGAAGGAAGCTGCCCTGTTTCTGCTATTGCTCCTAAAGACGATAAGTACGCTATCGACGCGCAAAAGTGTATTGATTGCGGAGCTTGCGAAGGAACTTGCCCCGTAAGTGCTATTGCCCAGGCATAAAAGGAATTCAAAAGCTTGAGCAAAATCGACATTTCGAATCTGCCCGGACATATCGCTGTGATAATGGATGGAAACGGCAGGTGGGCAAAACAAAGATCTTTGCCCAGAATATTAGGACATAAGCATGGGGTCAAAACCGTTAAAAAAATTGTTAGGGCTTCAAGCAGCCTTGGCATTAAGGTTTTGACCCTGTATGCTTTTTCTACTGAAAACTGGAAAAGGCCCGAGACTGAAATAAAAGGCCTGTTTTCACTTCTTCTGCACTTTTTAAAAAAAGAGCTGAGAGAATTTCATAAAGAAAATATTAAGCTCAGGGTTCTGGGAGATTTTTCTAAATTTCCCGGCGAAATACAAAAAGAACTTGAAGCCGCATGCGAACTTACTAAAAATAATACCGGTTTGCAGCTGAATGTGGCTTTAAATTACGGGGCAAGGCAGGAAATACTGCGCGCTTTTGAAAAAATGGTCGCGGAAGGCATAAAAAAGCCCACTGAACAACAGGTGTCGGATTTTTTGTATACGAAAGGCCAGCCTGATCCCGATTTGCTTATACGGACTTCGGGAGAGCTCAGAATTTCGAATTTTTTATTATGGCAGATCGCCTATTCGGAAATTTATATCACGGAAAAATACTGGCCCGATTTCAGCGAAAATGATCTGAAAAAAGCTATTATTGAATATCAAAACAGAGAAAGACGCTTCGGCGCTTTATGATCGGCAAGGGGATTTTATGTTAATAACAAGAATACTGACGGCAATAGCCGGAATACCCGTCATTTTCGCATGCATATATTTCGGCGGTTTGACTTTTTATATATTAATGTTTGTCGTTTCGTTTTTTTGCGTGCAGGAATATCTTGCCATATGCGCCAAATATAAACCGCATACCCTCATTTCTTTGATAATGTCTTCGGTTTTTTTTATAGCTTTGCAATACTGCAAAGCGGATTTGAATATTGCCGCTGTCGCGGCCGTTTTAATGCTGTTGATTCTTTTCGGCGCGGAAGTCTCCGGAGATAATACCGAACAGTCGGTGGGGCGCATATCCGTTTCGTTTTTAGGAGCTTTCTTTCTTCCTTTGTCTCTTATTCATATGGTTTATATAAGAGAGATGAAGGGAGGAATGCAGTTGTTATTTTTTATTTTCATAATCGTATGGGTTTTAGACACCGCGGCTTATGCTTTCGGGAAAAAATTCGGCAGACATAAACTGGCAAAAAACATAAGCCCTAAAAAGACGGTCGAAGGCGCGGCCGCGGGCATGGCGTTCGGAATTATCGCGGCATTAGCCTGCAGGTATATATTTATGAGCCGTATACTTACGTCGGCGCAGGCTTTTTCAATAGGTTTTGTGATAGCGGCGGTGGGACAGTTTTCGGATTTGGCCGAATCTCTGATAAAAAGGGATGGAAATATAAAGGATTCGGGAAAAATCGTTCCGGGGCACGGCGGAGTTTTCGACAGGTTCGATTCTTATATTTTCGCCGCTCCGGCCGTATATTATATGCTTCACTTTATTTATAAATTTTGATATGAAAAAAATTGTTATTTTAGGTTCATCCGGTTCAATCGGAACGCAGACGCTCGATTTAGTGTCGAAAATGAAAAATACTATTTCAGCGCAAGGGCTTTCCGTTTATAAAAATATCAATATCCTCAAAAAACAGATAAGGCGTTTTAAACCCGCGGCTGTTTCCGTGCAGGATCCTTCCGACGCCGAAAAACTTAAAGACTGGTGTGTTTCAAGAAATATTAAAACCGCAGTCTACAGCGGGCACAGCGGATTGAAAAGGCTTGTTGAAATGCCGGATATCGATATGGTTATTTCGGCGGTTGTCGGCGCCGCTGGGCTTAAGCCCGTTATAAGGGCGATTGAAAGGGGCAGGAATATAGCCATAGCCAATAAAGAAGCTTTGGTTATGGCCGGACGGGAAATAATGAGGCTTGCCGCGGCGAAAAAGGTTTCCGTTCTGCCCGTAGACAGCGAGCATTCCGCAATATTTCAGTGTTTGGCGGGCGGAAAAAAATCGCAGGTAAAAAAAATAATACTTACCGCTTCGGGAGGCCCTTTCTATAAATACGAGAAAGATTTTTCCGCGATTACGGTTGAGCAGGCTCTTGACCATCCGACATGGAAAATGGGGAAAAAAATAACTATAGACAGCGCGACTTTAATGAATAAAGGGCTTGAAGCCATAGAGGCTTCCGTTCTTTTTGACATTCCGATCGGAAAAATAGAAATAGTCATACATCCGCAGTCTATCGTACATTCTATGGTCGAATATGTGGACGGATCGGTTATGGCGCAGCTTTCAAACCCCGATATGCGCCTTCCTATCCAGTACGCTTTGACTTATCCTGAAAGAGCCGGGACGAATATCAAACCGCTTGATTTCGCCAAAGCGGGAAAACTTGAATTTCACTCTCCGGATTTCAAAAAATTTCCTTGCCTTGCTCTGGCCTACAAAGCGGCTGAAAAAGGCGGGACAATGCCCGCCGTAATGAGCGCGGCCAATGAGACGGCGGTGTCGGCTTTTTTAAATAAGGCTGTAAAGTTTACGGATATAGCCGTTACGGTTGCCAAAACCATGAAAGCCCATAAAGTTAAAAAAACGAAAAAAATAGACGATTATGTGGAAGCCGACGCATGGGCCAGAATTTATGCCAAAACCCTAATAAATAAAAATAAGGATTTTTAAATGATTTTCTTACAAATACTTGCAATTGTGGCGGGACTGGGATTTTTGATTTTCATTCACGAGCTGGGACATTTTGCCGCGGCAAAAATGTGCAGGGTAAGGGTTCTTACTTTCGCATTGGGTTTCGGCCCCGATATATTAAAATACGAATATAAGGGGACGAAATACGCTCTTAAAGCTATCCCTTTGGGCGGGTTTTGCTCTATGGCAGGGGAAAATCCGGACGAGGCGACCGGCGGAGAAGGAGAATATCTCTCTCTTTCCTGGTATAAAAAAATATGGATAGCTTTTGCCGGACCTTTAAGCAATTATCTGCTTGCGGTTTTTCTGTTTGCTTTTTTGTTTAACATATGGGGAGTTTCAACCGTTTCAAAATCTTCGGTAATCGGCGCGACTGTGGAAAACTTTCCGGCTGCCGCAGCCGGTTTGCGTGCTGGAGACATTATCAATTCCATCGCAGGCCGAAAAGTGACCGCCTGGAATGAAATAACGGATGCCCTGAAAGACAAAGCCGGGCAGGAAATTTCCTTTATAATAACAAGAGGAACTTATACTTTTGACATAAACATGACGGTTGCAAAGCATCCCGTTACGGGAACGGGGGCTTTGGGCATTGTCCCTTTTGTCGAAAAAAAAGAAGCGGGCTTTTTCAGATCTGTAGGGCTGGGAGCCGTTGCCGCGGTTTCCCAAAGCGTAATGACGGTTCTTTATCTTGCGGATAAAGCCGTGTCATGGGAAAAACCCGACATCGCCGGACCGGTGGGAGTTATGCAGGTTATGGCGAATGCCGCGAAATCCGGTATGGAAGATTATATAAAACTATTGGCCGTTATATCCGTGGCGTTGGGACTTTTCAATCTTTTTCCTATACCGCTTGTTGACGGAGGAATGATCGTGCTGTTTTTTGTTGAAGGCATAACCCGCAGAAAAATCAGCACCAAAGTAATACAAGTATATAATACTATAGGGCTCGTTCTTATAGGTTTGATATTTATTTTTGCGACATACAGCGATCTTTTGAGATTGGGAATAGGAAAACTTTTCGGAAAGTAGGAAATGATTGATTCCGGCGACATAAAGCAAAATCTTGCTGAAAACGGATAATTCGATGCGGCGGCGGATTGGATAAAAGTAAATATTTGTCCGTGTTTAATATCGTTTTAATAAGTTGTCATTTTGAATTTTTCAGGATTCGACTCCGCTTTTTCAAAGAAGGTTTAATGACGTTTAATATATTATCCGGGTTGAATTTTTCAGCTGAAAATCATAAACCGGCGGATTATAATAAAAATAATATTTGACGATAATAATCCGCATTTCCGGCGTTTTTGCGCCCGCGGCCCGGATACGGAAAATGTTTATGCGGATTTTGTCTTCTAAAAATTTCCGCTAAATCGTGTTTATCGGAAAAAACCGGAATCAAAGGAAAATATTCCCTTAAAAAAACATACGAATATACGGCTGCGATGACAAATATCAAGAAAATAAAATGAAATTTTATAAAAGAAACCAGACAAGACAAATAAATGTCGGCGGAGTCGCAATAGGAGGGGGAGCTCCGGTTTCGGTACAGTCAATGACCAATACCGACACAAGAGACTGGCGCGCCACGGTAAGGCAGATCAGACTGCTTGAAGAGGCGGGCTGCGAAATTGTAAGGGTTTCTCTTCCCGATATGCAGTCGGCCGGAAATGTCGGCAGGATAAAAAAACGCATAAAAATACCTCTTGTGGCCGACGTTCATTTTGACTACAGAATAGCATTGGAAGCGATAAAACAGGGAGCCGATAAGTTAAGGATCAATCCCGGAAATATAGGTTCGAAAGAAAGGGTCGGGGTTTTGGTCAAGGAGGCGAAATCCGCGCATATTCCGATAAGAATAGGCGTGAATGCCGGCTCTTTAAAATCGGCCCATAATGTTAAAGACAATCTGTCCCGCGCCAAAGAGCTTGCCAAAGCGGCGGTGGAACATGTTAAAATACTTGAAAAAAACAAATTTTACGATATAGCCGTGTCATTAAAAGCTTCCAATATAGCCGCTACGGTTGAGGCTTATAAAATATTCGCTTCAAAAAGAAATTATCCTCTTCATCTGGGAATAACCGAGGCGGGTTCGGCGTTTAGCGGCACTATAAAATCTTCAGCCGGTTTAGGGATAATGCTTTATGAAGGGCTCGGAGATACGGTCAGAGTGTCTTTGACGGCCGATCCCGTTGAAGAAGTCAAGACGGCTTATTCTCTTTTGCAGTCTATGGAGATCAGAAACGCGGGAGTGGAGATTATTTCATGCCCGACCTGTTCGCGCTGCGGAGTCGATCTGATAAAAATAGTTTCCGAAATGGAAAAAGAAACATCGAAGATGGGTGCTTTAAAGAGACTTCCGAAACCCGTTAAAATAGCTCTTATGGGCTGCGTGGTAAACGGTCCGGGAGAAGCCAAAGACGCGGATTTCGGAATAGCCGGAGGAAAAAATATAGGAATGCTTTTTAAAAACGGACGGATAATAGGGAAAGTCAAACCGGATAAATGGGTAAAAACTCTGGTTTCCATGCTTAAAGATTTTAATAAGAAGTAAAGTTATCCGGAGCTTGACATTTAAAGCGCATAAGTTTCCATGTTTAAGAATTTTAATTAAGAAGCAAAAGAGGTAAATAAAATGGCGGAAATCTATTTAACGAGGGAAGGAAAAGAAAAACTTATAAAAGAACTGGAAACTCTTCAGAAAAGAAAGCCGCAGATACAGGATGAAATAGCGCGCGCGAGAGAGCACGGAGATTTGCGGGAAAATGCAGAATATCATGCCGCTAAAGAGACGCTTACCAACCTTATGAGACGCATTGCCGAAATCGATTCCAAAATATCAAGAGCGAAAATAATAGACGACCTGGACATAGATCCGGATAAAGTGTTCATAGGCGTTACCGTTACCATTGAAGACGAAGACGGCGATAACTATGAATATACGATAGTGGATCTTGAAGAGGCGAATCCTGCGGAGAGCAAAATTTCGGTTCAGTCTCCTCTTGTTCAGGGGCTGCTGGGGCATAAAGCCGGCGAAACGGTTGAAGTTGAGCTTCCGGCGGGAAAGACTAAGTTCAAAATATTAAAGATCACAAGGTAGGCGATAAAATGTATTTTTCCAAAATGCTTATACCCACTCTTAGAGAAGCGCCTTCGGACGCGGACATAGTTTCCGCGAAACTTATGATAAGGGCAGGGATGATACGCAAAGTAGCGTCCGGCTTTTATGAATTTCTGCCGCTGGGGATCAGGGTTTTAAAGAAAGTCGAAAATATAATACGCGAAGAAATGAACGCGGCAGGCGGACAGGAAGTGTCCCTTCCTCTTCTTTTTCCGAAAGAGCTGTGGACCGAGACGGGAAGATGGAATGTGTACGGCAAAGAGCTTTTCAGGCTGAAAGACAGAAAAGACGCCGAATTTTGTCTTGCCCCTACCGCTGAAGAGGCAATAACGGATTTGGTAAGAAAAGACATAAAATCCTATAAACAGCTGCCCGTGATGCTTTACCAGTTCGGCACGAAATTCAGGGATGAAATACGTCCGCGCTTCGGAATTATGCGCTCGAGGGAATTTCTTATGAAAGACGGGTATTCTTTCCATTCCGACGAAGCGGATCTGGAAAAATATTATGAAAAAATGTACGGGGCTTATTCGAATATATGCGCCAGATGCGGTTTTGAATTCCGCGCTGTGGAGGCGGCTTCCGGAGCCATAGGAGGTTCTTTTTCGCATGAATTTATGGTGCTGGCCGAAACGGGAGAAGAAGAGATAGCCTGGTGCGGCTGCGGTTACGGCGCCAATACCGAAAAAGCCGAGTGCATGCAAGGCGAACCCGATACTTGTGAAAAAGCCGCTCCTATGGAAGAAATTTTAACGCCGGGGCTCGGCAGCATTGAGGGAGTTTCGGGCTTTTTAAAAGAAGATCCTAAAAAATTCATCAAAACTATGATTTATACGGCGGACAAAGAGCCCGTCGCCGTTGTCGTAAGGGGCGATTTCGAAGTCAATGAGATCAAATTGCAGGCTTTTTTGGGAGCGGTTGAGCTCGTTTTGGCCGATGAAAAAACGGTCAGCGGGGTTACCGGCGCTCCTTTAGGTTTTGCGGGCCCGGTTAATATGAAAAAGAAAATAAAAATAATAGCGGATCTTTCCGTTTTAAATATCGTTAACGCCGTTGCCGGAGCCAATAAAAAAGATTATCATCTCAAAAACGTCAATATAGGAAGAGATTTCAAATATGACGCCGCGGCCGATTTGAGAAAAATAATTGAGGGAGATGTCTGTCCCAGATGCAAAAAAGGCAGGATCTCTTTTTCAAGAGGCATTGAAATCGGGCATATTTTTAAGCTCGGGACAAAATACTCGAAATCGATGAATGCCGTTTATCTCGACGCCGGCGGCAAAGAAAATTTCATTCAAATGGGCTGTTACGGAATAGGGGTCAGCAGAATTCTCGCGGCCGCCATCGAACAGTCCCATGATGACGACGGGATTATATGGCCTGACAACATAGCTCCTTTTGAAGTCATTATCATACCGGTAAATTTCGCCGATGAAAAAATCAGGAAAACCGCCGGTAAAATTTATGAAGAGCTTAAGGCAAAAGGCATTGAGGTTTTAATCGACGACAGAGACGAAAGGGCGGGCATAAAATTCAAAGACGCCGATCTTATCGGCATTCCTTACAGAATCGTAATAGGCGAAAAAAACCTTGCCGGCGGCAATGTCGAGTTTAAAGCCAGAAAAGATTCGAAGGAAGGGGTGAAACTGCTTGCTCCGGACGAAGCTGTAAGCAGAATACTGAAAATATACGGAAAGTAGACCGAATGAATTTTTTGAGGAAAGCCGGTAATTTATGATTGCCGGCTTTTAAATTTTTTAAAGAAATCGGTTTTATTGGATTTGCAAAGCGGATAAAGATATAATTATTGAAAGTTAAACGATATCCGGCTTTTGAGAGAATATTATGAAAAAATACGACATAGCGGTCATCGGTTCGGGCCCGGGCGGTTTCGCCGCCGCGGTAAGAGCGGCGCAGCTTGGCGCAAAAGTCGCCCTGGTCGAGAAATCTTTCGTCGGGGGAACCTGCCTCAATTGCGGCTGCGTTCCCACAAAATTTCTTTGGCAGGCGTTAAATACGAAACGGAAAATACGCAAATCTTTCGAATACGGTTTCGGCTTTCCGGAGGGAACTTTTTCTTTTGCCGGTCTTATCGCCAAAAAAGACAAAAACATCGCAAATATGCGCAAAGGAATGGAAATGATACTCTCGTCTTATTGCGTGGACACCGTTTCGGGCGGGGCTTTTTTTAAAGACGCGCATACGCTTGAAGTAAACGGTGAAAACGGACGGAAAAAAGAAATAAGCGCGGAAAAGATAATAATTGCGGCCGGCTCGCATCCGTCAGCGGTAAAAGGTTTGGATTTTGACGGAAAAAAAGTAATCGGCTCAACCGAGGCGCTGGACTTGACGCAGGCGCCTTCCTCCCTACTCATAATAGGCGGCGGCGCCATAGGCGTTGAAATGGCCTCTATTTTCGCGGGATTCGGCAGCAGGGTGACGATAGCCGAATATTGCGAAAGCCTTTTGCCGGGCGAAGATTCCGAAATTTCCGGGGAAATACAAAAAAATATGCTCCGGCAGGGAATAGAGGTTCTGACAGGCTGCACAAACGCTCCTGATATGGCCGGCGGGTTTGAAAAAGTTATCCTGGCGGCGGGAAGAATACCGTCATCCGGCCTTAATATTGAATGCGTATCTCTGGAAACGGATCAAAAGGGTTTCATAAAAACCGACCGATACTGCGCGACGAATATCGGTAATATATACGCAGTAGGGGATATCGCGGGTAAAAATATGCTTGCTTATACCGCGCAGGCCGAAGGCGCGGCCGCCGCTGAAAATGCGGTTAAAGGAAACAAAGTAAAAGCCGATAATGAAATCGTTCCGGCCGCCGTTTTTTCAAATCCTCCCGCGGCATCCGTAAAAATTAAAGATTTCGACGAAGAAAACGCGGTTTTCGGGAAATTCCCTTTTACCGCGAGCGCGAGGGCTTTTCTTGAAGGAGAAAGAAGCGGATTCGTAAAATGCGCCGCGGATAAGATTACGAAAAAGCCCCTCGGTTTCTGGATTGTCGGCCCGCATGCCGACGAACTTATAAACACCGCTTCCGTCATTTTGAAAAGCGGAACGGACTGCATGCGCAGGGAAAGCGTATTCCATCCTTCTTTAAGCGAAAGTCTCTTGAACGCTTACGAGGACGCTTTCGGAATGTGCACGGAAATAATGAAAAGGAAACCTTTATGAAACGCACTTATTTGTATGACGAACATGTAAAACTGGGGGCAAAATTTACCGAATTCGGCGGCTGGGAAATGCCGCTATACTATACTTCAATCATAGACGAGCATAATGCGGTAAGAAACGGTTGCGGCGTTTTCGATACTTCGCATATGGGCGCGTTTATCATTAAAGGAAGCGGCGCGGCAAAATTCCTGGATAAAGTCACTCTCGGCAATATTGCCGGGCTTGCGGAAAAAAAAGCGCGCTATTCCATGATTTTAAATGAAAACGGCGGAATAAAGGATGATATAATCGTTTATAATCTGGGCGGCGAATATATGATGGTGGTCAATGCCGGCAATCTTGAAAAAGACTGGCAGTGGCTTAACTGCCATAAAGAAGAAAACGTTATTTTGGAGAACAAAAGCGCCGGCATATCTCTTTTAGCGCTGCAGGGGCCCGCTTCGGAAAAAATACTCCGGGGCATATCCGAAACGCAAATAGCCGACATGAAATATTTTACATGCTCTCAGCTGCGGCTCAAAGACATAAGCGCCGGCTTTTGCAAAATAGCCAGAACGGGTTATACGGGAGAGGACGGTTTTGAGATTTTTATTTCAAGATCTCAGACAAAGTTTTTGTGGGATAAGCTTATGGAGCTCGGAGTAAAGCCCTGCGGGCTGGGCTGCCGCGATACTTTAAGGCTTGAAGCCTGCATGCCTTTGCACGGGCATGAAATATCGGAAGAGATAAACCCTATTGACGCGGGCTTTGCAAAAATTATATACTGGGAAAACAGTTTTATAGGGAAAGATAAACTTTTAGATATAAAAAACGCTCCGGCCAGAAAATCCGTAGCTTTTGAATGTCTTGGCGCAATAGCCAGAAGCGGCAATAAAGTTTATGCGGGCGCGGAGGAAGCGGGATATGTGACCAGCGGCACTTTTTCGCCCACTTTAAAAAAAGCCATAGGAATGGCGCTTATAAACTTCAATATAAATTCCGACGAACTTGAAATAGAAATACATAATAACAGGAGAAAGGCGGTTTTAACCCAAAAGCCTTTTTATAAAAGGAAAAAATGAAAAAATTACTTTTTATCCCTATTTTGTTTACTGCGGTTTTGGCTTACGGACAGAAATACGATATTTCCGGCGTGAATGAAAAGATGGTTGAAATTTCAATAGAAATAACTGAAATCAACGAAAATAAATCCATTCAGCTCGGCATTAACTGGCCCAGCGAAGTCAAAGTCGGAGAGATCAATATTCCGTCAATAATAGAATCGGGCGGATGGGCAAGAATAACAAATTATACGGCGACTTTAAAAGCTTTGGAAACCGCCGGCGCGGCGAAAGTTTTGTCAAAACCCAAACTTGTCACAAAATCAAATACCGCCGCGAAGTTTATTGTAGGCGGAGAATTTCCGATTGTAGCCGCTTCCGTGGGCGGCTCCGCCCGGATCGACTGGAAAGAGTACGGAATAATAATGGAAATAACTCCCGTCGTTATTGACAATGACAAAATTGACATGAAAATAAACACGGAACTTTCAAGACTTGATTTTAACGCTTCCGTCGCGGGATACCCTTCAGTAGCAAAAAGACAGGCTTCATCGCATTTGCAAATTAAAGACGGTGAAACCATGGTTTTGGCCGGTCTTATAGAAACCACGAAAGGAAAAACCAAAGAAGGCGTTCCGGTCCTCAGCGACATTCCTATTCTCGGCGCTTTATTCAGCGTGCAAAAGCATGACGACAGAAAAACGAATGTTTTGATTTTTGTTACGACGAAAATACTTCAATAATCAAAGTAAAAAAGTAATCGATGAACTTTAATCTTTCAAAACCAAAAGGACAGACTTTTGTTGAATTCTTATTGGTGTTTTCGGTTTTACTGTTAACCGCCGCCGGGGTTTTTGTCATGTATAAAAAAGCTTGGAAGACGAGATACGGGAGAACGGGGCTGTTTTCAGGCGCCTATGCCGCGCTTGTAAAGATGTCGGGCGGCAGGGAGATTCAATTGCCGGGCGGACGAAAAATTAAAACGGATTATGTGAAATGAAAAAGAAAAATGCGGGGCAGTCTTTGACGGAAGCATTGTTTGTCGTCGTTTTTACTACCATTATAATGTTTGCTTTTTTACAGGTCTGCATAATGGTTGTGGATGATATGACCGCCAATGAGGCCGCTTTTGTCGCGATGCGTTCGGCCGCCGTAACAAAAAAAAGCGAAAGGCCGGAAGAGGTCAAAAACAGGGTCAATACTTATATGAGCGTCTACTACCCTTTTTTATTGCTCAACAATTTTACCGACAGCTCGATAGTCAATCATTTAAACAGAGGCAGTTTCGTGTATTCGAATAAAAAAGAAGTGGCCGATTATTTCGGCTCCGGAGACAATTCCGGCGGAGCGGACGGCGAAGAATCGGAAGACAGCGTCGCAATTTACAAAAAGAACTATAGCTGCACAGAAGAAGCCAAAGATTATTCCGGCAATATTATAGAATCCAATACCGTAAAAATTTATTATTTCACGAGGGTTATGTTCGGTTTTCTGGTCGCGAAGGACGTTTCCAACGCCAGAAGAAAAAAGGTTAAAGATTTTTTTACGATAAAAGCCGACAGGCTCTCCGGCATAAGCGGCAACAGGCGATATCAGTCGGCAAGAAACAGAATGGTGGTTTCCCCGGATTCGGATTTTTACGAAAGAGCTTATCCGGGCGCCGGCAAATTTAAAAATTATGATTTATCCGCGCTTTTGTCCGAGATACGGGGAGAATAGCTTGAAGAGTGAAAAAGGGCAGACATTATATTATTTTTTGATATTTACGCTTATCATTGTAATAAGCTGGGCTATGATGCTCAATATAGCAAAGCTTATAAGGGACAGGATGATAATGCAAAATATTGCGGATAATGCCGCCGTGTCTATTGCGACCCATAGAGCGAGGACGATGAATTTTGTCGGATCATGCAATTATCTTATAGGCTTTTTGCTGAGGATGGGCACCAGGGCGGAATTCGTTCAGATACACACATACGGCACCGATACGGTCGCCTCATATATGTTCGGAGATTGGCGTAAAGGCTCTAATTCCGCTCTTTCTTCAGGCGTAGCGGAGCTCAAGAAAATGGTAGATCTTGTCCAAAAAGGACAGGAAACGGCGATGGTAGCCCATCTGGTTTATATTGCAATGACGTATAAGAATCTTATTGAAAAAGGTTATGTTCCGGTCATACTGCCGCTTCCGATAAAAGATTTTGACTCGAACATGCTGGAAAATCCCGGCGCCGGTATTATCAAAATAGCCGAAAAACATTTCGGTTTAAAAAGAAATACGAAAGGCATAACATATAAAAAGACCGAGAATGTAACTTATGGAAATATTCATTACGTATATACCAGAATGTTAGGGCTTGAATTACGCAAGATGATTTTGGAAGCTTTAAAAAAATTCGGTTTTCTGGGAGGCATTATCGCATCCGCCGACAAAGCGATAGAAATGATAGAGAAAGAGTTCGGCATTAACTTTTCCGATTATACCGACGCCCCCGTCTACGCGAAGAAAGACTACTCCTGGTATATTACCGCGGATAACTTTAAGGATCAGAAAACGCAGATTGTATTGATGAAAATGGCCGGCGATGATAATAAGCCTCTTTTTTACAGATGGCTTGGAATAAATTATCCTTCCATATACGTTTTTTCGGCGGCGGCAATCTATAATACGAAGGGCACAATGTTTCCGAGCAGGGAAAGCGAACTTCTGGGAACCATATCCCCGAAATCCCAGTATTACATTCTTGACTTTATTTTTCATTTTTCGCTTCCGACGACAAATGCGCAAATATTCTATCTTGCCGGCGAAATAGCGGAACAAATACCTTATATCGGCAATTTGCTGGCGCTGCTGGTGTCCCTGTATGCGGAAAATATGAACAACATGATGTTTTTTAAAGCGATAAGCGGAACCGCGGATTCTCCGATGAACAATTATATGGAAGCGAAAGAAGGCGGCTGGGCTGCTCATCTTGTGCCTTTTAAGACCGTAAACGACGATGAATAAAAATAAGGTTTGCGGCTTAAGACCGCTTATCAATGGTTTAAGACCGCAAATGAAGGCGAATAAGATAAGATATTAAACAGCCGCCGGCTTTTGCGAAAGAATGCGAAGGCGAATAAAAAAAGCGCACGCCGGCGCCGGGACGGATATATTTAAACGGCAAAGAATAAAAAAATAAGACGCCCGTTAAACGCGTCTTTGTGAAAAGAAAGCATATGTTTAAGGCTCCGATGAATAAAACAGCCACCGGCGGGAGCGGGAATGGAAACGGAAAAATATATAAAACGGAGATTTATGTTTGCCCGGAAAATGATAAACGGTAAAAAAGGACAGGCTTTGATAGAAGCGGCGTTAACCGCTCCTTTGATTATTTTTTTTCTTTTTACGATAATATGGTTCGGCCGCGTGGTGCTTACGTGGCAGCAGCTTGTCGGAGCGGCCAGATACGGCACGGATTTGATTGCCTATACGCCTTATAGCGAAGAAGAGATAAGCAGGGACATAAGAAATTATCTTTGTCACGGCAACAATATAGGAAGAACATTGGACAGAAGCACGGATACGCTCAAAATAGAAGTTCATGCCGCGGATTTTCCGTCTATAGATTACAGCGCCGTCAATATATTAAATCCTATGAGGATAATTAATAATTTTCACGCTGTTTTTGAGTTGTTTAAAAGTTCGCTGTCTCCGGAACTTTCATATGTCGAAATTTCGTACAAGTTTAAGACGCCTCCGGTTTTCCGCTTATACAAAGAATATATAACAATAAAAGCGAAATCTGAGGTTTTGACCGGGAGCGGAGTTCCGGTAGAGGAGAAAGAAAGACGTAAAAACCGATAAAAAGGTGCGGCCGATGAAAAAAACAAAAGGTATGATATTAGCCGGCGGAAAAGCGACAAGACTTTATCCTGTTACAAGCGTTGTCAGCAAACAGCTTTTGCCCGTTTACAATAAACCCATGATCTATTATCCGCTTTCGATACTGATGCTTGCCGGGATCAGAGATATCCTTATAATTTCAAACGATGAAACTCTTCCTTTGCTCAAAAGGCTTCTGGGAGACGGCGGGCGTTTCGGTTTAAGCATAAGTTATGAGCTCCAGCAATATCCCGGAGGCATTGCGGAGGCGTTTATAATAGGTGAAGATTTTATAGGGCGGGATAATGCCGCGCTGATACTGGGAGATAATATTTTTTACGGGCACGGTTTTCCCGGAAGGCTTGCGAAAGCGGCTTCCGGAGAGGGCTGCGCCACAATTTTCGGTTATTACGTCAAAGATCCCAACAGATACGGAATCGTCGAGCTTGATAAAAATAATAATCCCGTTTCGATAGAGGAAAAACCGGAAAAGCCGAAATCTAACTGGGCGGTTACCGGTTTATATTTTTATGATAATGAAGTGATAAAAATCGCAAAAAGCATAAAACCTTCAAAACGCGGAGAGCTTGAAATTACAGATATCAATAAATATTATTTAAACGCCGGCAAACTCAATGTGGAACTTCTGGGAAGAGGATTTGCCTGGCTCGACGCGGGAACGCACGGCTCTTTGCTGGAAGCGTCTTTGTTTATTAAAACTCTTGAAGAAAGGCAGAACTCGATGATTTCATGTCCGGAAGAAATAGCCTACAGAAAAAAATATATAGACAAGACGCAGCTTGTCAGGCTGATGGAAAATTTGCCGCAAGATTATACGCTTTATCTTGAAAGAATCATAAACGAAACATAAAAAAACGGTTGTTGACTTGCGGAATAATTTTAAGTATAATCATTAAACATTTTAATCGTTAAGCGGGCCTGTAGCTCAGTTGGTTAGAGCACTCGACTCATAATCGAATGGTCGTAGGTTCAAGTCCTACCAGGCCCAATGGAAGATACTCTTGAGAAATCAAGGGTTTTTTTATTTGACCCGCCTTTTTAAAACTTGCTATAATGAACACAATTTATTCGGCAACGGGTAGTTAGCTCAGCGGAAGAGCGTTCGCCTCACACGCGAGAGGCCGCAGGTTCGAACCCTGCACTACCCACCAAATATTGCGCCGTATTCATTGCGGTCCGATCCGTTTTTAAAGACAGGCGGCAGGCAGGGCCGGGATCCGGTTTTGAAAACGGCTTTCGGGTGGGAAAGAGCGAATCTTATAATTCCGGATTGTACCGTGGAAAATAAAGCGCAACAAAGCCTGTCCTGCGTCTAACAAATGCCTGACGCAAAAGGGCTTTGCGGAAAAAATATTTTCGGGCGCGCAGTGAATTATGGAAGCCGCGCATTAAATTCGTTTATGATAATAAAACATTTTACCTTATATTATATTTGTCGAACGGAGCGCAAATGGAAAATTTAAGGCAGGATTTGGAGCTTTTGTATGAATTGCAGGATTACGATATAAAAATAGGCAGTATAAAAAAGCTTATTTCCGAAGCGCCGGCGCTTATAGAGGAAAAACGCAGGGAACTGGAAGAACAAAAGCGGGAAACCGAAGAAAAGAAAAAAAACTTCGTCGCATTAAACTCTTTAAAAAAAGAGAAAGAAGCGCTTCTCGACGCCAGGGAAAAGGCTATAAGCAAGCATTCTCTTGAGCTCAATACCGTAAAATCCAATGACACTTATAAGGCATTGCTGCTTGAAATCGAGAAAGCAAAAGCCGACAAAAGCGTTGTCGAAGACGAGATTCTTGAACTGATGGATAAAATTGAAGCGGAGAACAGGCTTGTCAAGGACTCGGAAAACGCTTTCAAAGAATCCGAACTGAAAATAAAAGGCGAGATATCCGCGATAGAAAATTCCGTTAAGCAATATTGCGACGATATAAAAAGCATAGAAGATAACAGAGAGCGCCATAAATTAAAAGTAAATCCGAAAATAGCGCAGCAGTATGAAAGAATACGAGAAGGAAGGGACGGGCAGGGGATTTGTCTTGTGGACGGGGAGAGCTGCGGGGGATGCGGAATGGTTTTAAGACCCCAGCTTATAAATCAGGCGCAGAAATGCGCCGAGCTTGTTTTTTGCGACAACTGTTCGAGAATATTATTGAAAAAATAGGATATTTTACAGACGGACGCGCAGTCGCTTCACTTTCAGGTCTTGTGAAGAGGAAAGTCCGAACTTTAACTGCGTTTTTTGCAGAAAACGGTAGCAGGCAATTCCTGCCGTGCGCGAGCACAGAGGTGCGAGCAGAGACGCCTTCGCCGGAAACGGCGGGGTATCCTTGAAAAAGGATAAGCTTTTGCAGCAATGCGAAAGGTGAAACGGCTAAATCCTTACCGGAAAGCAAGGCTGAAGTATGGCCGCTTGACCGTTAAAAGCGATTTTAACGGCAGAGAAATGACTGCGCTTGCGGAAAATAAATTTTTTCGCAAGACAGAATTCGGTGTACAGTCCGTCTGTATAAGCAAAAAATGAATACGGCGACATGTATAGGAATCGGCATGGCCGGCGGAATTTTAAGCGGGCTGATGGGAGTGGGCGGGGGAATAATTCTTATTCCCCTGATGGTTATTTTTTTGAATATGACCCAGCATCAGGCTCAAGGGACTTCTCTGGCGATAATAATGCTGAGTTTTGTGTCGATGTTTGTCTATTATAAAAAAGGTTATGTGCAGCCCGCGACAGCGGCTCTTATCGGAGCCGGATTTATACTGGGAGGCTTGATAGGAGCCCATTTTGCGACGGCTCTGCCTGAAAACGTGTTAAGGAAAAGTTTTGCCGTTTTAATGATGGTCATGGCCGCAAGAATGCTGCTTTTAAAATAAAATGAATTATCATATCCCAGTAATGCCTTCCGAAACGGCTCATTATCTTATCAGTAACCCTTCCGGCTTGTACGTCGACTGTACTTTCGGAGGCGGAGGGCATAGCGCTTATTTGCTTGAGAAATTTCAAGGTATCAGAATCATCGCTTTTGACTGGGATAATGACGCATTTGAAAGGTTTGAGAAGCGTTCGCATGAGTTCGGAGGACGAGTTTCTTTTGTAAGGGAAAATTTTAAAAATATAAAACGCGTTCTGGACAATGCGGGAACCGGAAAAGTCGACGGCATACTCGCCGACGTCGGGGTTTCTTCAAAGCAGTTTGACGATTTGGACAGGGGCTTTTCTTTTAATTCCAAAAATTTGGATATGCGTATGGACTTGCGCAATCCTCTTACCGCGAAAGATGTGGTAAACGGATACGGCGAAGAAGAGCTTGCGGATATTTTTTATAAATACGGACAGGAGCGTTTTTCAAGGCGGATAGCGAAAGCCGTCATGGAGCGCAGGAAAAGAGGAATTATAAACACCGCCGAGGAACTTCGGGATATTGCGGCTTCCGTAAAAAAGCCTGAGGGAAAAATAAATCCGGCGACAAAGATTTTTCAGGCTTTAAGGATTTTTGTCAACGCCGAATTGGACAATCTCAAAGGGCTTCTTGATTCGGCTCCGGAGCTTTTAAACAAAGGAGCGAGGATAGTGATTATAACCTTTCATTCGCTTGAAGACACGATAGTAAAGCTGAATTTCCGTAAGAACGCTTCGGAAAACATATATAAAATACTTACAAAAAAAGTCGTTACCGCTTCGCGTGAAGAGCTGAAAAACAATCCGCGCGGACGGAGCGCAAAAATCAGAGCGGCAGAGAAAATATAATGTATAAACCTTTTGTGGCTGTTATATGCATAATATTCGGAGTTTTTGTTTATTTGTGGCAACAGACCACAGCCATGAGGATGGGCTATAAAGTAAGCGAAATGCAGGGCGAATATGAAAGGATAAATGCTGAAAACGACAGCCTGCTTTTAAAAATCAATTCCATACTCGCGCTTGAAAAGATGGACAGGATAGCCAAAGAAAAACAGCTTTCGAAGCCGGATGAATCGTCCGTCGTCTATATAGATTAAAATGAAAAGAAAAACAAAAACCGTCAACAGAAGAAAAGTATTGGCTTTTGCCGTGCTTTTCATTTTTTTTGCTTTAT
Organism: uncultured Endomicrobiia bacterium; assembly: GCA_938040055.1. Lineage (GTDB taxonomy): Bacteria > Elusimicrobiota > Endomicrobiia > Endomicrobiales > Endomicrobiaceae > Endomicrobium_B. The sequence goes on from CALHWY010000012.1 coordinate 53,322, forward strand.
TTATCAAACTGGTCTATGTGCAGATTTTTATGTACGCCAAAATCAACAAAGCCGTGGAGCGGATGGTAAGACGGGAGAATATTGAGATGCCTAAAAGAGGCGATATTCTTGACGCCAGGGGAAGAGTGCTTGCCACAAGCGTAAGAAGGTATTCTCCTTTTCTTGATCCCAAACTTGTTCTTGATTTCGGCGAACTCAAAAAAAAGCTTTCCGTTTACGGAATTAAAATCAAACAGAAAAACCTTAAAGAGTTCGGAAATACTTCTTATGTCCCGTTTCCGTATATTCTTGACGAAGAGATTGTAAGAAAAATTAAAGCCGAAAAAATACTCGGAGTGGGCTTTGACAGCAAGTACATAAGACAGTATCCCGAAGGGAGGCTTCTGTCCCACATACTCGGAATAACAGGCTCGGACGGCAAAGGACTTGAAGGCATAGAGAAAGTATGCGACGCTTATCTTTCCGGGGAAAAAGTCAAAACCGGACAATATAAAGACGGCCGAGGCAGAGTTATACACGATAAATTTGTCGACGCTTCGAAAATAAGGGGTCTTGATATTACCTTGACCATAGATAAAAATATCCAGTTTATAGCGGAGCAGGAGCTTAGGAAAGCTTTTTCCGACAACAAAGCGTCGAAAGCCGTCTGCATTGTCCAAAACCCTAAAAACGGCGCGATTGTTGCCATGGTCTCTCTTCCGGATTTCGATTTTAGCGATAAAATTAAAAATTCCGGCGTCCTGCGCAATGCGGCTATAAGCGATATTTTCGAACCCGGGTCGACTTTTAAAATAGTAACCGTAGGCGCCGCGCTTGATTCGGGATTTATAAAACCGGATGATGTCTTTTATCTTGAAAACGGAAGAATGAAAATAGGCCGACATACGATCAGAGACGATCATAAGATAAAAGGCTATGCGTCACTCGGCAAAGCGATGGAGCAGTCTTCAAACATAGGAATGGTCAAAATAGCGCAGAAAATGGGCAATGCGAATTTTTACTCCGCGATAAGGAAGTTCGGCTTTTATTCGCTCAGCGGAATTGATCTTCCGGGGGAAGCGAAAGGGCTTCTTCTTGACGAACAAAACTGGAGCGCTCTTACCCTGCCGACGGTTTCTTTCGGGCAGGGGATAGGAGTGACCGCCATACAGCTTGTAAACGCGTTTTCAGCGGTTGCCAACGGCGGGAAATTAATGAAGCCGATAATAATAAAAAATATTGAAAATACTTCTTTGGAAAATATGTCTTTTTTTGAACCGCAGGAAATACGCTCTGTCATGAGCGCCGAAACGGCTGCGCGGATGAGAAAAATACTAAAAGACGTTGTGGAAAAAGGAACCGGAAAAAACGCCAAGGTTCCCGGTTATTCATCCGGAGGAAAAACCGGAACGGCGCAGAAAATAGATCCCCGGACAAGGAAATATTCAACAAAACATTATATCGCTTCTTTTTGCGGGATGGTCCCTGCGCTGGAGCCCGAACTGGTCATTCTTGTGATAATAGACGAACCTAAGGGCGATTATTACGCGGCGTCGGTAGCTTCTCCCGTTTTTTCCAGGATAGCCGGCCGCTGCGCGCAATATCTGGACTTGCGCCGGGATGAGCCCGAAAGCGTAAGCAAAACGGTAAAATAAAACAAAGTATGAAAAGGTAAACCTATGAAATTAAAAGATATTCTTCCGCTCAAGGGCGCTGTCGTTTACGGAGATGAAAATACGGAAATTTCAGGCGTTTCTTACGACAGCCGCACTCTAAAAAAAGGCGATGTTTTTTTTGCGCTGCCCGGACGCGGTACTGACGGGAAAAATTTTATAGAAGAGGCCGTTCGAAAAGGCGCATCCGTCATTGTCGCGCCGGAAAAAAACGAAAACGTTTCTCTACCGCAGATACAGGCAAACGATATTTTTGCTTTTATGGCCGAATTCTGCGCGGTTTTTTACGGGCATCCGGACAGGGAAATGAAGGTGATAGGCATTACCGGCACAAACGGCAAAACTACGGTGACGTATATGATTGAAAGTATTTTGTCTTGCTGCGCGGTAAAATGCGGAGTTATCGGAACGGTAAATTACAGATATGCCGGAAAGGTTTTTGAGGCTCCCAATACTACGCCGCAGTCCGCGGATATTTTCAGGATGATGAGGGAAATGCTTGATGCGGGCACGGATCATATAATAATGGAAGTTTCTTCTCACGCTCTTGCTTTGGGAAGGGTTGCCGGAATAGATTTCGATATGGCAGTTTTTACAAATCTTACAAGAGATCATCTTGATTTCCATAAAAATATGGATAAATATTTTGAGGCAAAAAGCCTGCTGTTTTCCGGGCTGGGAAAAGGCGCAAAAAGTTCCGTGAAGTATGCTATAATTAATGCCGATGACAAATACGGCAAAAAGCTTTCAAAAATCAATATTAATGCTGAAAAAATTTTATATGGCGCAAAGCCGGAAAGCGAAGCCGGTTTTAAGGCCGCAGACATATCCGTTTTAAGCGGCGGAAGCGGTTTCGGCATTGCTTATCAAGGCATTGTCCGGCGGGTCGCAATACCCCATATCGGTTTGCACAATGTTTATAATGCTTTGGCGGCCGTTGCTTCATGCGTTTGCTGCGGCATTGATTTTGAAAAAGCGGTTGACGGGCTGAGCAATGCGGCGCAGGTTCCTGGAAGGCTTGAGCGTATAAACGTTAAAAGTTCCGGTTTTGAAGTCGTAGTGGATTATGCTCATACGGATGACGCGCTCAAAAACGTTTTAAACGCTCTCAGACAGCTGAAACCGAAAAGAATTATTACCGTTTTCGGATGCGGCGGCGACCGCGACAGGGCGAAAAGACCTTTGATGGGAAAAACCGCGGCGGAAATGAGCGATTTTGTTTTTATAACTTCGGACAATCCCAGAACGGAGGAACCCTCGCAGATCATTCTTGACATTGAAGTAGGAATAAAAAGAGCCGGAAAAAACAACTATAAAGTGACGGTTGAACGCGAACAGGCCATAAAAGAATCCGTTATGATGGCGCGGAAAGGCGACATAGTTCTTCTGGCAGGAAAAGGACATGAGACTTTTCAGATTACAGGCAATGAAAAAAAACATTTCAACGATATGGAAACCGCCCGCAAATATCTTAAAATTAAAGAGGCGCTAAAAGCTGAAACGGCGGCCGGGCGCGTAGAGCAAAAGGAGTTTGATTTCTGATGGAGTCATTTTATCTGAAAGATCTTGTCAAAGCCGTTAAAGGGAAATTTTTGCTGGGAGACCCGAATATTCCCGTCAAAAGCGTTTCGATCGATTCAAGAACCGTTAAAAAGGGGCAGTTTTATTTTGCGCTGAAAGGTAAAAATTTCGACGGGCATGATTTTATAAAAGAATGCATTGAAAGAGAAGCCGGGGGAATAGTGTATTCCAGGGACGATATAGACCTTGCGAAACCTTTTCCCAATTTTCCTGCCGTCGTCAAAGTCAAAGACACTCTGCCGGCTCTCGGCGATCTGGCGAAAGCTTACAGAAAACGCTGCGGGAAAATAAAAGTTATCGGCATAACCGGCTCCAATGGAAAAACCACGACAAAAGAAATGCTGGCCTCAATTCTCGGCAAAAAAGGAAAGACCGTCAGCAATAAAGGCAATTTTAACAACAGAATAGGACTGCCCCTTTCGGTTTTAAACCTGCAAACGGATACTGAATACGCCGTGTTTGAAATGGGCACTTCGCTCAACGGAGAAATAAAAATACTTGCCGATATAACGGCTCCGGACGCGGCCGTAATAACCAATATAGGCTGTTCGCATCTTGAAACTTTCGGATCTCCGGCGGGCGTGTTTAAAGAAAAAAGAGCGCTGTTCGACAGCGTGTCCGCAGACGGTTTTGTGGCAATAAACGCCGATGACGAAATATTAAAAGGCATTTCCCGCAAAACTTATTCAAAGGCTGTGACTTTCGGTCTTTACGGCGGGGCGGATGTATACGCCCGCAATATAACCTTGTGGACGGATAAGCCCGCGTTTGAGCTTTACGTATACGGAAAAACCGCCGAAATAACTATGCCGGTCAAAGGAAAGTTTAACATAGCCAACGCTTTGGCGGCGGCCGCGGTCGCTTGCGGGCTGGGATTTACGCCTGAAGAAATTAAGACGGGAATAGAGAGTTTTATTCCTCCTGCCATGAGAATGGAAACTTTTAAAACGGGTTCGGGCGTCGTACTTATAAACGACGCTTATAACGCCAATCCTTCTTCCATGGCGGAAGCGGTGCAGGGAGTGTGCGAGGCGTATCCCGACGGAGAGATAAATCTTGTCCTTGGGGACATGCTTGAACTCGGCGGGAATGCCGCGGCTTATCACAGGGAGACGGGCGGCATTATAAATGAAATGCCCCGGATTCATAAAATTTTTCTGCTCGGAGAACTTAGCGAAAACATAAAAAAAGCGATAAATAAAAAAGAAGTTTACTCGGCCTCCGGCAGGGACGAACTTCTTGCCTTGATAAACAAATACGCAAACGATAATCCGAAAACCGTTTATCTTTTCAAAGGTTCCCGGGCAATGAAGCTGGAAGAAGTTTATAATGCGTTGAGAAAAAAACTGGATTAAAAGGAAGAAAAAGTGTTATATCATATTTTTTACAGTCTTAGCTCTTATTTCAGCCCGTTCAATGTTTTTCAGTATATCACTTTTAGGGCCGGCGGCGCGGTTTTGACAAGTCTTCTTATTTGTTTTCTGGCAGGCCCTTTTGTCATAAAAAGGCTGAAAAACATGAAAGTCGGCCAGACCGTAAGGTCGGACGGGCCTTCCTCGCATCATATGAAAAACGGCACTCCCACGATGGGGGGGCTGCTGATTTTAATTTCAATTATTATTTCCTCTCTTCTTTGGACAAGGCTTGACAACAGGTTTATAATATGGCTGCTTTCCGGGACTTTGTGGCTCGGGTTTATAGGTTTTTTCGACGATTACATAAAACTCAAAAAAAAGAATCCCAACGGACTTTCCGCAAAGGGAAAACTTTTCGGACAGACCGTTTTCGCCGTTTCTTTTGCCGCTTATTTAAGTTTTTTTCCGGCCAATCCGGAATATTTCACTCTTGTAAACATTCCTTTTCTTAAGGGCGTTTTTGTGGATTTTTCTTTTTTTTATTTTGTTTTCGTGATGATAATAGTCGTCGGAAGTTCTAATGCCGTTAATCTGACCGACGGATTGGACGGGCTGGCCACGGGCTGTATAGTCATTGCGGCTTTTACCCTTGCTTTGCTGGCTTATTTCGCGGGGCATTTCCAGATAGCCGGTTATTTAAAAATAGTTTCCGTTCAGGGCGCCGGGGAGATAACGGTTTTCCTTTTTGCCGTGGCGGGCGCAGGGCTGGGTTTTTTATGGTACAACTCCCATCCCGCCGAAGTTTTTATGGGCGATACCGGCAGCCTGTTTTTGGGAGGAGTTCTGGGGATGACGGCGGTGTCTATCAAGCAGGAACTTATACTCGTGCTCATAGGAGGCGTTTTCGTCATGGAGGCGCTTTCGGTGCTGATACAGGTCTCGGTTTATAAAAGGACAAAAAAAAGAGTTTTTAAAATGGCGCCTTTGCACCATCATTTTGAAATGCTGGGCATGACTGAAACGAAAGTGACCATAAGGTTTTGGATAATAGCAATAATTTTGGCCATACTTTCATTCGCTTCACTGAAACTGAGGTAATAAAATTGAAAAATAAAAAAAATATCGCCGTTCTGGGGCTTGGCAAAAGCGGCATTGCGGCGGCAAATCTGGCCGTGAAGCTGGGTTTTGACGTTTTCGCCAGCGATAAAGGCGTGAAAAGAACGGTAAAGGCTTTGAATAAAAAAGTTGATACCGAGTTCGCGGGGCATACGGACAGGGTACTTTCATCTTCTTTAATCGTAAAAAGTCCCGGAATACATCCTGATATAGATATCTTAAAAAAGGCAAAAGCCGCGAAAATTCCCGTAATAAGCGAACTCAGGTTTGCTCTTGATAATTCCAAATACAAAAAACTTATAGCCGTTACGGGCACCAACGGAAAAACCACCACTACGGATCTCATATCAAAAATAATAAAAAAAGTTTTTAAAAAATCGTTCGTTTGCGGGAATATAGGATTTCCGCTTTCCGGCAAGGCTTTGAAAACTTCGAAAGACGCCGTAATTACTTTGGAAGTTTCAAGTTACCAGCTTGAAGACACTCCGGGTTTCAGCCCAGATATTTCGGTTTTGCTGAATATTACTCCCGACCATCTGGAGCATCATAAAACCATGGATAATTATGCGGCGGCGAAAAAAAATATTTTTTTAAGCCAGAAGCCCTCCGGTTTTGCCGTTATTAACGCCGATGATAAGATATGCAGAAAAATAGCTTTGCGCGCGAAAGCCGAGAAAGTCTTTTTCAGCAAAAAGCCTTTAAAAAAGGGCGTTTATTACCAAGACGGGAAAATACATATAAACATAAAAGGCGAAAAAGCCGAAATAAAGCCCCGTATCGCAATACCCGGCATGCACAATATCGAAAATATTCTCGCGGCCGCGGCAGCCGCTTTCTGCGCTGGCGTCAAGCCTTCGGTGATTGAAAAAACGATCTCTTCGTATAAAGGCGTGGAGCACAGAATTGAATTCGTGAGAGAAATAAACGGAACGCGTTATTATAATGATTCGAAATCGACCAATGTCGACTCGACAAGGGTAGCTCTTGAATCTTTTGAAGGCAATATTCTTCTGATTATGGGAGGACTGGACAAAGGGGCTCCTTACACGCCTTTGGCCGGGCAGGTAAAAAAGAAAGTAAAAATAATTTATCTTATAGGAGAAGCGGCGGGAAAGATTAAAAAAGATCTTTGCGGAGCCGTTTTTATCGAATCGGGAAATATTGAAAATGCCGTCAGACACGCTTTTAAAACGGCCGGAAGTAAAGATATAGTTTTGCTTTCGCCGGCCTGCGCTTCTTTTGACCAGTTCTCCGGTTTTGAAGAACGCGGTAAATTGTTTAAAGAGCTGGTAAACAAACTTTAAATTTTCTTATGCGGCGCGTATATGTTTTTGATATCGCCTGAAATGTTTGCAAGACATGTGAATGCGGGGCGAATCCGGCGGGAAAGCGTCTCGTTTGGAAAAATTACGGATTTCAGCCGTTTTTGCCGCAAAAGACGTATAACATATACACAATCTCCGGGATGTTTATGGAGAAAAGCGTTTTGCGGTAAAAATCCGCTGCGGGATCGGGATAAATAATGTTCGGTATAGATTTTAAGAAATACGATTTTTTTCTCATGCTGATTATATCAATCGCCGTTATTTTCGGCGCTATGATGGTTTTCTCTTCAAGCGTTATTATGGCCGACGTGAGATGGGCGAGCCCTTATATGTTTTTTCTTAAGCAGATGATTTGGGTCGGCGTAGGCTTTGCCGCTATGGCGGTGACGGCTTTTTTTATCGATTATAACTTTTACCGCAAATACGCCAAAGTATTATACGCGGCCGCGCTTATATCCGTCGCGGCGGTACTGTTTTTTGGGGTTACAAGAGGCGGAGCCAGAAGATGGTTCGGACTGGGATTCGCCACCGTGCAGCCGTCTGAAGCCGCGAAAATAGCGATGGTAATTATGACGGCCGATTTTATAGAGAGAAAAAAAGATATGCTCGGACAGTGGCAGGGTCTTATAGCTCCGGCAGTGCTGCTTCTTTTGCTGATTTTTCCGATAGCGGCCGAGCCTGATCTGGGAACGCCGATACTTATATCGTCCGTTTGTTTTGCCATGCTGTTTTGCGCCGGCATAAAAATACAGGCGGTTTTTGCGCTGCTTGGCTCAGGAGCCCTTTTGATAGCGGAAGAAATCGCCAGAAAACCTTACAGACTTGAAAGGATGAGGGATTATTTCGGTTCGGTGGTTAACATAGACGCCGCGTCATATCAGGTAAAACAGTCTCTTTATGCTTTGGGCTCGGGCGGCTTTTTCGGAAAAGGGCCGGGAAAAAGCGAGATGAAGCTTATGTATCTCCCAGAAGCGCACACGGATTTTATTTTTCCGGTCGTAGGAGAAGAACTCGGTTTTATAGGAGCCGCCGCCGTCGTTTCTTTTTTTATTTATATTTTTCTAAAAGGCGTCAATATAAGCAAAAACGCTCCGGATAAGTTTGCGCAATATCTTGCTTTGGGCATAACTTGTCTGATAGTTTTTCAGGCTTTGATAAACTTGTCGGTCGCCACGGGCATGTTTCCCGCAAAAGGACTTCCATTGCCGTTCATATCTTTCGGCGGAACCTCTCTGGTAATAAACATGGCCGCCGCGGGCATACTTATCAATTTATCCCGGTATAAGAGTGTTCCGAAATGAAAAATAAAAATATTATCATAGCCGCAAGCGGCACCGGAGGGCATATTTATCCGGGGATAGCTTTGGCGCGCGAACTGGAAAAAGAAGGATTTACTCCGGTTTTTTTTGTCGGCGGCAATGAAGCTTCCGTGAAAATAATAGGAAACAGCGGCTTTAAGCATATTACATTTAATCTTTCGGGCATGCCCGGCAGACTCTCTTTTTCCTTTTTTATTTTTTTTGTAAAACTCGCGTTTTCGTTTTTTAAAGCGCTCAAAAATATTCTAAGCCTCAAACCCCGGGCGGTTGTGGGAGTCGGCGGATATATATCCGTTCCCGCCGTTTCGGCCGCCGCGATATGCGCAAAAAAAACTTTCATACACGAGCAAAACTATATTCCGGGAAAAGCCAATAAGCTTTTAAACGGATTCGCGCATAAGACGTTTATAAGTTTTAACGGATCCGGTGTGTTTTTTAAAAATAAAAAGAATATTTTTTATACGGGCTGTCCCGTAAGAAAAGAAATACTGGGCGTAACAAAACCGGATGCTTGCGGCAAGCTCGGGCTTGACCGGAATGTTTTTACTCTTATGATTTTCGGCGGAAGCCTTGGGGCGGTAAAACTCAATGAAAACTCTTTTGAAGCGGTTAAAATGCTTGCCGGGGAAATAAATATGCAGGTTATACATATAACCGGCAAAAAAAGTTTCGACGGGATAAAACTTAAAGCCGGAAATATGAAAAATTATCTGGTATTCGATTATATGCACAATATCGCCGACGCTTACGCGGCGGCGGACATGGTTATATGCAGGGCCGGCGCGGGCGCAGTTTTCGAACTTATGCTTTTGGGAAAACCGGCGCTGCTTATTCCCTACCCGTATGCGGCCGACAACCACCAGTATTATAACGCCGAAGAGGCCTCGCGCGGCGGGCATATGAGTTTTATTGAAGAAAAAGAAGCGTCTCCGCAAGTGATCGCCGGATTTATCCGGCGTCTTAAAGACGGATTAAAAGACAAAAAAGAAAAAAGTCCGGCCGTTTTTCCCCAGGAAATAATGGCCGCCGAGATAATAAAAAGCATAAAAGGATAATATAAATGCATAATATTCTGGTTTCCAATGACGACGGCGTTAAAGGCCCGGGACTGCGGCCGCTTGTAAAGGAACTTTCGAAAATAGGAAAAGTTTACGTGATAGTTCCGAAAAACCAGATGTCGGGCACGGGGCACGGGATAACTCTGGCAAAGTTTAAAAGAGCCGAAGAGATAGACAAAAATTTCTACGCGATAAAAGGAGGAACGCCCGCGGACTGCGTCAAATACGGACTTTATTCTTTTCTTAAAAACAAAGTTGATCTTGTCGTATCCGGAATAAACACCTGTCCTAATCTCGGGCAGGATGTCATTTACTCCGGAACGGTGGGAGCCGCCAGAGAGGGCGCGCTTAAAGGAATTCCATCTCTTGCGGTTTCCGCGGCTGAAATGTACGCCCAGGATTATGCCCATTCCGCGGCTGCGGTAAGGGAGATTGCGGAAAAAATACTGAAAAGAAAGAAATATTTTAAAGGGATATGTTTTAATGTCAACATACCCAGAAATTACAGAGGGGTTAAGCTGGCTCCTTTGGGATTAAGGGCTTATGACGAAAACGTAGAGACCGTCGCCGACGGCAAAGGCAATTTTTCATACAGACTTTCGGGAAGATATGTGTCCGGGGGGAAAAACAAAGGTTCCGATATCGATGCCGTAGAGCGGGGCTATATTTCGGTCACTCCTCTGATTCTTGATCAGACGAATTTCGAACTTTTAAAGAAAATCAAGCTGTAAAAACGATAATATGGAAAATAAATTCAAGCTTGTATCCAAGTTCAAGCCGGCCGGGGACCAGCCCCAGGCCATAGACGAACTGTGCCGCAATTATATAAACGGCGCAAATTCCCAGGTATTGCTGGGGGTGACCGGTTCCGGAAAAACTTTTGTGATGGCAAATGTCATAGAAAGGCTGCAAAAGCCGACTCTTATAATTTCGCCCAATAAAATCCTCGCCGCGCAGACATATGCCGAGTTCAAATCTTTTTTCCCGGACAATGCCGTGGAATATTTCATATCGTATTATGATTACTATCAGCCGGAAGCTTATATTCCTTCCAGCGACACTTATATAGAAAAAGATTCTTCCATAAACGATCATATAGACAGGCTCAGGCTTAAGGCCACTACATCCCTTCTTGAAAGAAAAGACGTCATAGTGGTGGCTTCGGTTTCATGCATATATAATCTCGGTTCTCCCGGCGATTACCGCAATATGTGCGCGGAGATCGTCGCGGGAGAAGAGAAATCGAGGCAGGCGCTTTTAAACGAGCTTGTGTCCATACATTATGAAAGAAATGAAACCGAATTCATAAGAGGCAGGTTCAGGGTAAAAGGCGATACCGTGGAAATTTTTCCGGCATATCTTGAGACGGCCGTGAGAATAGAATTTTACGGCGATTTCATCGAAAGCATAAAAGAATTTTCGCCTTTAACCGGCGAAGTTCTTATAAAAAAAGACAGAGCTTACATATATCCGGCCAAACATTTCGTCACTACCGGCCCGAAACTTGAAGCGGCTTTAAAAACCATTAAAGCCGAACTCGGCGAGAGACTGTCCGTACTCAGCGCCGGAAAAAAACTTCTTGAAGCCCAAAGGCTTGAACAAAGGACGAAATATGATATGGAAATGCTTGCGGAAACCGGTTTTTGCCATGGCGTGGAAAACTATTCCAGACACTTGGCGGGAAATCCGCCCGGCGCAAGACCGTCTACTCTGATAGACTATTTTCATGAGGCGGGAGAGGATTTTCTTACTATAGCGGACGAATCCCATATTTCTCTTCCGCAGATACGCGGCATGTACGAAGGCGACAGAAGCAGAAAACAAACGCTTGTGGATTTCGGTTTCAGGCTGCCTTCGGCGCTTGACAACCGCCCTTTGAAATTTCCCGAGTTTGAGAAGCTTATAAAGAAAATATTGATGGTTTCGGCTACTCCGGGCGTTTATGAACTTGAAAAAAGCGGCAAAAGGATAGTCGATCTGATAATACGTCCTACAGGGCTTGTGGATCCCGAAGTAATAGTCCGTCCCGTGGAAGGGCAGATTGCGGATATGATGAATGAGATAAGCAAAAGGACGGCTAAAAAACAAAGAACTCTCATCACCACTCTTACAAAAAAAATGTCGGAAGATCTTGCCGCGTACCTTAAAGAAAAAGGATTTAAGGTGGAATACCTGCATTCCGAAATAGAAACGCTTGAGAGAATCGAACTGTTAAAAAATCTCAGACTCGGAAAGTTTGACGTTCTTGTCGGCATAAATCTTTTGAGGGAAGGGCTGGATTTGCCTGAGGTTTCTCTAGTGGTCGTTCTCGACGCGGATAAGGAAGGCTTCCTGCGTTCGGAGTCCACTTTGATACAGATATGCGGGAGAGCGGCCAGAAACGCGGACGGCACCGTTATTTTTTACGCCGACGCCGTGACAGGCTCCATGCGGAGAGCCCTGAAAGAAATGAACAGGCGCCGCGCAAAACAGCTTGAATATAACAAAAGAAATAAAATTACTCCGAAATCAATAGTCAAAGCCGTGCATAATCTCAATGAATTTCACAATATCGCAAGGGCCGAAGGCATTGCGGCGTCAGTCGCGGAGACGCAGGCTGAGTATATAACGCCGGACAATATTGACGGGATTATTCAAGAGCTTGAAAACAGAATGAAAGAGGCGGCCGACAATCTGGATTTTGAAAGCGCCGTCAGACTGCGCGACAAAATGCTTGAGCTTAAAGCGATGAGGGCCGGCAAGCCTTCGGCGCGTAAGAAAAAAAGAAACGGAAAAACGGAGCGTAAAGCCGGCAAAAAGCGTTAAATTCGCGCCTAACGGTTTTTTGGAAACCGTTTTATCGCATTTGGCGGCATATTCAAAAAGGGCCGCGGACGTTTTCGAAACTTTTTATCCGGGGCATATTCCGTATTTTTAAAAGAAGTTTCGCTTCAGGCGATAGCTTTACCTTTTATCCGGATCATATTGCGTATATGAAGTTTTGTATCGCAGCGAAGAGTCCGGACTTGAAAGCGGTTTGTTTTTTTGCGTATCCCGTATTCTGAAAATTTCTCGGACGCCGAATTGATTTTTTACAAAAAAAGATATATACTAACCGAAACTTAAAAAGTATCCTGAAAGTTGACGGTTATAATATTAAAAGCCAGCGGCGTCTGTAAAAAGTATAACTTTTTAGGGCGCTTTTTCTATTCCCGCCGCATAGTTTTAAAAGCGTATCCGGCTGTAAAAAGTACAATTTTTAGGAAGCTTTTTCCGTATGAAAATAAATCTCCGGGAGATAAAATGTATACAAAAGAGCAGATTGTCCGATTGGTCAAAGACAATGGCGTAAAATTCATCAGGCTTCAGTTTACGGATATTTTGGGTACTCTTAAGAATGTAGCCATAACGGCAAGCCAGCTTGAAAAAGCTCTTGACAACAAATGCATGTTTGACGGTTCGTCAATAGAAGGTTTTGTCAGAATTGAAGAAAGCGATATGTATCTTTATCCGGATCTGGATACTTTCGTGATATTTCCCTGGAGGCCCCAGGACGGGAAAGTCGCAAGGCTTATATGCGACGTATACACTTACGACGGAAAGCCTTTTGAGGGCTGTCCGAGATACGCTCTTAAAAGGATAATAAAAGAAGCCGCCGATCTGGGCTATACGTTTAATGTCGGGCCCGAATGCGAATTCTTTTTGTTTTTAACCGATGAAAAAGGCAAGCCGACCACCGTTACGCATGATGACGCCGGATATTTCGATCTGGGCCCCGTGGATCACGGCGAAAACGCAAGAAGAGACATTTGCCTTACGCTTGAGTCCATGGGCTTTGAAATAGAAGCTTCCCATCATGAAGTCGCAAGAGGACAGCATGAAATAGATTTCAAATATTCCGAAGCTTTAAAAGCGGCCGATAATATCAATACTTTTAAAATGGTTGTCAAAACCATAGCGCAAAAACACGGGCTTCACGCCACTTTTATGCCGAAACCCATAACCGGAATTGCCGGTTCTGGAATGCATACGAATATGTCCTTGTTTAAAAACGGAAGTAATGCTTTTTACGAAGAAAAAGACGGACTCCAGCTTTCTGGCGAAGCGTATAACTTTATAGGCGGGCTGATGGAGCATATGAAATCTATGGCTGTAATAACGAATCCGCTGGTAAATTCGTATAAAAGGCTTGTGCCGGGATATGAAGCTCCCGTTTATATAGCATGGTCGTGCAAAAACAGAAGTCCTCTTATAAGAATACCCGCCTCTAGAGGGAACGGCACAAGAGTGGAACTGCGCAATCCCGATCCTTCCTCAAATCCTTATTTGGTTCTGGCTTCATGCCTTGCCGCCGGCCTTGACGGAATAAAAAGGAAAATAAAGCCTCCCGTGTGCGTTGACGGAAATGTTTTTAAAATGAGCAAAGTCGACAGACAAAAGGCCGGAGTTGAAGATTTGCCGGGAGATCTGGAGCAGGCCATGCTGGAATTTAAAAACAGCGTTTTTATGAGAAAAACTCTCGGAGAACATATTTTTGACCGCTATCTTGAAGCCAAAAGCGAAGAATGGTTCTCATATATAACGCAGGTGCACAAATGGGAAATCGACGAATACCTTTCTTCATATTGATAAATAAAGCGTCGCTGAAAACCGGCCGGAAAATTTTTTTCGGGCTTTTTCGCAAAACGCGCAAGTCCGTTTGATGTATAATTTTAAAGGCTCGCCTTTTCCGGCGGGCTTTTGCTTTTGCGTTTAAAAAAAACGCGCCTGCGGCGCTAAATTTTGCCTCAGGCAAAAAACAAAGGAAATTATGTCCGGATCAGCGCAAAAGCCGCCTCTTTTTTAAGCGTTTTCGGCTTTGCGCGGCGTTTTTGCGCCCCGCAGCGGCGGATAAAGCATAAAAGCGCTGTAAAATCAATTGTTTTTTAACTTTAATTAATTTATAATATCATAGACAAAAAATAAAAAGCAAAGGAGTGGGCATGAAAACATTTGTTCTTGACACCAATGTTCTTCTTCACGATCCGGAGGCCGTTTTTTCTTTTGCCGATAATAAAGTAGTTATTCCGATGACGGTCATTGAAGAACTGGATACGTTTAAAAAATTGAATGATGAAAGAGGCAGAAGCGCCAGGCTTATTTCAAGAAGCCTGGACGAGCTTAGAATGATAGGCAAACTTTCCGAAGGCATTAAGCTTAAATCGGGAGGCATTATACAGATAGAAATGAATCATAATGACATTAATCTTCCGGTTGATTTTTCGGGGCAGAAATCCGATAATCAGATATTGTCGATAGCCGTTGGCCTTAAAAGAAAAGGCGAAAGGGTCATTTTTATAACCAAAGACATAAATCTGAGGATAAAAGCCGAGATTTTGGACGTTCCCACGCAGGATTATGAAAAGTCCAAAGTCAAAATCGACGAATTATATTCCGGATGGAGGGAAATAAAAGTTCCGTCCGCGCAGATTGACAAATTTTATAAAGAGGGAAAACTCGCTTTAAAGCAGGAATTGTTCGCCAATGAATTCGTCACTTTGAAAGATGAGTCCGGCTCTTCGAAAAGCGCTTTGGCTAAATATTCGAAAAAAGAAAACGCTCTGACGCCTATTTTTCACCAAAATTCAAATCCTTGGGGGCTGAAACCTTTAAATATCGAACAAAAATTCGCCGTTGAGCTTCTTTTGTGCAATGATATTAATCTTGTCACGCTGGTCGGTTTGCCCGGCGCGGGAAAAACCATTCTTGCTTTGGCATGCGGTCTTCAGAAAACCATTGAAGAAAGATATTTCAGAAAACTTTATATAGCAAGACCTATCATCCCTATGGGCAGGGACATAGGCTTTCTGCCCGGTTCCAAAGAGGAAAAACTGGGCGCCTGGATGGGGGCTATCAACGATAATCTGGAATTTCTGGTTGACAGGGGCCATCCTGACGGCAAAACCGAAGAAAAAATAGATTACTTGTTCAGTTCGGGGCAGATAGAAGTGGATTCTCTTACTTATATAAGAGGACGCTCCCTTCCGCAGCAGTATATCATTATCGACGACGCCCAGAATCTTACTCCGCATGAAGTAAAAACCATCATTTCAAGGGCCGGCACCGGCACGAAGATCGTTTTGACGGGCGATCCTTACCAGATTGACAATCCTTATCTTGACGCTTCTTCAAACGGGCTCACTTATCTTGCCGAAAGATTTAAAGGACAGGAACTTTTCGGGCATATAACTTTTTCAAAAAGCGAAAGAAGCGCTTTGGCGGCCTTGTCTTCGGAGCTTTTATGAGCCCGGAGAATGAATTTTATATAGATTTGCATATACATACCAGCCGTTCGGACGGAGTTTTTTCTCCTTCGGAAGCTGTGGCATATGCGGCCCGAATGAAACTTTCGGCCATAAGCATAACCGATCATGACAGCGTTGACGGCATTGAAGAAGCTATTGAAGCTTCGGCGAAATACGGAGTGGAAGTCGTCCCCGGCATAGAACTGTCTTGCGAAGTCGCGGGATCGGCTAAAAGCGAAATGCATATGCTCGGATATTATATCGATTATAAATCCCAAGAACTTAAAAAAACTCTTGAAATTTTTAAAAAAGCCAGGCTTAAAAGAGCTTTGGAAATACTGGAAAAACTCAGGCAAAACGGCATTGAGATAAAAGACCGCGGTTTTATTTCCAGTGCGGAAAATAAAGCCGTAGGCAGACTTCATTTTGCAAAAGCGCTTATTGAAGAGGGTTATGTCAGCGGCATTTCCGAGGCTTTTCAAAAGTATTTGTCTCCCGGACGCGCCGCTTACGTGCCGAAATACGCGATATCGGCCGAAGACGCCGTAAAACTTATCAAAAAGGCCGGAGGCATTCCCGTGATGGCTCATCCTTATTATACTCATTATAACGATAAAGCCCTGCTGCGCTCTCTTGTGGAATGCGGTTTGATGGGGATTGAGGCATGGCATATAAAACATACCGAAAATGCGGTGAAAAAGTTTTTAAATCTTGCCGGGGAGTTTGAACTTTTGGCGACCGGCGGTTCCGACTGCCACGGCCCGTATAAAGATTGCGCCCCGATAATGGGTACGGTGAAAGTGCCTTACTGCGTTCTTGAAAAACTTTATGCCGCGAAAGAGTACATGCAAAATACTTGATTTAGAAATTCATAATGGGTTACATAAATAAAAACGTTTTCATCAATTATACGGACTGTCCGACTTTAGGGTGGTTGTCAAAAAGAAAATTGGTTCCAAGGCATACCGGGCTTAATGACAAGCTTCTTATGCTTGAAGGGCGCAATATTCATAAGCTTTCCCGGAAACTTTTTTCTGACGCCGTAAATGCCCAAAAATCCGAAATACAGACTTGCCTTCAGCATACAAAACAGCTTATTGAGGAAAATAAGACCGCTATCGTCGAAGCTTCTTTCGCCGCCGGCGGTTTTTCCGTGCGGACGGACATAATACGCAGAACCGACAGCGGAGGCTGGCATCTTTTTGAAGTTAAATCCGGAAGCAAATATAAAGTCAAATATGCCGAAGATATGGCTTTCAGCGCCATGGTGATGACAAAGGCCGGGCAAAAAGTGGAAAGCGCTACTTTAATGCATTTGTCAAACTCTTACCGGATCGGCATGGGAAGCGAGAATCTGTTCAGTTATTTGGACTGTTCCGAAAAAGTGGCCGCTAAAATGTCCGAATTTATTGCAATTTCGCAGAAAGCTTTTGAAGATATCGAATCCGAAACAATGCCGCCTCCTTATCTTAAAAAAAACTGCAAGAATTGTCCCGTTTTCGAAAACTGCATGGGAAAAGACGTTAAAAACCATATTTTCGATCTTCCGAGACTTTCCGGGCTTGCTATAGAAGAGCTGATATCTCTCGGGGCCGATACGATAGATAAGATTCCTGACGACTTCGAACTTACCGAACACCAGCGAATAGTAAAAAACTGCGTTCTTACCGGTAAAACTTATGTGGGCGGCAATCTTAAAACCGAGCTTGACAATATAAAATATCCCGTTTTTTATCTTGATTTCGAGTCAATCACAACCATAATGCCTCTTTATCCGCAAACAGCGCCGCATACCCAGATTTTGACCCAGTTTTCAATAGACAAAAGTGAAAATGTCCCGGAAGTGTCGCAGCATTTCGAATATATAGCCGATCATACAAAAGACTGCCGCAGGGAAATAGCGGAAAAACTCGTTCAATATCTTGGAGAGGAAGGAAGCGTTATCACATACTCCAACTATGAAAAAATAGCCATAGGCAAGCTTTCCGCTATGTTTCCCGATTTGCGCGGCGAACTCGGCGGCATAATGGAAAGAATAGTGGATTTGGAAGCAATAGTAAGAAAAAATTATTATGATGCCGGATTTCGCGGGCGGTCTTCAATCAAGAAAGTTCTTCCCGTTATGATACCGGAAATGAATTATGATGATTTGGCTATAGGAGAAGGCGGGGACGCGGCGGCGGCATTCGCTTTTATGGCGATGGGGCTGTACGATGAAGAAAAAATAACGGAGACGAAAAAAAATCTTCTGCAATACTGCGCCCGGGACACTCTCGCTATGGTTAAAATGCATAAGTTTCTTCTGGATTCGGTCGGCGGCGGATAGAAGCCAATGGAAATGAAAGCTCCCCGGTCTTTAAATGACAAAAGAAAAAGAAAACTTTTCAGAAACTGGTACTATCTTACGGTATTGCAGATAGCCCAGTATGTTCTGCCTTTTGTCCCGATACCTTATCTTGTGCGCGTATTGTCTCCCGAAAAATTCGGGCTTGTCGCATTCGCCGCGGCGATGGCGCAGTTTTTTTCGGTTTTTGTGGAATACGGTTTTTCCTATTCGGCTGTAAAGCGCATAGCGGTCAACAAAAAAGATAAGCGGAAAGTCGAAGAGATTTTTTCCTGCGCCATAATTATAAAAGCAGTTATAGCCTGCGTTCTTGCTTCGGTCTTTGTGCCGCTTGTCCTGTTTGTTCCCCAGATATACGAAGAAAAAACGGTTTTTATTTTTGCTTTTTTTATGATTTTCGCCGATATTTTTTTTACCGCCTGGTTTTTTCAGGGCATGGAAAAATTGAAACATTTCGCTTATCTGTATCTTATTCTTGAAAGCGCGTACGCTGCCTCGGTATTCGTTTTTATAAAAAAGGAAAGCGATTATATATATGTTCCTTTGCTTGACGGCATTTGCTCTTTTATAATAGGCGTAATAAGCATAATGCTTATACGTAAAACATTCGGCATAAGTTTTAAACTCCAGCCTTTAAGCAGGATAATTTTTTATTTCAAAAACAGCTGGCATTATTTTATTTCCGATTTCGCTTCCAACGCTTATACTTCAGCCAGCGTTTTTATTTTAGGATTTATCGCCGGCAATGCCGTTGTCGGCTATTACAGGGCGGCGCTGGGCATACTTCTTCCGGTTAAAGCTCTTTTTGAACCGGTTGTTCAGGCGGCATATCCTTATATGAGCAAAACCGCCGGAGAATCAAAAGAAAAAGCCGTCCGCTTTTTAAAGACATACGGTTTTTCCGTGGCTTTTGCCGCTCTGGCGGCCTCGGGCGTAATTTTTTTCGGTTCGGATTTTATCGTCGCGGTATTTTTGGGAAATGAATACGGGAGATCTTCAATTCTGTTAAAAATATTATCCGCCGTACCTTTTCTTTACACTTTGAATATGATTTTCTGCATGCACATTATGTATCCTTTCGGCATGAAAGTCAATTTCGCTAAAATAAGCGCCTGGGCGGCCGTGATAAGTTTTTTGCTGATACCCGTAATTGCGGCCGAGTATAAAGATTTCGGCATGGCGTGTATAATGGTGGCGGGAGAACTGATTGTTACTCTTATGGCGTACAGGCATATAAACTCCAAAGGTTTTAAATTTTTTGCGAAAACATAAGGAAAAGCCTAAAACAGCGACGGCAAATATATAATCTTTGCCGTAAAATACCGCGGCGGCGCCTAAAAAAAGTTTCGGCAAAGCTTTACAAACATAATATTAAGGAGCGTTTGGCGGTTTGAAAAGAAAAACGATTTAAAAGCGGCAATAACCGTCTTCACCGGCGTGAAAACCGGTGCCCGCGGAAAAATCCGGAACTTTTGCGCGGACCAAGATCGGAGCCGCCGGCATTGTGAAAGGATAAGAGTCGCGTAAAGACGGCGCGGAGCAATGGGAGAAAGAGAACGCGCTTAAAAAAAGAACTCCGAGAAATTTATCAAATCCGCCGCGTTAAGAAACAAAGCGGTTCTTATAATAAAAATAAAAAAAATTGTAATTTTTCCGGCTTTTTACCGCATAATATAATTGCTATAAAATTCCATATTATGCTAAAATACCGGACAGGTTTCCAATAAAAGCGCGTGAAAGGGGAAATTATGAACATTCCGCAGGATTTAAAGTACACAAAAACGCATGAGTGGATCAAAATTGAAGGCAATAAAGCAAAAGTCGGAATTACCGATTTTGCCCAGAATGAAATAACCGATATCGTTCATATTGAACTGCCCGAGCAGGGCAAAGAGGTTAAAAAAGGCTTTCCCGCGGCCGTGATAGAATCCGTAAAGTCGGCTTTTGACATATATTCTCCGGTAAGCGGCAAAATAGCCTCAATAAATGAAACCCTTTTATCAAGTCCGGAAACCGTTAACCGTTCCCCTTATGAAGAAGGCTGGCTGTTTACGGTTGAATTTTACGATGAAAAAGAGCTTTCCGTCCTGCTGAGCGCCCAAGACTATCAGCGGCTTATATAAAACGCATATACTTATGGACTATACATCACAAAACCAAAAAGACAGACGGATCATGCTTGACGCTCTCGGCATTTCGGATGCCGAAGAGCTTTTCGCCGTCATTCCCGAAAACCTGAGAGCCGGAGAACTCAAAATCGCCGGAGGCGGCAGCGAGCAGGAGCTTTCGGCTTTTTTCAAAAAGCTGGCCGCTAAAAATAAAACCCTTGTCTCTTTCAGAGGCGCCGGGATATACGACCATTTCATACCTTCTCTGGTGGAAGAAATTACCGGAAGAAGCGAATTCCGCACCGCTTATACCCCTTATCAGGCGGAAGCAAGCCAGGGAACTCTTCAGGCAATATTCGAATACCAGAGCATGATAAGCGCGATAACCGCCATGGATACTTCGAACGCTTCTCTTTATGACGGAGCTTCAGCGGCAGCTGAAGCCGCTATGCTGGCTTTAAGAGTGTCGGGGAAAAAGAAGATTCTGCTTTCTTGCGCGCTGCATCCCGAATATGCGCGGACGATAGAAACGTATCTTGAAAATTCCGGGGCGCGGATATCAACGCTTGATTTGTCTTCCGGAGGGGATATTGAAAAAAGCGCCGTCGAAAACGCCGTTGACGATAATACCGCCGCGGTAATAATACAGTCCCCGAACTATCTGGGGATTGTCGAAGATATGCAGTCTCTTTGCGCGGCGTCTAAAAATGCGGGCGCTTTGTTTATCGCGGTGGTAAATCCTATTTCGCTTGGTTTTTTTACGGCTCCGGGAGAATACGGAGCCGATATAGCCGTAGGCGAAGGACAGCCTCTCGGCTGCTCTATGGGTTTTGGCGGGGCGACTTTCGGATTTATGGCGGTCAAAAAAGCTCTGGAATGGAAAATGCCCGGCAGAGTGGTCGGGCAGACGACCGATAGAGACGGAAAAAGAGGTTTTGTCCTTACTTTGCAATCAAGGGAACAGCATATAAGAAGGGAAAAAGCCACGTCGAATATCTGCACAAACGCCGCTTTAAACGCCCTTGCCGGATGCGTTTATCTTTCCGGGTGGGGAAATGAAGGGTTTAAAAAGCTCGCCCGGACGAATATGTCCAAAGCGGGATATGCTTTTGGCAGAATAAGCGCGATTGAAGGTTTTTCGGCGAAATTCGGAAATTCGGTTTTTTTTAATGAATTTGTTATAGACACTCAAAAAGACATAAAAAAGATAAACCGCGTTTTATTGAAAAACGGTTTTCTGGCGCCTTTGCACCTGTCGGATTTTTCGAAAGATTTTAAAAAATCTTTGCTGTTTTGCGTAACGGAACAAAGGACGAAGGCCGAGATAGACAAATTGGCTGAACTTCTTGCCGGAATATGAACAAGCCTGAAAAGTTTTTCCGCCGGGCGGCAACAAGTAAATTTCCCGGCGAAAACAATGCTTCGCGAAAAGTCCGGAATACTGTTTTGAATTCCGGGTTTATAATAATGCATTGAATTGGGATTTATCTTAGCGGATATATGCGTGATGCTGCGGCTTGCCGCTTCTTTCACGGAAGCGTAAATTGAAATGCGGATTTAATGTTTTCCCGATATAAATGAATCCGTCGTTATCTTTACGGAAGCGCAGGTCGGAATTTTAAGCGTTTGCGCGCCGAATATTGTATAAATGACCGCATCCTTCTTGGGAGCGTGAGTTGAAATAAAAAGTATCTGACGAGATTCTTGAGACGAACCCGCCGCTTCTCCCGCGGGAGCGTAAATTGAAATTACAAATCCTGGAGTTCCCTTCTTGGGGAAAATCTCCGCTTCTTTCACGGGAGCGTAAAAACGGATTGAAAAACGCAGGGAAATGCATAAGCGGCGGCGGAAAATGCGCGGCAATGCGCTTTTAAAACTTTATCAGTCCGCCCGGAGGATTTTATAAATTTTTACGGGCGTCCCGCAGTAAAAAAAATGAAAAGCCGGCATAGTTGAAAAATAAAATGCCGGACGATTTATTAAATATTACCGGACGGAATGTTTATGGAAAAACTTTTAAACGAGATTTCATCTGAAGGAAAGTCCGCTTTTGACGTCAACTGCGATGTCGACTGCAAAATAAATATAGCGCAAAAATACGTGAGAAAAACCGATATCGGGCTTCCCTGCGCTCCTGAAAACGCTTTATTAAGGCATTTTACCAATCTTTCAAGACAAAACTATGCTTTAAGCACGACTTTTTATCCTCTGGGCTCATGCACTATGAAACACAATCCGCTTATAAATGAAAAAGCGGCGGCTCTTGAAGGCTTTAATGCCGTTCATCCTTTGCAGCCGCAGGAAACCGTACAGGGAGCTTTGGAGATTATTTACGATCTTGAAAGGGATTTATGCGAAATTTCGGGAATGGATTATTTTTCGCTTCAGCCGGCGGCGGGCGCTCAAGGGGAATTTGCCGGACTGCTGGTAATAGCTAAATATTTCAAGTCAATCGGACAGAAAAGAACCAAAATAATAGTGCCGGATTCAGCGCACGGGACAAATCCCGCGTCGGCCGCTTATGCCGGTTTTGAAATAGTTTCTTTAAAGTCCGAAGCAAACGGAACCGTTTCGGCTCAAAAAGTTAAAGAATTGCTTTCTCCCCAAGTCGCGGCGATCATGCTTACCGTGCCCAATACTTTGGGCGTTTTCGAAAAGGAAATTCCTGAAATATCAAAACTTGCCGGGGAAAACGGAACTCTTTTGTATTATGACGGGGCGAATCTCAATGCGGTTATGGCGATGGCGCGTCCCGGAGACATGGGTTTTGACATTATGCATATAAATTTACACAAAACGTTTTCAACGCCCCACGGCGGCGGCGGTCCGGGATCCGGCCCGGTAGGAGTTAAAGCTTTTCTTGAACCTTTTTTGCCGGTGCCCAGAGTAGAAAAAAAGAATTCGAAATATGTCTTTAATTATAAAAAACCGGAAAGTATCGGCAGGATGAAAGCTTTCTTCGGGAATTTTCCGGTGCTTGTAAAAGCTTACGCTTATATAAAATCCCTCGGCGCAAAAGGTTTGAAAAAAGCTTGCGTTCAGGCGGTTTTAAACGCCAATTATATGCTTGCCGGATTTAAAGATCATATTGACGCGCCGGCCGGAAACAGGTGCATGCATGAGTTCGTATTATCTCCCAAGACTGTTCTGCAAAACGGCGTTAGAACTTCGGACGTCGCCAAAAGGCTTTTGGATTACGGCTATTATGCCCCGACCGTTTACTTTCCGCTGATCGTGGATGAGGCGGTTATGATAGAACCTACGGAAACGGAATCCAGGGAAACGCTTGACGGTTTTACGGAAACTTTAAAAAAAATAATTCTTGATGAAGCAAAAAACGAACCCGATAAAGTCAAAGACGCGCCGGTAAACACTCCGGTAAAAAGACTCAATGAAGTCGAAGCCGCAAGAAAACCGGTTTTGAAATGGCAAGACTGACATTTTTTCCAGATCCGGCTTGTCAATGCCGTTAAAAGCGGCGGCGTAATAAGAAGATTTACAGGCCGGACAATGAAGTTTACGCATTAATAAAGCTTAAAGACGGCGGTAAAACGGGAAGCGGGAAAATATTATCCCCAAAACACGGAATCCGGTTTTGCCGCCGGACAGCTCCTTATTTAAAGTTAATATCATGGGGACAAGAAAATACTGTCTGCGCGGCTTTATTGCGTATTTTTAAGATAATTTTCCATCTGAGACTATGCCCGTTTACGTTTTTAACCGGAGCTTTCTGAGAGAGCGCTCTTTTCAAGCCTGCCGGCATTCAGGCAAACTTCCCGGCAGACGGATCAAACCGGCGGAAACCGGAAATTGTTTTTGAAATATTTGTCTGCCGGAATTGAACATTTTATTGCGGCCCGCTTTGCGTTTGAAAGGCGGTTACCGGCCCGATTAGATTTGTTTTTTAAATGTATTGTAAACGGTTGGAGCCGGAAAATCGGAAAATTCATTGACTGAATTTCCGAAATTTGATACACTTTTAACATTCTTATTGAAATAACAATCAAAAAATAATTTTGGAGGTAGTCGGATAATGTCAAAACTGAAAATGCTGGTGCTGTTGCAGGTTTTTTTTGCTTTTACTTTCATTGTTTTTGCCGGTTGCGGAAAAAAAGAGGACAAACAGCCTAAAGCCGACGTGGTGATATGGCATTGGATGACCGACAGGCAGGAGGCTTTCGAAAAGCTTGCCGAGCAGTACTATAATGAAACTGGAGTAAGAGTGACGTTTGAAACTTATGCTCCGACGGATGTTTATAAAAACAAAATATCGGCTGCGGCCACTGCGGATCTTCTTCCCGACGTTTTCAATCCCATAGCGGACAAAAAAGAAACGGCTTCGTATATAAAAGCGGGATTTATTGAAGATCTTACCGCGGAAATGGAAAAAGAAGGCTGGAAAGATTCTTTCTTTACAAAAGCTTTGACCCAGAATACATATGAAGAAGGCAATGAATGGGATGTAAAGCCGGGCATTTACGCGGTTCCGCTGGATGTTAACTCGCTTATGATCTATTATAATAAAGACTTGTTTGCCCAGGCGGGACTTGATCCCGAAAATCCGCCTAAAACATGGACTGAGTTCATAGAAGCGGGAAAAGCTCTCAGAGCGGCCAATATCCAGCCTTTTACAAGCGGATTCGGCGAGGGCTGGCTGATAGGCGCTTTTGCGCAGTCTTATCAGTGGAACCTTTTCGGAAAAGAAGGCGTTTTGCAGACTATTGAAGACAAAATTCCTTATACTGATCCGAGATGGGTAAAGATATTTGAGCTTTTTGCCGAAATGAGAGATAATAAGCTTTTTGCCTCGGGTATAGTCACAATGGTAAATAAAGACGCTGAAAGAAGTTTTGCGACCGGAAAAGCGGCCATGGCTTTTAACGGTTCATGGGGAGTAAATGTTTATCATTCTATGGCACCCGATCTTAATTACGGAGTAATGGCTCCTCCGGCTCTCGCCGACGCGCAATATCCTTTAATGCTCTTCGGGGGAGAAGGCTCGTCTTTATTCGTCAATGCCAAATCGCCTAATAAACAAAAAGCGGTTGACTTTCTCAGATGGATGACGCAGATGGGCCCGCAGGTATATCTTGCCAAAGAAACGTTAAACATACCTTCAAATAAAAACGCCGCTACGGATCTTCCTCCGGTGCTGAGAGTTTTTTCTGAAAATATAGTAAACACTTTCGAATCGCTGCCTAAAATCGAAAGCTGGCAGGTGACTAACTTCATAAATATTAATCTTCAGTCCGTTATTATCGGAGAAAGAACTCCGGAACAGGCGGCTAAAGAGGTTCAGGGCGAAAAAGAAAGACAGATGAAGGCAGGAAAATGAAAATAACAAAGAAGGAAAAACTGGCCAATTTTTGCTTTATCGTTCCCGCGCTGGTATTATTTCTTATATTCAGCCTTTATCCTATTTTAAGAACATTCCAGCTGAGCGTTTTCGAATGGAACGGAATAGATAAAGAGATGGTATTCGTCGGGCTTTCACAGTATAAGCACATAGTGTTTAATAATCCGGCTTTCTGGAAATCGATGTGGAATGCCGCTTATGTGACTATTCTTGCTCTTACTCTTCAGAACGGGCTTGCATTGCTTCTGGCTTTATTGGTCAGCAGAAACATAAGGGGGGAGAATGTGTACAGAACCGTATTTTTCCTTCCGCCCGTATTGTCAGGAGTTGTCGTGGGCTTAATATGGAAATTCGTTTTTGACGGCAATTTCGGGATATTGAACCATTTCCTTAACGGTTTCGGATTTTCGCAGTTTCAGGATTTTGCCTGGCTTTCCGAAGTAAAAACGGCGCTTTCTTCAGTCGCCGTGGTGCATATGTGGAAAGGTTTCGGATACGGGTTTATCATACTGCTTGCAGGGCTGCAGACGATACCCGTAGAGCTTTATGAGGCCGCCGAAGTTGACGGCGCCGACGCTTGGCAGCAGTTTAAGAATATAACTTTTCCTTTGCTTATTCCGATTTTTACCATAGTATCGATTCTTACGATATTGGGTTCCATGCAGATTTTTGATCTTATATATTCAATGACCCGCGGAGGGCCCGCCGGACATACTCATGTGCCGATAACCAAAATATATGAATATATGAGCAACGGAGAGTTCGGCTATTCCACCGCTATGGCGGTGGTGTTCGGAGGAGTGCTGCTGATTGTTTCATTTGCCCAAATTTACGCTTCCAAGAAATTAAACTATAACAGCAAGGGATAATATGAATATCTTTAAAATTAAAAAAAACATTGTTAACGCGCTCACCCATGTAATTCTGATAGCCGTGTCGCTTACCTGTCTTTTTCCCGTGTTCTGGATGCTTTCTTCTTCTTTAAAAACCCAGGAGCAGATATTCGCCGAGATTACTCTTCTTCCCGAGACATGGAACTGGTCAAACTATATTACCGCTTTTGTGAAGGCCGATTTCGGACAGTATTTTTTAAACAGCGTTTTTTATACCGTTGTCGGAGTGT
This sequence comes from uncultured Endomicrobiia bacterium, assembly GCA_938040055.1. Lineage (GTDB taxonomy): Bacteria > Elusimicrobiota > Endomicrobiia > Endomicrobiales > Endomicrobiaceae > Endomicrobium_B. The sequence goes on from CALHWY010000012.1 coordinate 79,922, forward strand.
TTTTTGTGGTGCTCATTTCATCGCTTGCGGCTTACGCTTTCGCGAGGCTGGAATTTTTCGGAAAACATGTGTTTTTTTATATTTTAATAGCCACGCTTCTGATTCCGATCCCCGGCGTTTTTGTTCCTTTGTATCTTCTGCTTAAAAGTTTAGGGCTTCTTGATTCAAGACTCGGCCTGCTTTTATGTTATGTAAGCAACGGACTGGCTTTTGCCATATTTCTTTTAAAAGGCTTTTTTGACGATTTGCCTAAAGAAATAGAAGAAGCCGCTTTAATAGACGGCTGTTCCCGTTTAGGCATTTACTGGAGAATAGCGCTGCCTTTGGCAAAACCGGCCCTTGCGACTATCGTTATAATGAACTCTCTTACGATCTGGAACGAGTTCCTTCTCGCTCTCGTCGTTTTGCAGGATAAGGCGAAGATGCCCATACAAAGAGGGCTTATGGTTTTTCAGGGAACCTTCATCACGGACTATCCGCTGCTTATGGCGGGTCTTACAATAGCAACAATTCCTATCGTTATAGTATATCTCCTTATGCAAAAGCACATAGTTAAAGGCATCGCTGCAGGCGCAATAAAAGGATAAAAATGTCGTCGATAAGCGTGGTGATTTTCGATTTGGGCAAGGTTATTTTTGATTTTGACCTGCACAAATTCGTTTCGGCATTTTCCAAAAAAACTTCAAAAAAAGGCGAGGATATAAATAAACTTATTTTCGAATACGGGGATCTCGCCGCTTCTCTTGAAACGGGAAAAATAAACTCTTTTGATTTTTACGAACGGATTGCAAAGTCGGCCGGGTATGCGGGCAGTTATAATGAGTTTTGCGTCCTATGGAACGATATTTTCACTCCTATGGCTGAAACCGTCGAGGTTTTGGCTATGGCGGCGCGCAAAAACAGGCTTGCCGTGCTTTCGAACACGAATGATCTTCATTTTGAATATCTGAAATCCAGATATCCGCGGATATTTCTTTTGTTTTCGGATTTTCATCTTTCTTACCGCATGGGCGCCAGAAAACCGGAAGACAAAATATATCAGGATGTGATAAAGTATTACGGCATTTCTCCGGATCGCCTGTTTTTTACCGATGATATCCAGGAAAACGTCAATGCCGCCGTAAAGCACGGCATAAAAGCCGCCAGATTTGTTTGCGCGCAGGATTTATTACGTGATATGAGAAAGGAAAATATTGAAATATGATAGATTTCGGCATAAGTTTTGCAAAGCAGAAAGAGCTGGAACTGAAATTTCATAAATTAAATATAAGCGAAAACGACATAGAAGAAAAATTCGTAAGATCTTCCGGTAAAGGCGGGCAGAATGTCAATAAAGTCGCGACAGCCGTTTATCTTAAGCATCGTCCCACGGGAATAGAGGTTAAATACGGCAGGCAAAGAACGCAGCTTTTAAACAGATTTCTCGCAAGGCGTCTGCTTGCGGACAAGATTGAAGAACGGATAAACGGAATAAAATCCGAAAAACGCAAAGAAGCTGAAAGAATAAAAAGACAAAAACGGAAACGTTCAAAAAGAGCGAAAGAGAAAATGCTGGTCGAAAAAAAACTTGTTTCCGTAAAAAAGAAAAACAGAGCAAAGGCGGATATGGAATGAAAATAGCGGCTGCGCAGATAAATACGATTGCCGGAGACATAGAGCATAACTTAAATAAAATAAAAGAATATGCAAGAAAAGCCGAACGCCGCGGCGCCGAACTAGTCGTTTTCCCCGAGCTGGCGTTATCCGGAGGTTTTGCCGGCGATCTTTATTTAAGAAGAGATTTTTTAAATGAATGCGAAGAAGCGATAAAAAAGCTTTCAAAAGAGCTTGAATTGCCGGCGGTATTGGGAAGCGTTTACGGAGGCGAAAACGCCGCGGTTTTAATTAAAGACGGAAAGGCGGAGCCAGTTTCTTTTAAAGCTCTTTCCGGCGCGGAAAAGAAGTATTTTAACGGCAACGAAGCCCATATGCTGGCAAACGGCGTTTTGTCATGCATATATTCGCATAAACAGCAGCTCGGGCATTCCGTTAAACGCGCGGCCGAATTGCGGGCCGGCGCTTTGATTGTGCTTGCGAACGAACCTTTTTATCTGGGAAGAAAAGAAGAGCTTTTTGACGAGATTTCCGGATTCGCAAAACGGTTTTCGGTAAATATCGTTTTTGTCAACGCGGCGGGGGCTCAGGACGGGATAGTGTCTTTGGGCTCAAGTTTTGCGGTCAACAAATCCGGTTTTTTTGAATCTTATGCCCGGCAATTTGAAGAAGATCTCATATTTGCCGATTTTATTTTAAATACGCAGGCGTCTCTGGAAGAAAGCGCGCCTGAAAAACAGGCATACGAAGCTCTTGTGCTTGGGTTAAAAGATTATGCGCGCAAAAACGGCTTTAAAAAGTTTGTTCTGGGCGTTTCCGGAGGAGTCGATTCGGCATTGGCGGCCGTGATAGCCAAAGACGCGTTCGGCGCCGAAAACATTACCGGAATATTTATGCCTTCAAAATATACGTCTAAACGTTCTCGCGACGACGCCGAAAAGCTGTGCGGGATGAATTCCGTAAAATTGCTTGAGATGCCGATAAACGCTATTTTTGATTCTTTTGCCGGCTCTTTATCCGGCGTCTTTAAAGGGACGACCCCGGATCTGACCGAAGAAAACCTTCAGTCGCGCATAAGGGGCGTTTTGCTTATGGCTTATTCAAATAAGTTTAACGCGCTGGTTCTGACAACCGGCAACAGATCCGAAATCGCCGCGGGATATTATACGCTTTACGGGGATACGGCGGGCGGTTACGCGGTAATATGCGATCTGCCTAAGACATTTTTATATAAGTTATGCCGCTGGCGCAATCTTGTTTCCCCTGTTATTCCGGAAAGCATTATTATGAGAGAGCCGACCGCCGAGCTGAGGGATAATCAGAAAGATTCGGATTCTCTTCCGGAATACGACATTCTCGATCCTGTCATAGATAAGTTTGCGGCTTCTTTTCTCGGCGCGCGGGAAATATCTCTTTCAGACGAAGAAAAACGGATATTTGAAATGATTGCCGGAGCCGAGTATAAACGCCGCCAGCTGCCGCTTGGAACAAAAATATTTAAAAATTCCCTGATGAATATAAATTTACCGGTTACGAATGGATACAGAGAAAAATAAACCCCATTATTTCGGACACAGAAGCCGCGTCAAAGACAAGTTCCTCAATTGCGGGTTTGACAATTTTGCCGATTATGAAATCCTTGAGTTCGCGCTGTTTTTCGCCATAGAAAGAATAGACGTTAAACCTCTGGCGAAAGAGCTTATAAAGAAATTCGGAAGCGTCAAACAGGTGCTTGACGCCGACTTTGAGGAACTTGCCGGGTTTCCGGGCTTGTCGCGCCACAGCGCCGTTTTTTTGGTTTTTTTAAGAGAGATGGCGGGATATTATTCTTATCTTGATATAAAATCTTCGCGGTCTTTAAGTTCTCCCGGAGCGGTCGCGGATTATCTTATAAGCGTGCTGAGCGGGGAAAAAATAGAGAAGTTTTTCGCGGTGCTGCTTGATAGCGGAAATAAAGTGATTGAATGCAAAGAGATAGAAAGCGGAACGGTAAACAGGTCGGCGGTTATGCCGAGAAAAATAGCGGAAGAAGCGCTCAAGAATAAAGCGTCCGCCGTAATACTGGCGCATAATCATCCCGGGGGAACTTTAAAGCCAAGCGCGAACGATATCGACGCCACAGACGCGGTCAGGCTGGCGCTGCAAACGCTTGATATAACGATTTTGGACCATATAATCGTTTCGGGAAACAAGTATTTCAGTTTTAAGGAACATAATTTAATATAATAGAAGACCGTTTACGGCTGATAAACGTTTTTCAAAAAGGCAAATACGGGCTTTAGCGGCAAATCCGGTTTTCCGGAAAAATGACGTGATTTTAATGCGGAAGTTTCCGGCTTTTGCCGCAGGACAAAGAAAAGAAACCTATTAATTGTAATTTGCCGAACGCAGGGGGATTTATGAGCGGAATATTTGGCGTGGTTTCAGAAAAAAACTGCGCCGAAACACTGGTTTACGGGACGGACTATAATACGCATATGGGCACGGAATACGGCGGCATCGCCGTTTACGGGACGGAGTTTAAACGCTATATCCATAAAATGAGCAGCGCAAACTTTAAAACCCGTTTTTTTGAAAATATCAAAGATATAAACGGGCGGCAGGGAATAGGCGTCGTCAGCGATCTGGACGAACAGCCTATTTATCTCAAATCCAAGCTCGGCGAATTCTGCATTGTAAGCACGGGAAAAATAGCGAATTTGGATATTCTTGCGAAAGAAATGATGAACGAAGGCATATGTTTCGGCGAAGTGAGCAAGACGGTCGTCAATGCCACAGAACTTTTAGCCAGGATTATTGCGACCGGAGACGATATAAAAGACGGAATAGAAAAAATGTACAAACGCATAAAAGGCTCCGCTTCGGTGCTTCTTCTTACAAGCGGGGGAATTTACTGCGCGCGCGATAACTGCGCAAGAAGCACTCTTGTGCTTGGGCGCAAAGCGGGCAGCTGGGCGGTGTGTTCCGAAACGACTTCTTTGCCGAATCTTGATTTTGAGCCGATAAGGGATTTAAAGCCGGGCGAGATAGTTTTTATCGATTCCGCCAATTTGGAATGTAAAGTTTTAAACCCCGGAAACGGCAGAAAGCAGGTCTGCGCTTTTTTGTGGATGTACACGGGTTTTCCCGCTTCAAATTATGAAGGCATAAACGCCGAAGTTGCAAGAGAAGAAAGCGGAAAACTTCTGGCTAAAAGAGATAAAGACTTAAAGGCCGATTTAGTGGTAGGCGTTCCGGATTCCGGACTGGCCCACGCGATAGGATATGCCATGGAATCAAAGCTGCCTCTGAGAAGGCCTCTGGTAAAATATACGCCGACTTACGGACGAAGCTATACGCCTCCTTCTCAGACGACAAGAGATATTACCGCCAGAATGAAGCTTATCGCGATAAAAGAAATCATTCACGATAATATCATAGTTCTTCTTGAGGATTCCATAGTAAGAGGAACGCAGCTGAAAAACGTAACGGTTGAAAAATTCTGGAAGGCTGGAGCCAAAGAACTGCATGTGCGTCCGGCCTGTCCGCCGCTTTTGTTTCCCTGTCTTTACAGCACTTCCACAAGGACCAACAGCGAGCTTGTTACAAGAAGAGCGATAGTTTCAATAGAAGGAAAAGATATAGAAGACGTAAGCGAATATACCGATCCCTCGACTGAAAAATACGCCAGAATGATAGAATGGATAAGAAAAGATTTAAACGTCACTTCTTTGAAATTCCAGACTATTGAAGATATGGTTTCGGCTATCGGGCTTCCGAGAAAAGATTTATGTCTTCACTGCTGGCTGGGATGTTCAAATTGCGGCGGCAAAGGAGAGCAAAATGGATGTAAAGCACGTTGAAGGCGCAAATAAAAAGAATAAAGTCTTCCTTTACGCTTTAAGCACATGCGTCTGGTGCAAGAGAGTGAGAGTTCTGCTGGAAGAGCTCGGAGTTGATTATGAATACGCATATGTGGACATGCTTACCGGAGAACGGAAAGAAACGGTAATGAATGAAATCGAAAGTTTAAACCCCCAGGGAGGTTTTCCCGTTATGGTAGTAAATAAAACTAAAGTTATAACCGGTTTTAAGCCGGAAGAAATATCGGAGATTTTCAAATGAGCAAAGGTCCGCAGTCGCCGGCAGAGCTTTTGGAAATAATAAAAACCGTTGCGGCAAAGCGCGGCTTATATCTTAACAGAGACGAAATTTTTCTAAAGGAACTGGCGGAGGGGCTCTATTCCAATCTTAAACGTTACGGCTACGCTTCCTGCCCGTGCCGCTTGTCGGCAAACGATTATGAAGCCGACAGGGATATTTTGTGCCCGTGCGTGTATATGAAAAGCGACGTCGATAAATACGGAATGTGTTTTTGCTGTCTTTATGTGTCAAAAGAGGTTTATGAAGGGCTGAAAGAATGCGGCTCCATCCCCGAAAGCCGCCCTAAAGAAAAAACTTTTTCTTCTTCGCGCGCTGGAAAACTCCCCTGAACCCGTATTACGGCAATGCCGCCGTTTGCCGGCAAAGGCAGGAAAGGCCGTAAAAATCCTCAGATTGATCCGTCTACGGATTAAACTTTATATCCGTCAAAAAAAACGCTTTTAAAAAACATACGGTAAAATTAAAGCTGCCGCCGTAAAAGCCTTTTTCAAAGGCCGCTTTTAAACGTATTTTGTTTATAAGCGTTATAAGCGCCTGATACCGGACTTAAATAAAAAACGCGCCGTAATCCGTAAAAATCCGCGGCGATGTTTATGCCGGACAAAAAAACGTCAGCGTCCGAGCCTTGTTTTTACATAAGATTTTTTATTGACGAGAATTATTTCCCGGGCCTCTTTTTTAAAAGCTTCTATCTCTTTCGGCGCGTTAAGCGCTTTGACAGAGCCTGAAATTATGTTTATTTCAAATAGAAGCCTGTACTTCAGATCCAGAAACCCGGATTCGACTTTTATTATATGCCCGCCGTTTTTGGCATTAAAAACTATTGCGGGAAAAAAGGTGAGCATTTTAAATTTATCTTTATCCAGCCCGAGCGTCGCGCATATTTTTTGTTCGTTTTTAAGAAATATTCCGGCAGCCTTGACGATTTTTATATAATTTTTTCGTATATCGTTAAAATAATCTTCGAATTTCCGGACGGATTCGTAGAAATTTTCAACGGGAATGATTTCGTCGGCTTCGGCCTTAGGCATTTTTAGAAAATACTCTATTATTTTTTCAGATCTTTTATACGCGTTAAATTCATTTAAAGCGGCTCCGTCAAGCTGTTGAAGTTCGGATTTGTTTACAAGATCCTCATAATGCATAAGCTCATGTCCGATTATCGCCGCAAAAGTTACAAAATCCAGTGCCGCCCGCTCGTTTTCCGAGAGATCGTTCGCGATTATTCCTCCGGTATAAAAATTATTCGCGTTTAAAATTATAATATTGCCGCTGTCATAATACAAACCTCCCGCAAAAGTAAGCGCGCTGTTATTGTCCGAATATAAAAGAAATATGGGAGGAAGAATTTTTGTCTGCTTTATAAGTTTTTTATAGCGCAGATAAACCAGAATATCGTTTATCAAATCCGTAAATTCCGGACGTCTTGAAATATTTGCGGATTTTTTTATTTCTTTTCCGGTAAGAGCGGGGAAATATTTTTTAAGAAGCCGGTATTTCTGCGGCGCGGGCGGCGAATAAGGCCTTTCTTCCCGGAGTCCGCCGGCAAAAATTTCTCCGGAAAACACGGCCGCGGCCGTAAGAACGGTCAGTATTATTTTTCTCATAAAGCTTATTATAGCATACAAATTTTTCTTTCTTTATTTCCGGGTATTATCACAACAGCGGCGGTTTTATAAAATATTAAAGTTTTGTATACTGTTAAAGGATTTCTTTTGTTCTTTTTTTGCCAAAACGCTTAAGGAAAGCTCCGTGAAAAGTCCGCGGCTTGGAAAGTGTCAATTTGAAAATAATTTTCAAAGACTTTTATTCGAAGAGATTGCGATTCGCAAAGCTTTTGACTTTAATCCGGACACTGCCCCGCAACGGTAAGAAGGAAATTTTATAAGAATTTTTCTTCACGGTCCGGTCTGTTAACTGTTTTTCAGAGCCGAAAGGCGCTTTTGAGGGAAAGAGGAATAATATCGGTTTACCGTCCGCTTTCTTTTATCGGAAGCGGATTTTTTATGGAGAAAAAAATGATAATGGTAAATACCGGCGACGGAAAAGGAAAAACCACGGCATCCATAGGACAGATTATACGTTCTTTGGGGCATGGAAACAAAGTTTGTCTTATCCAGCTTTTCAAAGGGGAAGATTTTTACGGCGAACAGAAAATACTCGCAAAGCTTGAAGGGCTTGATTTTTATTCTTACGCCAGCCGGCATCCTTTCTGCGTAAAAAACGCAAGTCCGGATGAAACCCCGCAACAATGCCTTTTTGCATTAAAAAAGCTTGCCGAAATAGCCTCGGCGCCGAAACGGTATGATCTTATCGTATTGGAAGAGTTTAATATAGCTTTGAGGGATAATTTCATAGAAACCGGAGCTTTCCTTGAACTTTTAAAAAAGCTGTCCGGGAAAGCGGATATAATCATAACAGGCAGAGGCGCTCCGCAAAAACTTCAGGATATGGCGGATCTTGTAACGGAAATGAAAGAAATAAAGCATCCGTACCGCAAAGGTGTTCCGGCTAAAAAAGGAATAGAGTTTTGATGAAAAAGAAAATATTGCGCGCCTTTTCGGCATTTATTTTGCTTATGCTGTTATTTGTCCGGCCGGTATGCGCGCAAAAATATAAACGCATAATATCGCTGGCTCCTTCCGTGACGGAAAGCCTTTATGAACTGGGGCTTGAAAAAGAAATAGCCGGCATAAGCGTTTTTTGCCCCAAAGGAAAATCCGGAAAAGAAATTATCGGCACTATTCTTGAACCCGATATTGAAAAGATCGTATTGCTTAAGCCGGATCTTATAATTTCCACAAAAGAAGGAAACAGCAAATCCTCCGTTGAAAAACTGCAAAGGCTCGGCTTTGACGTTTTCGTAATGGAAACGTCCGGCGGCTTTAAAGAAATATGCGCGAATTTCGCCGCTTTGGCGGTAAAAGTGGAAGAAAGCGAAAAGGCGCAAAAACTTATAAAGCAAGCCGAACGCGAAGTTCTTGATATATATTCCGAAATTTCTTTAATGCCCGCAAAACAAAGCGTTTTCTGGGAAGTGGGGGCGAAACCTCTTTACACGGCGGGCAGGGGAAGTTTCGTTAACGATTATAATTATTATACCCGCACGGCGAATATATACGGGGACACGGACATACGCTATCCCTGCGTCAGCATTGAAGACGTCATAAGCCGCAATCCGGATATCATTATAATGGTCAATATGGGAGACATAAGCTTTGAAGAAATAAATGTCTGGAAAAAATACGATTCCGTTTCAGCCGTTAAAAACGGGAAAATCCATATGCTTGACGCGGATGATATCTTTACGCCCACGCCTGCGGCTTTTGCGAAAGGGCTTCGAATGCTTGCCCGCACTATATTTCCGGAGCTTTTTAATGATAAATAGAAAAACAAAAACGTCCGTATTCATTATAATGCCCGTTCTTGCGGCTGCGGTTTTTGTATTTTCGCTTCGGACCGGCGCAAAAAGCATTTCTTTTTACGATGCCTTAAACGCCTTGTTGGGCAACGGACCGCAAGAAATTATAACAGTAGTCAGAAAAATCCGTTTTCTGCGCGTTATTATGGCTATGACGGCCGGGGCGGGACTTGCCGCAAGCGGCTGCGTTTTCCAGGGAATATTGAAAAATCCTCTCGCCGATCCTTTCACTCTCGGCATTTCAGGGGGCGCGGCTTTCGGAGCTTCGGCGGGTTTTGTGTCCGGACTGGCATCCGTAAGCTGGCTGTTTATTCCTTTTTGCGCGCTTGCGGGAGCGGTGCTTTCGGTTCTGGCAGTTTATTTTTTAAGCATGCGCAGAAGTTTTAATCCGGATTCCATGATACTTTCCGGAGTGGTAATAAGCTATGTTTTTTCCTCCGCGGTAATGCTTTTGTTCGCCTTTTCAAAAAGCAGTCATATTCATTCGGCTTTTGTATGGCTTATGGGAAATATTTCTTCTTTCGACGAAAGGCTTCTTTTGCCCGTTATTATAACGGTGATTTCGGCGATATCGGTTTTATGTCTGTCCGGAAATATCATCAATGCCTTAATGCTCGGCAAACAAAAAGCCGGCAGTCTGGGCATAGATATGGAAAAAACCGTTAAATTCGTTTTTCTTGCGGCTTCTCTTATTACCGCGGCATGCGTTTCCTGCTGCGGCGTAATAGGATTTGTAGGCCTTATGATGCCTCATATTATGCGCAAAATAGTGGGCGGCGACCATGCGGTTCTTATTCCGGCTTCGGCTATGGCCGGATGCATATTTTTGCCTTTATGCGACGCTTTAAGCAGAAATTTGTTTTCTCCCGTTGAAATACCCGTCGGAGTGATAACAAGCATTTTGGGAGGACTTTTTTTTGTATTTTTGATGAGAAAAAAAGGCAGCGGCGGCATATGATAGAGATAAAAGATATTTCAGCCGGATATCTGCCCGCCGGAAAAGTCCTTGATAACATAAACTGCGATATAGCCGAAGGTTCGTTTTGCGGCATTATAGGAAGAAACGGAGCCGGAAAAAGCACTTTGCTCAAAATTTTATGCGGGCTTATGAAACCGTTTTCCGGAAAAATCATTATTAACGGAACGGATATTTCGCGGTTTTCAAAAAAAGATTTGTCCAAGACTTTTTCTTTTATGCCCCAAAATCCCGATACGGAACTTGCTTTCAGCGTGGAAGAGTTTGTAATGTTCGGAAGATATCCGCATATGAACATATTTAAAACGCCTTCAGGCAAAGACCGGGCTGCGGTAAATGAGGCGCTGGAATTTACCGGCACCGGCGTTTTGGCAAAAAGGCCGGTCAATGAACTTTCCGGAGGCGAAAAACAAAAGGTTCTTATGGCGCAGACCATAGTTCAGGAAACCGGCATACTCGTTCTTGACGAGCCGGCTTCTCATTTGGACATAGGCGGGCAGTTTGATATTCTCAATCTTCTTAAAACTTTAAACGGGCGCCGGGGCAAAACAGTAATAGTTACCCTTCACGATTTAAACGCCGCCGGAGAGTTCTGCGACAATCTTATACTTCTCCAGGAAGGAAGGATAAGAAATTCTGGAAAACCGGAACGCGTTTTAAACCGCAAAGACATAGAGGAAGTTTATAAAACGGAGGTCGCGGTTTATAAAAATCCCGTTTCCGGCAAACCTTATGTTATACCGGTAAACAAAAAAGGCTGCAGGTAAAATGCGCCTTAACTTACCGGCAGCCGCCTTTTGCGGGATTTTTAAAAACTTCAGCCGTTAATGCGGATATTCAACGGGTTGTAGCAATATCGGGGAATCCGGTGAAAATCCGCAACAGCCCGGCTGCTGTAAGGAATGGAAAAATTAAGCCTTTTTGCAATCCGGCTTTTTTCCGCCAAGTCGGAATGTCTGATATTGGCTTTGCTGTCTCCGGCGTCCGTCCCTGGGAGGATACGATGATATTTTATTATAAAAGACAATAAAATTTTTTATGCCGGAGCCGTGAAAACTCCGGATTTTTCCGCTAGCCGGAGTTGTTTTCCGATTATTAAAAAAAAGAACCGGGTTTTGCCGTCCGGCTTTTAAAAAAATTCATTGAAAAAAGGAGCGTTGAAAAATAAATGAATAAAATAATACCGGTATTGACATGCCTTATTTTTGCGGCAAATGTAGTTTGCGCGCAGGAAGTTTTTTTAACTCTTACAAGATATGACGAGCAAATGGACAGAATGCCCACAAACGTTTCGGTTATCAGCAGCGAAGATATCGAACAAAAGCGCGCGGAAACCCTCGGAGATATTCTCCAAAATGAAACCGGGATAAATATAAGGGAATACGGTTCGGCCGGCGCTTTGACATCCGTTTCCATAAGGGGAGCGTCTTCAAAGCAGACTTTGGTTTTAATTGACGGCAGAAGAATTAATGACGCAGGGCTGGGAGACGCCGATTTTTCAGCCGTTGCGGCTTCTAATATTGAAAGAGTGGAGATTATAAGAGGCGCGGGAGCGGCCGTATACGGCACGAGCGGCTTCGGCGGCGTTATAAACGTAATAACGAAAAAGGCTTCGGAGCAATCGCCTTTAATCGACGCCGGCATATCTTACGGAAGCTTCAATACATTCAACCCTTCTTTTGCCGCGGCTTATGCCGGCCGAAAAGCGTCGGCGTTCGCAGCGGTTTCGAATATTTCAAGCGACGGGGACAGAAACAATTCAAATTACAGAAATCTCAATGTTTTTTTTAACGGATCCGTAATGCTCGGGGAACAAACAAAGTTTTCCGTGTCCGGAAATATTTTTGAAAGCGTAAAACAGCTTCCGGGAAGCGCCCTGTTTTCTCCTTACGAAGCCGAACAAAAAGACGGCAATCGTTATGTGAAGGCCGATTTAAACACTTATGCGGGCGATATGACTTTAAATATATCGGCATATGCTTGCGTAAATAAAAGAAAATACAGAGAGACCACTGTTATTCCGATTACGGCGGATGATCATTATACGAATGAAACCGCCGGAGTACAGGCGGATTTCGTCTGCAATAACATATTGGCGGGCGGCGAATGGTGGAATGAAAGCTATGAAAAAAAGAATTATATCAATAATAAGATAATGACCGACAAAGACAGGGTAAACGGAGCCGCATACGCGCAATGGAATCTTGATGTCGGCAAATTTACTTTTATTCCAAGCCTCAGGGGCGATTCCAATTCCGCTTTCGGGGAGGTTTTTACGCCCGCGATATCGGCTGTTTTCAGGCTTGACGATACGGTAAAATTTTCCGCGAACTGCGGCAGGGTCTGGAGAGCGCCTACTTTCGTAGAACTTTACGACAATTATATTTTCGGAAATCCTCTCTGGGACGTTTACGCAAATCCGGATCTTAAACCTGAATACGGAATTTCAAGCGATATAGGGGCGCAGTATCTTTATGAAAATTTTAAGCTGGCGGGCACGGCTTTTCTTACCGAAACGGACGATATGATAGTATTGAAACATATACCGGCAAAAGGCTATACATATGAAAATGTGGATAAAACCCGGCAGTACGGATTTGAAATCGAAACGGGCCATATAATGACTGCATGGCTTCATCATAAACTGAACTATACTTATATTAAAGCGCAAAACAAAGACACTGATAAAACGCTTGATTATATTCCGGAGCATACCGTAAACTATTGTCTTACGCTTAAGCCTTTTCATAATGTAGACATTGACGCATCGGCTTTTTACAGAGGCAAACAGCCGATAAATGCGGGAGGAGATACCCTAAAGGAGTTCTTTACGCTTGATTTGCATATTAATTACAAAATCAGCGATAATCTTTCCTGCTGGCTGAAAGGGCTTAATATAACGAATACCGATTATGAAATGATGCTGGGATATCCTATGCCCGGAGCCGCGGTATACGGCGGAGTAAGCGTAAAACTGTGGCGGTAAAAATATTTCCCGAAACTTCCCGCTAACAAGAGACCTCTCAAGCGCTTGATTTATTATCTGCCGGGTTTTTGGAGGTCTCTTGCCCGCGCAGGATAAATCGGCGGCAAGAGGTTTATTTAGGAATTATTTTATGATAAATAATTATAAAATGTAAAATTTTTTTAAGAAGCATGGAAAAGATTTTTAAAATCCGCATTATATGTTCCCGTAAGCTCTTTCGGGCGTATTCATAGCCTGCGATGGCAATGCAGCAAAATGCCGTGCGGCGATGCAAGCGGGATTAAAGTTCGTGAAAGAATAGATAAAATTCGGAGCGTTTATGCTTTTAGGACAACGGCATTAAAAAATCGGCGTATTGCGAAAACATAAAAAATATAAGCATGTTGCGGCAAAACATAAAAAACGGCCGCGAAGCGCGGCTTTCTGGCATATAAATTTTAATGCGGCGCCAGAGGCGATAATGGTAAATCTTCATATAACCGAGTATAATTGAAATGTCCGGATATTTTTTTCGTCTGTTGCGTAAAAATTGAATTTTGCGCAAACATCGCCGCTGCATTACGGAAAATGAGATATTCGCGGATAAAATAAACCTAGGAGGATTTATGTACAAAAAACTTGAGCTCAACGAATGCATAAGGCTTTTAAACACAGGCGCCGTGGTTCTCTTATGCGCGCAATGCGAAGCCGGAAAAACCATAACTCCCGTGGCTTGGAATATGCCGGTAAACGACGAACCTCCCGTTGCGGCCGTCGCGCTTGACGGCAGTCATTTTATTACAAAGCTTATACTTGAAAGCAAAGAATTCTGCATTTGCATTCCGGATATGGAAATGCTGGACATGGTGCTTAAATGCGGAAGCGTTTCCGGAAAAGAAAAAGACAAATTTTCAATGTTTTCCATAGAGTATGAAAAATGCGCCGCGGTCAATTCGATTAAAGCCAAAGGCTGCGCGGGATATCTTGAATGCCGTCTGAAAGACGATTTTAAATACAGCGGAGTCGACCTGATAACGGCTGATGTCGCATATGCCGAAGTTAAAAAGGAATTGTTTGACGATGCCTGGATAACGGAAAAATTTAAAACCATACACAGCGCGGGCAATATGTACGGAGCGTCGCTCGGCGGCCGTTTTAAATTTTAGAATACTTCCTGAAAAGCTTAACCATTATGCAGGCGGTCGCGGTTCCTAGAAAAGCTCCCGCCAGCACGTCTGAAGGGAAATGGCTGCCTGCATATATTCTTTCAAATCCCGTCGCAAACGCCAGCGCTGCATACCAATACCAGTATTTTCTCACCAGCATAAACATAACGGTACATACGGAAAAAGCGGCATTGGTATGGCCCGAAGGGAAAGAGTTCCTGTGCACGGTTTCATAAAAAGTGCTGATATCTTCATGCGCAAAAACGGACAAAGGACGTGGCCTTTCAAAATAAATTTTCATAAAATGGACTATAAGCGACGAGACGGCCAGAATGCTTGCCATAAGGGCTATATTCGTCCAAAAGCTTTTTCTGTCCGCCGACGTCCATAAAATCGCTGTCGATATTATCAAAATGGCGACAAGCCCGAGATTAAAGCTTTTTGAATCACAGTAAGAAATAAGGGATATGTAAAAATCCGCTATTTTATTGCGCATGCCGGAATTGATGAATTTAAAAACCGCATGGTCGGCTTTTTCCAGTTCTTGCGTCACATTCTTTTTCGGCCCTAAAACATTTACGCCGTATTTTGCGTCAAGCTTTGAAAGCCTGAATTTTTTACATTCCCAAAAGAAAAAGTTCCTGACTTTTTTCCCGTTTCTGTATATCGGAAATTCCGCGGGTTCGTTATAAGAAGAAAAAGCTTCCCCGTATTTTTTCGGATCATGGTAAAAATAGTCATTGCATATAAACAGCGCGTCTTTATTGTTTAAATTCTTTAAATTTCTCTGCCAGAGATCATAAGCGTCTATTTTATCGCTTAAACAGTATACGCGTATTTCCGGGACGGCAAAAGCTATCTGGCTTGCGAGATAGCTTTTATGGGTAAAAATAAACGGCCTGTTTTTTTGCGGATAAGCATTAAGAGTTCTTCTTATCTCTTCCCCGAGTTCGTTCCAGCCGAACAAATCGTTGGAGATATCTATTCTTTCGGATTCGGCTATGCCGTGTTTAATTTTTTCCGCCTGTTCTTTAGGCAGAAATTTTTCTACGGGAATGATTTTGTACATAAGATGCAAAGGCGCGGCAATAAGAACGATAACGGTAAATATCCACGATATTTTCATGTAATTCCTGAACCATTTTACATTCCAGTATTTAAGAATTATGTGGGCGGCGTATATCGACAAAACAAGATATCCCATCGCCGGCCAGTGCGGCAGTATTTCGTTAAAAGTCGCCACCGCGTTGAAAAGTACAAGTGTTGGCAGGGAAAAACAGGCTATTATTAAGGCCGTTCTGTCTTTTTTCAGCCATGCTTGTTTTACGCAAAGCCAGGCCGAAACGGCGAAAAGCGGAAAAATAAGAGGGGAAATATATGCCGCCTGCGCGCCGACAGAGCGGAAAAAAAGCGTAAAGGAAAATTTCGGAAGAGAACTTCCGAAGCCGTGCCTGAACTGGAAACCGAAAGACGCCCAGTTGTTTTCTATATTCCAAAATATCACCGGAATAAACATCGCGGACATTATCAGAAACGCCAGGTAGGGCTCTTTTTCTTTAAACCAAAACCTGTGCTTGGCGGAAAAAATAAGAAATAAAACCGCTCCCGCCGGTATCATTACCGCATTATATTTGGAAAGCATCGCAAAACCCGCAGAAATTCCCAGAAGATACCAGTATTTTTTATTGCCGGTTTCTATTATTTTAAGAAATATAAGCAGGGAAAGGATCCAGAAAAGGGCGAGAGGGGAGTCCGGTATAAAAACCGCCGAACCCAAAAAAGAAAAAACCGGCAGAACGTTCAATAAAAGAGCTCCCGCAAAAGCCGTTCTTTCATTGTACAGTTTCCGGGCGCATATGAAAAATATCCATAAAACCGTAAAAAATATTAATACGGCCGGAAAACGAACGGCAAATTCGGTGTTCCCGAAAACCGCAGCCGATATTTTGATTATATAAGCCGTCAGGGGAGGATGATCGTAATATGAGAGCGAAAGGAATTTAGTATATGCCCAGTAATGGGCTTCATCTACGGTCAGGCCGACTGTTCCTATAAAGAGAAGCCTTAATAAAGCGGTGCCGGCATTAACTATCCAGAACCAGAATTTATAATTCATTATACCTTACCCGTAAATCTTAGTTTGACGACTTTAAACAAATATTTAATCATCGTCCAGGGGCGCAGTTTCGATTCTCCCGACATTCTCGACAAAAATTCAATTGGGTATTCTTTAACGCTGAATTTGTTCTTTTTAATATAATAAAGCGTTTCGGAAATGATGAAAGGATCATCGGCTTTAAGCTTGTCCGCAAAAGATTCCAGAACTTCTCTTTTGAACATTCTGTAGCCCGAAGTGGAGTCTTTTATTTTAAGCCCCATTACAAGAGACAGATACCATCTTGAAGGATTGCTTATAAGCTGGCGGAAAAAGCTTCTGTCTTCATCTTTTCCGCCTTTGACATAACGTGAGCCTATCACTATGTCGCAGTCGTTTATCATCTCGCGCATGCCGGGTATGTACTTGGGCGAATGCGAACCGTCTCCGTCCATTTCCACGATATAGCGAGCTCCCATGTCAAGAGCTTTTTTGAAACCCTCTTTTCCCGCATGGCCTCTGCCTTTTTTTTCTTTTCTGAGCAGCAGATGCACTTTAGGGTTTGTTTCCGCTATTTTCTGCACTATTTTATACGTTCCGTCAGGCGACATATCGTCCACGATAAGCACTTGGGCGTCGGCACCGCAGTTTAAAACGTCATTGATCATGCGCTCCACGTTTGTCGCTTCATTATATGTGGGTATCATTACCGTTATTTCCATAAAAAATCCTTTACAGATATTTTTCCACCGCTTCAATGACCTGTCCGTCGGATATCAAGTCCATGCAGTTTTCCGTGATATCGCATTCCTGTCTGTAACAGCAGACGCAGTCTTTGCCGGAGCAAAGCTTGGAGCCCCGTCCGTAAACTTCTATTTCCGCAAGAGAAGTCGGCCCGAAGAGAGCGACTATGTTTTTTCCAAGCCCTGCCGCGGCGTGCAGAGCCATTGTGTCCCCGCATACGACAATATCGCATAAGTTTACCATTGCGAAGAAATCCGTAACGCTGTTGTCCGTTCCCGTTGAAAAAACATTGCTTATTTTTTCGTCAAGTATGGAATTGATCTCCCGTTCGTCGTCTTTTCCTCCTAGGAGTAAAAGAATATGCTTTTTTGCCGAAAAATATCTGGCTACGTTTATAAATCCGTCCGTGCGCCACTTTTTCATTTTCCATCTTTTGCCCGCTCCCGGGTTTATCCCGATAATCTTGGCGTTTGCGGCTATTTTTTTGTCTTCAAGAAACTTTTTAGCTTTAGCGTCCGACAATTCGTTCAGAGGAACTACGATCTCGTAATCGTCCTTCGGTATTTCAGTAATTTTCGCCATCCAGTGCTGATAGGTTTTTTTATTGGCTTTTTTGAGTTCGTCATAAGCGCTCATAGCCAGCCATTGTTCGGCGGCTTCGTTGGAACATACGATATTTCTGTTATCGTCCAAAAAATAACCCGACAGCGAGGTCCTTGACGAAAGTTTGGCCAGAGCAAGACTTTCGGGGGCCAAATCAAGGTTTATTACCGTGTCGAAAAAGTTCTTTGCGAGAAATTCATTGACTTTGCCGTCGTTTATTATAACTTTGTGAATGTATTTATTGCCTTCAAGCACGGGGGCGTTTCCTTGACTGACTATCCAGCATATTTCGCTGAGCGGATATTTTTCCTTCAGCCCTTCGAGAAGAAAGGTAGTTCTTAAAACGTCTCCCATAGCGCCGAGTTTTATAATCAGTATCCTGACGGTTTTATTTACGGATATTTTTTCATAGTGGGGACATTCGTCGCAGCGCATGTTTTCTTTTTTCTGGTATGCGCAGGGACGATCTAAAGGAAAACGGGCGCAATCGGTATATAATAAAAAATCCTCTTTGTTTTTCATCATAATTTATTAAAAATAGCAAATTTTTAAAAATTTGTATAGACGCGCAATTCCGGTAAAATTTGACAAATTTTATAAATACTGGTATAATCTTTCAACATTAATAAATCAGCCGCGGGGTGGAGCAGTCCGGTAGCTCGTCAGGCTCATAACCTGAAGGCCGCAGGTTCAAATCCTGCCCCCGCAAAAAATATTTCAAAAGAAACGGAGAGATAAAAAACTCCGTTTCTTTTTTTACTATTGATAAACAGCCGTAAAGCTTTGCGAGAATAAGGAACATCCGGTTCGGGCGGAAAGTAAAAAACCGATAAATCCTGACATGCGGAACGGGCGCGTTAAGGCAAAACGGAAAGTTTTTTGTTTTGCGGCTTTATTATTATGCTAAAACACGGTTAGGACTTTTTATTTTGCCGAAAAATATTTAATTTAGTATAATTTCTGCTATATTTATAACATTTATAACGGGATTGCATCGGAATGATATGATTGTCGGCTGTTTGGAAAATAAAAAGATTCTTATAGAAAAGTTTCCGGCGCTTGAAGCCGGCTTTGATTTTATAATAAAAAATTTTTCCGATTTCGCTTTTGCGGATATCGGAGAAAAGAAATTCTTTATTAATGACGGCATATACGCCATGTCCGGATTTTACTTTCCTAAAAAATCGTCCGAACAGAAACTGGAAGTTCATAAAAAATATGCGGATTTGCATTATATAATAAAAGGCGCAGACGCTATAGGCTGGAAAAGTCTTTCCGACTGCAAAAATCCGTATAAAAAGTATGATAAAAAGAAAGATACCGCTTTTTTTAATGAAGTTCCGGACTTTAATATAGTTCTTGGCGAAGGAAAGTTCGCTTTGTTTTTTCCGCAGGACGCGCATTCTCCTTTGAGAGGAAACGGACGGGTTTTAAAATGTATTTTAAAAATAAAAACGGAGCTTTTTTAATGACAATAAAGAAAACGATAATTCTGTTTCTTTTTCTGGCGTTTCCGCTTTTATCTTATGCATCATCTTCCGCAGGAACGACCGTCGTTCCTTTTCTTAAATACGGAGCCGGCGCCAGAGCGGCAGGCATGGGAAGCGCTTTTTCGTCCGTTACGGGAGCGGGTTCCGATATGATTTATTGGAATCCCGCCGGTCTTGCGTCAATAGACAGACAGGACGTTTCGCTTTTGTATTTGTCCGGATTTGAAGGAATATCTTACGGATGGGTTTCATATGCCGTTGCGACTCTTTACGGTTCTTTCGGATTTGCGGCGCAGTATATGTCTTCCGGAAATATTGACGGCACCGGACCCGCAGCGGAAGACGCTTCGGATTTTTCGGCATACGATTTTGCCGTTTCTTTGTCTTATGCCAAATATTATGATTTAGGAAATGCCGGCATTGTCGATTACGGTGGCAGCGTGAAATATATTTATTCCAAAATAGACAATTCCGCAAGCGCTTTTGCGTTTGACGCGGGAGCGGTGTTTACCTTCAACGACGCTCTTACTTCTTTGGGCGCGGTCATACAAAACGCCGGCACTTCTTTAAAGTATAACGAAGAAAGGGAAACTCTTCCTTTTGTTTTGAGAATAGGGGCTTCAAGAAAATTCTTTGAAAACCTTCTTGTCACTTTTGACTTGAATTTTCCGAATGATAATGATGTTTTTCCTTCGTTCGGAGCGGAATATTCGATTGCGGTTCTTCAGGATGCCGATATAGCCCTTAGGGCGGGATATGACGGCAGGCGGAAAGATATTGACGGTTTTTCATCTTTTAACGCCGGATTCGGACTGAAATACAAAGATTATATGTTTGATTACGCCTTTTCCCCTTACGGAAATCTCGGGGATGTCCACCGTGTTTCTCTGGGCGTAAAATTGGGAAAAGAGTTTGACGAACAGGAAGCTCTTAAAAAAATAGAATTGAAAAAGCTTGAAAGAGAAAAGAGAAAAAAAGCCGAAGAAGCGGCCGAAGCCGAACGCATTGAGAAAGAGCGGGCGTCAATGCGTCCGGAGGGAATCGAGCAGGATTATAATGAGGCGGATTTCGGAGATGCTTCGCAGGAAGAGGCTGAAAAAACCCAAAGACCGGTAAAAAAGAATATACAAAGAATCGCAGTTGCGGATTTTATTTCTTCTGAAATTGTCGCAAGCGAACTGTCTGCGTATTCCGGAATGCTCAGGACGCAGCTTTTCGAAACCGGAGCTTTTTCTCCGGCAGGAGCGGAGAAAGCAAGGAAAATATATTCGGGAAATATGAATCCGTCCGATACGGAACTTTACAATATTTTAAAATTAACGAAATCCGATAAAGTCATTACCGGCGCGGTTTCCAGGAAGGGCGGCGCTCTTAAATTCGAGATAACCGTTTACGACGATAAGCTCAAAGGCGCTAAATATACGGTTACAAGCTCCGATTCTTTCAGATACGCCAATGAAGCTCTGAAAGATTTCGCCTTAAAACTTTCAGAGGAAGTGAAATAATGATAATAGGATTGACCGGCTCTTATTGCTCCGGAAAAGATACTGTCGCGGATTATATAGTAAAAAAACACGGATTTACGCACTATTCTCTTTCCGACATAATAAGAGAGTGTATGAAAGAAGAAGGAATTGAACCTACAAGAGAAAATCTTATAGTGTTCGGCACCAATCTGCGCAAAGACAAAGGCAACGGCGTTCTTGCCTCAAAAGCTTTGGAAAAAATGTCAAAAGACGGCGATTTCTGCATTACGTCGATAAGGCATCCTGATGAAATAAACGAACTCAGAAAAAGAAATGATTTTATACTGATAAACGTGGACGCTCCGCAAAACATGCGTTTTGAAAGAATGCGCAAAAGAAACAGGCCGGGCGACCCCGAAACGCTTGAAAAGTTTATTGAGCTTGAAAAAAGAGAATCCCAAAGCGGCGGATCGGGACAGCAGCTTTCAAAATGCGCCGAAATGGCGGATATAAATTTTATAAACGATTTAAACGATATCGGCGCTCTTAATATGAAAGCGGAGCGTCTTCTTTCCGGGCTTTCCGCAAGAATTAAACGAAATGTCTGATATTTACGAAGTCGCCGTCATCGGAGGCGGCGCCGCGGGGCTTATGGCGGCGGCGAAAGCCGGGAAAGACGGTTTAAAAACGGTAATTCTTGAAAAAAATCCCGTCCCGGAATAAAACTTTCCATTACCGGAAAAGGCAGATGCAATTTTACAAACAGCGCCGGATTGAGAGAATTTGTCGGATGTTTCAGAAACGGGCAATTCCTTTATTCGGCTTTTAAGGCTTTTTCAAATAGCGACACGGTTGCTTTTTTTGAAAGTATGGGAGTCGCCTGCAAACTTGAAAGAGGCGGCAGATACTTTCCCGCCAGCGGCAAAGCTTCCGATATAGTAAACGCTCTGGTAAAGTATGCTAAAAAATACTCTTCAATAAGAACGTCTTTTGAAGTAAAATCCCTGCATAAAAATGAAAAAGGGCTTTTTGTCGTCAACGGAGGGCTTTTGGCGCGCAATGTGATAATTGCAAGCGGAGGCATAACCTATCCGTCTACGGGTTCGACGGGGGACGGGTATAAAATGGCGCGATTTTTCGGGCATAAAATCGTATCTCCCGTTGCCGCTCTTGTGCCCGTAAATCTTAAAACCCCGTTGTTAAAAGAACTGAAAGGCCTGAAGCTTAAAAATGTGGAAGTTTCCCTTATAAATCAAAATAAAAATATTGTTGAAGCAAAAGAATTCGGCGAGATGGAATTTACCGCTTACGGGGCTGACGGACCGGTAATTCTTTCAATGAGCGGCATTATCAGCGAAAATACGGGAAAAGCAAAGATGCGTTTGACCGTTAATTTAAAGCCGGCTTTAAGCAAAGAAAAACTGGAGCAAAGACTTTTGAGAGAACTGGACAAATTCGGACGCTACGGTGTTAAAGACATGCTCAAAGAGCTTCTGCCTTTGCAAATGGTAAGGCCGTTTCTTTCTTATTGCGGCCTTAATATGACAAAAAAATGTTCGCAGATAAGCAAAGCCGAAAGAGTAAAAATATCGGATTCTCTTTTTGATTTCGGCTTTGAAGCGGCCGGAGTAAGAGGTGCCGGGGAAGCGATAATTACAAGAGGCGGGGTTTTGACGGATGAAATAGAGCAGAAAACAATGCGCTCAAAGCTTGCGGAAGGATTGTTTTTCTGCGGCGAAATAATGGATATAGACGCGCCCACGGGAGGCTTTAATCTGCAGGCCGCGTTTTCCACCGGATATCTGGCCGGCGGTTCGGTAAAAAAATTGACGCAAAAACGGGGCGCTCAAAACTAAAGACTTTGATATTAAAAGCCAGCATATGCTTCGCTTTTACGGTTGTAAAATAATACGGGAATTATATGAATGCGGATATCTTCCGTATTTATAAAATATAAAATAAAAATAAGCGGTATGCGCGCATAAAACGGCTGGCATCCCGTCATCTTTTATTTATTGCGGCGGGTTTTATGTTTGCCGGACGCGTTTTTTGTCCGGATTGCGTCTTTTTTGCAGGCCGCGTAATCGGTATTGACTCCGGGGACGCAAATGTTTTGATTTTAAAGCGGTTTATTTTAAACGGAGATTTTAATTATGAGCGTGTTTGAAGCGGTTATGATGCTGTGTTTCGGAAGCGCCTGGCCTTTTTCCATATACAAATCTTATGTTTCAAGAAGCAATAAAGGAAAAAGTCTTTGGTTTTTGCTGATAGTTTTAGGCGGTTATGTATGCGGAATTGCGCATAAAATCGTATATAATTGCGATTTTGTAATAGTTTTTTACATTTTTAATTTTTTAATGGTGCTTGCGGATGCCTCTCTCTATTTCAGAAATTATTTTATTGCAAAAAAGAACTGAAAAGAATTCACAAATTTTTTATAAAAATTTTTTGAAAAACCGGGCGTTTCGGCTATAATTATAACGTAATTATTATAAATTTATATGCGGGTGGGTTATGAAAAAACACAATTTCAATCGGGCGGCCTCAGTCGCAGTAGCAGCAGCTTTTTTACTGACCTCATTTATTCCCCAAACAGTTTTTTGCGCGCGGGAGTTGCCGAAAGATTCCGAAATCCTCAATTCCGTCAGGGAGGCGGTCCCGAAATCGGCCGGTTATGTCACGGAACATAATATCGTCTCGCAGGACGGTGTTTTGATTTACATTCAGGATCTGCACTGCAATCCCGGGGTGCAGAAAAACATTTCGGATATAATATCATCCCTGGATAAAAACATCGGAGTTGACAAAGTTATTCTGGAAGGAGTGCCCGCGGGAAAAGTTGAAAGCAATGTTTTAACGGCTTTGCCAGAATCCGTGAAGTACGGAGTTGTCGAAAAGCTTCTGGGAAAAGGGCTTTTGACCGGAGCGGAGCTTTACTGCGTCGAAAGCGGCAAAAACAATATTTACGGAGTTGAAAACTGGGACAAATATGTAGGAAATCTTCAGAGGGCTGCGGATCTTATCGCGGTAAGCCGGGACGCAACGGCAAATGTCAGACCTTTTAAAAATGCCGTTTTGAAAAAAACGAAGAAAAATCTTGACACGCTCGGCGAGCTCGCAAGTTTTAAAAGAGACGATAACTGGTACGACAAACTTTCCGAAGCGGAAATTAAATATTCCGAACCTTTTTATAAATACCGGAATTTGTCCGGTTATATGAATTTAAGGCAGCTCAGTTCAAGGCTTGATCTTGATAAAGTCAAAAAAGAACTTGATCTTTACACGCAAGAGCTCAAAAATACTCTTTCCTATAAAAATTTCAACAATATAGTTTCAAAAGCGAATAACCGTATCGAATATTACAAAGCCGTTTATGCCGCCGCAGCCAGCGGCGATTTTGTCTCTTTTGTCGAACAATATCCCAATCTTTATATGTTTTTGGCTTATTCCATAAAAAGCAGCGCGGTTAATCCCATTTTGGTTTTTTACGACGAAGAAACATATGTGAATAAAATAATTAATTCGTCGCTGAATGATAAATCCGCATTTGAAGATCTGCTGCTTTTGAGAATGACTTCTCTTCTCGATTCTTATTTAAGCCTTAACATGACCGACGGCGAGTTCGGTTATTTTTCAGAAAACGAAGATCTTTACAAAGCTCTTATTGTCCGAAAATTTCCCGGGTACGCGGATTTGGTTCTGGCATATTTAAACAATCCGCAATATGATAGATATTATCGGACAAACATAGAAAGAAACTGCATTTTCTTTGACAATTTGTCGAAAGAAATAAACAGAGGCGGCAAAATAAATGTTTTTATTTCCGGAGGCTTTCATACTTCTCTTATTGAAGAGTTTAAGAAAAAAGGTCTTTCATACGTTTTGGTTACTCCCGTGGTGCTTGAAGACTTTAACAGCGCGGAAGTTTATAACCGTCTCATTGAAATAAATTCTTCGGTTCCTCGCGTTCTCAGAAACGCTTTGAATCCCATTCCTTTTATGCTTGCGGCTTTTCCCGGCGTTCCTCATAAAAGCAGGCAGGCATATTTAAGCGAACTCATCAACTCCATAGTAAATTCTTCGCAGGATTACAGGCGGCCTTCGCAGCTGCGCTCCGTTATAGAAGAATGGGGAAAAAGAATAAGCGGAGTAAGCGGATCGGAAATAGAAGTTTCTTATGATGAAAGCGTTTTCAGGGTAAAAATGCTTGATCAGATTCTTGAACTGAAAATCGCCGGCGGACTGATGGATTTTAAGGAAAGCGAACTGTTTGTGCCCAAGACATCCAAGTATAAATACGTCACAGCGGCGCTGAAAGCGGCCGGAGACAAATTTACGCCGTTCAGCCCTTCCGCGGCCGATTACGCGCAATATCTGGCTTTAAGGGCAGTAAATAAAGCCGAATATATGTCTATGAAAGTCTCCGGAGATTTTTACTCCAAATTATCCAAAAGAAAACAAGACAAATGGGCTTTCAGATTTATGAAACTGTTTTACCGCTTAAATCTTAAAGAAACCGCAAAAAGCATAGTAAGCTCCATGGCATGGCTGTATACTAAAGGCTCCAATATAACCGGCGCGGTAAAACAGACTACCGTTGAAGTCGCCGGACGCAGGATCAATCTTATTATCGAGGGGGGATTTGATCTCAGCGACGAAGAGCTGATTGAAATAATAAATAACGCGAGAAGACTTCCGAGAGGGGAAGCTCCGATTGAAAATATTCCCGACACATTGTACATAGGAATGCTGGACAGTTCAAGCCATCTTTTTGAAAACTATACCGGAGTCGGTTTTATAGGCGTAAATAAAGCTATTTATGATATAGGAAAACAGGATGAGTTTAGTGAAGTATTTTACAGCTACAATGAAATTGAGAAAATGCGCATGCACGCGCAGAATCTGCGGAAAATAATTTTTAAGCTCGGGCTTACCCATGAGATTTCTCATGAATTTTTGGGAGACGTTTCCAAAGAAGAAAACGAGAGTTTTGAAAATCTTCGCCTTATGCAGGATATCGCTTATCTGATAAATGAGATGAAAAAGATGTATCCCATGGAAATGATGTACATAGACGGCGGTTCGGGGGAACATAATTATAATGAAAAAATCAAAGAAAAATACATTCTTCCTTATCTTAGAAATATTTTGGGCGGTTCCCGTTTTTTAAAGAGGCTGAAAGGATATAAGCTTACTCTCGACGAAATGATAGATTTTATGAAAGAAAAACCGCTTTCCGACTCCGATATCAGGCATCTTGAAGAGACTTTTTTTACCGTCAAAACCGATAAATCTCCCGAAAGAAAAAATAATGAAGCAAAGTTTTTTTCATCCATAGTTCTTTCCGAAAAGAAGAAAATTCCTTTTAAAGAATCGGCTTTTGCCGAAGACAAAAAAAACAACCTGAAAATTATGGACAATTTCATTTCAATCAAAAATCTCGTCAGCAAATTTGAAGAGATACTCTATTCCACGGGAGAATACGAAGAACGAGAGATTTCAAGAATGACAAAAGCTTTTTTGGCAAGTTTTAACACGGGACAGGAGATACTGTATTACACGCTTCCCGACGATTTGTTCGAAAGGTTTTTTAACGACAGAACAATGGTTAGCGAACACGGGCTTAAACATTCTACGGATATTTTATCCTATATGCTTGACATTCTGGCGCATGACAAAGATTCCCTTAGAAACCTGACCAATAAAAACATCAAACTTATGGTTTACAGCGCGCTTTTTCATGATATATCCACTATCATTTCCAGAGGAAATCATGAAGAAAACTCCGCCGTTATGGCAAAAGCGATGCTGAAAACTTTCAATGACGCGGATTTGGACGAAAACGATATTGAAGAACTGGCGAATATATGCAGAGGCCATAAAAAAGTGGACGACGATTCGAAACTGAGACCGGAACATTCGAACTATTTTGCATGCCTTCTTCATGACGCCGACGCTTTCAGCGCGGTTCTGGAGCTCGACCGCATATACGATGTCTGGGTTAATATAGGAAACGCCGTCTTTTACAATAAAGATTTGACTGTCAAACAAAGAATCAAACTTCTTAAAGAGAATAATTTTATGGACGGAGACGCCATAAATGATTTGATAAGGCAGGGTTATTACCGGAGAAAGCCGTATCTTTATATTACCGAAGGAGCAAAAGCCATAATCATTTCAAATCAGAGCAAACAGTATCTTATAGATTATCTTATGTCCAAGGTAAAAGAAATTGAAATGATACACAACGGCAAATATAAAAAATCCGACATCGGCGAAATGATTGACGTCATTAATGCGGTAATTGATGAACTTAATCCGAAACTTCTGCAGCAGGAAATGAATCTGGAAGACAGAACTTCTTCATTTACCCTGCGCAACAGAATCTTTATCCTTTGGCAGATGATAAAAAACTTGTTCGGATCCAAAAATATCAGCTTTCCTAAAAATATTTACATGAGCGACGTACACGGCGGATACGGGAGGCTTGTTGACCTTTTGATGAACGTGCTCAATATAGAAACGCCGGCGGCAAATTCCGATTTGTTGTTCGCCGGCGCAGACGATGAGAACGCCGGAAAGGCGCAAGCGGAAGTTTTATATAAGGAAAAAACAAAAAGGATACTTTCCGTGCTGGAAACGGGAGAAACCGACGTTAACGCCATATACGTCGGGGGGGATATGGTGGACAGAGGCGGGGGACAGCTTAAAACCCTTGATCTTATGGCGCACATAGCTAAAGCGGGAAAGCTAAGATTCGTTATGGGAAATCATGATATATGGTGCGCTATGAATATTCAGGGCATTCATCTTCCTTATTACAGGACATATCAGGGTATAGACGCCGGCTATGAGGACATGTACGGCAATGTAAAAGAGCTGCTTATTTCAAGTATAGATATTGACGAAAAAGCGAGAAAGACGGGGCTGGGCGAATACATCCCCAGAAATTACGCCGTCGATAAATATGCCTGGGCGGCAAGACTTGCGGAATATATGGACAATGCGGCCGCCAACCAGAAAAACAGATGGAACGCGAAATATAAAGAAATGTGCGCTGTTTTCGAACAAACTTACGGATATACTTTAGACGATAAAGGGAAAGACGTTCTCAATAACCCGGAAGGAATATTCAAAGAAGACGACAATCTCAGAAGATTCTGGGGGCTTGTGCTGGGAAGAAACGTGGGCGTTACGGTATACACAGGCCTTAGAGCCGCGGATAAAATGTCCGTAAACTGGTGGAAAGACAAGAAAGAAGAACTTGCGCGGTTAAGGGAAAAATACTCCGGAAAACCTAAATACGCGGCGGCTTTTGACGCCTTGGACGGTATTATGTCCGAAATTATAGAATCGCAAATTGACAAGATGAGAGAAGAAGTCGGCAAAAATAAAAATTGGATGTGGCGCGTCATAGACGCTATGATGTACAGAAATTACGAAAGCGTCGAATGGTGGGCTATGGACTGGGCTTTTCACGATTCATGGGGAGGCGGCAGCGACGGGCTTATAGCCCAGAGAAACATGGAAATAGAGGAAAGGTTCAGAAGAGATAATGACATAGGCCTCACGGAAGAACTTACAGACGATCAGAATAGAAGCTTGTCCAGAATGCTTCTGACGGGAGCGAATTATCTTCAGGACAACAGAATACAGGACATAGGAAGATTTTTTAAAAATAACTTTTTTCTTTACAGAAGGGACGAGTACGGAACTTATATGATGCATTCCATGCTTCCCATTGACGAAGACGGCGATGTCGCCATAGGAAGAGTCGTAAACGGGAAAATAGAAAAATACGATGAAAACGGCAAAAGGATAAAAGGGTTTTATTTCCGAGGCGAACACTATTACGGAAAATCTTTGATGAAAGGGCTGGACGTTCTGGCGGCCGCTCTCAGAAAGAACGACTGGAACAGTCAGGCGGAAGCGCTTATCCTTATAAATTCCTGGTATGCCGATCTTACTACGGAAATTAAGCCCGACGACATAAGCAAAAAGCATCATGTGATAGGCTTTGAAAAGATTCTTTCAAGAATGGGGCGCGGCATCATGCGCTTAACGGTGGGGCATAATCCCGTAAGCAAATCCAAATCCAAAGGGCTGCATTCCGTCGAGTTTGCCGGCGCCGAAGAGGCTAGAATAGTTCTTAGCATAGACGAAGAGTTTTCCGAGAGATACGCAAAACCCATGGGCAAAGGCACCATACATATTCACAGAGGCGATATAGGCATTATTTCCACGGGCTTTGAATCGGGCGACCCGAACGCTGTTATAGTCGCGGATATAGTAGTATCGAAAAAGCAGTTTCTGAGAAGCGTTCTTTACGACATATCAAAGCCGCTGGCGGATATAACAGCGGCCGCATTTAATTTTTTTGAAGATACCGTTTACAATCTTTATGATTTTTTTAAAAGCAGGCTTTATAAGACCAGAAGCGTATGGGATAACGGCAATACTCTCGTGATAAACGTAATAAGAGATATGAAAGAAGAAAAAAACATACAGCATTACAATACTAATATTTTATCCAATAAAAAGGTAAATATTATCGGAATAGAATTAAAAGAAACGGATATTTCCGCGGACAATTCCATGTATTCCGACAACAATGAATTGGCGGAATCCGAAAGAAAACTGTATAAAACGGAAAAAATGCGAGTCGCCGTAAAAGACGGCGAATTTATTGAAATTCCGGTTTCTTTCATGTATAGGAAAGTAAGAAGAAATGGAAAAATCACGGATTATGTCGGCGTTTACGTGGGTTTTGAAGCTAAAAAAATAATCAATGCCAATGCTCTTGAGTTTAACGATGAGCTTAAAAACAGAATACTTTACGCCGCCACGGCGGCTTTTATAGAGCAGACAAGGGAAAAAGGAAACCGTTTGCAGAAAATGATAGGTCCCGTCAACGCAAAAAGAAAAATAATAATGAGAACTTATTCAATAACCGATTTTGACAATGCTCTTACCGAAGAGCACAGACGCGGTATGGACGGAGTTCTGGTTGCCCGGGACGGCGTTTCCGGCCGCGGTGATTCGGATGAGGTTATAGAAGAAAAATTTTTAAATACTCTTACATCCGCTTTCGGCAGTTTGGCTTTCTCGAATTTTTATATTCTTAAACCGGCCGCGTCGGATTCCGTCGTGGAACGCGTTTTCGGCGAATCCGTAAATGACACAAAGGCTACTGCGGATATGCTTGCCGCCGCGTAAACGTATTATTATAAAAAGGGCTCTGTTTTGCGCGGAGCCTTTTTTTATTTTATCTTGAAAATACAATGTAAAAGTTATATAATCCAATAACTGTTGCTTGAAGGAAAAAAAGTGCGTAAACTGCTTCTGATACCATGTTTTTTTTTGCTGTCGGGCGCTTGCTGCGCCGGTCGGAAATATCCGCTTAACTGTCCGGCAGGCAAGGCGGTTCAAAGTAAAAAAGATAAAGATATATTGGCAAGCAAAGAAATACTGATCACGTCATTATTTGCCGCCACCAGTCATATGCCTGAAGCTTTAAGCATTGACATAGAGTTTTGCGAAAACAAAAAAACGAATCTTTCGAAAGAGGCTAAAAATAAAATTTCAAAATTTGCCGCCGAAGTTTTAAGGCATGAAGATTATTCCATAACCGTTTTACGGCATAAAGAGGCGGATGAAGCCGAATATTCGGCTGATTATAAGAAAATATCCTTACAGAAAGCGGAGAATATAAGAAAGGCCCTGATAAAAAACGGAATAGATAAGGATAAGATAAAAATCGCGGTTTCACAAATAAAATCTCCGTATGAAGAAGAAAAAGGACGGCATTGCGAAGATAATTCGCGCGTAATCATAGAAGCCGAACTCTGGTAAAAACTTTTAATATAAAATCAGGAGTTTCAAATGTCAAAACTTTGGTATTACAATGATTCTGGAGAACTGGCAGCGGATGACGCGAGAAAACTTCCCCAGCCGCTTATACATATGCTTGCCAACAGCCCGCGGTATTTTTCCATCTGCGACAACTTTTTAAGAGGTTTCAGCGGTTTTGACTATACAAGAATGTTCGGTGAATTTGACGGGCCGAATTTTCCGAAAGGACAGGCGCGTTTTTTGTGGTTGAGGCCGAAAGGCGAAAAGCCGTGGCTTGTCAATAATTACGATTTGACGGTAAAGGATACTTCCGGGCCGAAATATGAAATGGGGCTGGGATACGCGCGTTTCAGCGGAATGTCGAAAAAACACCGTCTTTCGGTTTCGGCTACGGTATTTGTTCCCAATGACGATATGGCTGAAATATGGATGGTGGAGATTAAAAATGATTCGGACAAAACCCGTACGCTTGATTTTATACCGGCAGTGCCTATTTTCGGCGGAAACAGGGCGTATGTGGAATATCACAGGGATGTGGTAAGGCTTTATAACAAAAGCAGGATTACCGACCATATTGAGATTCTTCCCGGGCTTGAATGGGTTGAAGGGTCGACGGATGCAAGCGGGATCTGTTATTTTATGGGAGCCCAGACGCAGAAAGGAAGAAAAGGCAGCAGATTTTATTCCGACAGAGAAACTTTTCTCGGGGCCAACAATATGTGGCTGAAACCCCGGGCGATAATAAATGACGAAGCTCCCAAAGTGCAGTGTTACGGCAAAGAAGCCGTCGGAGCTATTGAATTCAAGAACATAACGATTGCGGCCGGCAAAACCGAAAAATTCGTAGTCGTCAACGGGATAGCGTTTAAAGGAAGCAAAGAAGCCGAAAAAATAATTAAGAAATACACATATGACAATGCGCAGAAAGCTTTTAAAAAACTCAATGAATTCTGGAAAGAGAGAACTTCAAGAGTAGTCATAACCACGGGAAACAGGGATTTTAACATTTCCTGGAACGCCTGGTGGTGCTACCAGCTGTCGATGAGATACTGGTTCGGCAATACCGGACATCCGCAAACGGATTACGGATCCGATTTTTCAGGCTGGAGGGATTTCTGGCAGGATATGATGGCCGCGACCGTTATCGACCCTAAAGGGCTTGAAGAAAGGACGATGAAAACTCTTGAAGGCATACGCATAGACGGGACGAACGCCACCAGATTTTTTGCCAGGACGAAGGAATTCGGCAGCGATGAAGTCAACGGGCTTTGGTGCGATCATCCTTACTGGACATTCCAAACCGTTAAGATACTTGTAAATTTCCTGGGAGATTATGATTTTCTTTTCAGATCTTCAATAGCCTATTTTAAGGACGCTTACAGAAGCAGGGGCGAGATAAAAGACCCGAACTGGAAAGCCCGAACCATAGGAAAGCAGAAAACTGTTAAAGGAGCCGTTTACAAAGGGACCGTAATAGAGCATATTTTAGTGCAGCTTTTGACTATGTTTTATGACGTCGGAGGAAACAATCTTCTTAAGCAAAAAAGAGCAGACTGGAACGACGCCGTTGATCAGGTAAAGGGAGAAAATGTCACATTTACTTTCGCGACGGCGCTTAACTGCAATGAGGCGGCGGATCTTCTTGAAAAAACCGCAAAACACAGAAATATAAGCGAGATAGAAGTCTTTGAAGAACTTGCCATGCTTATCGATAAATGGAAAACTCCCGCTGATATAGCGGCAAAGCAGCGCCGCAGGAAGCTTGAAACCTATTTGAAAAAAGTAAACGATAAAATAAGCGGTAAAAAAGTTAAAATAAAAATTTCGGACATAGTTAAAGATCTCAGAAATAAAGCGAGAGTTTCCATCATCAATGCCAATAAAAAAGCCTGGAACGGAAGTTATTACAGCGGATATATTTTTGACGGCGGAAAGCCGGTGGACACGATATTTAAAAAGAACGCTTTAAAGAAGAAAAATCCGACTTCCGGCGATTTTGAAATGATGCTTATGCCGCAGATATGGTCTCTTGTTTCCGGAGGTGCCGACAAAATCAAAGCGGCCGCAAAAGTTACGGATTCCGTCATGAAACATCTTTACGATAAAAAAGTAGGCGCTTTGAAACTTAACTATCCACCGTACACGCAATTCGATAAAACCATAGGGAGAATAACGGGATTTGCGGCCGGCACAAAAGAAAACAACGCCTTGTTTTGCCATGCCAATTTGTTTTTCGTATGGGCGATGCTCAGGCGGGACATGGCGGAAGAAGCTTTTAAAATTTTTTCAGGGATAAATCCTCTAAACCATGATCACGAAACTTTCAGAAGCGGCCCGTGGATACCCGAATATTACGTTTCTTCGGATAATCCCAATATTGCCGCAAGGGGAGAGTATCCCATTCTTACCGGTTCGGCCGCCTGGACAAGATATCTTTTCCAAAACTTCTTTTTCGGGGTAAGGGGAGAGCTTGACGGTCTGAGAATAGATCCGCGCCTTCCCGGGCATAAAGATTTTGCCGAATCCTCGCTTTGCATAAATTTCAGGGGAGCCCGTTACAATATCGGATTCTTTAATAAGTCCCTGAAAAAAAACACTAAAGCAAAAAAAATAATAGTGGATGGAAAAGAAATTCAGGGCACATTGGTGCCGGCTTTT
This sequence comes from uncultured Endomicrobiia bacterium, assembly GCA_938040055.1. Classification (GTDB taxonomy): domain Bacteria; phylum Elusimicrobiota; class Endomicrobiia; order Endomicrobiales; family Endomicrobiaceae; genus Endomicrobium_B. Next base: position 113,094 of record CALHWY010000012.1, read on the forward strand.
GAAAAAGGCACGCATAATATAGAAGTTTATTTGGATAAATAAGGGGAAAACCATTGAAAAATATATTGCCGGCTTTATTGCTGATCGCTTTTGTCTTTGCGGACGTTTATGCTTCAAATATGGTAAAAATTACCAAAATAACGGGTTCCATACAAATAGCAAGGCCTGACAGCGGGAAAAAAGAGGTATACAAAGACATAAATAAAGTGCCGGAAATTATGTACGGCTCGACGATTTTTGCCGACGGAGGAACAGCTGAAATAGGAATTTTCAGCGCGGCTTCCGTCATTCTTGAAAAGAATCAGGAGATACTTGTTCTCAAGCATCCCGTTACAAAAGCCGTAGAAATATTAAAAGTGGAATCCGGAGAGAAAAAACCGAAAAATTCCGAGATAAAGATATGGCTTGCGGATTATGCCTCGGCGACTTTCGGAAGCGACACTAAAATCGCCGTTTTTGAGAATTATCCCAGCATTATATTGAAAGTTATACGCGGTTCGGCCGTCGTCAAAGGAGCCGAGGGTAAAACATACGAGCTGGCAGCCGGAGAATATTATGAGGCCAAACAGAATATAACCAGATAGGAGAAAAAATGTCTTTTGTCTTTGAAAAACTTGATATTCCCGATATCATAGCCGTCAAACCTGAAAAGTTTCAAGACGAAAGGGGTTTTTTCAGCGAACTTTTCCAGCAGAAAATCTTCAGTGACGCCGGCATAGGGAAACAGATAAAACAAGTCAATCTTTCCCGCTCTTCAAAAGGCGTTTTAAGAGGTCTTCATTACCAGCTAAAACCTTATGCCCAGGGTAAAATCGTCCGCGCTGTGTCCGGAAGAATTTTTGATGTCGCGGTCGATCTTAGAAAAAATTCTCCGTATTTCGGCAAATGGGCAGGCATAGAGCTTGATTGCGAAAGTCTCAGCATGGTTTTTATTCCTGAAGGTTTTGCGCACGGCTTTGAAGTTTTGTCGGAAAGCGCGGAGTTTGAGTATTTGTGCACCGAATTTTACAGTCCGGAGCACGAAAGAGGGATAATTTATAATGATCCCGACATAAATATCGCATGGAAAACCGAAAAACCCATTGTTTCGCAAAAAGATTCGAATTATCCTTTTTTCAAAGACGCGCAATATAATTTTTGACATTTGGCGGAGTTAAATTTGAAATTTTTACCGGCCGGCTCATCCGGGCAGTTTGCGAAAGAGTTCATAAGGTTTTTTGAATCTGAAAATATAGATTATAAAGCTCCCGAAGAAAGAATTTTTGATATAACCGATAAAGAAAAAATCTCTTCGGTCTTTTCAGCATATAATCCGACCCGCGTGATCAACTGCGCAGCGTATAATCTTGTTGACTGAGCGCAAAAATATCCGCAAAAAGCTTTTTCGCTCAATTCTGAAACTGTTGAAAATTTTGCTGAGGAATGCAATAAAAAACGCGCCTTTTTCATGCATTTCAGCGCGGATTACGTTTTTGACGGAACAAAGAACGCTCTTTATACGGAATACGACATCCCGAATCCTTTAAATACTTACGCTCTAAGCAAACTTGAGGGTGAAAAAAGGCGGTAATATCCGAAAGATGCGCTATTTTCCGCTTAAGCCGGGTTATCGGCGAAGGGGAGCGGAATTTTTTACGCAAATTAAAATCCTGGTCAAAAAACGGCCGTACGCTAAAAATCAGCGCGGATGAAGTTTCCGTGCCTACTTTCATTTCGACATAGTGCCCGCCTGCGTTAAAGCCGCCAAAGAAGAGCTTCAGTGCGTTTTTCATCTTACAAATTCAGGGTATGCATCCGGATACGAACTGCCCGGACTTTATCTGAAACGCAAGAAGCTCTATAACATAATCGTGCCGGTTCCGATGGAAAGCTTTAACAGCCCTGATAAGCGTCCTGCTTTTACGTCGGTGTCAAAATGCAATGCTGTTTTTAAAACTTAATATACAAATGCCTTCTTGGGAACAATCCCTGGAGAAATACTGTGAAAAATATGACGATTAAAAATTTGGACAAACTGATTTTTGCCGTAAGTTATCACGACATAGACAAGTTCCATATGTTTGTGCGCGATTTTAAAAACAATCCCGAAACTTTTAACGAATACGCCGGTTTTTTATGCGAAAGGATAAAACTCGAAAAAGATTTTACGGACAGTTTTGACTGCTTTGTATTCGTTCCGTCTGCAGACGCCGAAAGAACGAACTATTCTCATAAATTAGCTCTGTTTTTATCCGAAAAACTCGGCAAGCCCGTAAACCCGTCTTTGCTGAAAAAGATAAGAGCGACCAAAGAACTTAAAACTCTTCCCAGGGAAGAAAGGCGCAAAGAGATTGAAGATTCGTTTTCTGCGGCGCTTAGCGGAGGGGAAAGACTCTGCATTGTCGATGACGTAAAGGCTTCGGGAGCCACTTTGGGGGAAATCTCGAAGGCTTTAAAAGAAGCCGGCGCTTCTTATGTATGCGCCGTTGTAGTAGCGGTCTATAATCCTTAAAATTTCAGCAGGGCGCGATTTTAGAAAAAAACCGCCGCATTGTTTTAACCGCTGCAACGGGATGAACGCGGCAGACGGCGCGTTTGCCTGAAGCGGATTTTTTTATTTCCGTTTTGCCGCGGCTTTTTGGCGCGACTGCATTCGCTTTGATGAATTTCAAATTTCTCGGTTGACTAAAAACGTGATATTTTATATACTCATAAATCGATTTGTAATTTATATCTTTTATGTACGGTGCGGTACCCAAGTGGTAAGGGAACAGTCTGCAAAACTGTTAGTCGCCGGTTCGATTCCGGCCCGCACCTTATGAATAAAAACGGTTTTTTAATAAATTATTGCCCGGTTAGCTCAGTTGGTTAGAGTACTTCCTTGACATGGAAGGGGTCAGAAGTTCGAGTCTTCTACCGGGCATTTTGTATCGTCGGATATGGTAACATTTTGGTAACGTCAGAGAAATTAAAAATTAAATAAGAGTATAAAAAAATTATAAAATATATGCGTAATATCATAAAAAAGAACGGTCTTTACACCGTTCTTTTTTAATCCGGTCGAATTCGACTGGATTAAAATAAAGAATTATCTTATTATTGTTTTGCGGTTAAAACTATAATATGGGAGACTAAATATTGATTTTGTTGATGTTATCTCTATTAAAATTTGGGGAAAGGTGTTTGTAGCGGTTTAAAACCTCTATTTTTTTAATCCTGGCCCAGTCCATTATGACTAAACCATCTATTCCTGACATGAAGGCCCAAGATATAAAAGTATGTCGGCAAGTATGGGCAGTTCCTCTGATTTTTAGTTCTTTGAGCTTTTTACGTATGTTGGCGCTCATAGAATATATCGGATTAGCCGTTTCTTTTGAGATTTTAACGATAAATTCGGCTTCAGGGTACTTTTGTCTCAATTTCAATAAATATGCCTTTAAAGCGGAATGTAACGGTATATAGACAGGGTTTGGATTGCTTTTCCTTGTTTTATAAGGCATTATCATAACTAAATCCCGGTCAAAGATTATATGCGACCATTTCATCAACATTGCTTCTTTTAACCTTGTGCCGGTATATATCATAATAAATAATACTGTAAGCATTGATTCGGATTTGATTGTATCCTTCATTTTAGACCATTCGTCTTGCGTAAAATATTTGTCTTTTACAACTGCCATTTGCGGGTATGGAGCAATGGGGGCGGCTTGATGCTCGATAGGAATCTTTTTTTCTTTTATTGCATAAGTGAACATATTTTTAATAGTGTTCATTTCGCGGTTAATACTGCTTTCTTTTATGCCTTCTTTTTTTCTTTCTTCGCGGTAATCTCTTAATTTGTCCGTTGTAAGATCTTTCAGATAAACAGGTTTGAGGATGCGGTTTACAAGTTTTATAGTTTGTTTGTCGCGTTCCGGAGCGTCTTTAGTTTGCTTGCTAAACTTCATATACATATCGCAAAAAACCGCCCATGTAACAGTATCAGGGTTAATGTTTCCGCCTTTTAATAGTTTTCTTTTTTCGTTTTCGGTCGCAAGAAAGGCGATTTGTTCTTCTTTTGCTTTGTGGTAGTTTTTTTCTTTGCAAGTATATCGGCGCTGCTTGTAGTCTGCATCTCTATATAGAAAACTATACTTCCCATTACGTAGTTCTAATTTTGAGGGCATATTTTTTCCGGTGGTTATTTTTTATCTAAGGATAAAATTATTTTATTTAGATACTGTACTCTCATGTGTAATTTCTTGACTTTTGCTTCGTCCGTATAATCATACTCATCTGAAATTATAAAGGATTGTATTTCGAACATCTCTTCTTCAAGTTCTTTTTTAGTTTTTTCAGGGATATATTCGCTTTTCAGCAAAAAAGAACAAGTTTTAATTAGTTCATTATTTTCCTGTATAGCCCAATAGCTAATGTTTTTTTTCAAAGCATCAAATTTTCTTTGTTTTCTTTCATTTTGTATATATTGTAGAAGAATTATAACAACAAGAATAAAGAGGGTTATATTATTTGGATTTTCAGATCCGATGAGTAGAAAAAGTATAAATCCACTAATAAATAACAAAACAATTAAATCTTTTATAAACTCTTTTGTAGCGTCTTTCATTCTCTAAAAAACCATTCCAATGGTCTATTTGTAAGCTTGATAATTTTTTGAAAAGTAAATACATCAGGAAGTATTTTACCATCTTCAATATCAATTAAATATTTTTCAGGAACATCTAATGCGACTGAAAAATTAAGTTGAGAATAATTTGCCTGTACTCTCGCTTTTTTGACTTGCTCAGATAGATATAAGAGATCTTTGATATTTGCTTTCTGTGGATTATATGTACTATGCAAAGTTGTGCAAGAAGTTAAGAAACAAGTAAAAAATAATAAAACAAGTATTTTCTTCATAATGATATTATAGATAATGTTTCTTGTATTTGAAACATTATTTTTTCTTTCCTTTCTTCTTTCCGAGAAGTTTTAATTTTAAAGCCAGTATCTCTTTTTCTTTTTCGAGAAGGGCTAATTGAGTTAATATTTCTTTCTCGTCATCATTATTCTTTCCTGAAGTATATTTTTGTTCTCCTTTCGATACATAGCTTACCGGCTTACTATTAGAGATCGGACTATGATTTCCAGTAGTTATATTTACGGAGTTATCAAAAAAATATTGCAACGGCTGCCCCGTTGCTGAAGCAATCTTTTTGAGAGTAGTAATTCTTGGCATGGATGTCCCTGTTATCCATCTGCTTACCCCCTGTTGTTTTATCCCAAGTTTTTCCGCAAGAGTTTCCTGTGTTAATCCGGCAAGATGCATTGCCGTATCAATCTTTTCTCCAATGTTTTTCCCACTTTTCTGACTTTGTTTTTTCATTTATCCTCTATAAAAATAACTATTGACATTACATCATTTATGTTGTAATATTGAAGTACATCAAATACGATGTAAAATAAACTTAAAGAGAATTAAAAATGCACCGGAAATGTATTAATCAAATCTATCGTCTTTTTAAAAATAACAGTTGCTGTTCTGCAATTAATCTTTCCGGTGCATTGCAGAAAGCAACTTCCAGCAGAGGTAATCTTGTGAAAACAAGATTACCTCTTTAATTTTTGTATTTTAGCAAGTTTATATATGCAAAGCAAGAAAAAGGAAGGGATTATGAGGCAATCCGAAGCAAAGAACGACAACAAAGAAATAATGCCGCATATGTTTGTTGGGGTTGCGATGTACAGTACAAAGCAACTTATGCAAATGTTTAAACTTAAAACCGCCGGGGCGGTACATCGTAAGTTAAACGAGGGATTAAAAGTACATCGTATTAAGTGGAAAAAACAGTTTTTTTACAGCGTCGAAGATTTGCAACGAAAACTTCGCGGTTTTTAAAACTGTAATAAAAGTAGTTATAGCAGAAAAGGGGGAAACAATGTCTTTGGACGAAGTAAAAGAGTTTGTGGTGGAAAAAGACTGCGGCGGCGCTTTTTACTGCCAAACGGTGTATGCGAAGACAGAAGAAGATGCCATTGAAAAGGCAGTGGCAGGTGGCAGGTGGGTTTTAGCGATGGAAGAAGAAGATATAAAGGCAAAACTTATTAAAGAGCCGGAATATTATGCGATTGAGGTGGCATAATGGAAAACGAAAAAGATTTAATCAACGAAATAAAAGAAATTATGCAGGAGTGTACGCACTTTGCAAAAATCGGATCCTGTTATGGATGTAGCGATGTAAAGTGCGTACACGGCAGGTATATAGGGCTTATTTTAACACATTTGCATAAGTTGCTTTGTGCTGTACAGTACGTACATGGCAGGTATATAGGGCTTATTTTAACCGGCCTTGCGGCGGGTAAAGGTTCCGGAGCCGAAACTATTGATTTTAAAAGCGGAAAAATTATTGGTACGGAAACGATAAACGGACTTTCAAGGCAGGAAATGAAAGAGTGTATACAAATGGCAAGCGGGGAATATAACAGTTTTGACTTTGAAAAAGCGTCCCTTCAGGAGATATACGCAATATACGAAAAGGAGTGTGGAAACGGAATATGAAAGGATTTTTGAGAAGTTTGGATGAGCCTGTTTATTATGTGAAATTTAAATATATCGTGCTTTGGGCAGTAATGTTGATTGCTTTTTTTACCGTTTTACAGGTTGCCGGGGCAATTGCTGTAAATTATATAGACATGAAATATCCGGGAACGCTCTATTCGGCTTCTGCCGGCGGAATGAGAACAAATATCGGAACCGCAATCAAAATGAAGGCCGCGGGATATAAGAAAGGCTGTCCGGATCTTATGGTATTTGAACCACGTAACGGATTTAAAGGCCTTTTTATTGAAATGAAAGCGCCTAAAAGCAAGCTCGGGGATAAAGGACAGGCCAATGAAAGTTTTAAATCAATATATAGACGATAAGATAGCCATATACAACGGCGACAGCTGTGAAACAATAAAAGATATAAAGGACAATAGCATTCATTATTCTATCTTTTCGCCGCCGTTTGCAAGCCTTTATGTTTACAGCAACTCCGAACGTGATCTGGGTAACTGTAAAAATCATACCGAGTTCTTTGAGCATTTCAATTTCATCATTAAAGACCTTTTCAGGATCATAAAGCCGGGACGGTTATGTTCTTTTCACTGCATGGACATACCACTTATGAAAGAGCGTGACGGACATATCGGGCTTATGGACTTTCCGGGTAAGCTGATTACGATGTTTCAAGATGCAGGCTTTATATATCATTCTCGCGTAGTAATTTATAAGGATCCGCTTGTAGAAGCTACACGCACAAAAGCCATAGGGCTTATGCATAAACAGATTAAAAAAGATTCTGCAATGTGCCGCAATGGACTTCCTGATTATGTGGTAACCATGAGAAAGCCTGGCGCAAATGATGAGCCTATTGCACATCCTGACGGTTTGACGGAATTTGTTGGCGAGAACGAACCAAATGCCCCAAAAAAGGAAGCGGCATTAAAAGCAGGATATAGTAGAAAAAATAAGAATTGCCAAATGGCAAATGACGATCCGGTATATTCGCATCATGTCTGGCGCCGCTATGCAAGTCCTGTATGGATGGATATCAGACAGTCAAATACGCTTCAACGCAATAGCGCACGTGATGAAAAAGACGAGCGGCATATATGTCCGCTTCAGCTTGATGTTATCGGGCGCTGCCTCGAACTATGGAGCAATGCCGGTGATATTGTTTACAGTCCGTTTATGGGTATCGGAAGCGAGGGCTATGAGGCGATACTCCGCGGCCGCAAATTCATAGGTTGTGAGTTAAAAGAGAGTTATTATCGTCAAGCAGAACAGAATATTAAAATAGCTTTAACGATAAAAAAACAAACGGAGTTGTTGTAATGAATTACAGAGATTTTATTCAAAATAAATTCAAAGTTAAAAAAGACTGCGGATTCGAGTTGGATAGAAACGAACTTAATCCGAAGCTGTTTGCATATCAAAAGGATTTGGTCTTGTGGGGCTTACGCCGCGGCAAATCCGCATTTTTTACCGGAACGGGTACCGGAAAGACGTTTATGCAGGTTGAGTGGGCAAAACACGTTCATGCAAGGCTTAACATGCCGGTGCTTATATTGAGTCCTCTTGCGGTAAGTGTACAGACCGTCAACGAAGCTCGAAAGCTGGGCATAGACGTTAATTTATGCCGCGAGCAGGCAGAAGTAGTCAATGGAATCAATATCACGAATTATGAGAAGCTTGAGCATTTTGTTCCAGTATCTTTCGGCGGCGTTGTTTTGGATGAAAGCAGTATTTTAAAGTCTTTCGCTTCTGCTACACGCAATACGATCATTAACGGATTTAGAGAAACCCCGTTCAGGCTTGCATGTACGGCAACGCCGGCGCCTAACGATTTTATGGAGCTTGGAAACCATAGCGAGTTTTTAGACGCTATGACAAGGACGGAGATGCTCTCGATGTTCTTTTATCATGACGGCAGTGATACGGCTAAATGGCGACTTAAAGGACATGCAGAGGATAAATTTTGGGAATTCGTTGCTAGCTGGGCTGCGATACTCACAATGCCGTCAGATTTGGGTTATGACAATGACGGATTTGAATTGCCACCACTTAACTACAATGAAATCGTTGTGAAATCAAACAGCATTCCGGAAGGATGGTTATTTGCTTTTGAAGCTCAGAACCTGCAGGAACGCCGCGAAAACAGAAGATCAACTACAAAGGAACGTGTCGCTGTCTGTGCCGATATCGTTAATAATTCAAACGATATACATCTTGTATGGTGTGATTTCAACATTGAAAGCGAAATGCTAAAAAAATCTATAAAAGATTGCGTTGAAGTCAAAGGTTCGGATTCTCCGGAGTATAAAGAAAAAGCAATGCTGGACTTTGCCGCGGGAAAGATTAAATGCCTTATCAGCAAGCCGTCTATCTGCGGATTCGGGCTTAATTTTCAGGTGTGTCATAACATGTCATTTGTCGGCTTATCTGACAGTTTCGAGGCTTATTACCAGGCTGTGCGCCGTTGCTATCGTTTTGGACAGACAAAACCTGTAAACGTCAATATTATCACATCAGACCTTGAGGGCGCTGTTGTTGAGAACATCAAAAGAAAAGAAAAAGACAGTTTGCGGATGCATGCGGCTATGGTAGAGCATACGAAGAGTTTTGTTAAGGAAAATATCGATAACATAAAAACATACGATAGGGATTATAATCCTACGCAAAAGATTATTATTCCATCGTGGATTTGAAAGGATGAAAAATGAAAAAACAAAAAGTTTATATCGCAGGGAAAATTACTGGGGTGGAAAATTATAGGAAAAAATTCGCTGCGGCGGAGAAAATGCTTAAAGAAAAAGGTTATAAACCGTTAAATCCGGCCAGAATTAAGCATAAAAAGGATGCGGAGTATTTATATTACTACTGGAAGGCTTTAAGCCTGTTAAAGCAAGCAGATTTTATTTATTTGATGCCGTGTGCATTACAGTCTCCCGGGGCGAAAGTCGAAATACAGATTGCGGAGTTATGCGGAATAGCGGAGTTGAAAATATGAAAGTTTTAGTGGCTTGTGAAGAATCGCAAAGAGTTTGTATTGCCTTTAGAGAAAGAGGCCATGAAGCCTATTCTTGCGATATTTTGGACTGTTCGGGCGGACATCCGGAATGGCACATAAAAGGCGATGTATCGCCGTTGCTCAAAGAAAAATGGGATTTAATTATTGCTCATCCGCCCTGCACATATCTTGCAAATGCAGGCCTTCACTATTTAAAAAGTAAACCGGATCGGCTTGCAAAACATACAGCGGCAGTTGATTTTTTTATGTCAATCTATAATGCCCCTTGCGAACGTGTTGCTATAGAGAATCCGATAGGGTGGATAAACACGCATTTTCGCAAGCCTGATCAAATAATACAACCTTATTTTTTTGGCGATCCTGAAATTAAGACAACGTGCCTTTGGTTACGAGGCCTCTCGAAACTTATTCCTACAAATATGCTTAATCGTCCAGAGCCTAAAGGTCATATCATCAGAAAAAGCGGGCCAAAAAAAGGACAAAAATACAACTATTATTGGCGGCAAGGGAAGAATGCCAAAATGAGAAGTAAAACGTTTCTCGGTATAGCAAAAGCTATGGCCGAACAATGGGGATAAAGGGGAGAAAATGAAAAAAGTACTGATTTGGGTTTTTAGAGAAGCGGCGGTTTGGGTGCGGTATTTAATGCCGATCGTATTGTTTATATTCGTTTTGAATATGGGAATGTCCGTGTATCTTAAAATCGTTGTTTTGGTTTGTATTTTCGGGTGGTGGCTCGACAGTTGTAAGATCGACTTTTTATTAGAGCGGCAGCTTGAACAGGGAAGCGAGTTAAAGGCCACCAAAATAGAGCTTATAAAGGTTTACGGAGTCTTAAAAAGAATTGAAAACAGGGGGAAATATGAAGCCCATAAAAGTAAAGGGACGCGTCTTAAACATTAGGATAAACGGAGAAAATAACCGCGTTGAAGAAGAAAATGACGCTCTTGTGGAACTTGCGGCGGTTGATATTAAGAGTTTGAAAAAAGGGGATTTAGTTTTGGCTGTTTTGGAGTATAAGGAAGATGAAAGTTTTAAGGGCGTTCCCGCCGCGGGTATTTATAAAGTTGAAAAAGACATATGTATTCCCACGGGTATGGATAGACAGCGAAAAATGCCAACAGGGAATTAACTGCAGGAAAAGAAATCCATAGAGTGAAAATATATAAAAATGGATTGCCTGATCGATTTGTAAAGCGAATGGGGGCGAGTGGTCAAATTTTAGAAGGGCCGGCGGTATCTTTTCGCGGGTACCGCCGGAGCGAAAAAAGAATAAGTAAGTGAAAAACAAAAGGAGGGGATAATGGAGAAAAAAAAGGCCGGCAAGTCCGGAACAGGAAAGACAAAAGCAGAAGCGACAAAGATAAAAAAGGCGGCTGAGAAGAAAGAACAGGTAAAGCCTGAAGTTGAAGCAACTGGACTTGGACAAGCAGCGCCGAAACAGATAGATACAAAAGATATTGTTTTGCCGGATTGGTTTTATATATACCCGGAAAACGGCGAAGTGTACAGGATATCTACAAAGTTTGCTTTGGGAAAGATAGCAGAAAAGGGAATAAAGCTTATCAATCAAAAAACTAAAGAAGAAGAACTTGCAATTATAGTTTTGATGAAGGTTGAAGATTCTTTGGAAGCGGAAGATCTCTTTTTTATGGCAGTAAGTGAGTTGGAATGGGTAGATCTAAGAATTAAAGCACAAAAGCTTGCTTATGAAAAGCATTTGAGCTTACAAGAGAGCTTCCCGACTGCAAGAAAGAGCTTTGCGAAGGTTAAGTAATAGAAGTAAAGACAGGAGAGGGTGGAGAGCGAATGCGTGCAGGGTGAAAGTCCCTGCCCCCTCTTAACCCCTACCCCTGAAGATACATCTGAAGATATATCATCACTTGAAAAAGGAACGGAAAATGCCAAAAAGATTTACAGGAACAGAAATTTGGGAAAAAGAATGGTTTATGAACTTATCCTGCAAACATAAATGCTTGATTAGATTTATATATGATAAATGTGATGCTTCAGGGGTATGGGTAGCTAATTGGAAACTGGTATCGCTTTATATCGGAGAAGAAATAAAACCGGAAGACATGGAAATATTAAAAGAGCATGTTGAAATGATAAAGCCAGGAAAATATTTTGTTAATGATTTTATTAGTTTTCAATATGGTAAGTTATCTGAAGCCTGCACGCCGCATAAACCTGTTTTTGCTCTTTTACAGAAACACGGACTTTTGGAAAGGGTATCGAAAGGGTATCAAAAGGGTATTGATACCCTTGTGGAAAAAGAAAAGGATAAAGATAAGGATAAGGATAAGGATAAGGAAAAAGATAAAGAAGAAAATATAAATAAAATATTAACACAGTGGAACAATTATGCCCAAAAAAACAAACTCCCCAAAATAGTGGAGTTATCTAAAAGCCGGAAAGATAAGCTAGAAGCCCGGCTGAAGCGCCCGAATTTTAATTTTGAAGCTATTTTAGCTGCTGCACAGAAACAGCCTTTTTTGTTTGGTGAAAATGAAAGGCGATGGAAGCTTAACTTTGATTTTATTGTAGAAAACGATAGCAACTATCTTGGGATTTTAGAGTTCAAATATGGATATGACGAAAAATCGGCTTTTTTAGCGCGTGATGAATGCCGATACTGTGGCGGCACTGGAGAAACGTCTGCGATGTTGGAAGGAATCTCGGTTCTGGTGCCATGTTGCTGTAATGCCGGAGATAAAAAAGCAGAAGAAAAAGGTTTCAGGTGGAACGGAAGGACTTCAGTGTTTTCTTGTAAGGGAAACACATACGAGAAATATTTATGAGAAATGGGATAAGAGTTCTATGTACCATTCCAAAAAAGAAAGTGTCAAAATACCGGAATGAAAAGGCAGAAGTTGACGGCATTGTGTTTGACAGTAAAGCGGAAGCGCGGCGGTATTGGGAACTTAAAGCTTTAGAGAAAACAGGGGAAATATCGCATTTAACGTTACAGCCCGAATATATTTTACAGGAAGGATATAGCAAGTTTGGGAAAAAGATACGCCCGATTAAGTATATTGCCGATTTTGAATACTGCGAAGAAGGAAGCGGCCGGGTTGTAGCGGAAGATGTAAAAGGTTTCCGTACCAAAGAATTTCAAATTAAGAAAAAGATTTTTGAAGAGAAGTATCCGACCATTGAACTGCGGATAATTGAGCATAAAAGTAAAAAGCAGAAGCAGGCGGCAGAAGCGAAAGAATGGGAAAAGAAGGCAAAGAAACTTCAGGAGATAAAAAATGAACTCTCAAAATAAATGCAGATTTTGGGAAAAAATTCCGAAGAAGAGATTAGAGCATCTTGTTTTGCCTGACAATGTAAAACGAATATGCGATGAATTGATTTCAGAACAAAACAGAGTGGAATTGCTTCAATCATACGGAGTAGAACCAAGGCACAAGATGCTTTTAATCGGGCCTCCGGGTAATGGTAAAACTTCATTAGCTGAGGCCATTGCCGAAGCTTTGATGTTTCCACTTTTAACAGTAAGATACGAAAGTATCATAGGTTCTTATTTAGGCGAAACCGCGATGCGTTTATCAAAATTGATTGATCATGTAAAGACAAGACAATGTGTTTTGTTTTTTAATAATTTTGGAATTTTAGATAAAAAATCTAGGGATATGATATTTAGTTTTTTACTTACATATATTGATTCACTTCCAAGTTATGTTATAGTGATAGCCGCTACGAATCATGAATCATTACTGAACGAAACCGTTCGGCACAAGTTTCAAATCAGGTTGGAGATACCTAAGCCCACAAAAGCGAATTTAGAATATTTCTTCCAAATATTTGAAAAGGCACGAGGCTTGAAATTTGGATTGCGGCCAAGTGAAATAGCTGAAAAAACCTTAGGTATGAGCTATGCAGAAGCGGAGGAACTTGCTTTAACCATTTTTAGACAATATGTGCTTGGTATTCCAAATTCAACGGAAAAAGGAATCTCGGAAGTGATGTTAAGAGATCAATTGAAAAGGAATATTAAATGAAAGCTAAACAAAAGTACATTTGGTATATCTACCGCGGCAGCGCGTATGATTGCAGGGAAGGAATAAAGAAGCGCGGCGGTATCTTCCGGGCGGACAAAAAGATGTGGTACTTTTTGGAAAGAACTGAAGAAATAAAAAGTTTCTGCAAAATAATGCGCTTAAAGCTTAAAAAGATAAAGATTGAGGCGGTTGAGGATATGAAGTGTAAAACCTGCATAAACTCTACAGAAAAGGGCGATAACTCGCTTCCTGATGGAGTCATCGGAGCTTTGCATATAGAATGCTTTATAAGAAGGGAACGCGTGGATCCGGAAAGCGGATGTTACAGGTGGAAAGAAAAAATAAATTACAAGAGAGGTTAAAGAGGAACCCTTTGCGGATTGATGGAAAAACAAGGAGAGGAGAATGACTGAACTTTTATCTGATGAAGAAGTGAGAGAGATATTTAAAAGCCCGTTTGTGGCGCGCCGCTACTTCAAATTTGAACGCGAAAGCAAGGGGATAATGAAAAGAGGCATAACGCGGAAAGAGAACATTATATTCTTCTGCCGGTTTCATTGCGGGTGGGGGCGCAGGAAGATCGCACGGAACGTTCGCAAGATCAGCGAATATCAGGTAAGTAAATTTTTCAGGAAGATAAAGGCTCCCGAGGGCGCGCTTCCTAAGGCCAAAAGTACGGCAGAAATTCATTAAAGGGGGCAAAGTGGGAATATTTGAGAGTTTAATTAAAGAGAAATGTAAGTATTGCGCTTGTCAAGAATGTAATACGGAGAATTGCGACAATTTTGCCGTTGTTGCACTTCGAGAAGCCAAAGAGCAGTTGAGAATGAAGATTGAGAAGAAAAAAACCAAGAAATATGGCGTAATAGGTTATGAAGATGCTTGTAATGATATTCTTAAAGATTTGTAAGGGGTAATGATGAAAGAATTTTTAAAACAGGTACAAGAGATTTTTCCAGAGGCTATTTATGAAAAACAACTGAACAGCATTATTTTTATCGCCAAAAATGAAAATTGTTTCATTCATAAACTGGATGCACATTTTAAATTTTACATTGCCGGCAAATGTCGGAGAAAATCCAAAGATTTTCAGAAAATCCTAGTCGCGCTGAAGGCGATAAAAAAATGAAGTCGATAAGCGATAAGAAAAAAACAAAAGAGGTATTAAAACATCTTGTTATATATTGCAGTAGTAAAGATTTAATTTGTATTCCGGAGATGCAATATAGCACAGGGTATAATAATTCAAATAGCCGCCGGCGGGCAGACTTATTTACAATAGAAGCAACTAAAAACCCTATGTGTTGTACTTATGAAATTAAAGTTTCCCGGCAAGATTTTAAAAAAGATATTGAAGATAATCATAAACAGGATTTAGCTCGTTTGTTTTCGCATTTTGTTTACTATGTTGTGCCTAAAGGACTGCTTAAAACCGAAGAAATCCCATTGTGGGCCGGGCTTATTGAAGTGGATTTAAGTGAGAGTATTAAAGTTATGCCGTGGGGTGTATCAACAGGAATAGCAATACCAAAGACAGCCCCACAATTACAACCAGTTAATCCTACTTGGGGGCTTGTTGCTTCCGCTATTCGAAAAGGTGGCTTTTTTTATCGTGGATGGGGCAAGTATTTTCACGAATATGCAAAAGAAATAAAAGAAGCTTTAAATATTAAAAATATAGAAATATTTGAAAAACAAGAAAAACGTTTTGATGTCGAACTGATTGATGTCGAACTGAAGAAGCAAGAATGATGAATGAACTTTTAAAACAGGTAGAGGAGATTTTTTCGGATGCATATATCTATCTCGATAAATGGCATAAAGAGTCAATAATCTTTGGAGAAAAGCAGTTCAGGGTATCAAAATATCACGATGAATATGAATTTAGAAAAGCCGGTTATACGCTTTGTGTTTCAAAAGATGCCTCAAAAATTATTGCCGTTATCAAAGCAATAAAGGAGTGTGAAGAGTGAAAGTAAAATACATTTGAAATTGATGTTAGGCGTGAAAGAAGATTAAAAAAATCATACCACCACTTCATACCGTTTTCATACCGTTTTAAGTGTTAAAACTAATCAAAAACCTGAATAGCGCTCTATATGTGAAGGGCGGTTGTTTCTATTTTGGAAACAACTACTACCCTTAACCCTCAATATCGCAGGGAAGGAACAATGTTCCAAAGCGATAAGAAGGAAGGTGCGCCAATGAAAAAGCCTACAAATAACAAAAAAAAGAAAGTATCTGCGAAAAGCAGAAGGAAGAGTACTCCGAAAAAGAAGAAAACGGGAGTAGTAATAACCGCCGGAAATAACAGCGATCCTGTAAAAGTAGTATCCGCTGCCTCCGGCAAAGAGTACGGTGTTAAATACAATGGAAAGATGGATACCGGGGCGCCTGATAAATACAAAGCTGAATTTTGCGATGACATGATGGAATTTTTTGATATCCCGGCGTACACACAAAAGGAAATTGAAACAGAAAAAGGTGTGCAGATTGTGGAAGTTGTTAACGATATTCCATATTTTTCCGCTTATGCGCGGAGTATAGGCGTTTCGGTTGATACTTTACACGAATGGAAGAAGAAATATCCGGAGTTTTCCGAAGCTTATGGGAAATGTAAAGCGATACAGGAAGAAATCCTTTGCACGAACGCTTTAAGAGGAAACTATAAAAGTGATTTTGCGAAGTTCTTTGCGATTAACAATACAAAGATGAGGGAGAAATTAGAGGTTACCGGAGAGGACGGCGGGCCGGTAAAAGTAACGATACAGACTTTAGCCAATCCTGGAACTTGGAAGAAAAAAAATGGATGATGAAATAATAATGCCTTACGATTTCACACCGAGAGCATATCAGGAACCGTTAATGAAGGCGATTGATGGTGGTTGTAAGCGAGCTGCGATAACTTGGCATCGCCGCGGCGGTAAAGAAAAAACTTGTTTTAACATAATAAGCAAAGAGATGTTAAAGCGGGTCGGGCTTTATTATTACTCATTTCCGCAGTACAAGCAGGGCCGGAAAATACTTTGGGACGGGAAAGACAAAACCGGAAAGGCTTTCTTGGAACATATCCCGCGAAATTTGTGGGCGGCAAAGAACGAAACCGAAATGAAATTGACTCTTAGAAACGGGTCAATTCTACAGGTGGTTGGTACGGACAGGATAGACAGTATAGTAGGAAGTAACCCGCTTGGAATAGTGTTTAGCGAATACAGTCTACAGGATCCTTTAGCTTGGGACTATATGCGCCCGATACTCGCAGAAAATGACGGACTTGCAATATTCAACTTCACTCCCCGCGGAGAAAACCACGCTTACGACTTATACAAACTCGCAAAATACGATCCTAAATGGTTCTGTCAGCGGCTTACGGTTGATGATACCGAAGCAATCGCGGCGGAAGTTTTAGCGCAGGAAAAAAGAGAAATTGAGTTCAAATACGGTAATGACGCTTTATTCCGTCAGGAATACTACTGCGATTTTACGGTACCGATAGCCGGCGCTTATTACGCGGCGCAAATATCGCAGGCTTACGCTGACGGAAGAATCACGAAAGTTCCTTATATGCCCGAATATCCCGTATGGACTTGGTGGGATTTAGGTATCTCAGACCGTATGTGTATATGGTTTGGACAGATAATAGGACAGCAGATACGATTGATTGATTATTACGAAGCTTTCGGGATAAGCCTTGCGGAAACGATAAAGAAAGTTAAAGAGAAGAAATACATTTATGAAAGTTATAAACATTTTGCCCCGCACGATATAAAAGTCCGCGAGCTTTCTTACGGACAAAGTAGGCTTGATACGGCTGATAAGCTTGGTATAAAGTTTAGTGTTGCCCCGAATTTACCGATAGCGGACGGAATAGACAAAGTAAGAAATCTGTTCCCGCGGGTATGGATAGACAGCGAAAAATGCCAACAGGGAATAAATTGTTTGAAAAATTATCGCAAACAATATGACGATAAAAGAAAGATGTATCTGGATGTTCCGTATCACGATTGGAGTTCGCACGGCGCGGACGCTTTCCGGATGATGGCTGTAAGTTTACAGCCATCCGATTATGGCCGGCCGGCAAAAGAACAAAACTACGATTATGGAAGAGTAAATACTGGCACTGGCAGCGGACAGACATTCAATCCGGAAACGGTTTAAAAATAAAGGAGATAAATAATGAATTCAATGTACAAAGAACTTAAAAATCCGCTTTTAAACACAAAGCACACGCGTATTCTCGTTAAGTAAACTTCAAAAGGTAAAAAAATGGCTGAAGAAAAAGAAGAAAGAAATGAAGAATTAGGATACAGCGCCGAAGAAAAGCTTATAAACCGCATTAACAGTGATTTTAGATACGCTCTGAATTATTGGAACAATTGGCGAAAGGAAGCAGAGCTGGACTGCGAAGCGGCTTTGGGCGAACAGTGGGAACGCGACAGCAAAGAAATTTTGCGCAAGCGCGGCGTTAAAGCATTAACCATAAACAAAATAAAGCCGAATTTACAATTATTAGAAGGATTGGAAGCACAGAATAGAACGGATTTTGCTGTTTATCCTGTTGGCATTGAAGATGAAATAAAAGGCGAAATCGCTACTCGTTTATTGAAAACCGTAATGAATAATGCGGACGGGGAAAGAAAAGTATCAGATAATTTTGCAAATGTACTTATCTCTGGAGTGTCTTATTTGGAACCTTATATCGATTATAGCCGCGATTTAATTAACGGGGACATGAAGTTTAGAGTAGTATCCGGTTTTAATGTTTTTATTGATCCGGCAAGCATCGAGTATAACTTAAACGATGCAAAATTTGTATGTAAATTAACAGTTGGGCTTACCAAGGATGAGGTAAAAAACCTCTATCCGAATAAACATAACGAAATTGATGATTGCGGCAGGTGTAATATAGATTTAACGGGGTTTGGCGCGACGACTGAACATCATAATGATCCGTATAACGATTATGATAATCCGGATTCCGCAGAAGAATTTCGCAAAGGTAAAAGCTGCGATCTTATCGAATACCATTACAAAAAAAGAGTTACGAGGTACTGTTTGGCCGATAGAAAAGCCGGCACTGTTGAAGATTTTGATACGTTGCCTGAGGCAGAAAAAGCTAAAGCCGAACGTGCCACAGTTGATGAATTTGGCAATATAACTGCCAGTGCGGCGGTAATAATAGAGAGAAAAGTAGAAGAGATATATACTGCTGTTTTGCTTGGCGGTAACATTTTGCTGTATGATGGCCGCGCATGGACGTACCCCAAATGGGCGGGGTATCCGCTAATACCTGAATTTGCATTTCGATATTCATCAAAACTTACAAAAGACAATAAATCCGAACTTATGATACAGGGCATAGTCCGTGCAGTTCGGGATCTTAATTTTGAATTAAACAAGCGGCGTACGCAAGAACTACATCTTTTGAATACATCTGCTAATAGCGGCTGGATGTTTGAAGAGGGTAGTTTGGTAAAACCTAATGTTTTGTCTGAGTATGGCTCGAGCCCCGGTGTTAACATTGAAATTAAAAGAGGACATGCCCAGCCGAAAAAAATTATTCCAACGCCATTAAGTCAGGGGCATGCACAGCTTGCGGCGGAAGCGGCACAGGATATGAAGGAAATAACAGGTATAAATACTGATTTACTGGCGCAAAATGAGAATCAGGCAAGCGGCCGGGCAATAGCTTTAAGGCAACGCCAGGGAATGGTTATGGTACAAAAATTGTTTGATAACCATAGCTATTCAAAAAAATTGCTTGGAAAGTTCATTTTAACTCACTTGGGGGAACTTTTTGATATTTTTACCGCAATTAAAGCTTTAGGCGCTGGTTTTATGCGGGAAACTTTTGGAGATACTCCGGAAGGAGTGAAAAATGGTTATCAAACCATAGCAGATGTTTTAGATGATACTAAGGATTTCACAAAATACGATGTAGTTGTGGGCGAAAGTGCCATTAGTGATACTGTAAAAATAGGAAATTATTTAATGTTAATGGATCTCAGGCAACAGGGAGTTCCGGTGGATCCGGCAATTTTAATCGAACAAACATTATTGCCTTCAGCAACGAAAACGCAATTACAAAAAGCAATGTCTGCGGCAATGCAGCCGCTTCCGCCGCAACAGGCAGTGCCTGCGGCGGGCGTACAGCCACCAAACGCATTACCGGAGCAAAGTATATAGCGGTAAAATATCGGCATTGAGGCCGAAGAAAGGAGCTTTAAAATGGCAGAAACTATGGTAGAAACTACTGAAATGTTAGAAAAAGAAGAAAATCCGTCCGGAATTGAAATTGAACTGGATTTCAATCCGGAAGAAAAAGATCGCGAAGAACCTGTAACGGAAGAAACCGCGAAAGAAGAAGGTTTAACGCCGGAAGAAATTGAACTGGCCAAAAAGAACGAAATTTTCAGTTCTGCTAAAGAAAATGCTTCGGGAAACGCTGGGAAAGAACAATCTGTAAAAGAAAACCAGGTGGCGGTAAGTAATGAAAAAAAAGCAGAAATAAAATCCGCGGCCAACGATGATTTAACGCCGGAAGAGGAGAAGGAAAACCTAAATAAATGGAACCCAAATGAAAAGGCAATGTATTGGCGTTTTAAAGGAGAAAGAAAAAAACGCCAAGCGGCGGAAGCAAGCAAAGCTGAACTAGAGAAGGAAAACATATATTTAAAAGCACAACTTCAGGCAAGGGAAGAAATTGCGAAAAATGATAGAAATCCTGCCTCTGATCCTCTTGAACTTGAAGAAATAGAGGAAGAAGATTTATTTACCGGCGCGGAAGTTAAAAAGTTAATCGCAGACATTAAAACAAAAAAAGCAAGCGGACAATCCACCGTGCGGGAAGAAGAATATTTAGAATACAAACAGGCTGAAGTTAAAGCTCAAAAAGATTATCAGATTTTACAGCGGCAAGGACAAGAAGCCTCTACAAAATATCAGGATTTTGATGAGGTAGGTACTGCGGCAAGTGAAATTATGAGGGCTATTGCTTTATCGCTTAACGGAAGTAATGAAGATAAAGTTGACGGCGAGATATTTTTGGAAGAGATGTTTAATGGCGACAGGGAAAAAGTACTACAGGCAAGAAAACTTGCGGAAGATATTTCTGTGGCAATGCTTTCGGGGGGCGTTAATAAATACGGAGAAAAAGCTGTAGATTTGGCATATAAACTCGGATCAATGCATCCGAAAATAATTAATAAAAAAACCGAAGAAGTTAAAAATCAGCAAATAAAAAAAGTGGAAGCTGAAAGAGTAGAAAAAATGATTGCTAATTCACAAAAAGTGAAAATCCCTGCCAGTATATCCGGCGGCGGCAGAGCAGTTGTGCCTTATTCGGAATTGAAACCGGAAGATATAACTCGAATGAGTTTAGAGCAGTTTAACAGCTTGCCGGAAAAAGTAAGAGAAAAATTTTTAAGAAGAGCAGAATAAAAAAATAAAGAGGTGGAAAAAAATGGCTAAAACACAGAGTAATCCTGCCTTGAGAGCCATAATTTGGGCAAAAGAGTTGTTCAGGGAAGCAATCCTTGAAAACTGGTTTGCTAAAAAAGGGCTTATGGGAAAAGGCGTAAACTCTCTCGTTCAGATAAAAACTGAACTGGAAAAAACTAAGGGCGAGAAAATCACTTTTGGAATTATTCGTAAGCTTGAGGGCGCCGGCGTAGACGGTGATGCTATGCTAGAAGGAAATGAAGAAGCGTTAGTTACTCAAGATTTTGAATTGAATGTTGATTATAAACGTAACGCTGTGAGATCAACCGGCAAACTGGATGATCAGAAAAGCGTTTATGATCTTTATTCGGAATTCAAGGGCGGCCTTGCGGACTGGCTGAAAGAAGTAATAGTAGTTCAGATCTTTCTTAAGCTAGGTGGCGTACTTAATACCGCGCTGAAAGATGTTACAGGCGCTTTGTACAGTGTGGCAGCCAAGTGGAGTAATACTCCTAATGCCGTACCTGTAGCCGATTTGATTGCAGGAAAAGGTGCCCGATATCTTAATGCCAACATTGGCAAGTTGGCTGATTTAGCGGCAACAGATGTTATAACTCCAAAGATGATCATAAAACTCAAAACAATGGCAAAACTTGCCAAACCTAAAATTTTGCCTTTGAGTTTTGATGGCAAAGACTATTATGTGATGTTTGTTCATCCTTATCAGTTTGCCCAGCTTAAAACTAATCAAATAATAGTTGAGGCATGGAGTAATGCAGCTGAAAGAGGCAAGAATAATCCTATTTTCCTTGGGGAAGATACTTTTGTTTATGACGGGGTTATTGTAGTTGAACATGAGGCTGTGCCGTATCTTGATCCTGCGGATGTTTCCGGAACTGCCAATTTCGAAGGATATTCTGAAGCTGATGCGCAGGCAAAAGTGCCGATTGCAAGAGCAATATTTTGCGGGCGGCAGGCGGCTGTTTTCGGACAATGCAAGCATTCGCAGGAATGGGCAGAAGATACTTTTGACTATGGCAATCAGAAAGGCGTTGCTACCGGACTTATGGGCGGGGTAGCAAAAACGTTTTTCCCCGATCGTAAGAACAGTTCAAAAAAGCTTGATTTTGCCGTAATTGTGCTTGATACGGCTGTTGTTGAGCCGGAAATATAGTTTGTTTCGCGCCGCTTGTTATGAGCAGGCGGCGCGATTTGAAGGGGAACTAAGGGGAACTATGGAAATAACGACATTCGGAAAACTTTTTCAGGAAATAGGGATATCAGGATTTTTAATAGTTTCTATTATGTTCGTTGCGGTTCTTCTATTTAAATGGATGTTTAACTATCTTAATGAGCAACAGAAAAACTACAAAGAAGACAAAAATCAACTTATGGGCCTGATAATTCAGCAACAAAAAGCAAACGAAGATTTTTTGCAAAGATTTAATGATCTGGCCGCTATGATGGCTGAATCAAAGCTAGCGCATCAATATCAGCGGCAAGAACATGAACAACTGCTTATGGCAGTTAAAGGTATAAAAACAAGGGGGTGATGTACAATGACAAAAAGAACGATAGTAGAGGTTGTGGTGGCAATAATTGTAATTGCTGCTTTCTTTCTTGTTTCGGTTTTTAAGTGGGAGAAAGGCGAAGAGTATCTTGTTAAGTACACGCCTGTTGTTATCGCGGTTACGAGCGTTGTGGATAAGCTTATTTCCGATGATACGACAAGCGATACTCTTGCAATAATTGACGCGGCTATGAAAACTGCTAAAGAGCAGTTTGAAAAAGAATATAACCGCCCGCCGGATAATAAAGAACTTAATCAGCTCAAGGATATTGTAACCGAACTGCTTAGGTTGAAAAAATTGCCGGGGGAGTACGATTCGGACTTAAGTTCGCAGGGGCCGTAATTACGATTAGGAAGATCCGGCAAAGTCCGTATATGCCGGCGATCGGCTTTACAAATCGGCTTTATATGCCGATAAGCCAAGAATACGAAGAAGGAAAATTTTTAAAGTTAAGTTGGAAATTCGGGAAAAAATATGAAACAAGCCATAAAAAAGAGAAAAGAGCTGCCCCGGATGAAAAGTTGAAAGAAAGGTTGTTTTTAAAAAAAGTAAGAAAATAAAAGACTGCGGCGGGTAATCGAAAGCCGCCCGCCGCGTAAACAGAGGGAAAATGTTAAATCTTACAGAAGAACAAAAGCAAAAAGTTACGAGTATTTCTAAAGCTTTTGCGGATGCACAGCTTCCTTATGTTTATGGCGCGGAAGTAAAACTTAATACTCCGCCGGAAGTAATTTTGGCAAGACGGCAGGCTTTTGACTGTAGCGAATTTATCGAATATTTATTTTATCAGGTGACCGGCGTAAAAGTTCCGGACGGCGCTAAATATCAGTATGATTTTTCAAAAAGAAACAAGATTGACGAAAATAAAGCGGAAATCGGCGATTTGGTATTTAAACAAAAAAACGGCGAAATAAACCACGTTGCCGTAATTATTGAAGTAAAACCCATCCTTCAAATAGCGGAATTTGAAGGATGGCATAAAAAGATTATTATTCGGCCTTTGGCTGTTTTTCGGAATGTCAAATCCGGAGCAAGTCAGCCGGTTGAAGGAATATTTAGATTTTAATGATACGGAAAGAACATCGAAAATACTGGATGCTTGTAGGGGCAGAACTAGACCTGCGGGCAATAGAAACGAAAATAAACGGAATGGAGCATTTGTTAACCGAAGATGCGCAGAGTGCATATGCAATATCCGGTAAAGAAAAAAAATTGTTAAAAGAGCAGTACACGGCGATGCGTGATTACGCCTGCGCCTTGAAAAAAAGGATAAAACTTTTAAAAGGATTATAAAATGACCGGCGCGGAACTTTATAGAAAAATAATAACTTATTTCAAACGCGACGATAAAGAGAATGAAGTTTATGATGCTATAAATGATACTATCAATGAAATTACGCAAAGACATTCTTTTAACGAAAAAGTTAAAGTTACTGATAATAGTGCATTGATAGAAGCGCCCGCAGGCGCTTATTCTTTTGTTCTGCCGGAAGATTTTGGCGCACTGATAGGCGATATTGTGCTTATTAACGGCAGTAATGATTATCTGCCGCTTCGGAAATTAAATAAAGATGAATTTGATATTTATTTTCCAAATATTGAAAAAACGAACCAAATGAACGGAGTGCCTTGGTGTTATTGCATTTTCGGAATGAAAACCTCGGGATCCGGAAGTGCTGCGTATACTGGGATACAGGTATTTGTCGGGCCCCGGCAACAGGAAGGATACAAGTACAAAGTTAATTATATTACTAATACGCCTGCGGCAGTAAATAAAAATACTCAAAAAATACCTTTCGGGAATTTTTATAAAATGATTATGTTTGGGGCGCTGTATCATCTATATCTCGGAGTTGAAAAAGCAGATGAAGCGGCCGGATATAAAACTTTATTTGAAGAGCAATTGCAGGTTGCAGCAGACTACGACAAGAAAAATACTGCCGCTGTACGATTTACAAGATATAACGGCCTTTAAGGAGATATTTATGTCGATTTTAAATTTAATTTTTGGCTGGGACGAAACCCGTCCAAGGGGAACTGATTTGATGAGTACTGTGGATGACTGGATCAGAGAGTTTAAAATCACAATGCGACAGATAATAGGCGTTGATCATATTATGGGTTCGTCCGGCCCATATGACCATTTCGGAAAACACAGACAGCTTACCATGAGAATGTTTATTGAAGGAACTGACGATATGCCAGTGCCGGATGATGGAAGCCTTGTAATTTATGCGCGGGAAAAGAATGATCCGGACAAAACGAAGATTTTATCCATTTTGTTTCCAGACGCGTCTGAAGATGCTTTGGCGAAGCAGGCGGATATAACTACAGTCAAAGCTGATATTGACAATTTAAAGGAAAATAAACTCGACTGGATAAGTAAACCGCCCAATACGGACTTTAATACGCTGCTTACGCCGGGAAAATACCGCGTGTCTGTTGCCACTGGACATAATGCGAATCAGCCCGGCGGCACATTAACACATGTAAGCAACTGGACTATTGAAGTTGATAATGACCCTGCGGGCCAAGATGTGTGTATGCAAACTGTAAGAGCGCAACATTCGCATCAAAAAACTTGGCGGCGGAGAACAAGTGCAGTTGTTTCCGGCGCTTATACTTGGGGAGACTGGGGACTTTGCGGCGGAACCTTTCAGGATCTAAGACAAGACTATACGCCGATTGTTATATCGGAACCTGTGGTTCTTCATAATGCGGATTTTAACGGCGAAAAAGTGATTACAGTAGGCCAGATACCAAACGATGGGCGCACTTACGAATGTGTTTTATTTTGGGAGTTTTCCGATCCGGTTAGCGGTGGTGGAAATGCAAGAATAGGCTCAACTATTCAAACATTAACTCCATGTGTCGGGATTGTAATACATGTAAAAACGAACAACAGGCAACTCAGGTTATTTCGCAACGATAGCAGTTCTGCCCGGGCTAAAATTACATTATACGCGATTAACGCAGTCAGCTGAAGCTGAAGAGGAACTAATGCCTTTTATAACAGAAATTTTACCGTCAAAAGGCCTCAACATAAATACTCCGCCGGAATATATTTTCGGCGGAATGTCTCCTGAAGTTAAAAATATTGAAGTCCGGAAACATTGTATTGCGAAAAGAGCGGGTACGGCTAATTTCCAAACTGCGCCGATTCGCGGAGATACTAAAGACATTATGGCCATAGCAACGCTTATGAGGGACAGTGAACAGCATGTTTTGCGCATTGGCACCACAAAAGCGGAAGCTTATCGTACCGGCAACGTGTGGGATGATATTACAGGCATGGCGGATTTAACCGGAACTACAAAAGAACCTATCTCTATAACAATTCCTTTTGATCAGACAGGTAATCCTGCACTGATTTTTTCTAATTTTATTGATCCTATTAAAAAGTACCAAGGCGTTAATGTAGAAAATTTGGGCGGACATCCGCCGCGGGCAAAATACGTGCAGGCATTCGGGCCTTATTTATTCATAGCTTGGATAAATGAAGGAATAAAAGTTTATCCAAATCAGATACGCTGGTGTGATACGGGCAATATTGAAGAGTGGGTAAACGGTAATGCCGGCGGCGATACATTAACCGATGAACAAAATGACGAAGGTATTACAGGAATGAATTTGTTTGGCAACTATCTTTGTATCCACAAAGAAAAGAGCATCTATTTGGGCACCTTAACAACAAACGAACTTATAATAGTATTCGAAAGAAAACCTAATATTATAGGTACAGTATGCAATAATACCATACAAAACTTACCTACCGGAGAACAGATTTATCTTTCAAAAAACGGATTAATGGTTTTTAACGGTATATCATCAAGCCTTATAGAGGCACCGATTCAGGATGAAATACGCCAAGGACTTAATTCAGTAGCGGTACACAGATGCTGGAGCTGTATTATATCTGAAAAAGACGAATATTGGGTGGGCGTACCGATAGGGAGTCAGGATCTTCCGGAAACGGTATATAAATTCAATTATATAACAAGAACCGTATATAAGGATGAACGGCCGAATATTTCTGCGGCAGGGAAAATGCTCCAAGTGGAAAATGTAATAATTGACAGTGTTACGATACCTATAGTTGAAACCTTGGGCCGGTTTGACGACAATACTCTTATGGCGCTTTCAAAGCCTGTGCTCTTTGGCGATAAAGCCGGAAATACAACGATACTTAACAATGCAATAAGCAGTGATAACGGAGTTATTATAGAAAGTATTTATGAAACGAAAGATTACTGTATAGAGCAGGGCTTTATAGTTCGCTGGCAGGGCGTGAAGATTTGGGCGAAAGGAAATTCTTTGAACGTGCAACATAGCTTTGACGGCGGCAGGACTTGGTATGGCGGAAAAAAAATGCAGTTAGTAGATGAATATCCTAGTTTTACGTTTCCGCAAATATATTATTTTGACGGAGTTTCGGATAGAGTTAGATTTAGGTTTTCCAATAATAAACTAGGCGAAACATGGGAGCTGAAGCAGTATCAAATAGAATATGTGGCAAGGGAAAAAATAAGATGAAATTAAAAGATTTTGTTTTCCCCGATTTGGTCAAAAAAGGCCTGCATGATTTGAATTTAATTTTACAAGATGTGATAAAAGATTTACAGAAGATTCTTAACAACGGGCTTACTTTAAAAGATAATTTTACCGGGCAATTTGTAGAGGTAGAGATATTTTCCGCCGGATTTGAAGTAAATATTGAGAATATTTATAAAAAGAAGATACCGGAAGGGTACCTTGTAATAAAGCAAAATAGCGGCGGGATAGTTTATGTCCCGCGGCCTTGGACTCAAGAAAAATTGTACTTTAGCGCAACAACAGCCGGAAGATATAAATTATTTATATTTTAATTTTAGCAAGTGAGGAAAAAATGAAATTATTAATGAAATTATTAAAATTTTGCTTACAACAGATCTATTGGTTTATAGCCCGCGGCCTAAACGATTGGGGAAAAAAAGCGATGTACGAAAATCTGGCGCGGCCTTTTACGGGCTATGCCACAGGAATCGCGCCTATGGTTTTAGCTGCAATTATATCCGCGGCGGCAAGCGTTGCCGGTAGTGCTATGAGTGACCCTGGAAAACAAACAGTTTCGCAGGAATCAGCTTTATCTCCTGAACAAAAGGCAGCCATGCAGACACTTTTACAATATGCGAAAACAGGCGAATTGGATGGCGTAAATACTAAAGGAATGTACAGCATAACTCCTGCTGAAGCGGCCGGACAAGATACATTAGTTAATCTTCTTGCAGATGATCCTAAGTATTTTAACCAGGCCGGAAAAGAGTATTCAAAAACCTTAGATGACGGTTATAATCCTTATACTTCGCAATATTTTCAGGCGTACAAAAATAATACAATGAAAGAATTGGCATCCGCGGCAGACGCTTTAAATGCAAGTTTGGGCGCAAGCGGAAAGTTTTTCAGTACGAGCCGCGACAGGGCTTTGGCAGATTTGTATTCTAATGCGCAACGGAATTTAGATTCTACATTAGCAGGGTTATATGAGAAAAACATTGGCAGAAAATATAATGCTTCAGGGGCCTTAACAAACTTGCAAAATGCTATACAACAATATGATATCAACAAAATAAATGCTGCCAATACCTACGGCGGAGTAAACAGAAATTTACAAAAACAGCAATTGGCCGACAGAATGGGAGCTTATAGTGCCATTCTAAATAAAAATGTGGATTATTATACGCCTAAAGTAAGTTCTGGAGATGATAACAGTACTTGGAATTCGATTATAACAGGCGGATTAAGCATGCTTAAAAAATAAAAAAGAGGTAAAAAAATGGCAAACAGCATAGGTGATATGTACAGGGTTGCGGCAGCTATGGGAGAAGATAAACGCAGAAATAGTCCTTTTACTGCACTTGCAAATGCTGTATCAATGATAGCAAATGCCTGGGCACAAAATAAGCAGATGCAAGCCCAAAACAGCGAGAAGCAACAACAGGCTTACATAGATAACCTTTTAAAACTTACGCAGATGAACGAAAGTGCAAACAGGATAAATTTTCAAAATGCGGTGAACAATCAGGCTGTGGCGGACGGATATTTGTTCGGATACAATGCGAATCAGCCTGTTTTCGGAAATGGAGCGAGAATAGGAAAAGATGATAATGCTAATGGAAGCTTAAAAGATATTATTTCCGCTGCGGAAAATATCTATAACGGCTTATATACCCCACAAAAAAAATTGGGGGGTATCTTGGATAATAGTCAGACAAAAAAACTATCCGCAAAGGTAAGGCTAGGCAATGGCGGCGCAGTTTATGATTTCAGCAATGCAGCTGAAGATAATAATGATCTTAAAAGGGCAAAATTAGAAGCTGAAATCAAAGCCATAGAAGCGCTTGCCGGGCAGAGAAAAACTGTTGTAAACAACTCATTGCCGAAAAGCAGACAAGATAAAAGCTATCAGAATGCAATTAAATTACTGAATTCTTATGAAAAAATCGCAAAAGATGAGATGCTTAATGAAGATGTTTTGCGGGCAGCGAGGTTATACGCGCAAGAAATCCGCGGACAACTTGCGGATTATTTAAACACTCCCGACGAAGAAAAGGGTACGTTTGGATGGAGTTTGCCGGCTTACAGACTTGAAGAAGTAAAAGAACCGGGGTTATTCGGCACAAAAACAAAATTAAAATTTGTTCCTATGGGAAATTCCGGCAAAGATAAAGATCCTTTGGGGTTATTTTAATGAATTACACGGCTTTTGCAAAAAAAGTAAAAGAAAAATATCCACAGTACGGCGATTATGATGATATAAAATTAACAAAAGCTGTACTGCGGAAATATCCACAGTATGAAAGTCAGGTTACTTTTGATACGCAGCCTTCGGTTTTATCTTCGGCTTTTAAAACGGCGGCAAAATCACTTATCCCTTCGGGGAACAGTATAAGTGAAATTGCTGAAAATGCTATGCCTGGCAACACTTTAACAAAAGGGATTGAAGCTTTTTCAAAGAACCCTTTACTTCCGGAAGGCATTACACCATGGGAAGGAATCGTTGAATTGGGGAAAAGTATTGCCCGCGGCGGTTTGGGTATAGGAAGCGGTGTGAATGAAGCTTTAATGCTTAGCGGCGATGCCGCCCGTATTGCGTCTGCCGGCGTGCCGTACAAGCCCTTGCAGGAATATATAAACCGCACAGGAAAACGGTTATCAGAAACGGGAAGAGTCGGAAGCGAATATTATGAAAATCTCGCGACGGAAAAGTTTGCCCCGAATGAAAGAATATTTGAAGGGAGTTTTGAGGAAAACCCTTCTGTTTTAAGAGGTGTTGCGGCTATAGCGCAGGCATTGCCTTCGCTTGTTGCGGCGGTAGGTCTTGGAGCGGCAAGTGGCGGAAGCGCTTTGGTGCCGGCCGTAGGATTGGGATTGCTTGAAAGTAACTATAAGGAAGCTTATGACGCCTTAATAGAAAGAGGCGTCCCGGAAGAAGAAGCAAGAATCAGGGCTGTCGGATTAGCCGGCATAAACACGACAGCGAACAGCGCTTTGGAATATTTACCGTTGCAAAGGTTTATTAAGGGCGGATCCGGAAGAGTGGGGCGCGATATTCTTGCAGGTATTGTAAGCGAAGGCGGCACGGAAGGCGCACAGACAGCGACACAGAATATTGTTGCGAAGCTCGGATATGAACCCACACGCAAACTTTCTGATGGAGTTATCGAAAGTATAATCGCCGGCGCAGGCTCCGGTGGTGTTGTCGGCGGTGTTGCCGGCGGCATGAAAGCAAGGCAAACACGGCAGAGATACGAAGCTGAAAGAGATGCGCGAATAAGTGAAATAGAACGCGAAGCCCAAGATGAAAGATACAGGGCAGAACAGGAAGGAAGAATACAGGAAATAGAACAGCAGGCGGCGCAGGAAAGGTATGAAAATGAAAGATCTGCCCGCATAAGAGAAATAGAGAAGGAAGCGGCACGGGATAAGTATATAAGAAACTTTGAAAGAGAAAAAGAAGAAAGGCTAAGAAGAATAAATCAGCCAGAGTATAATATTGAAACTGCCCCAGCCGAAAATGAATATATACCGATAAATGAAGATTCAGCGCCGGAAGCTGATGTGTCGGAAGAAGAAAATAAAAATACAAGGCGGCAGGAATTAAAGGAAGAAATTGAATATTTAGTTGATGAGATAAACCACGGTGAAATCAATGAAAACGGCGAATCTTTTAATACATTGCCGGAAGCATTATATAACACGCTGAAAGGGCGGTTAAATGATGCTATAAGCGAATACGAATCTTTTACACCGGAAATCATTGCGACTGCGGAAGAAACCCGCAAGGCACAAATAGATAAGGAAATTGATTCTTCCAGAGCGCAAAACTTTAAAAATATCATAGGTGGAAGGATAAAAATTCCCGCCAAAGGAAGCCCAAACCGCGGAGAATATGAAATGCTAAGTCCTCGTATCCGCAGAATATTTTTTACAAATAATGAAAATGCAATATCGTTTGATGAAGCCGAGCAATATTTGCAGTCCGCCGGCAACGATATGGGTATTTGGGATTATTTACAGAATTTTGAAAGAAATACGGCTAAGTACCGCCGTGCCAAAGTTAATATATACGCAAAAGAAGATGATGAACGGAATCCGAATATTTATTTTCGAAACGCTGATAAAAAACAACTTGCAGAGGGCATAAAAGCAAATAACGTTACAGAAATACAAAAACTTAACAAAGAACTTTTTGGCGATGATGATTTGCGAATTGTAAAATCTATACTTACTCCGGAAGGACAGGAAGCTTTAGGGCGGTATAAAGATGGAATGATTGATATTGTCGAAGGGCAGGCAAGTCCTAAAGATACTTTTTACCATGAATCCGTACATAAATATATTGACATGTTTATGACTCCGGAAGAGCGAAAGGCTTTGTTTATGGCAGAATTTAGGCGTACAGGAATACGAAATAAAACCAAGCTTGAAGACAGGATAGCTGAAGATTTTATTGAATTTGCGGCGGGACATCAGGGATTTTCCGGGCGAGTAAGAATGTTTTTTGCGAGATTGCTCGAAAGAATAAAGGGATTTTTTGGAAAAGAAAATAAAGTACGCAAAATGTATAACGATATTTTAAGCGGCAGAGCGGCAAGAACGCAGACAGGTAATGCCGGAAGCGTGAGAACTGTTGCGGTAAATAATGCGCCTTATATAGTTTCGTACCGCGGGAAAAACTTTGATTTTAAGAAGCTTGTTGATAAAATTACGAAGTATTTTGATGATGTACGGGCAGGGGATTATTCGCAACCGACTGTTGAATTGAAAGGTGTACCGGTAATTTTAAAAGCGGCAAAGCTTGTACAGGAAAAGACAGGGAAAGATATAAGGGGATATAAGCATATTTTAAATCTTTCTGACGTGCAACACATAATAAACGATCACCTGAACAAGGAAGGCGATATTACTGAAAGCGATTTGCAAAATATTCCGAACATATTATTAAATCCTGACGAAGTAAATTTTCGGGAAGAAACAGAAGGAAAGCCCGCTACGATCGGATATAAGAAAAAAATGTCTGACGGTAACTATATTTATGTGGAGGCCGTATTAAATCCGAAAAGCAAAACACTTTCAAACAAAACTTTCTATAAAGAAGGGGCAAAAAAACCCCGTTCGCCGCGCAGTATAACTGAAAGTCCTACTGCTCTACGTCCGCAGTCTTTTCAGACTGCCCCGACAACTATTAAGGGCAACAATAATATAGCAGAAAAAGAAAACGATGTCAAGTTCCGCGTTGCACCTGAAGCAGATCATAATAAATTTAAAAACTCAAAAATAGTTAATGCAGTTCAGCGCTCTATCGGAAGCAAGCAGGCACAGGTATTTAAAATAGAGCAGCGATGGGATAATATTATCCGGGAAATGGAAAAAAGGGGAATAACGAGCTATGAAGATAATGTTACTCTGTTTAATTATTACGATGATCCCCGCAAATATCCTCTTCCTTTAGCATTAAAAAATAAACTCGGAGAAAACCTTCTAAGTGAAATACTTGAATTTAAAAAGATGTTGACAAATGAACAACTACAACGCGGACTTCTTGATAACCCGTGGAAAGATGAAGAATATATGAGAAGATATGTAGTAAATTCCGATGGCAGTGAATTAAGCGCCTTACAACTTTTGCGGCTGAAAGAATCACAGCCGTGGACGCACAGGCCCGAAACTGAAGAAGAAATAGCAAAACAGCTGACCAAAGAAAAGCAAAAATTAAAAGAATTGAAGGGGAAAAATCAAACTGACGGGGTAAAGAGGGTATCGAAATTTATTGAAGATAATATTAAGGAGTTAACGAGAATATTAAGTGAATACAGAGATCAAAGAAACTTAAATAAAAAACTATCCTCAATAACAGGCGGCAGTTTGCCGGTTAGAGTAAGCAGAAGCGGCGGGACAAGCGGAAGCCTTTCCGTTAAAAACAAATTTAATGTTCATCGATTGTCAAAGACTGCGGACGAAAGTGACAAGCAGTTTGCAAAGTTGGGCATGAAAATAAATCGTAATTTCGTTGATGTTATGGCGAATACTGTAAGTTATATTTCTAATATTACCGGCAATTATGACTTTATAGATGTCCTGCGCCGGCAGGGTAAACAAGGCGATATTTCCGGAGTTGTGGAAGTTTATGATCCGAAAGAGTATCGGGAAAAGAAGCAAAAATTTTTAGATGACGCAAAAGCCTTGGTAAACAACATATTTGAAAAAGCCAGGGAAGAAAAGATTATAAGTGAAAAAGAATATCAAGATTTCACCAAAGATATAGCAACAGAAAAAAGAGCATTGTTAAGGCGCTTAACTGATACTCGTAAAATTTTTCAAGCAGAGATTAGGGAAAAAGATTTTACTGAGCAGAGCGATAGAATAAAAGAACTGGCAGAAATGGATAGCATTCTGAAAGCAATAAAAGACCAAAGTTTAAAGGACATAAAATATTTATGTGCCTCTACAAAAGAAAAACACAAAGCAACAAAAGAAAAAATCAACTCTTATGCCAAACGACAAATAGATGGCATAAAAGAAAACGCTAAAAAAGATCTTGCGCAAGAAGTAAAAAGAATCTCTCTTAAAGCCGCAGAGTTAAAAGAAGCTGGTTATGATTGGCCGGAAGATGTAATAATTAAGCAACAGCTTCAGGGATTGATGTTTGATGCTACTTCTAAAAATGCGATAGATAGATACTTTAAACATTTGAAACCATCTTCTCTGGAAGACGCCGTGCGCGCACTGAAACTATTCCAGGCAACTTTTGATTTGTTCCAGCTAGCGGAAGTCGCCCGGCAAAGATTTGGCCTTGCCGGATTTAAGGGCTTGCTTGGGCTACCGTGGAAAGTGAGTGAAAAAGATTTTTACGACAATGCAATAAAGGCAATTGAAAGGGGCCTTGTACTTGGTAAAAACGAAGATATTGCTATTGATTTGATAAAAAGAATGGGTAAACCTATAATAGAAAAAGAAACCAGCGATTTCGGAAGAATTTTAAGTAAACTAAATGATAAAGCTGGGCAAAACGCTGTGGCAAAAAAAATTAAATCATTAATTGCCGCCCTTGAAGATTTTCAATGGAAAACTGTTGTGCCGAACACAAAACTTATAATGTGGCAGGAATTAAGTAAAAAATATAGAGAAAAATATCCGCAGTATGATACCGAAGAAGCGGAAACGCTTGCGGCGGAAACTGTAAACGATTTTTTTCAGGGAATAAACTGGGACAGATTGATGGCAAAAAACAGTACAGCCGGCAAACTGTTAAATCGTAACAGGTTGCGCAACCTTCGTTATGCTTTCTTTGGGCCTGATAGACTTGCGGCGGTTGCTTCCCGCGTATCAAAAACATTTTCCGGCCCGAATAAGGCGGAATATGCGAAAGCTCATTTACGCGGAATGCTTATGATTTTATTGTTGCAAAGTGTTCTGCAATTTGCATTAACCGGGCATTTCCCAGATGAAAACCGGAAAGGCAACGAACTCGATTTAGAAATTCCATTTATAACTGATAAAAAAGGAAATCCTATAGCCATAAATATTGGCGGCACTACCCTTGAACCGTTGAGATTTATAAATAAGCCGGGGCGGTATATAATGAACAAAGAAGGCGCATTGCCGCGTATGTTTGGTGTCGGAGTGAAAGATTATCATCAGCCGGAGACATTTTTTGAAGAAATATGGCAGGTTGTACCGCTTCCTTTTGCGCTCCAAAATCTTGCAGGGCATGCTTTTCAGGATCCAAAGAAACCCGCGGCGGGCGATACAGATTTTCCAACTTCAGTATTACAGGCCGGATCTGAGTTTGTGGGAATACCAACTACATTCCGATCCGGAAAAAACAAGGAAGCAACTTTTATTGATATGATAAAAGGCGATGCAACTTTGTATCAATATATTCGCAGCAAAGATTTAAAAAAACAAAAGCGTAGAATAAAATTGTAATTACCTTATTGCCTTGACTATAATTATGAAATTAAGTATTATTATCTGAAAAAAAATAACGCCTTTTGTGGTAACAACTAGGTAACAGTGTGCCGCAATCACAGGCAAAACAAGACAAAGCCCGGCAATCATTTTGAGAAGAGAAAAAATCAAAGGATTGAAAAATCAATAAGTTTTGATTTTATATATAAATATCTTCTACCGGGCATTTTATTTTTTAATAATATGAAAAAACAATCTAAATCATCATTGGCGCGTCATTCAAAAGCCCCTCTTTTCGACACTCTTATGGGACACGCGGAAAGAAACGTAATCTCTTTTCATTGTCCCGGACACAAAAACGGAAGAAGCATAGATAAGGAGCTTAAAGATTATACCGGCGAGGAAGTATATAAATTTGACGTCACGGTATTTGACGAAGTCGATTCCCTGCATGATCCGGTCGGCCCTATAAAGAAAGCGCAGGAGCTTATGGCCGACGCCTATAAAGTCAAAAACTCTTTTTTTCTGGTTAACGGCACGTCGGTGGGAAATATGGCGATGTTTCTTGCGGCCTGCGATCCGGGCGATTCCGTTATAGTTTCGAGAAGTTCGCATAAATCCATAATGGCGGGCGTGATATTGTCGGGCGTATGGCCGATCTGGATACAGCCGAAGATAGACCAGAATTTAGACATCATTTTCAACACTTCATACGACCAGGTAAAAGAAGCCCTGGACCGTTATCCCGAAGCCAAAGCCGTTTTCATAACAAGCCCCACATATAACGGAATAGTGCCGGATCTTGCCAAGATAACCGATTTATGCCACAGGCGCGGAAAAATCGTAATGATTGACGAAGCTCACGGGCCTCATCTGGCGTTCAATAAAAATCTTCCCCAGTCGGCGGTCAATGCCGGCGCGGATCTTTGCGTCCAGTCTACGCATAAAATATTGTCAGCCTTGTCTCAAGGCTCGGTTCTCCACTGCAATAATTCGAAATTTATCGATATAAACAGGGTTAAAAAAGTGGTTTCAATGCTTCAGACTACAAGCCCTAATTATCTTACTCTCGCTTCCATCGATCTTGCCAGAAGACAGGCTGTCGTGCACGGAGCGGAGATGTTGGATAAAGTCATTGAATCCTGCGAATGGGGACGCTCTTATATTAACGGCGATATTTCTTCAATGAAATGTCTTACAAGACCTGAAATAAAAAAACTGGGCTATGATCTGGATTTAACGAAAATGACGGTAAACGTGACAAAAACGGGACTTTCCGGATATGAAATAGAAAGCATTCTCGCCAAAGAGTATAATATTCAGCTGGACTATGCCGATATATTCAATCTTGTAGCGATTTCAGGCATAGGAACCGAAAAATCCGACGTCGAAGCTTTTGTTAAAGCTCTTAAGGAAATCAGCGGAAAATATCACGGAAAGCAGAAAAACTGGATTTTACGGATTCCTTCGCTCGCCACGGAAATGGTTATGGCGCCGAGAGACGTATATCTTTCCAATAATACGAAAAGACTTTCGTTAAAAAAGGCTGTCGGGCATGTGGCGGCGCAGACTCTTACTCCTTACCCGCCCGGAATTCCGGTTGTTATTCCGGGAGAGCGCATAACGCAGGAAATATGCGATTATCTTATTGATATGTCCTCAAAGGACATAAGAATAAGCGGACAGGAAACTGAAATGCTTAAAACCGTAAAGGTATTTACAAATTAAAGACGAATAAGGAGTTTAAAATGAATAAAAAAGAAGCGGCGCAGTTTAAAAAGCTTTTAACGCAGAGGAGAACGGAAATATTAAATAAAGTTAATGCCCAGAAAGAGAGAGACGATTCCGGTATGATAGTCGGAGATGAAATAGACACTGCAAGCCACAACAGCGAAAAAGAGATGTATTTTGAGCTTGCTGCCGCCGATAAGATAACTTTAAACGATATCAATGAAGCTTTAGCTAAGATAGAAAAAGGCTCGTACGGCAAGTGCGAATGCTGCGGATGCGTTATACCTCTTGAAAGAATAAAGGCTATTCCCTGGGTAAGATACTGCATACAGTGCCAGGAAGAAGCCGAAAGACCTAGAAAATAATGCGCGGCGGAGGGGCTTTAGCGGCCGGCTGGAAGAGGCGGTGCACTGTCGTTTTAACCGCATTCCGGCATGAAAGAAGCTCTGATAAGAGCTGGAAAAGGGTAGGCTGATGCTGGATTTTTTTAAACGGGAACATTCTGATTTTACTTTATGGGTTGCCAGTGCCGCGGTATTTTTGTCTGTTTTTCTTATCGGATTTTTATTCAGAAAGTATGTAGCCGTATTCATTCAGAAAGTTTTAGGCAAACTCGGGCTTTCGATCAGCGACGAAACTGTCATAACTTC
Organism: uncultured Endomicrobiia bacterium; assembly: GCA_938040055.1. Lineage (GTDB taxonomy): Bacteria > Elusimicrobiota > Endomicrobiia > Endomicrobiales > Endomicrobiaceae > Endomicrobium_B. The sequence goes on from CALHWY010000012.1 coordinate 150,476, forward strand.
AAAACAATACATATCGTTTTGGGCTTTTCTTATAGGATTATACTGCGCTTTTTTAGCCGCGCCGGTTAATCATAAAGAACCTCTTATATTAAAAGCTTTTTTTATAGTTTTCGCTTTTTCGGTAGTGGTGCTTATCGCGGATGTTCTTGCGAGAGCTTTTAGGAAAGCCGTTTCGGAAACGATTGGCGTTAATATTATAAAGTTTATTGTAATAGCGGTAGGAGTTCTTTTGATTCTCAACCAGGCGGGCATTAAGCTTACGCCTATATTAACGGCGCTGGGAATAGGCTCATTGGCGGTGGCTCTGGCCTTGCAGGATACGCTCGGCAATTTCTTCGCGGGAATGAATATTCTTCTGGGCAAGCTTGTTATGCGGGGAGATTACATCAGACTTGATTCGGGACAGGAAGGCACGGTTGTAGAAATAGGGTGGAGAGCGACTAAAATAAGAGAATTGTCAAACATAATCGTTGTCATTCCCAATATAAAAATAACCTCCGCCATAATTTCAAAATACAATTACCGCAGAGCTCAAGTAACAGCCACGGTCAATTGCGGAGTCGCCTACGGCAGCGATCTGGAAAAAGTGGAAAGAACGGCTTTAAGCGCTGCTTCCGAAGTTTTGCTTAACGATGACGGGGCGGCAAAAGATTTTCAGCCGATTTGCCGGTTTAACCAGTTTGCGGATTCTTCAATCAATTTTGTTTTGATTTTCAGGGTAAAAGACGTGTCGTCAAGAGGCTATCTGACTCATGCGGTTTTAAAGAACCTGAAAAAAAGGTTTGATGAAGAAGGAATTGAAATACCGTTTCCGCAGAGAGCGGTTAAGATTCTGGAAAATGAAAAAAAAAAGTGGCAATTAATTCCGATAATTTGTTAAAATAGACGGTAAGAAAGGAAAAGGAAAGATGAAGTTTGTTTTAAGTTCAAAAATTTTTAAAGCTACGGTAACCGAAGCCAATTTGAATTACGAAGGAAGCATAACGATCGATACGGATCTTTGCGATAAAGCCGGCTTGTGGATAGGTGAAAAAGTTTTAGTTGTGTCAAACACGAGCGGCGCCCGTCTGGAGACATATATTATTCCCGGCAAGCCTGGTTCGGGCGTTATATGCATGAACGGCGCGGCGGCGCATTTAATAAAAAAAGGCGAAGAAATTATAATAATGGGTTTTACTCTTTCAGACAAACCTCTAAACCCCAGGATAGTGCATGTGGATAAAGAAAATAAGTGCACTAAACTAGTTTGAAAATATTATTCGGGGCGTGGCTCAGCTGGCTAGAGCGCTCGGTTCGGGACCGTGAGGTCGCTGGTTCAAATCCAGTCGCCCCGATGTTTTAAAAGGATATCCCATATGATTGCAAGATACGATCCTTTACAACTGTATTTTGACGCCATAAGACAAATAAAGCCTTTGACGAAAAAAGAAATTGCCGAACTGTGGAAAAAATCGAAAAAGGATAAAGAGGCTTTTGACAAACTTGTGGAACAAAATTACAGACTTGTAATCCCGATTGCAAAAAGGTTCATAAAAAAAGGCATTGATTTTATGGATCTTATAGAAGAGGGAAATATGGGTTTGATAAAAGCCGTGGAAAAGTTCGATTCTTCAAAAAAAGTCGCTTTTTCCACCTATGCGGTTTACTGGATAGAACAGTATATGCGCAAGGCCATAGAAAACCAGACCAAGACGATAAGAATACCTTCGCATATATGGGATTCTTTAAATCTCTGGATGAAAACTTGGAGCAAGCTTAGAGAAAAGCTTAACCGCGACCCGTCTGTGGATGAAGTCGCGGCAAAGCTTAAACTGAGCAAAAGGCAGACGGATAATTTAATGAAGGCCGCTTCCGTTTTTAACGGAACCAGTTCGCTGGAAGCTCCTATCGGGGACGATTCGGATATTTTTGTTAAAGACATTATAGTAGACGAACAGGTAAAATCTCCCGAATCTGTTACGGAAATAATAAGGACGAACGCCGATATAGGGCTTGCTTTGAATTATCTGCCGCCGAGAGAACGGGAAATCATAAGAATGCGTTTCGGGCTTGGCGGAATAAAGCCTATGTCTCTGGAGGAATCCGGAAAAGTTTTAATGATTTCAAGAGAACGCGTCAGGCAGCTTGAAGTCAAAGCTTTAAGAAGGCTTAAAGGCATTTTTGTCAGATATAATCTTATAGACAAATATGAAGCAAAAACGATTATGCTTGACAGCCGTATTAACAAAACGGACAGAAGAAGCGCAAAACGCGCGGTTTTAAAAAAAGACGACAGACGTTCAAAAACCGACAGAAGAGTATGATATGGATATAAATAGAATTTCTTCAGCCGTCAGAGACATCCCCGATTTTCCGGCGAAGGGAATTGTTTTTAAAGATATAACGCCGATACTACAGGATATAAATCTTTTTGAAGAAATTATTGCCTCGATAGCGGATGAATTTAAAAATGTACGCATTGATAAAATCGCGGGTATAGAATCGAGGGGTTTTATTTTCGCGATGCCTTTAGCGGTAAAGATGAAAATTCCTTTCATCCCTATAAGAAAAAAAGGCAAACTTCCCGCTAAAACGGTTTCCATGAGCTACAAACTAGAATACGGGCAAGCGGATATAGAAATTCACGCGGATGCGGTTAAGAAAGACGAAAAAATTCTTCTTCTTGACGATCTTCTTGCGACCGGAGGCACGACTGATGCGGCTGTCAAGCTTATTGAAGGAATAGGGGGAAAAGTTATAGCGGCGGCCTTTGTTTTGGAGCTCGCATTCCTAAAAGGAAGAGAAAAAATTGAAAATAAAAATATCGATGTTTTTTCTCTGTTAAAAATAAATCAATAAAAAGAAAAATGTCCCGATAGCTCAACTGGATAGAGCAGATCCGTCCTAAGGATAAGGTTGGAGGTTCAACTCCTCTTCGGGACGTTTTCTTTTTTATGCCGAAAAAGCGTTTTACGGTTTTTATAACATATTCGCGACGGTAAAATAAAAAAACGCTTTCTTCCGGAAGTCGGTCGTAGTACGGTAACTTCGCATTTCAGGCAAAATAAAAAAGACGGTTTCTTCTTTCGGAAGAAACCGGAAAATAAGCGATGGCGGCGCAATTTAATCTTCAGTGCACATTATACGAACGCAGGAAAATTCTAAAAATGCGGGGATGCAAAAAAACAATAAGCGGCACGATAAAATGCAAAAAATATCTCAGCTAAAAAAGGCCGAACCGGAATTTTAAAGCGGCGTAAAAAACCGGCGTTAAAAAAAACGCCTGGACGGAATTTTGGAGTTTAAAGATTAAAACGCTTCGTCTTCTTCGAATTCTTCATCTTTTTCGGTTTTTTTGTCTTTTTTTGCAAGAGACATCGAAAATCTGTATCCCGCGTTTATTGTCATCATAGTATATTCGTCTTCCTCGCTGTAGTTTGAATCGAGACTTTTGAAAGTTGCTTTGTTAGAGGTAAAAAGAAGCTCGAAAATAAAGCCGTGCAGATCAACCCCGCCGCCTACGCCATAGTAAAAACCGCCTTTATCTTCAAGTTCTTCGCCTTTGTAGTCAAAATTATGGTTTATCATACCCCAGCCGGCTTGCCCGATCAGATAAACATACTCGTTTTCAAGAACTTTCAGCATAGGCCTTAAAGCAAAGTAAATATTTGAACCGCTGAGTTCTCCTTTGTCTTTAATTTTTCTTTTAAAAAGCTGGTTAAACCCCATTCCGAAACATATATTATTGAAATTGTAATATACTTCGGGAGAAAGCGATACGCCCGGGTCTCCTTCGTATTTGGAATCATTATCAAGCTGTGAAGACGGAGCAATTCCTAATTTTAAAAGCATGTTAACGCCGCACTGAGCGGGCACGGCTGTTGACAACAGCATACACAATGACAAAATCAATATTTTACGCATTTGAGCTCCCCCGTGGCATTTAACTGAAATTATAGAACAATGATAATTTTCATATAACGCATAATATTGTATTATTTTATTTTAAAAAGTGGAAGCGTTTTTTGAAATAATTATATATAATGAAGTTCCGGAAAAATTTAAGCGTAAAGGAGAAAAAGTTATGTTTATTAAAATAAGGGGAATAAAGGCCGGCATGAACGGAGAAGGGGAATTTATAGTAAACACCGAAAGCATAAAAAGCATCGAAGTTCTTCTTGCGGAAAACAAGATAATGTATCTGTTCGACGATCCGAAAGGAATTACGATAAAAGACGAAGATTTTAACAGGCTTTGCCCGCTTCTGGACATTAAAGACTGTACCGCGGAAAGCAATTAAAGGCTGCTTTTTGCGAAGCCGCCGAAAGAAACCGAGTCCATAAATTCTTCGGCGGCTTTATTGTTTTTGCCGGTGTGCGGATATACCGCGAGTATTTGCCAGAAATGTTTTTTCAGTTTTTTCTCAAGGCGCATTTTTATCGCGAATTCGGCGCCGTCTTTGTAAAAAGTGCCGTTAATATATATTGTTTGCGAATCTTGCGTTTTATCTTCTTTTGACTCATACGCAAAACCGTTTTCTTTTAATTTTTCTGCCAGCCGTTCCAGCGCAGTCCGGAGACGCGCTTCGTTTTTATATTCGCAATAACACACAAGATACTCGGCCTTTTTGTAAGATGAGGAATAATAATACACGGTTTTTATCTTTTCTTTTAAAGACTCTTTGGTTTTTTCTTCAAGATTTTCCCGGCGCTCCAAAGGAGGCGCGGCGATGGTTAGAGACGCGTTTTCAATAGTCTGCAAAGCGGGGGCGTTTTTTTTGTCTTTTTTAATCTCTGAAGCCGTGATGACGGCAAATGCCGAAAGAAGAATAAATAATACCGCAAAAATAATTTTTCTCATTGCTTCTTCTCTGCCTTAGAATGTATAATTTCGTCCGTCGCGGCGGAATTGATATAACTGACGGCCGAGTTTTTGTTGTTTTGCGAATACGGGTATACCGAAAGAACCTGCCAGAAATTTAAATTTCTTTTTATAAGCATTATTTCCGCTCCGAACTTTTTTCCGTCTATGATAAAAGTTCCAAAAATGACGCACTTTTCGTCCTTGCCTTCGGTATATGCTTTTTTTTCATATTCAAAGCTTTTTCCTTCAAAAACTTTGATAATATTCTTTTCCGCTTCTTCAAGGCTTATTTCGTTTTTGTATAAAGTGTATATAAGCGAATATTCGATCTTTTTATAGAAAACGCCGTAAACGGACACATAATCCATCAAATCTTTCTGCGCGGTTTTGATCTGTTCTTCATTTAAAGTCTTTTTCTCAAGCCTCGGCGCCGTTACGGTTATGGATGCTTCTTCAATATATTGTTTTACGGGCTCGTTTTTAGCGGATTTAAACTGAAGTCTGGCATTGCAGGATATAACCGTTATGGCTATTGCCGCCACTATTATCCAGATGAATGTTCTTAAACTCATAGTTCGATTTCCCTCGCTTTATTATTTCTTATGCGCGTAATTTCCGGTTTTCGCGAAATTGCAAAGTTTCTATCTTTCAACAAACAACGGATTATATTATATAATATCCGGAAAGAATTCACTAAACAAAACAATGATAAAAATAACCGATCTGAACAAATCATTCGCGGGCAGGACGCTTTTTGACAATCTCAATCTCAGCGTCAATGAAAAAGAGCGCATAGGGATTGTCGGAAGAAACGGCTGCGGCAAAACCACTTTATTTAAAATTCTTCTCGGAAAGACGGAATATGATTCCGGTTCCGTAAGCATACCTAAAAACTATAAAATCGGCTATCTTGAGCAGCATATAAATTTCACCGAGAGCACGGCCGTGCGGGAAGCATGCCTTGCTTTGGCGGAAAACGAGAAAGACGAGCGGTGGAAAGCCGAAAAAATACTCTCGGGGCTTGGTTTTTCCGCGGCGGATATGCTCAAAAACCCCTTGGAATTTTCCGGAGGATATAAAATACGGATAAATCTGGCCAAGATTTTATTGTCGGACGCGGATATGCTTATGCTTGACGAGCCCAACAACTATCTTGACATTGTGGCTATAAGATGGCTGACCGGATTTTTGCGGGCATGGAAAGGAGAACTCCTTCTGATAACGCACGACAGAAAATTTATGGACGGCGTCGTAACGCACTGCGCGGCGATTCACCGGGCGAAAGCAAGAAAAGTGGAGGGCGGCACGCAGAAACTTTACGAACAGATAAATAAAGAAGAGGAAATATACGAAAAAACAAGGCTTAATCAGGAAAAGAAAAGGAAACAGACTGAGATTTTTATAAGAAGGTTCCGCGCCAAAGCCAGGCTTGCCGGAATGGTGCAGTCGCGCATAAAATGTCTTGAAAAACAGGAAATTATGCAGGAGCTTACTGAAATGGAAAGCCTTGACTTTTCTTTTTCTTCCGTCACTTTCAATGCCGCGAAGATGCTGGGAGTCCACAATTTGGGTTTCGGTTATAATGCCGGCAATATGTTAATGCGAAAACTGTCTTTTGACGTTCTCAAAAACGACAGGATATGCGTAATAGGAAAAAACGGCAAGGGAAAATCCACTCTTTTAAAACTTTTGTCCGGCAGGCTTGCGCCGGCTGAAGGCGGCATAAAAAAACATCCCGAACTGAAAATAGCCTATTTCGTGCAGTCCGACTCCGCTAATCTTGTTTTGCAGAGAACGGTTTTTGATGAAATAATGAATACCGACAGCCAATGTCTTGCGCAAAAGGCCAGAAATATTGCGGGAGCGATGATGTTCAGCGGAGACGAAGCAATGAAAAAAATAGAGGTCTTAAGCGGAGGAGAAAAAAGCAGGGTTCTTTTGGGCAAGATACTTGTCAAGCCGTGCCATCTGCTTCTTCTTGACGAGCCTACAAACCATCTGGACATGGAATCCTGCGAAAGTCTGATAGAAGCCGTCAACGGCTTTGAGGGTTCCGTTATAATGGTTACACACAATGAGGAACTGCTGCACAATGTGGCGCGGCGTCTTATTGTTTTTGACAGGGGAAAAGTTTCGGTTTTCGAAGGCACTTACCGTGACTTTTTAAACGCCAAAGGCTGGGAAGACGAAGGAGACGGATTAAAATCAAAAAATGCCGGAAAAGACAAGGCTTGCGGCAGACGGGAAATTAAAAAGCAAAGGGCGCTGCTTATACAGGAAAAAGCTAAAGTCTTAAATCCTTTGCAGGAAAGGGTTTTGTTTCTTGAAAAGGAAATTTCATTAAAAGAAAAAGAACAGAGTTTAAATACCGAAAAACTCATTGATGCGTCTTTAAGAAAAGACATCGGATTTTTGGCCGAGGGGCCGAAAACGGACAAAAGACTCCGCATGGAACTGGACAAGCTTTATGAAGAACTGGCGGACGTTACCGAAGAGTTTGAAAAACAGACTCTGTATTTTAACGCAAAAATGGCGGAAACGGACGGCTGATATAAAGAATAAAAAACCGGACATAACAAAAAACGCTGCGGCCGCATTAAAAACATATATGCGTATGCGGAAAATCTTTCTTTTTATATTTTATAAATTCCGGGTTGCCGCGGAAAATACGGATATCGGGCGTCAATAAAAACATTTCGTTTCCGGAAAAGATTTTGGAGCTTTGCCGTCCGGTTTTACGAGTATGAAATGAAAGTTTTTAAGTCCGCATAATAATGCTCGGCCTTAGAACCGTGATTTTACTGACAATGCAAAACAGCCTGTCCGAAGTAAAAAACGGCGCGCAACTGTCCGGCCGAAGCGGATAAGCGGTCCGTAAAAAATGAAATTATGTTCGGGATGTCTATGCCGAAACCGCGTTTTTTAATAATTTTTAAACAAAAAGATGTTTTCCGTCCGGCAGGAGAAGCGCTTATAAAAATATGCCGCCGTGGGTTTATACGCAGGGCTGCCGGTTTTTTTTTGCGCAAAGACCTCGGTGCCGTATTGGCAAATTTATTGAATTTTCATTTGATTTTTTATAAAATCCTATTCAAGCCGCAAATATTTATCTGTTCTAATTTAACAACGGGGATAATATGAGCACCAGAAGGCAGGCAAGAGAATGTTCTTTACAGATGCTTTATACGGTCGATAACTGCAATATGCCCATAGAGGCCGTTTACCAATGTTTCGACGAATATTTTCCCCAAGGGGAACCTTACAGAGTTTTTGCCGTCAGAATATTCAAAGGCGTATGCGATAAAAGAAACGAAATAGATTCCCTTATAGCCAAATTTGCAAAAAACTGGGAACTGGACAGAATGGCCGCCGTGGACAGAAACATTATCAGGCTTGCCGCTTATGAAATTATCGATATGCCGGAAACCCCCGTCAATGTGATAATCGACGAAGCGGTTGAAATATCAAAAAAATATTCCACAAAAGATTCAAGCAAATTCGTCAACGGCATTTTGGACAAACTAAAAGCCGTCAGACAAAAATCAAAATAAACCCGTCCCGAACCTTTCAATAAGGTTTTTTTTATTTTATGGAAAAGAATATAAAAAGCCGTATAAATTATCTTAAAAACGAAATCGTCCGTCATAATAATCTTTATTATGAAAAAGATTCTCCCGAAATATCCGACTCCGAGTATGACAAGCTTGTCAAAGAGCTTGAACGCCTTGAAAACGAATATCCGCGATTGGCAAAAAAGGATTCTCCCGTCCGGAAAGTGGCGGGTGGGGTTTCTTCTTCTTTTGAGGCGGTGAAACATTCCGTTCCGATGCTTTCGCTTGACAATACCTATTCGCAGCAAGAAGTGCAAAAATGGTATGAAAAGATTCCCCGGAAAACGGACTCGGAATATTTTGTCCCGAAAGGGCGGCAGCCTGATTTTTTCTCGCCCGTCGGGGATTTGCAGGCAAACGGCGTTGCGGCTTTCTGCATTGAGCCTAAGATAGACGGGATCGGCGTAAGCCTTACTTATATCAACGGCAATCTTTCCGTAGGGGCGACCAGAGGAGACGGCGAAACGGGCGAAGACATAACCGAAAATATAAAAACCGTCTCGGGCATTCCCCGAAAACTTACAATTTCAAAACCTCCTTTCTTTTTTGAGCTCAGAGGGGAAGTTTATATAGATAAAGAAGATTTTGCCGAACTCAATGAAAATATTGTTTTTAACGGAGGACAAAAATTTGCGAACGCCAGAAATGCAGCGGCCGGCTCTTTAAGACAGAAAGATCCCGCAATTACGGCTTCCAGAAAACTTAAGTTTTTTGTCCACTCTTTCGGCAAAACCGAAGGGATGGCTTTTGAAACTCATTCGGATTTTCTTGAATACTGCAAGGACTGCGGATTTGCTCTCCAGAAAGACTTCGCGGTATGCGCTTGTCTTAAAGATATCGAGAAATTCATAGAAAAAATGACGTCAAAACGCGAACAGGTGCCTTATGAAATAGACGGACTTGTCATCAAGGTCAACAGTCTCCGTCTCCAAAAGGAACTGGGATATACAAATAAAAGTCCGCGCTGGGCCATAGCTTATAAATTTCCCGCAAAGCAGGCTACGACGCGCCTGCTTAAAATACGCGTCCGGGTCGGAAGAACAGGCATAATTACACCGTCCGCCGTTTTGGAACCGGTTGAACTGGCGGGAGTAACCATATCGCATGCGACGCTTCATAATTTTGAAGAAATTGAAAGACTTGATATAAACGAAGGCGATACCGTTCTGATAGAAAGAGCCGGCGACGTTATACCGAAAATAGTGAAAGTCGTAAAAAAAAGGACTTTATCCCGGGAAGAAACTTTCTCCCAAAAAGATACTTTTTCTCGAAACGCGAGTTTTTTCAAGCCTCCAAAACGCTGTCCCGCCTGTAAAAGCGAAATAGTTAAAGAAAAAGAAGGGGAAGTGGCTTACAGATGCGTAAATCCCGAATGTCCGGCGCAGTTCAGGAGACATCTGATACATTTTGCCTCAAGAAATGCGATGGATATAGAAGGTTTGGGTGAAGCCGTTATAGACCAACTGCTTAAAAAAGATAAACTGCGTTCTCTGGCGGATATATATCGTCTGACATTTGACGACTTTGCCGGATTGGATCTGTTTAAAGAAAAAAAAGCCAATAATCTTGTTAAAGCCGTCGATAAAAGCAAACAGAGGCCTTTAAGCAGACTTCTTTTTGCTCTCGGCATTCCTTATGCCGGACAAAAAGTTTCGCAGATAATAGCGGGAGAGTTTAAAAACATTGACGCCGTAATGGCGGCTTCGGCCGGCGATTTGCTCAAAATTAACGAAATAGGCGCCGTTCTCGCCGGCTCCGTAAAAGACTTTTTTGGCAATGAAACGGTAAAACATACGATAGCGGCGCTTAAAGCGGCCGGAGTTAATATGACGGAACCCGAATCAGAAAAAACAGGGGCTAAGTTTTCGGGGAAAACTTTCGTTTTGACCGGAGAGCTCGCCGACTATACCAGAGAAGAAGCCGGAGAGATGATAAAATCGCTCGGAGGGAAAATTTCGTCTTCGGTAAGCAAAAAAACGTCTTATGTCGTGGCGGGGGAAAATGCCGGCTCAAAACTCAATAAAGCCCGCGAACTCGGCATAAAGACGATAAATGAAGAAGAGTTTAATAAACTTATCGGCGGATAATAAAAAAAGAAAATATGAAAAAAGAAAAGACGGAAATAATATATCAGGATGACAATATTCTTGCCGTAAATAAGCCGTCCGGAATACTGGTTATTCCCGATCAGCATACCGATGAAAGCAAAACGCTCGCGGGACGTGTGAAAAAAATTCTCGGAAAAAAAATATGGGTCGTGCACAGAATAGACAGAGATACTACTGGAGTGATCATCTTTGCAAAAAACGCCGAAGCCCACAGATTCATAAGCATGCAGTTTGAAGCCGGTGAAATCAAAAAAAAATATTTTGCCCTGCTTTCCGGAGTTCTTGAAGAGGACGAAGGCTTTATAGACAAACCCATACTGGTTTCGGGAAGAGATGTTATGATAGACGCCGCGGGCAAAAAATCCGTAACGGATTTCAAAGTTCTGGAAAGGTTTAAAGGATATACTTTCGTTCAGGCCGAGCCGCGCACGGGAAGGCGTCATCAGATAAGAATACATTTCCGCAGTCTGGGACATCCTTTGGCGATTGACGCCGAGTACGGCTCGGGCGATCCTCTTTTGCTGTCCTCTTTCAAAAGGCGTTATAAAATAAAAGGCGCCGAAAAGCCTTTAATAGACAGGCTTACTCTCCATGCGGCGTCAATTTCATTAATTCTTCCGGACAGCGGCGGCATGCGGACTTTTGAAACCGCTCTGCCCAAAGACATGGAAATAACTTTAAAACAGCTGAGAAAATACGGAAAATAGGAGGAGACCGGAAAATATGCTTTCAAAGCGGGCGTATCGACGGCTGAAAACATATGAGGAAGCATTCCGGCTTATTAAAGCCGGCGTTTTTTTTCCGGAGTCTTTTTTGCGGAAAATCCGCTTTTCGTTTCTTTCCGTTTGGTTTTTACGGAAATGCCCAAGTCAAATATTAAAGCGGTGTTTTCGAGCTCATATTCTTTAAATAATTTTATCTTTCCGTATTCGCCGTCAAAGCCGGCCTGCTTTATTACTTTGCCTTCCCTCAGTCTGCTTACCGCTTGCGCAAGAAGGGAAGAATGTTTTTTTGAAATCGTCTCCGCCGGAATTTCAGTTAATACCGGCAGTTCCGGCCCTAATTTTTCCGTGACGTTTTCATATTCCGCGGCGACCGCCTTGCTTGAAACTCCGCTGCGCATTATTTCCGAAAGAATTTCTTGCAAAGGAATGAGGCTGAAAACTTTTCCCGCCGTTTCCGGAACAAAGCTCCGCTTTCTGTCAGCCAGCTCGTTTACCCTGTGCATAACGCCTATTGTCAAAGGTTTGCCGCATACCGGGCAAAGGCCTTTTAATTTCAAGGTTTCTTCCGGAGACAGACAAACATTGCATTTGCGGTGGCCGTCTTTATGATATTTGCCTTCTTCCGGAAAAAATTCAACCGTGCCGACATAACCTTTGCCCGTCATAAGAGCTTCTCTTACGGAAAAATAATCCGGCTCGGCGTCAAAAACGGTGGCTTCGCGGGCAAGTTTTGAAGGAGAATGCGCGTCGGAATTGGACACCAGCCTGTATTTATCAAGAAAGGAAACACGTCTGTTCATTTGCGGATCCGAAGAAAGTCCGGTTTCCACGGCAAAAATGTGGCCGGAAAGATCGCCGTAACATTCCTCTATTGAATCGAAACCCGATTTTGAACCCAATACGGAAAACCATGGTGTCCAGATATGCGCGGGGATTATATAAGAGCCTTCTCCGGACTCAAGAACGGTTTCAAGAAGATCTCTGGAATCAAGCCCCAGTATGGGGCGGCCGTCGGAAGTTATATTTCCCGCGGCCGAAAGCTTTTGCCTGAAAACTTCAGCGGTTTTAAGATCCGGAACAAAAACGATATGGTGAACTTTGCGCGTTTTTCCGTTTTTTTTGTATATCGTCGATATTTCCACGGATAATAAAAATCTTACGCCGCAGGCATTTGCCTGCGGCGTTTTTGCGATGCCGTTCTTGAGCCTGAAAACGCCGTTTCCGGCGGGTTCCAGATTTTGTTTTATTTCATTAAACCAGGCCGGATGGGTAAAATCCCCGGCAGATATAAGAGTTAATCCTTTTTTTTGTGCCCAGAGAGCAAGTTCTTGCAGATTGCAGTTTTTGCTCGTTGCGCGCGAATATTTGGAATGTATGTGAAGGTCCGCGAAAAAAAACATTCTAAAATCCTTTCTTTTTGATAAAAAATTATAGCAAAATTCCGTCAAAGAATATAACCGCGGCGAATATGCGAATATTCACAATTTCCGTCTAAAATGCTATTTTATTGAAACATGGAATTCCTGAACGCGGAAAGCGTTTTTTGCGGCGTCGTAAAAAAAGCATTAAACGCGGATATGCGCAAAAAAACGGGGGGGGGAACGGCGCAAATGCGAAGCAGAGTATATTTTTTACCGTGGGAAAAAAGAGGTGAGTTTTATGCTTTTTTAAAAAAAGCGGGAATCTTCAGACATGTAAAAGCCAGACAGTATCTGGCTATAAAAATACATTTCGGGGAGGAAGGCAATAAAGGTTATGTCAAACCCGAATATGCGGCCGTGGCGGTAAAGATAGCCAAAGAAAAAACGGCTTTTCCTTTTCTTACGGACGCAAGCACGATATACGCGGGAAAGCGTTCGGACGCGTATCATCATCTGCTGACCGCCGATAAGCACGGTTTTAACGTAAAAAACTGCGGATGTCCGGTGATAATAGCTGACGGTCTGAGAGGAAACGCGGAAGAAAAAATTAAAGTCGATTTTAAACATTTTAAAGAAGTATCGGTGGCGAGAGACATATTTTTTTCGGACGGTTTTATCTTTTTGAATCATTTCAAAGGTCATGAATTGACGGGTTTCGGCGGCGCCATCAAAAATATGGGCATGGGCTGCGGGAGCAAATCAGGGAAATACGCCATGCATCACAGTTCCAAGCCCGGAGTCAGAACTGAAAGATGCATCGGCTGCGGACAGTGCGTAAAATGGTGCGCGCATAATGCTTTAAAACTCGAAAACAAAAAAATATCCATAGACGTTTCCAAATGCGCCGGCTGCGGCCAGTGCATAGTCAGCTGCGCTTTCGGCGTGTTTAAACTGGACTGGAGCGACGGAACGGTCACCGTTCAGGAAAAAATAGCCGAATATGCCGCTGCCGTCGTCAAAGGCAAAAAAAGCGCCAGCATAAACTTTTTAAACCATATAAGTAAATTCTGCGACTGCTTCAGTATGGCTAAAAACCCGCCCGTTATGGAAGACATAGGCATAATGGCCGGCGACGATCCCGTGGCGGTGGATCAGGCAAGTTATGATATGGTAAACAAAGTTTACGGTAAAAATCTTTTCAAGGAAATGTATCCGGAACTTGATCCTTGCGTGCAGCTTGAATATGCCCAGAGTTTGGGGCTCGGCTCAAGAGAATATGAATTAATTCTCTATAAATGAACGTGTTTTCTCATTGCCGCGATGCAGGATAAAAATGCGTTTGCATATCGCATTTATTTCGCTGCATATAAAAAAGACTGGGTTTTTTGGTATAAAATAATCCGCATGCAAAGCGCAAAAAAAAGCAGAACATATTAAAATAAACGGATTGTTTTGCGCCCGCTTTGCGGAAATTGCCGCAAGAGCGGAAAGATTTGGAAGATCTCCGGAAATGAAATATTATTCCGGCTGAAAGTCTGAAAAAACGAAAACAGCCTGCATTTAAGCGTGCGCCGCGGGCGTACAATAAGGATTTATGCGCAAAACCCGGAAAACAAAAAAAACGGCGTTTCCTGCGGGAAATCCGCCTGCAGCGCATGGCGAAAGCCCGGCGGACGCCGGACCGCAGCGAAAGTGCTGAATTTTGCGCGAATTTTGAAAATGTCCGGTAAATAAAAAAGCCGAAAAAAACGCGGATAAAAATATGATAATAGAAAAAATAGAGAAAGTGAAAGGACGCAAAAATATTTTTAAAGTTTTTTCGGATAAAGGCGGGAATATGCTTCTTTGCGCAGATTCCATAGTCAAGTTCGCCATAAAGGCCGGAATGTCTTTATCCGTTAAAGAGCTGGAAGATATTCTTTCTTTTGACATGGCGGGCAGAGTCGTTTCCGACGCACTCGCTCTGGCGGCAAAGCGTTCATACAGCCGTGAAAACCTTTATAAAAAACTTATTTTGAAAGGATATGACGCTGAAAATGCAAATGCGGCGGTGGAAAGACTTAAAGAACTCAATTATATTAATGACGAAAAATACGCCAGGGAATATGCTTTATATCTTATCAGCAGGGGAAAAGGCGAATACGCGCTGCGCGCAGGACTTGAAAAAGCCGGCATTTCAAAAGATTTAATAAAAAATGTTTTGGAGTCCGTAAAAAGCGCGGGAGAGCCTTATGAGCAAATAATTAAAATAATGCGTAAAAAATTCGGAGATTTCGATCCGGAAAACAAAAATGAAATAAGGAAAATAGCGGCGTTTTTTTTAAGAAGAGGGTTTCCGCCTCAGGAAATCGGCAAAGCTTTCAGAAAATATAAAAATGCCGAGCTTGAAATTTCTTTTTGATTTTGCCGGCGGCAAAAATTCAGCGGTATGCAAAAGACCGCTTTCCGGCGCAAAAGCGCGCAGACGTCCTTGTTTGCCGCCGGAGCCTGTTTTTACCGATAAACGTCAAATAGTGTATAATATTATTTTATAAACGCCGGCTTGTGTTTTTGAGTTTGAGATTTTCAAGATATACATACATATAAGGATAAGGAGAAAAAAGCGATGGCAACTGCACTGCTTAGCGTGTCCGACAAAACGGGCATTGCGGAATTTGCGAAGGGACTTAAAGATTTGGGATGGGATATCATCTCAAGCGGAGGAACGGCAAAAACTTTAAGGGAAAACAATATCGAATGCGCTGAAATTTCTTCGGTTACGGGTTTTCCGGAAATACTTGACGGAAGAGTCAAAACTTTAAATCCTAAGATACACGGCGCTATACTTGCGCGAAGAGACAAGAAGGAACACGGCGAAGAACTTAAAAAACACGGCATAGGGCACATAGACATAGTCGCAGTAAATCTTTATCCTTTTGAACAGACCATAAATAAAATACCGAAACCGCAGGATAAGCGCATAGACGGGGAGGTTATAGAAAATATCGACATAGGCGGAGTGGCTCTTTTGAGGGCGGCGGCTAAAAATTATAAAGACGTTATGGTCGTCTGCGAGAGCGAAGACTATAAAACGGTTATTGAAAATCTTAAAAACAGTTCGGTTTGCGAAGAATTTAAATTGGAACTCGCGGCAAAAGCTTTCAGGCATACGGCTTATTATGACGCGCTTATCTCGAATTATTTGACGTATGAAAAGTTTCCTGCCCGGGCGGCGCTCCCTCTGAAAAAACTTTCCGCTATGAGATACGGCGAAAATCCCCATCAGAAAGCCGCTTTATACGGAAACGGCGCGCATCAGGACAAGCCCGCGGTCATATCCGCAAAACAGCTTCACGGCAAAGAGCTTTCTTATAATAATTATCTTGATCTTGAAGCGGCCTGGAGGCTTGTGCATGAGTTTTCCGCTCCGGCATGCGCTATTATAAAACATAATAACCCCTGCGGCTGCGCCGAAGGCGAAAACATAAAAGACGCTTATTTGAAGGCTCTTTCATGCGATCCCGTCAGCGCTTTCGGGGGAATAATGGCTTTCAATAAAATCCTTGAAGAAGAAACTGCGCTGGAAATATCCAAACTGTTCGCGGAGTGCGTTATAGCTCCGGACTATTCGCAGAAAGCTTTGGACATACTTATGCGGAAAAAAAATATAAGGCTGCTGAAACAGGCAATCCCGTATAAACAAGACGAAAATGCCATAGAATACAGAATGATGTCTTACGGCATGCTTGCGCAGGAAAGAGATAACCGGCTTTTAACGGAAATCAAAACCATGACTAAGCGGGAACCTTCGCGTCGGGAGAGCGAGTCGCTTGATTTTGCATGGAAAGTCTGCAAGCATGTCAAATCAAACGCGATTATTCTTGTGAGAGGAAGGCAGACCGTGGGCATAGGCGCCGGACAGATGAGCAGGATAGATTCGCTTCAGATAGCTATCAAAAAAATGAATGAAGCCGTTATTGGAATTGACGAAAAAGCGAATGCTCTCGTTCTCGCTTCGGACGCTTTCTTTCCTTTTGACGATGTGGTAAAAGCAGCTGGCAAAGCGGGAGTTACCGCCGTGATCCAGCCGGGAGGCTCGATAAGGGATGAGGATTCCGTAAAAGCCGCAAATGAGCTTGGAATCGCTATGACGTCCACGGGAATGAGACATTTCAAACATTGATAGAGCCGAAAGAAAAGTTACCGCCGTTTTAGGCAAGGCATACGGAAATATAAAACCGTATGCCTTTTTTAATTTTATTGTCTGCGTTTATACCGCCGCAGCGCCGTTTTTTTTAAAACGCTTTTTTTAAAAAAATATATATAATAAGCGTATATAGACGCTTGGAGGAGGAAAATATGAAAAAAACGACCGTCCTGATAATATGCCTGCTTTTACCGTTTTCAGCGGGATTGGCGCGTGAAAGAAAAGATAAAAACGCCGCGGGAGACGGCGGAAATTTTTCCTGGCACAGATCCGGCGCGCAAAATCATAGCGGGAGAATTTCCGGAAATGATATAACGGACAATGCTTTGCGGTTCGCAAAAAACGGCGCAAGAGCAAACCGTAAAAACATGAGTGCGGACCGGCATACTTTTCAAAAAAGAGGCGGCAGAGACAACTGGGTATGGCATCATCCGCGCAAAGACAAACCCGCGCGCAGATATTACAGGCCTTCAACTTACTGTCCTTATTCGTATTATTACTACAGGCCCTCAGGCGGCGCCCGTATAAGGCTGTCTTTCTTTCCGTTCAGGAATATGTCGGTTTCATACGGTTACGGATATAATTACGATTATTACCGCTATTATCCTTATTATGCTTGGGCGGCCGCGTACAATACCTATAATAATTATTCGGGCTTCGGAAGCGAAAAACTGTCGGCGGACCGTACTTTTCTGGAAAAAGACGAACAGGACGAGCAGGCCGATGACGATGAGGCTTTTGACATAAACAGGATAAAGATCCGCAAAACAAGGCTTATAACCGGAAACGGCGGAAATTCGATAGGATTTGAAATTAACAATGCTTCGGCTTATCATATCGCGGCGGTCACATTTAAAATTACCGTAAGAGCCGCGGACTCCGCGCAAAGCAGAGGCGGAATCTTTTATAAGCTTGAAAAGGTTCTGCGTCCGGGACAGGCGCGGTTTTACAAAATGCCGATTGACGAACTCAATCTGAGCATTCCGGAAACATATGCCGTTTTTGCCGATTTGGAAAGCATTATCTCTTCTTGCGGCGAAACCGTTTCCGCGCAAGAAGATTAACGCAAAATCATCCCGAAACGCGAAAAGAAAAGCGCGCGCAAAGACAAAGAAATATCGCGCTATGCGAAATGTCTTTTTTTTGCGCCTTTTTTAACGCGTCCTGCGGTTAAAAATGAAAATCCGTTAAAAACGCGGATAAAAATCATATAAACGGATTAAAGCGGAAATATTTTAAACCCGCGTTATAAAAAATAAAATACCTGCGTTTTGGAAAAAAGATTTGGCGGCCATGCATTATTTTTTTATGCGGATAAGAAGAACAAGTCCCGCGGAAAAGAAAATGAAGTTCGCAAGCCACGCCGACATAAAGGGAGAAAGAATGGCGTTTTCTCCGAGCGATTGGGTAACGGCCTGCACGCCCCAGTAAACGAAAGAGGCCGCCAGAGCGAGCGTAAAACTCAATATTTTGCCGAATCTTGGGCCTATCCCGAGGGCGAAAGGAATGCCCATCATCATAACTATAAGATGGCAGAAAACCGAAGCATAACGAATATTAAGCGCGATCTTTTCTTTTAAAGCGCTTTTGCCGAACATCTGGAGCTGGTTTATGTATTTGCCGAAATCATAAGTGTTCATCGTTTCATAGCGCATTTTTTTGAAAGCGAAATCATACGGTTTTAAATGTATTCCCGAATCGTATTCCTTAAAATACTTTTCATTCCACAGCGCCGCCGCGAACTCTCTTTCCACGCCGTTTTTAAGAATCCATGTTTTGTTTTTCCAGACGCCTTCTTCGGCGAGAATAAGTTTTTCTATATAAAAATCTTCGCTGTATTTCTCCACTATTATGTCTTTCATCAGTTTTTCGCCGGTATTCATCCAGCCTGCCGTCATACGGACATTGCCCGGAAGGGAAACTATAAGATTTTTAAATTCCGTCTGGACTTTAATCTCTTCTTTTTGTATCTTTTCTTTTTTTATCTTTTCGTTAAAGATGGAGGTTTTGGGAATTACAAGCTCCCTTGCGGCAAAATCAAAGCCTCCTATCAGAATGCCGGCCGCCATAAAAAGCGCTATAATTCTCCACATATTTATTCCCGCCGCTTTCATGGCGGTTATTTCATTTTTTTTTGCAAAATCCCCCAGAGAAAATAAAAGAGCCAAAAGAGTGGCCACGGGAAGCACCTGTATTATCCACCAGGGAATATTTGAAGCGAGATGCTGTATGACTATCAGGAAAGGAGTTTTGTTTTCCATATAAAAACTGAGCTGTCTGAACAGTTCCGAAATCAAAACTATAAAACCGAAAGCCAGAGCCGTAAAAGAAAATACGGAAAAAAATTTTTTGCTTACGTACAAGTATAAAATCTTCATTATTTTTTTACCATTTTAAAAAATAACGCGGCTCCGGCGGCGGAAACCGTTAAATTCGGCAGCCACATTATGAATTTAGGATCGGCATAATTTTTTTCGCTCAGATTCATAGCTATTACAAGCAGCATATAATATACGAAAATAACTCCCAGACTCATCCCGAATCCTATCGCCTTTCCGCCTTTGCCCGCCATTATTCCTACGGGAACCGCCGCGAGCACGAAAGCTATCGGGGCAATGGCGAGTATCCATCTCAGCCAGAATTCGATGGCATATACCGCATAAGGGAGTTTCTGCTGTTTATACTGTTGTATGGTGCGCAGTATTTCGGCGGAAGAAAGCTGCTGCATTGTGGTATTGTTCGCTTTTTTCGCGTCCGCGAGAGGAATAAAAAAAGTATATGATTTGAAAGTCAGATGTATCATATTTTTTATATCGGAAGGATTCGCCCTTTGCCAGTAACCGTTGAAAAGCTTCATCTGCACGCCCGCCGGATATACCTTCACGCAGGCGGAAGAAGCGGCTATGCGCCATGTGCCCTGATTGCCGGAGAACGCTCCGCTTTCTTTTTTTTCATCATAGCCCGCGGCGCCGTTGTCCTCTTTTTCGAATCTGTAAATATTAACTCCGTACATGGAATTGTCAAGACTGTCGACTTTATTCGCGTATATCTGGTATTCTCCCAGCTTTATTATGCTTTTTTCGTCGAATCTTACCAGAGGGCGCTTCATTATTATCTCTTCAAACAGACTGCGGAAATTGCCGTGCATTGAAGGAGACCAGAAATGATTGAAAAAGATCAAAAAGACGGAAATAAAGGCAACAAAAAGAATTACGGGAAGAGAAAGGGTTTTATAATCGCTGCCGGTAGCTTTCATGGCGGTGATCTCATTGTCTTCCGAAAGCCTTCCGTAAGCTATAAGGACGCCGAAAAGAACGGCCATCGGCACGGCAAGAGTAAGTATATTGGGAAGAATAAATATGAAAAGTTTTATTACAAGCCACAAGGCCACTCCTTTGGAAAGAAAAAGGTCAACAAGCTGGAAGACCTGATCCAGAAGAAGAAGCATTGAAAAAACAGTCAGTCCGAAAAGGAATGATCCGCAAAACTCTTTTATAATGTATATGTGAAGTTTTTTTATCATAATTTAATGCAAAATTATATCAAAAATTTATGGAAAAATGAATAAGAATTTAATATAATCCGAAATATGCGGCCTCTGCAAAACGCATAATCGAAAAAAGCGGGGTTTAGTCTTTTAAAAAAGATTTTTAATGCCAAAGCGCGGCAAAATTATGTCTTAAATATTTCTTTGCGGCAAAAGATAAAAGCGCAAAAGCATATTTTTTTAAGTTTACTTTTGTATATTAAAAATCCGCGGGAAGCGTTTTGTTTTTTAAGCAATTCTTAAAGGCTTCGGTAAAAAAAACGCCTGAAGCGTAAAATGTTTTTATATTAAAATGCGGAAAAACGGATAAATGCGGATAAAAAACTCAAAAAAAAACGGGAAAATTTTCTTTTTTGAACTCTTTGACGAAAAATCCGGGTTCAAAAACGCTTTTAATGCGCTTTGGCTAAATGCCGGCGGCAATAATAAACGATGCCTGAAAATGACATTTAAACCGGACTCTCCGGCGCAGTTTATTTCAAAGCTGGTGAATATGGGCCGGGATATTTGTTATGAAATACCGCCTGTCCGGATGTTTAAAACGGCGCGGGCGGATTCCGACGCGCCGGCCGGAAATTTCCGGAGGATAAATGAAACGTAATGCCATACGGGAAACGGATCTGAAAAGAAGCGATATCCGCGTTATTGCCGGTTTTAAGTTTGAAAGAAGATAAAATACGCTCAGCCCGCGGCGCTTAAAGTTTTATATATCGCCGTCAAAAAAATGAAATTTATTAAAACCGTTCTACCTTTATTTTTTCTTTTCTTTTCCGCCGTCTGCGCGGCGGATTACAGTCCCGCGGCTAAAAAGAAATATTCGCTTTTTGACCGGGAAGACGAAATATACCGGCAGTTTGACGATTACGGCGCCGTCTATGACGCCGATGAAACCGGAAATTTTTCGGCTTACGGCGCGGCCGTTTCGGACGCGGACGGACTTCCCGTAACCGTGCAGGAAATTGCGGGTCTGCAAGCGCTTGGTTATCTTGAAGGGGGGAGTTCTGTCGGCAAGTACGGATATTCGCCGGAAAGGTGGAAAAAGAAAGACGAACTTCCCGCGGATTACGGCAAACCTTCCCCGCCCGAAAAGGTTCCCGCCCCGCCTGAAGTTCTGCCTCCGGGAATAACGGCCGAGCTGCCTTTCGAATCCAGTCTTTCGCTTTCGGGAAGAAAACTCATAGGAATAGAATACTCCGCGCGCAAATATGACAGGGAAGAAGACGGCAAACGAAAGAATACTTCTTCGCTCAAGATGGAGCAGGAACTGCAGATGC
Organism: uncultured Endomicrobiia bacterium; assembly: GCA_938040055.1. GTDB lineage: Bacteria > Elusimicrobiota > Endomicrobiia > Endomicrobiales > Endomicrobiaceae > Endomicrobium_B. The sequence continues at coordinate 172,130 of CALHWY010000012.1, forward strand.
GCGTTTTCGGAAGTGTGGGAAAAAGGCTTAACATAAATGTCGATTATGACGATACGGCGGACAAAAAAGACATTTCTCTCGTATACACGGGAGAACCCGACGAATTCGTGCAGAAAGCGGCTTTCGGGGACATATCCGTTTCTCTTCCGTCTACGGAGTTTAGCGGATATTCCAAAGAACTTTTCGGGCTGAAAGTCGACACCAGATATAAAACTTTTACGCTGGATTCTTTTTTCAGCAAAACCAAAGGGGCTTCCGAAAAGAAGCGTTTTGAAGGGAACTCCCAGATGGAAAGAAAAACGATAGCCGACACGGCATATATGCGCTTAAAATATTTTTCCATTAAAGATCCGGCAAATCCCGGAGCGCCTGCGATAAAAGCCGGGACGGCGAAAGTGTATATGGACTATCAAAGAACGGATCCGCGCTTTAATATATCCATAACTACCGGCACTTCCCTTAACTTTTTAAAAAATCCCGTGATTCCCGCGAACGAATACAGAGGCAATTTCGTTCTTCTCGCCGCCGGACAGGATTATACCATCGATTACAACAAAGGGATAATCGTTTTTAGAAACCAGCTTGCCGGCAATTACGTGGTCGCGCTGGATTACCAGTATGTCGACAATACGTGGCTTAGTCCCGACGGCAGGCCTTTGATCATAAAAGACGCCAACAATACTTACGATCCGGCAACTGGGCATTCAACGGAGCTGAAAACTTATTATAATCTCGGAAATCTCAAGATCACGCGCGACAACGGAAGAGGCAATTTCATACTGGAAGTAAAAGATCTTAACGGCGATACCCCCGCGCGGATAAATCCGGGAAACAAACCCGTTCCGAAATATCCCGCCACGATTTCCGTGGACTTTGAAAACGGGGTATTCAATCTCGTCCCGGCCGACGGGCAGCCTTTGGCCGACGATCTCTACACTCTTAACAATCACAGGTATAATTTTATAACGGAATACCAGTATGCCGTTAAGATTCTTACACTTCGTCCGGGAATTGTGCCTAAGTCCGAAAAGGTTGTTATCGACGGCCGCGTTTTATCTGCGAATACCGACTATATTATCGATTACGACATAGGCATATTGACGATAATTAATGAAAGCCTGATAAACGCCTCTTCGGTTATCGACGTTTCATACGACTATTCCTTGTTAGGCGCCGCCGCAGAATCTACTCTTGTGGGAGCCCGCGCAAACTGGAACCTTACAAACAATATAAGCGCGGGAGGGAGTTTTCTTTATGATTTTTCCGCCAAAGGATCGTCTCTGCCCGATATAAGAAGCACTCCTTCAAGCCTTATGGCGGCGGAAGGGGACGTCAAAGTGACGGATCTGAAAATCGAAGCTCTTAATATGACCGTAAACGCGGCTGCCGAATACGCGGCAAGTTCCCGGGACGGCAATACTTCAGGAAAAGCTTTGATAGATTCGTTTGACAGCGCGGTTTATGAAGACAATGCCAGACTTATTGACGAAAGTTGGTTTCATTGTGCCGACAAATTTCCCGCCACGGACAGATTTCTGCGCGAACTTTCCTGGAAAAGTCATGATATTTACATAAAAGAAATAAGCCCGGAACTGGAGATGACCGACGGACAAAAACAGCTTGTTCTTGAACTAAATTATGATCTCAGCACCAGATCGCAGATAGCCGTGGCGCAGAAACTTTCGGTTTCAGGCTATGATTTTTCAAAGAAACTTTATATGGAAGTATGGATAAAGGGAGACGGCAAGGGGGCAAAATTCGCGATAGATTACGCCTCTTCCATAAGCGAAAAAACCGATACGGCTGTCAGAACCGCTCTCTACACCGAAGATAAAGACGGCAACGGAATAATAAGCCCTTGGGAAGATACCGGGCAGCAGTGGCATAATCCCGACTCGACGGTGTCTCTTATAGGCGCGCATAACGGAAAACTTGATACGGAAGATCTAAACGGCAACGGAATTCTGGATACGCTTGAAGACATCGCGGGAGGAATAGATTTGAGCGCCCCCGGCGCCTCTGTAACTGATGAAAACTCGATAGCGCACACTTCCATAGACTGGACGGGCTGGAAAAGATTTAAGATACCGCTGGATATGAGTTCTCCGGAAAACTGGAAAAATATAAGGATTGTCCGCTTAAGAATCATAAAAAACGGAGGCGGACAGTCCGGCAAAATAGTCATAGGAAAGATTGCGATAGCTGGCAATAGATGGGAAAAAACCGACGCGGATCCGCAAAATACCGTTTCTTCAATAGGGGTGTCGGATCCCGGCTATATTTCTCTTCTGTCGAATTCATACTATCAGGAACTTTACGGCACGGATAAAAATACAAAAAAAGACGAAAGGGCTTTAAGCGTGCGGTATATGTCGGCCAGCACGGTAAAATCGGTATACGCGGGCGACCCTCTGGACATTTCAAAATACGACGGCATACGCTTTTTCGTTTTTCCCAAAAACATACGTCCCGGAGATGAAATCATTTTCCGCGCGGGCGGAAACGAAGACAATTATTTTGAATACAGGCTTCCTCTTCTCGCCGCGGACGCCGGAAAATGGAAACTGGTTAAAATAGAGCAGAAAGGGCAGGGAAGAGCTTCGAAATGGAGTTCTTCCGATCCGGCAGCGGTGATAAGCGTTTCGGGAACTCCTTCTCTTGAAAAGATCTCGCAGATAACGGTAGGAGTAATACCCAACGGCATTCCCCCGATTGCGGGCGAAATATGGTTTAACGAAATACATGTCACGGGAAGCAAAAAGACCAAAGGAACGGCTTGGCGCGCCGGGGGAAATATAAGGTGGAACGGTTCGGCAATGATAGGCGCGGTAACTGTCGGCGCCGACAGAAAAGCGGTTGACAGGGATTTCCAGACCGTTTCGGCCGGAATTTACAACAGAGATTATCTTGAAGACAATGCTTATATTTATTTTGACGGCTTTAAAACCGCTTCCCGCACGATTCTTCCCGTGAAAGCGCGCCTTTCAAAAACAAAAAGCGTGACCGCGGACGCGGCCGGCAACGCTTCAAACCTCATTTCAATAAAAGAAGAGGGAACGGTAGTGACCTATTGCGGCTCGGGAGAGGCTTTGCTTGATCCGGGCGTCGACTTCCCGAAACTGTTCGCGAGATATTCCCGCTGCATCACCGACACTTCCAAACTGCAAAGGCTTGAAGACAAGGAAACTTTAACGGGCTCTCTTGTTTACAATAATCCGCTCATTTTTCCTTTGTTGCCGTCAAACATAACGGCGAATGCCGCCATGTCCAATTCTTATTATAAAGTTTATCCTTCAACGCCGGTGGCGGATTCGGACGCCTTTTTGGGACTTGACGCTTTTAAAACCTATATGGATATGGAACAATACCATACCCTTGAAAAAACGGAAATGTTCGCCGTCAAGCTGCCTTTTAAATTTTCAAAAGGCATTGTTTTTTCTCCTTCATATCTGATAGACAGGGCAAAGGAAAAAAACAGGGATTTTACCGAGGAAATAGAATATAATAAAACGCTCAACCAGACAATAGGCGCAAGCTTGGTATTGGGAATAACGAGCTGGTTCAGCCCGACTCTTACTTACAGCATAAACACGAAAGAAAATTATAATGTCAATTCAAGCACGGATCCGGGCAATATTATCATTCCGGGACAAAAAAAATACGTGGAAAGAAACGGAACGGGGGAAATTTCGTGGAATCTCAACGCCTATGATATAGCTTCCGCTCCTTATCTGAAAAGTCTCGTGTTTTCCGCTTATTACAAACTTCAGGACAGCGACTCTTACGACAATGTCGACAAAGAATTCGATTCTATAGGTTTTGCCTCGGACAAAATCTGGATAAGAAAAAACAATCTTATGGAGATTCGCCCTTCATATTCGACTAATTCTTATGTAGTTAAAAGCATTCTCAACAGAGACGACATAAAAATAAACGGAAGATATGCGCCTTTTGAAGCTTTGAGCCTTAAAGGAAAGCTTGCTGCGCTAAACACTCTGACGGCCAATTTTACTTATAGCGAGGGCAGCGAAAATTCATATGTGACCGGAACGGTAAAAGACGTCTACACGCGCATATGGCCGGAACTTCTGATCGGCATGTCGGGCATAGAAAGCTTTTTCGGGGAAATAGCATGGATGAGCGATACCCAGATGAACTTGAGATTCCATAATAAGCATATCACGACATACGGCATCTCAAGAGCTTATGACATTATGTACGGTTTTGACTACAGATGCAAAATTTCAAAAAAACTGGATTTTTATTTTGCTCTCGAAAATACCGATAGGGATGAAAAGGAGTACGGCACGGAGAAACGCCTTTCCGAAGGGCTTGCGAAAAAAATTACAGGGCAGGGGGCTTTCGATTTGGGCAAATGGCGCTTTAGCCTGCGTTATGAAAATGAACAGCAGTGGCAGAAAAAAGCCGACGGGAAATACGCGAGCCGGATATTAAGAAACAGTTATTTGGGACAGATAAATTCGGATTTGACTTTTCCTTCGGGCATAAAAATACCGGTTATCAACAAAGTTATTCCTTTAAAAAACAGAATGATATTTTTATCGAATATAAAATACATAGTTCAGGAGTCGCGGGCGAATATCGAAACCGATAATAATACCAATTACGGGGCGAATCTCAGCGCCGATTATGAAATTTCAAAATATTTCAGGGTAACGCTCGGAGCTTCGTATGACAGATTCGATTATACCTATAACCGCGAACGCAATTACACCGATATGTCGTTTATATCGAAGCTTACCATACAGTTCTGAGTTTAGCCCGCAAATTTGATAAAAAACTCGCAACTTTGTTTAATATTTCCCGTTATGAATGTAGAAAAGAAAAGAATCGCCATATCGGATACCGTAAATTTAAAAAAGAGCTTTTGCCGGCAGCGCCTTAACACCGTGTGCCAAAGCGCCAAATGTCCCAATATAGGGGAATGTTTCAAAAAACGCACCGCGACTTTTTTAATTTTAGGCAAAAACTGTACGCGAAGCTGCGGCTTTTGCGGCATAGACAAAAAAACGCCTGAAACGCCCGATCCGGGAGAGCCGGAACGCATTGCAGGGGCGGTAAAAGAACTCGGACTTAAATACGTCGTGATAACTTCGGTGACCAGAGATGATCTGCAAGACGGAGGCGCCGGACATTTCGCCGCCGCCATAAAAAAAATAGGAGAGATAAATCCCGAAAGCAAAATAGAGGTTTTGGTTCCGGACTTTCAAGGCAGAAAAAGCGGCATAGACGCGGTTTTAGAGGCAAAACCGGACGTTTTCGCGCATAATTTGGAAACGGTTCCTTCTTTATACGCAAAAGTCCGCCGCGGAGCGGATTATAAACGTTCCCTGGAAATTTTGAGATATGTAAAAGACAAGGGTTTTAAAGTCAAAACCGGAATAATGCTGGGGCTCGGTGAAAAAGAAGAAGAAATTTTTATGACTATAAAAGACATAAAAGAGACCGGAACCGATATTCTTACCGTAGGGCAGTACCTTGCCCCTTCCAAGATGCATTATCCGGTAATATACGAATATACGGATGAGGAGTTTGCCAGAATAAAAGATTATGCCGTTTCCGCCGGCATAAAAAATGCTGTATGCGGACGCTATGTAAGAAGCTCGTATCTTGCCGAAGAGCAATTCCGGAAAGCCGTGTAAGTCCCTGCCGGAAGATGCCGTTAAAGCATAGAGCAAGCGGTATTTGCAAATATCTCCCCGGCGGCTTCAGGAACAAATATTTTTTAAACTTAAAAACCCGTCCGCGTCCGTTCCGGAGCGGTGCGGGATCAGCCCTCCGCCGTTTTCGTTCTCGCGGTCATGACTCTCAAAAAAAACCTACCCCGGAAAATATCCGCCGCCGTCACCGCGCGTGTTATTATCCGACGCGGTTTTTCTTGCGGACTTTCGGTTTTTTATAGCCCGATCGCAATGACCGGCTTGCGGTGCTGACAAAATAAGAACTCAAAGCGCCGAGCCCCGTCCATAGATATGCTCCTTTGCCAAATAGTTCTTCATTTGAAAATTTTCCTGACAACGTCAATGCCGCCCCGTGAAATTCTCCGGCATTTGCTTCGCCTCCTGCAATATTGCGGAACGAAGCTTTTCCAAAATTCCATATTCATATCGCCGTATGTTTTCCGGTTATACAAAGCGTGGATAAAAGGCTTGTCCTGCGGCGGAACAAAGCGGAGCGCCTGTAAAAAACCATGCTTAATATCACGCATATGCATTTTTTGCTATGCCAAGAAAAAAAATAAAGCAATCTGCTCTCCATGGCGGAGAAAGCGGTTTATCGTTTTTTGCGCTTTTTTTGAAAGTAAAAACATGCGAAAATACTTTTATTTTCCGGAATACAAAACGTCTTCAGGATTTGAAAAATACAAGTTATGCCGGTATAAAAAGTTCTAAAACGGATATGTCTTTTTTTAAGAAAAAAGCCTTGCATTATTTTTACAAAGATTTTACACTTATAATGTATTCTTTGTCGGCGCGCATGCAATGAATTTTTGTTAAATAAAAATATATTGAGGGGCATTATTATGAGCATTAAAAGGTTTATACTATTGTTTTCGGTCGCTTCTGCATTTTGTCTTTTCTTTGTCGTAATTTATAATGTATACGCTCAAAATAATATAAAAAATGAATTTCAAAGCATAAAAGCGGATTCTTCCGGAAATTATCCAAAGCCCTTATATACATCAAGACCGAAACCTTCCGGAGCTCCGGCGGTGATTAAAGATGACGCCGAAGCCGAAGCTCTTTTTAAGCAAACTTAAAAATATTTGTTTTAAAAAAGCGGAAAAATATATAAAACGCATTTATTATGCCCGCGGCAAAAAACTGACGGGCGTTTTTTATGCGAAGACGGCATATAAGCTTTTTATCGGCAAAAAACGGCGCGGACGGATAAATTTTTTCTTCAAAAGCTTTTACGCGAAAAACACTTTTATTTTTCTTTTCAAATTTAAAAAGAAGCAGATTTTTCAATAAATTTTGACATTAAAACGTATTTTTGGTAAAATTTTATCCAAAAAAATAAAGGGAGAAATTTTCCCCGTAAAAAAGGATTTGTTTATGTCAATCGTCAAAGAAGGCTATCCGTTTATTGTTATTCCGTTTGTCATAGGAGCGGCGCTTATTTTTTCGGGTGCCGGCGCGTTTTTTTTTATTTTGGGTCTTTTATGCGTGTCCGCCGCGCTTTTCTGTGCGTACTTTTTCAGAGATCCCTCGGTTAATATCACGCAGGGGCAGGGACTTATACTCTCTCCGTGCAACGGAACCGTGCTTGAAGTGGGGGAAAATGAAAATGAAAAATTCATAAGAGTTTTTTTGTCGGTTCTTGACGTGCATTTGCAGCGTTCGCCCGTCGCCGGAAAAGTGACGAAAGTGGAATATAAGCCGGGCAAATTTTTAAAAGCCATGGAGCCGCAGGCGCATATAGTCAATGAGCAAAACCACATAACCATAGAAAACGAAAACGGGATTTATACGGTTAAACAGGTTGCGGGCATACTTGCCAGAAGATGCGTTTCGTGGGTAAAAGCCGGAGACGAACTTCAAGCCGGCGACAAAATAGGCTTAATAAAATTCAGTTCCCAGGTTGATCTGCATATGCCTAAAAACGCAGATATAAAAGTCAAAAAAGACGATAAAGTGGTTTCCGGAGTGACGGTCTTTGCCGTTTTGGATAAATAGGGATTCGATATGAAAAAAAATTTAAAAAAAGGCATTTATATTTTGCCCAGTCTTTTTACCTGCGGGAATATGGCATGCGGCATTATTTCGGTAATATTTTCAATAGGCGGAGATTTTTCACTGGCCGCATGGATGCTTATTCTTGCGATAGTTTTTGACATGCTCGACGGCAGAGTGGCCAGAATGACAAAAACCACAAGCGAGTTCGGAGTTCAGCTTGATTCTTTAAGCGATCTTGTCTCTTTCGGCGTGGCTCCGTCCCTTATGATGTATCAGCTGGTGCTTAATACCATGGGAAAAGTGGGAACGGCTATAGCGGTGCTTTTTGTTTTGTGCAGCGCTTTAAGACTTGCCAAATTCAATATTAAAGCCAAGGAAGGCGCCGTTTACAGCTCTTTTACGGGGCTGCCTACGCCCGCTTCAGCCGGGCTTCTGATATCTTTTGTCTTAAGTTATGAGCTTTTTGTGTCCGAACCGGGGCAGGCTTTGTCGGTAAAGACAATACCTCTGCTTATGAAAAATATGCCTGTCTTTTTTAAAAGCATGCCCATAGTAATGGTTTTGCTGTCATTGCTTATGGTCTCAAATGTGCCTTATGCTTCGTTTAAAAAGTTCAGCCTTTCAAAACCGAGGGCTTTTCAGCTTCTGGTATTGATAATACTTCTCATATTTTTAATACTCGTGTTCCCGCAGAATATAATCTTTATTCTTTTTGCGCTTTACGCTCTTTCGGGCATTGTCATTTATGCGGGAAAATACTGGAAAGTGCTGAAAAACCCGAACAGGAAACAGGAAGATCAAAATGAACAATAATATTATATTTCAAACCGCGGGCCGGCGACTTAGAAGCTAATTATTTATTTGTATAATAAAATACCTCCCCAAAAAAACAATTAAAAAAGAAAGACGGTCCGAACCGGAAAGGGCATAATAAACGCCCTCCGAAAAGCGATTAAAAGGAATTTATATGATGAATAAAAAAGATAAGGTGATTTTTTTTGACACCACTTTAAGAGACGGGGAACAGTCTCCCGGAGCGAGCATGAACCTGAAAGAAAAACTGATGGTGGCAAACCAGCTTGCGGCTTTGGGCGTAGATGTGATAGAAGCGGGTTTTCCGATATCAAGTCCTGGCGATTTTGAAGCCGTTAAAACTGTCGCACAGCGGATTAAAGGCCCTTCGGTAGCGGGTCTTTGCCGCTCTTACGAAAAAGACATCAATGCCTGCTGGGACGCGGTAAAATTTTCCAAAAAGCCGAGAATACACATATTTATAGCCACTTCGGATCTGCATATGGAAAAAAAGCTCAAAAAAACCAGGGCGCAGGTGCTTGATATGGCGGTAAAAGCGGTAAAATACGGCAGAAGTCTGTGCAAGGACATAGAATTTTCAGCCGAAGACGCCGGACGTTCCGATATGGAATTTCTGTGCAAAGTGGTTGAAGCGGCCATAGACGCCGGCGCTTCAACGGTAAATATTCCCGATACTGTAGGCTATACGATGCCTTTGGAATTCGGGGCTAAAATCGCGGAAATAAAAAAAAGGGTTCCCAATATAAACAAAGCCGTTATAAGCGTGCATTGCCATAATGATCTGGGCCTTGCGGTCGCCAATTCTCTTTCGGCCGTTGAAAACGGCGCGAGACAGGTCGAATGTACGGTCAACGGCATAGGCGAAAGGGCGGGCAATGCTTCGCTTGAAGAGATAGCGATGGCGCTTAAAGTGAGACCTCTTTATTATAATGTGGGACATTCGATAAAAACGAAAGAAATATATAAAACGAGCAAGCTTGTCTCCAGCCTGACCGGCGTTGCGGTGCAGGTCAACAAGGCTATTGTAGGGGCAAACGCTTTTGCGCACGAATCCGGCATTCATCAGGACGGCGTTCTTAAAGCCAGGGAGACTTATGAAATAATGAATCCTTCGGATGTCGGGGTTCCGGAAAGTTCGTTGGTATTGGGAAAACATTCCGGCAGGCATGCTTTTTTTAAAAGGATAAAAGATCTGGGATATAAGCTTGAAGAGTCTGCGCTTGAGCAGCTTTTTGAAAAGTTTAAAGTTTTGGCGGACAAGAAAAAGGCGGTTTTTGACGACGATATAGTGGCTTTGATAGAAGAAGATACCGCTTCCGGCAAGGAAACTTTTTCTCTGGACTATATAAGCGCCACGTCAGGCACCGGAACAATACCTACGGCTACGGTAAGAATATCTAAAAACGAAGAGGCGTCCGCGCAGGGCAAAAAAACGCCCGCGGCCTGCGTTTTGCAGGAAGCCGCCTGCGGCACCGGGCCTGTTGACGCGGCTTATAAAGCCATAGACAAAATAACGGGCATGGATTTCAAACTTACGGATTATTCTTTAAGGGCCGTATCTTCGGGGGAAGACGCTCTCGGCGAAGTGCATGTAAAAGCCGACTATGAAGGAATGGTTTATACCGGCAAAGGGACGTCCACCGATATCGTTGAAGCAAGCGTAAAAGCTTATATGCAGGCTGTAAACAAAGCGAAAGCTTTCAGCGCCAATAAAGAAAAAAAGAAAAAATAAAGAAACGGCGCTTTATTTTAAAAAAACGCAAAGCGAAAAAAAAGGGGTAATAAATGGGCAGTACTATCACGGAAAAAATACTTGCCGCCCATTGCGGCAAAAAAGCTGTGGAGCCGGGAGAATTCATAGAGCCTAATATCGATATAGCTTTATCAAATGACGTAACGGCGCCTCTTGCAATAAAAGAGTTCAGAAAATCCGGAGTAAAGAAAGTTTTCAACAAAAATAAAATCGCTCTGGTTATGGATCATTTCACTCCGAACAAAGATATTTTGAGCGCGGAACATGTGAAATTCGTAAGAGAGTTTGCACGCGAACAGAAAATAAAGCATTACTACGAAGGCGGCAATGTCGGCGTTGAGCATGCTTTGCTTCCGGAAAAAGGGATAGTCGTTCCGGGAGATATTATAATAGGAGCGGATTCCCATACCTGCACGTACGGCGCTTTGGGCGCTTTTTCAACGGGAGTCGGCTCGACCGATATAGCGGCGGCTATGGCAAACGGAAAAGTCTGGTTTAAAGTTCCCCAGTCGATCAAATTCTTTTTAAAAGGAAAACTCAACAAATGGGTAAGCGGAAAAGATATTATTCTTTACATAATCGGGCTTATAGGCGTTGACGGAGCTCTTTACCAGTCTATGGAATTCGACGGTCCCGTAAGCAAAAAACTTACCATGGCCGACAGGTTCACCGTATCCAATATGGCTATTGAAGCGGGAGGAAAAAGCGGCATATTCGCCCCCGATGAAATAACGGAAAAATATATATCCGCAAGAGCGCAGAGAAAATATAAATTCTATAAAAGCGATAAGGACGCAAGATACCATAAAACTTTGGAAATAGACTGCGGCAAAATATATCCGCAGATAGCTCTGCCTTTTCTGCCTTCTAACACAAAAGCGGCCAAAGACGTGAAAAGAATTTATATAGACCAGGTCGTTATAGGCTCGTGCACCAATGGCAGAATAGAAGATCTCAGAGTGGCTGCGGCCGTAATAAAAAAAGGCAAAAAAGTAAATTCCAATGTAAGAACGCTGATAATTCCTGCCACTCCGGAAGTATATTCGCAGGCTCTTGAAGAAGGACTGTTTAAAATATTTATGGACGCCGGAGCGATAATATCCGCGCCTACCTGCGGCCCGTGTCTGGGCGGACACATGGGTATTCTCGCTTCCGGCGAAAAATGCGTTTCTACTACCAACAGAAACTTTGTGGGAAGAATGGGACATGTCGAATCGCAGCTGTTTTTGTCAAGTCCGGCGGTTGCGGCGGCTTCGGCGGTAAAAGGTTATATCGCATCTCCTGAAGAAATTTAAATACTGAGAAAATAATGAAAAAAATATCTTTAGCATTGGTTTTTTTATTGTTTTTTACGTCTTTTTTATTTGCCCGCATTCATCATATAATGTGGACGGAAGAGGTTTTTGAGCCGACAAATAAAGAAGATTTTAAAATTTATAAAACTGCAACTCCGAATAAAGAGTACGAAGAAATCGGCGAATTTTGGGGAAATATAACTCCTTTGATAAATGAGGCATGCGCTAGAGGTGCAGACGCTTTTATTATTACCGGAGCTCTCTCTTATACGGCAGCAGAGGCGGTTTTTACGGGTGGCGTGGCGGTAAAAGAGAGTAATGCTAAAAGAATGATTGCGATAAAATTTTTACCTTATGACAACTCGGCGGCAAGAGCCGATTGGTCTTATTTAACTGAAACGATGACAAAACGGGATAAAGATAAATTTCGCATACAGCTATATAATAATGCATTGAAACACCCCGGAAAGAAGAGTTTATTGGAGTTGGCGACATTAGGCGCTAAACCGTATACCCTTCAACGCGCAAAAGAAAGACTGAATATGGTCAAACAAGCAAAAGAAAATCTTTTAGAAATACACAAAGTGAAAGAAGAAGAAAATTGTATTTATTTGGATGATATTACGGAGGGAAACAAATGAACGATATGATATTAAAAGGCAAAGTGCATAAATACGGTTCCAATGTAAATACGGATGAAATTATTCCGGCGAGATACCTTAATACGACCGATCCCGCGGTGCTTGCCAAATACTGCATGGAAGACATAGATAAAAATTTCGTAAAAAAGGTCGCAAAAGGCGATATTATAGTAGCGGAGAACAATTTCGGATGCGGTTCTTCAAGAGAGCATGCTCCCATAGCCATAAAAGCGTCCGGCGTTTCGGCCGTTATAGCCAATTCTTTTGCGAGAATATTTTTCAGAAATTCGATTAACATAGGGCTTCCGATTCTTGAATCTCCAGAGGCGGTAAAAGCCATAAAGAACGGAGATGAAGTCGAAGTAAACCTTACGCGGGGAATTATAAAAAACCTGACCGAAAATAAAGAATACAAAGCCCAGCCTTTTCCGGAATTTATGCGGAAAATAATAAAAGCCGGCGGCCTGCTGGGCTATATAAAGAAGTAAAGCTTTTGTCTTAAAACGTTTTTTTCAGGCCAGGCAAAACGCCGTCCGGAGCGAAAAAGACATAAATGTTTGAGATTTCCTGCAAAGACGCGCCGGATTTTGCCTGATGCCGGCTCGGGGGAAAAAACAATGAAAAAATCGCCGTCTTTTGCGGGACGCGGCAAAGCTCTGATAAATAATTAAATAAAAAATAAAAGAGGTGTGAATTTATGTCAAAAACTTATAAGATCGCATTGATTCCGGGAGACGGGACAGGCCCTGAAGTATTAAAAGAAGGCGTAAAAGTCATTGAAGCTGCCGCCGGAAAGAACGGTTTTAAATTCGATTTTTCGGATTATGATCTGGGCGGTGAAAGATATATGAAAACCGGGGAAATTCTTCCTGACTCCGTTGTGGAAGAGTTCAAAAAGACCGACGCGATGTTTCTGGGGGCAATCGGACATCCCGACGTCAAGCCGGGAATCCTTGAAAAGGGTATTCTCCTCAGGCTGCGTTTTGAGCTTGACCAGTACATAAATCTCCGTCCGGTAAAACTTTATCCCAATGTCGAAACGCCGCTTAAAGATAAAACTCCCGCCGACATAGATATGATTATAGTGCGCGAAAATACGGAAGGCCTTTATACGGGAGCCGGCGGATTTCTGAAAAAAGACACTCCGCAGGAAGTAGCCGTGCAGGAATCCATAAACACAAGATTCGGCGTGGAAAGATGCGTAAGATACGCTTTTGAACTTACGAAAAAAAGAAACAAAGGAAAAAAACTTACTCTTTGCGCTAAAACCAATGTTTTAACCTATGCTTCCGATTTATGGCAGAGAACTTTTAATATTGTCCTAAAAGATTATCCGTCGTTAAAGGGAGATTATGTAAATGTCGATGCCGCCTGCATGTGGCTGGTGAAAAATCCGGAATGGTTCGACGTTATAGTCACCGACAATCTTTTCGGCGACATAATAACCGATCTGGCCGCTATGATACAAGGCGGCATGGGCGTGGCGGCCGGAGGAAATATCAATCCTGAAGGAGTTTCGATGTTTGAGCCCATGGGCGGCTCCGCGCCGAAATATACGGGACAAAACATTATTAATCCGATAGCGGCTATAAACGCCGGGGCGATGATGCTTGAGACCCTGGGGGAAAGCGGCGCGGCAAAAGACATAGAAAATGCCGTGGTCAAAGCGCTTGAGAGCGGCAAAATCAAGAGCATGTCCGCCGGAAAAATGGGAATAGGCACTTGCGAAGTCGGAGATTTGATAGCAAGTTTTGTTTGAAAATAAAGGGCAAAACCGGGTTTTGCCGCGAAAAAAGGCTAAAACCCTATTATTAAGGGAAAAAAAGCCGGGTTTCCGGCGGTTTGCGTGATATGCGGATAGATTTGCGGGTTTTTTCTTTCTCTGTTTTGGTTTTATTTTTATTTTTGCCGTCCGCCGCGGCGAAAAACGGCAAATTATTTATAGATTTTTCTCTTGCGTCAAAACATATAGACTCGGGAGACGAATACAATGAAATCAATCCGGGCATAGGACTGTCTTATTTTATCGGAAAAAACTGGGAGATGCGCGGAGGATATTATAACAATTCTTATGAAAGGCCGTCTTTTTATCTTACGGCAAATTATGTTCCCGTGAGCGCGGATCTGAAAAAATTTAATTTTAAGCCGGGCATAGCCGCGGGATTCGCCACGGGCTATAAAGACGGGGAACTTTTGGTTTTCGGCAAGAGTCCGATATTGTACGAAGGCGTCGTTCCCGTGCTTGCGCCAAATATCTCCGTTTTATTCAGGCCGGCAAATGCCCGTTTTGTCTTACTTATACTCGGCAATGCTATTGCCCTGCAAGTTTCCTATTTGATATAATTGCGGACAAAAAAATAAATAAAGAGGGAAAAAATGAAAAAATACAAAGTGGCCGTAGCCGGCGCGACGGGCGCCGTGGGAAATGAAATGATAAAAATGCTTGAAAACAGGAATTTTCCCGTTGAAAGCGTAAGGTTTTTGGCGTCGGAACGCTCCGCCGGCAAGAAACTGGCGTTTAAAGGCAAAGAAGTGACGGTGGAACTTCTGACAAAAGACGGCGGAAAAGGAACGGATATAGCTCTTTTCAGCGCAGGTTCGGACATATCCAGAGAGTTTGCCCCTTCATTTGCCGCGGACGGATGCTTTGTGATAGACAATTCAAGCGCGTGGAGAATGGACGCGGACGTGCCTTTGGTGGTTCCCGAGGTGAACGCGCATCATCTTTCAAAAGACAAAAAACTTATAGCCAATCCCAACTGTTCGACGATACAAATGGTGGCGGCTTTAAAACCGCTTCACGACGCGGCTAAAATCAAAAGGGTTATCGTTTCGACCTACCAGTCGGTTTCCGGCGCCGGACAAAAAGGAATGGACGAACTTAAGGCGCAGATAAAAGCCTGGGCGCAGGAAAAAGAAATGCCGCCGGCGAATAAATTCCAGTATCAGATAGCTTTTAATCTCATTCCGCAGATAGACGTTTTTACGGAAAACGGTTATACGAAAGAAGAAATGAAAATGACAAATGAAACCAAGAAAATAATGGACGATGACTCGATAGAAGTCAGCGCCGCGTGCGTGAGGGTTCCGGTTTTCCGCTCCCACTCGGAAAACGTGTGGGTAGAAACTGAAAAACCTTTGACGCCGCAGCAGGCAAAAGAGCTTTTTTCAAAAGCCGACGGCATACAGCTTATGGACGAACCCGAAAGCAAAAAATATCCCATGCCCTTGTTTGCCGAAGGCATGCAAAACACTTATGTAGGAAGAATAAGAAAAGACATTTCGACGAAGAATAATGCTATAACTTTCTGGATAGTATCGGACAATCTTTTAAAAGGAGCCGCGCTCAACGCCGTTCAGATAGCGGAAACTCTGGTCAAAAACGGCATTGTCTGAAATATTCGCCGAAAAACCGAATACGGCATGCGGCGTAAATAACGGCGGTATTAACGCGTTTAAAAGGAGCCTGAATGCAGGCGGCTAAAAGAATTATCGTCAATGCCGATGATTTCGGCTACAGGGAAGATATTAACAGAGGCATTATTTACGCCCATAAAAACGGCATTGTCAAAAGCGCGACTATATTGACCGACAGGGAAGCTTTTGAGAGCGCCGTTTCGCTGGCCAAAGAAAATCCCGGGCTCAAAACCGGTCTTCATCTGGATCTTGACGGATTTTTCGATATTCTGAGACCGGAAGGAAAAATCGGAGATTTCAAATCCGGAACTTTCGACAAATATAAGATAACCGATTCAATAAACAGGCAAACCGACAAATTCCTTCATTCAGGGCTGCGTCTTTCGCATATTGACGGACATCATCACGCCCATCTGCATCCCCTTGTGCTTCCGATAGCCGCGAACAAGGCAAAAGAATTTAATATTCCTTTAAGATTTTTCGGCTCTTTTTATAATGATCCGGCCTTAGCGGGCGAAATGGCGGGAATGCTTGACGGGCTGGGAGTAAAGTATTGCCCGCATTTCATCAACGGCTGGTACTGGCGGAATGTGGATGAAAATTTCGAACTTGCCGAGCTTATGACGCATCCCGGCTTTAATGAAATGTGGAGGGAATTTGAAATAGCCAAATGCTGCGATCCGGTTCTTAAAGCTTATCTCGCCGAAAAAAACATTGAAATAATTTCTTTTGAAGATATTATATAATTCTTTAACGGGAGACGGATTTTTAAATCCGCTTTTAATTTTTATTTTAGGAGGAGCTTATGCCTTCCGTATCAGCAGCGGCCGTCAAAATTCTGCTTTCTCTTGCCGCCGAGTCATGGCCTTATATTTCCAAATTCCGAGAAAACGAAAAAGAAAATCTTAGACTTAAAGCGGAAAACAGGCGTCTTAAAGAAGAAGCGGATTATTTAAGAAAACAGAGGCTTTTTTTTCTGATAATTATGGTATTGCTGTCTCTTGTGTTTTTTACTTCTTTTATTATCGTATTAACGGGGGCAAAATGGGCGGTATAAGCAAAAAAGCGGCAAAACTTGCGTCTGCGGCGGCGGGATTCGCTCTTCCGTATATTGAAAACTATATAAACGACAAACGGCAGCTTTCGCGGCTTAATGATAAAATAAAAGAACTTTGCCAAGAAAACGGATGCCTGAGACGGGAAAATCAAGCTTTAAAACGGCGGATTATTATCGCCGCATCCATTGCCGCGGCGGGTTTTATCGCTTTTATCGCAGTTACCGCCGCGTTTATCATAAGTTAATGACGAATTATAAATGTATTGTCGAATATGACGGCGCGCGTTTTTACGGCTGGTCGAAGCAGCCGGAGCGCAGAACCGTGCAGGGTGAGATAGAAAAAGCCTTGTTTTCCGTTTTTAAAAGCGAAATTTCAGTTATATGCGCCGCGAGAACGGATAAAGGAGTGCATGCGGCAAAACAGACAATAAATTTCAAAAGCGCGCGTTTTATTCCCGCCGGAAAACTTATTATACGCTTAAATTCGCTTCTTACCAATGACGTGTCGGTAAAGCGGATCCAGGAAGTTCCGGAAAGTTTCGACGCCAGAAAATGTGCCATAGAGAAAACATATATATACAGAATTTACAATAATCCGATCAGATCTTCCCTTTACAGAAATCATTTCTGGCATATTTCAAAGCCTCTTGATATGGAAAAAATGAAAAAAGCGGCATCTTTTTTAACGGGGAAAAAAGACTTTGCCGTTTTCGACTCTTATAACAGCGTTTTCAATTATAAAACCGCAGATTTGAAAGAAATAAAAATAATAAAAAAAGGCGCTTTTGCCGACATATATGTTACCGGCGACAGATTTCTTTATAAGATGGTTCGCAAAATCGCGGGGGAGCTTGTAAGAACGGGACAGGGGAAACAAACTCCCGAAGGGTTGAGAGAAGCGGTTATCAAAAAAGATAAATCGAAAATAGGAAAGCCTGCGCCGCCTTACGGGCTTTATCTGGCGAAAATCCGGTATTAGCTTTTGAAGCCGGCCGGAAAAAAGCTCCGGGAAAGTTTTTTCCCGGAGACAATCGCAAAAGGCGGTATTCAATAAAAAATTACCGGAAAGTTTTTTCCGGCAAAGCCGGCTGAAACGGATTTTCCGTCCGAAAAATATTTTCGCTCCCGTGAAAAGAGCGGTCTGTAATGTAGTTGGCGCTTGGAGTGCCGGCGGTGATTTCAACTCACGCTCCCATGAGGGGGGGTAACGTAAATACCTTTTACCTACCGCAAATCAGGACTCAATTTCAACTCACGTTCACGTGCAGGGAGCGATATAAGTTCCGTTTTACCCAAGCCTGTTGTCGCGGAATTGCAATTTATGCTCCCGTGAAGGGAGAGATACTCTGAAAAATCTCTTTCCGTGAGGGATTAAATATTTCAATTTACGCTAAAAAATACCGTTCGGTCTTATCTTGTTCACATAAAAAAACAGGATTTTTTTATTAAAAAAACCGGAGAACTCCGGCCGAAAACAGAAAGCCCGGGTCTGACGGGGAGATTTACCGTGCGCACAGCGGCAAAAATTCAGCATCTTTGAAAACACAAAGACCGCGTTTTTCCGCCTTTTGATAAAAATTTTCAAAGCGGGCTGCCGGCGCGGGAAATATATTCAATTTTTATTAAGGCGCGCGTTGACGACCCACATCCCGAAAAGCTTTTTTAAGGGCGGTATTCTGGTAATAAGCCAAAATATTTTCCAGTCTTCGCGTCCGTATTTTAAAAAGTCCGTCTGTTTTTTTATAGCCAGACCCGGAACAAGAGTTTCCAGCTCTTTGGGATCATTAACCCCCCAGCAGAATCTGGCTTTTGTTTTTTTGATACTATCATGGCGTTTGCTGTTTTTGCTTATAAATAAGGACAAAATATCGTTTAGGATTTCGCCCTGCGGAAACTTTTCCTGAAGTTTTTCCAAAAATTCTTTAATCTGTTCCCCTGACAAAAACATCAGCAGCCCTTCTCCAACAAAAAGAACCGGCCCGTCTCTTTTTTCTATTTCTTTTATCCATGTATAATCAAACATAGACTTTGATATCATTTTGCAGCGCCGGCTGTCTTTGAAAAAATGTTTTCTTATTTCCATAACTTCAGGCAAATCAATATCGTACCAGAGTATTTTCCCGTTATCCACCCTGAAAAAACGGGCGTCAAGCCCGGCGCCCAGATTGACTATTACGGCATCAGGATTCCGGCTTATGAAATCTTTTGTAATTTCGTCAAAAAGCATGGTTCTTAGAACTACCCCGGAAAGCGACATCTTCGCATTTTTGTACTGCTTGAAGTCATAATCCAGTTTCTTAACCATTTCAACCGCATAAACGTCTTCAATCCGCGGCTCTTTTTTTAATGTTTCGACAGCTCTGGCATACACAGTTATAAGCATGGTTTCCGCAACGCCGGTAATTTCGATTTTCATAATATGCTCCTTAAAATAAATGAATTTTTTCTTATTATACAATATTTCGGCGCATATGTTTGAGCAGTCTAACTTTTAAGGGTAATATTATTGATATTTTAGAGAGGCTTTTGCGCTTCTACGGCGAAACGGGAAGAGGAAAAAGAATTGAAACCGGCCGGCTTTTGTCAGGCGGCAATTTTTTAAAATGCGCATAAAGAAAACGATTTCAAATACGGCGTATTCGGGCCGATTTTGCAAAACTCAAGCAGGATATAAAAAACCGGCATATAGTATGCCGGCCTTGTTACGATAAATAAACAGGGAGGCTTTTAAAAGCCTCCCTGTTTTGCACATAAGGATATTATGCCATATTTTACTGAAAATAAAGTCTCGCGGACAAAAGGCCCTGAAAGCCGGTTAAATCTTTATACTGGCGGAATAAATCACTTGTTTCAATTTTAGCGTTAAAATTATATCCCAAATCAATTCCCAGCCCTATAAATTTCGTAAATCTCCATTCGATTCCCGCGGATAAATGCGGAAAAATAATATTTTTCGTTTTTGTTTTCAAAAATCCGCCCAGATTTCCTTCGGATTTCATGCTCGCAAAGGTTATTCCCGCCCCGCCCCAGAAATGCAGCCCGACATCAGACGTTTTAAATTTGAAATAAACGGTCATAGGAAGGGCGTAAGTCTGATTTTTGAAATCATCGGCGGATTTATAATCTTTGGTTTTCACTTCGCCGAACATATTATAAGCGAACTTCAGACCCGCGGCGCTTGTTTGCGGGGAAACCGGGACTTCAAAGCCGAGTTCCGCCGCATAAACGCTTTTTTTATTGTCATATTCGTAGCTTCCGGCTCCGCCGCCTAATTTCTTAACATTCGTATCCGTCTCTCCGATACCGTATTTAAGACCTAAAAAAACTTCCGAAAAAGCAAAACCGCTGAAAATAAAAATAAAACATACAGACAACAAAAATTTTTTCATTATTCCTCCTTTCGGGAAATTATTGTGTATATGGTATAAATTTTTATAACCCAAAGCAAGCCGTAAAACAGCATTGTCTTACTGCGGACAAAGGCGTTTTTTTTGCTCGGATTTTGCCCAGTTTTTAAGCATTCATGCCCAAAAAATGTTTTTCGCCGCATCGCGCGGGCATTCACTTTTTTGTATAATATTTTTAAATTAAACCGCCGAAGGCGAAAGTCTGTTTCAGGCATAAAATCCGGAAAAAGCGTCAAAATAAAAACAGGTTTTTGGTTTCGCAAATAAAAAGAGCAAAGGCTTGCCGCTTAAAGAAAGGTTTGCGGGGCGGATTGTTTTATATAAAGCAAATGCGGAGAATTTTTTGCAAAAAAGCGGAAGATTTCTTTTTTTCGCCTCGCCAAAAAACGGACGGCGCAGCCGGGCTTTCTCATGACCGCCTAAAGGATTTGTTATGAAGAAAAGACTGAAAATAATATCGGCGCTGCTTTTGCCGGTTTTTCTCACGGCGGGCTTTTGCATGATCTCTCCCAGGCCTTCGGTATGGTTTTTAAAAAAAACTTTAAACAAAAAAGCTTTCAAACGTCCCAAAGATTATCAATCCTTTAAAGACAATGTGAAAATAATAAGAGACATAAATTACGGTTCTCTTTATCCGAACGGTTTTCTGGATATAATAATGCCGAAAAACGGCAGCGGCGGAAAAAGTCTTATTCTTTGGCTTCACGGCGGCGCTTACATAGCCGGCGACAAAAAAGACGTTGAGCATTATATGGTTATGCTTGCCGGAAGCGGATTTGACATTGTTAATATAAACTATGCTCTTGCTCCGGAGAGCCGCTATCCTGTACAGCTTAAACAAATCGAAGAAGCTTATGAATTTATTTCGGCAAATGCCGGGAAATACTCGATAAACCCCGATAAGATATTTTTAGGAGGGGATTCCGCCGGCGCGCAGCTTGCCGCGCAATATGCGAATATTGTTACGAACCGGCAATACAGAAATGCCCTTAACGCTTCGCTTAAAGACAAGACTTTTCATACGCCGGTTCCGGAAAAATCCCTCAAAGGGCTTATTCTTTTATGCGGCCCTTACGATTTTGAAGAACTGCTCGAACCTGAAAAAAACACCATGCTTCTTCCATTTAAAAAAATAGGATGGGCATATTTCGGTTTTACGGACAAAGACAAATATAAAGATTATCTGCTTACCAATATAGCGGATAATATTTGTGAAAACTGTCCTCCCGTTTTTATAACGGACGGCAATACGCTTTCTTTTGAAAATCAGGCAAAAAAACTGGCGAAAAAGCTGGATGAAAAATCCGTAAAAACGGACGGTGTATTTTATGACAGATCGGAAGCCGTTCTCTTTCACCAATACCAATTCAATATGACAGATAAATACGCCTTGAAGACATTTGCCGAACTTCTAGTTTTTCTTGAAACTTTTTCGCGTGATGAACTCTGAGAAGTTTTTTTACCCGCCCGACCTCATACACGCCGTTATCTTTGCGCCTTGCGGGGCTTGTCTTTTGGAATAAGAAAAAATTTTTCCGGGAACCTGCCGGTTTTTTTGGCGGAGCCGGCATATGAAAAAAATCATTTAATTTAACGTCTTTTTCCCGCATGAGAAAATGTACGGCATAAAGCAAGACTTAAAAAAAACATTCAAAATTTATATAATTTTCCAATATGAACTATTTAATAGAGACTATCGGATGCCAGATGAATGTTTGCGATTCGGATTTTCTGGGGTCTGCTCTTTCATCATACGGAGCATCGAAAGTCGGCGCATTAGCGGACGCGGATATCATTATTCTTAATACCTGCGCCGTGCGCGCGCAGGCGGAACAGAAAGCTTTTTCTTTTTTAGGGCGCGTGGAGGATTTTAAAAGAGAAAAAAAACCGGCTCTTAAAGTAATTGTGGCCGGCTGTATGGCCGAAAGGCTGGGAAACGGGATCCGTAAAAGATTTCGCTGCGTCGATCTTATTATCGGCGCGAAAGACATAGACTCGGCGGCCTTTAAAATAATGGATTTATGCGGCATTGCCAAAGACAAAAAAAAGGAAAAGACGGAAACAAAATCCGATATTATACGCTATCTTACAATCATGCGCGGATGCGATAATTACTGTTCTTACTGCATAGTGCCTTTTGTAAGGGGAAAAGAGACCAGCCTTGACTATAAAGCCATTCTCAGGGATTGTTCCGTTATGGCGGAAAACGGCGCGAAAGAAATAATGCTGCTGGGGCAAAACGTAAATTCTTACAGCTGCGGCGGAATTGATTTCGCTTCTCTTATACAAAAAGTCGCCGCTATAGAAAAAATAGAAAGAATAAGATTTATGACCAGCCATCCCAAAGACCTCAGCGACCGGCTGATAGATACGATGGCCGGCGAACCGAAAGTATGCTCCCATATACATCTTCCCATGCAGTCGGCTTCGGACAATATTTTGAAAGCGATGAACAGAAAATATACTTACAGACGCTATTTGGAGCTTGTGGAAAAACTCAGAAATAAAATACCCGGCGTCAACATAACTACCGATATAATAGTAGGCTTTCCCGGGGAAACCGAAGAGGATTTTAAGGCTTCCCTGAAAGCCGTCGGAGACATAAGATTCGGCGGGCTTTACGTTTTCCGCTATTCGCCCAGGCCGGGCACTAAGGCGGCCTCCATGACCGACGACGTGCCTTTTGAGGAAAAGAAAAGGCGGCATGCTTTAATACTCGAACTGTCAAATACGATATCGGCCGAGATAGTATCGAGCTATGCCGGCACCGTCCAGCAGGTGCTGGCAGAGAAATACGATAACGGAATTCTGGAGGCCAGAACAAGAAGCGCCAGGAAAGTTTTTATCAAAGGCGGCAGACAGTATTTGGGAAAAACAATAGACGTTTTTGTCAGGGAAGCAAAAATAAATTCACTTTTCGGCGATATATATGGCAAAGATCAAAAAGCGTAAAAATAAAAATCTTCCTTTTCTGCTTTTGCTTCTTATATTAACGGTTTGCGTTTTTATATACGGGCTTAAGCATATAGGACTTTTCGCCAGGGGAGCTTTTGACGACGAAATAAATGCCGCCGGCGTGATGTTCGGGGTTGATCCTCTTCTTGTCGAAGCCGTGATAAAAAGGGAGTCGAATATGAATCCGGACGCCGTGTCGAACAAAGGCGCGGTGGGGCTTATGCAGATAATGCCCAAAACCGCCGGGGAAATCTCCGGGCAGATAGCTTTTCCGGGCTATAGCGAAGACAGCCTTAAAGATCCCGCCGTCAACACGGTCTTCGGGACTTTTTATCTGGCAAAACTTCTGGCATATTACGACAATAATCTTATTCTTGCTCTGGCCGCTTATAATGCGGGCATAGGAAATGTCGACAAGTGGATAGCGCGCGATAAAGAGATTGCAAAAAAAATCTCCAGAATACCTTTCAAAGAGACGAAAAGGCATGTGAGAGCCATTATAATAACGTATAACTTTTATAAAGGAGCGGAAAAATTAAAAACAGTTCTCAAGATCAGGAAAAAATGACTCCTTTAATGCGGCAGTACCGGGAAATAAAAGAAAAATACTGCGGGATGATATTGTTTTTCCGGCTGGGCGACTTTTATGAAATGTTCGCGGACGACGCCGTCAAAGCCGCGCCCGTTATGGAAGTCGTTCTTACGCACAGGGCGGGCACGCCTATGTGCGGGGTGCCTTATCATTCCGCCAGTTCATATATAAGAAAGCTTATAAATAAAGGCTTTAAAGTCGCCGTCTGCGAACAGCTTGAAGAGCCCGGCGCTTCAAAAGGGATAGTAAAACGCGGCGTTACCAGAGTCATAACTCCCGGAACGGTGCTTGAAGATATTTTGCTTCAGGCAAAGGAAAACAATTATCTTATGTCGTTTTGTTTTGACGAACAGTCCATGGCGGGTGCTTTCGCTGCGGCGGACATATCCACCGGAGAATTTTTTGTTTCCGAATGTTCTCCCGAAACTTTTGAAGCGGAAATATCGAAGTATAGGCCGGGGGAAATAATAATTCCGTCCGAAAATCTTTTAAACGGCAGGTTGTCCCGTTACGCCCGGGGGCTGAAAATACCGGTTAGCGAAACGGAAGACGGATATTTCGATTTTTTGTCGTCCTGCGAGATAATACGAAAAACTTTCGGCGCGCATGCCGCAAAATCGTTCGGGCTTAACAAAAAAGAGATTGTTTCGGTTTGCGGGGCGGTTATAAAGTATGCGGAACAAACCCAGCCCGGCGCCGCGGCCGTTTTTTCGTCGGTCAATTATATGCGCAATACGGATTTTATGTATCTCGACGGCGTGGCGGTGCGCAATCTTGAGCTTCTTTCCTCTATGGCCGACGGCAAAACGGAAAATTCCCTGCTGTCGGTCATGGACTCGACAAAAACGCCTATGGGCGCAAGAATGCTCAGACAGTGGCTTATAAAACCGCTTATAGACATAAACAAAATACGCGCGAGGCAGGACAATGTCGCTTTTTTCATTGAGGACGGCATCGCGAGGAAAGAAATAAGGGAAAAATTAAAAAGCGTTTCCGATATTGAAAGAATAGCCGCGAGAATTTCCTGCGGTTCCGCAAATCCCAGGGATATTTCCGCTTTGAAACAGTCTTTGTCGGTAATAAACGAAATAGCCGACGCATTGCAGGAAAACGCGGCGCCGGAATTGCGGAAAGAAAAAAACTCGCAAATAATAAAGAAGATTTCCGGCGTTCTTGAGGATGATCCGCCCGTTTCGCTGAAAGACGGAAACGTAATAAAAAACGGAGTCAACGCGGAACTCGACGAATTGCGCAGGCTTTCGAGGGACGCAAAAACATATATTTCGGAACTTGAAGCAAAGGAAAGACGGCTATGCGGCATCAACAATCTTAAAGTCGGCTATACTTCCGTTTTCGGATACTATATTGAAATATCAAAGGCCAATATCGGGCTTGCCCCGAAACATTATATAAGGAAACAAACTCTCGCCAATTGCGAAAGATACATAACCGAAGAACTTAAAAATCTGGAAGCGAAAATACTGTCTTCCCAGGAAAAAACGCTCAGGCTTGAGAACGAGCTTTTCAATATTTTAAGGCAGGAACTGTCTTCGTTTACCGAAGATATTTTAAAGACTTCGCAGGCGGCGGCCGAAATCGACATTTTCTGCGCTTTCGCCCGGAACGCTCTTGATTATAATTACGCACGTCCCGGGATAAATGAAGGGTTCGATCTCAATATCGAGCAGGGCCGTCATCCGGTTGTGGAACGCATACTCAAAGCGGGGGAATTCGTCGCAAATGACATAGATTTTAAATGCGAGAGTTCAAGGATAATGATACTGACCGGGCCTAATATGTCCGGAAAATCCACTTATCTGAGGCAAAACGCCCTTATAACGATAATGGCGCAGACGGGTTCTTATGTGCCGGCGCTTTCGGCCGATATAGGAATAGTCGACAGAATATTTACAAGAATAGGCGCCGGAGACAATCTGGCCGGCGGAGAATCCACTTTTATGGTTGAAATGAGCGAAACCGCAAACATATTAAACCGGTATACGCGGCGCAGTCTGATAATACTTGACGAAGTCGGGAGAGGAACTTCGACTTACGACGGAATGTCTATAGCCTGGGCCATAATAGAATATTTCGCCGACCGAAAACGGGCGGCCAATTCCGGAGCAAAAATTTTGTTCGCCACTCATTATTTCGAACTTACCGGGCTTTCCCGGGAACTTGCGGGAGTGGTCAACTGCAGCGTTGACGTAAAAGAATGGAACGGAGACGTTATATTTCTCCATAAAATCAAGGAAGGAAGCGCCGACAGATCTTACGGAATACATGTCGCAAAAATAGCCGGCATTCCCGTCAAAGTGACCGAAAGAGCCGGACAGGTTCTCAAAGAGCTTGAAAAAAAACAGGCCGAGTCTTCCAAAATCGGCGAAAGTTCCCAGATAGAGTTTTTCTCTGTAACGGAGCCTCAAATTTTGATAGAATTAAACAAATTGAATATTGAAAGCATAAGTCCTCTTGAAGCGTTCAAAATTCTGAGCGAATGGAAAGAAAAATACGGATAAATTTTGCCGCGGCCGGATATATAAACGGTGAAAAAGGCGCAAAGCGGTTTATCCGGCGGATTTAAAAAAATAAAAAAACGGAGAGCGGAAATGGCGGAAAAAAGAAAAAACCGTAGAATGCCCGTTATCAAACAGTTCGGCGAGCCCGTTATGATGCGGATTGAAGGCAAATCGGTTCCGGGGGTGATTCTGGATCTGTCGGCGGACGGAGTTTCAATGATAACTTATGCCCGCATTCCCGCGGGTTCCGAAGTCTGCATGACTATAGACATCGCCGATATCAAGACAAAGCCCATGCACGGAAAAGTCATATGGTCAATGCCCAAAGGAGATATGTGGCGCATGGGCATTTTTATAGACAAAATAGACTCTCTGGACGCCAAGCGCATCAACAGAATGGCCATAGATTTCAATGACTGCGAAAATAAAATATTTCTGGGAGTGCCGGACGTCTGCTTTGAAAAATGTTCTTATTGCCATTTATGCGAAAAACCGCAGAAGATAAAAATATGCCTATAAACATACTCTCACAGGAAACGATAAATAAAATAGCGGCGGGCGAAGTTGTTGAGCGTCCGCTTAATGTCGTTAAAGAGCTGGTGGAGAATTCTCTTGACGCCTGCGCTTCATGCGTGACGGCGGAAATCGTCCGGGCGGGTAAAAAACTTATAAGAGTTTCGGATAACGGTTTTGGAATGGACAAAAAAGACCTGGAACTTTCGATACTGCGCCATGCGACAAGCAAAATAGAGGATTTTAACGATCTGTCGCATATAAATTCGCTCGGGTTCCGGGGCGAAGCGCTCTCTTCGATAGCGGCCGTTTCCGTTTTTGAAATAAAAACAAGAAAACGCGGGGAAAGCTCCGGCTGGAAGCTGTCCGCCGAAGGCGGAAAAAATATCAAAATATCGCCTTGGGCGGGAGCGGAAGGCACGATCACGGAAGTAAGGGATCTTTTTTTTAATACTCCGGCAAGACATAAATTCCTAAAAAGCGACGCCACAGAAAAATCAAGAATAATCGCTTCCGTGGAAGAAACCGCTCTGGCAAACGCGGACGCGGCGTTTAAGCTTATTTCGGAAAACAAGACGGTTATTTCATCTCCGGTTGCGGGAAAGAAAACCGAAAGAATATCGGATATTTTCGGAAATAATTTTGCTTCCGTCCTTAAAAACGCGAAAATAGAACATCCGAAAGCTTTTTTCGACATTTATTTTACGGGAAGAGACGATTCCCAGGCAAACAGGAAATACCAGCATCTTTTCGTAAATTCAAGACCGGTCAATATCCCCAAATTTCTTATGCATTCGATATATCAGGCTTACAGGGAATCCATACCGCATGACAGGCATCCGGGAATTTTAATATACATAACGATAGATCCTTCGGACATAGACGTTAACATTCATCCTGCAAAAAAAGAAGTTAAATTCGCCGCTGAAGGCGAAATTTACGATTTGGTTTTTAAGGCTCTAAAAAACGCTTTGACGGCGCATTCGCATCCGGTAATCAATCTCGGCGCAAAAATAGAAGAGTTTAAAATGCCTCAGTCTCGGGACGTCAGCCGCCCGCTTAATATTGACGCCGCAGGAAAAGAGAGGGCTCAAAGAAATTTTATCACCGAACCGAAACCGCATTATGCCCCGGAAAAACGAACCTATGATATCGGGCGATATGTAAATGTTTACGGAAAGCAGCAGGAATTAAAAAGCGGCGGTTTTGACGATACCGTAAAAGTGTTCGGGCAGATATTCGGCACGTATATACTGGCGCAAAAAGACGGGGACTTTTATATTTTTGACCAGCATGCGGCCGCGGAACGCGTAAGATATGAAAATTATCTGACCCAGTCCGGAAACCGCAGTATTAAGCTGCAACAGATGCTGATTCCCGAAAACTTTGAATTGAGTCCAAGCCTTTCGGCGCTCTTGAAAGCGAATCTCGATCTTTTTAACGAACTGGGAATAATTATCGGAGAGTTCGGGACAAATTCTTTCAGGATAACGGCATATCCGGCATTGCTGGGCAATGTTTCGGTCGAATATATAGTAAAATCCGTCATTGACGAGCTTGAGGTTGAAAAAAACATTGAAATAGAGAAAAAGAGAGACAAAATAATACGTTCGGCCTGCAGGGCAAGCATAAAGGCGGGCGATAATGTTTCCGAAAGCGAAGCAAAAAAACTTGTTAACGATCTTTTCAAATGCGCCCATCCTTTTACCTGTCCTCACGGCAGGCCTACGGCATACAGAATATCGTTAAACGAGCTTGAAAAGTTCTTTAAAAGAAAATAAAAACCCGGCCGTACAAACTTTTGCCTTCAAAAGCGTAAAAAATACGGAAGCCTCTGTCTTTCCGCTTTTATAAAAAAGCGCCAAATCTCTGCGCAAAAAAAATTCCGGCTTTCGGCGCGGATTTTCTTGCGCAGAAAATGAAAAAGGCTTGTGTGAGCTAAAAACCGTTATGCAAATTTTTTTCGGGACGCAAAAAACAGACTGAAAGGAAAATTCCGCGGGTTTAAAATTTATTGAAAAGTAAATATTATGTATGGCGAATTATGCCGGTTTTAATATTTAAAAGACTTCATATGCCGGAAATAAATCCGTCGCGGAAAACGCCGGCATTAATTTTTTTAATTTTCATAAAAAACGCCGCATTAAATCCGCCCGCACAAAAAAAACGCTTTTTATAAATGCCCGCGGAAGCGGTCTAAACCAAAAGCGTTTTTTGGAATTTATGAATTTTACGGCAGACGGATATTTTAAAGATAATGATGCCCTGCGGAAGCCGGATTTTTTTATGCGTTTCTTCCGGTTTCAACCGCTTGTAATATAAGCGGGCGAGAATGCCGCCAGCGGAGACTGCTTTTAAATAATAAACGTAAAATGAAAAAAATAATAATCATATCAGGCCCGACAGCCTGCGGGAAAACCGAGAAGGCCGTGGAAATATGCAAAAAAGAAAACGGCGAAATAATATCATGCGATTCAAGACAGGTTTATAAATATCTTGATATAGGCACGAATAAAGAAGGTTTTCTTATGGAAAACGGGCTTAGGGAAACCGGCGGCATATTTCAGCATCTTACCGACATTATAGAGCCTGATAAAAGCTACAGCGCAGCCGATTTCGTAAAAGACGCCGGCAGAGCCGTGGACGAAATAACGGCTAAGGGAAAACTTCCGGTAGTAACGGGCGGAACGGGGCTTTATATAAAAGCTTTGCTTTACGGCTTAGACGAAATGCCTAAAGCCGACGCGCAATTTAGAGAAAAGCTGAAAGGTTTGTCCGCCGGAGAATTATACCGAAGGCTTGTGTCTCTTGACCCCGAAGCGGCGCACAAAAATCAAAACAATCCGCAAAGGCTTTTAAGGGCTTTGGAAGTAAATGCTCTTTCCGGAAAAACGATGGCCGAACATTTTAACCCCAAAAAGCCTAAATATGATTTTATTCATTACAGCATAGCGGCCGAGAACAAAAAGCTTTATGAAAAAATAAACAAACGCTGCAAAGAAATGATAGATAAAGGCATGATAGAAGAAACAAAAAAAGTTCTTGAAACGGGATTTGCGAAAAACTGCCCGGGCCTGAGCGGCATAGGATACAGGCATATTGTGCGCTATCTGGACAATGAAATATCAAAAGAGATTTTGCTTGAAGAGTTTTCAAAAGACACCAGACATTATGCCAAAAGGCAAAACACATGGTTTCGCGCCCAGCCGGATATACATTTTATATAAAAGCCTTGCCGGAGTTTTTTCGTTAAATCCGTCTGCAGAATCCGGCGCTTTCGATAAAAGAAGCATCGCCTCGATTATTTGTTGAAATTTTAATATAACGGAGTTCAGTTATGCCTTTAAACCCGAAACGGATTGACGGAAACCGGAACGAAGGGCATGTTCTTGATAATCATATAATCGAAAGTAAATATTCAGGCGCAGATGCATACGGTTATGATATGTATAAAAATACGCGATCAAAGCTTGGCGAACTTCTTTATTTTTTTAAACATAAAAACAAACATGATAAATTAAAATAAAAAATCGTTTATTTACTTTGTTCCCGCGCATAAATTTATATGTGTTCATAATTTTAAAACCTTTGAAAATTTTATATCGGCTCTTGCCGCCGGGACAAAAACGATATACGAAAAATTGACAAGGAATAAATTATTTGCATCCGGAGAGCAACTGCATTTTTTTAATAATGAGCTGATATAGGCGTTTTTATGATTTGTAATATCTCCCGCGGTTCAGCCGCTATTACCGGAAACCATAAATTTCCATACAGCCTGCAGCAGCGGCCGGCGCAGGGCTCTTTGCCGCGCCGGAATCTTTTTCCGGACGGGGCGGAGAAACGATAAAATCTTCACCGAAAAAAATATGAAAGAAAACAAAGAACAAAAACAGCTTGCTAAAAATGCCGGCAAAACGGCTTCGGGAACCGTTTTTTCAAGGATTCTCGGCTATTTAAGAGATATGCTTGTGGCAAATCTTTTCGGCGCCGGGATGTTCGCGGACGCTTTTTACGCGGCTTTCCGCATACCCAATCTTTTCAGAAGGCTTTTGGGGGAAGGTTCTTTTTCGGCGGCTTTTATACCCGTGTTCAGCCAATATCTCCACACGAAAGAAAAAAGCGAAACGCAGAAGTTTTTAAACGCAGTCTTTACCGCTTTATCGCTTATACTGGCCGCGGTTTGCGTTTTGGGAATGTTTTTTGCCCCGGCGCTGGTAAAAATAATCGCATGGGGATTTACGGATGATCCGGAAAAATTGCGTCTTACCGTAGAGCTTACAAGATTAATGTTTCCTTTTATAGTTTTTATCTGCCTGGCGGCTTTTCTTCTTGCTGCGCTTAATACTTTGCAATGCTTTTTTCTTCCGGCTTTGGCGCCTTCGGCATTAAGTTTTTCGGAAATAGTTTATATGCTGGCTTTGGCTCCCGTGCTTATCGCGGGAAACCAGATAAAAGGGCTTGCCTTAAGCGTTATAGCGGGCGGCGCGCTGCATTTTATCATACAGTATCCCGAATTTAAAAATCTCGGCTGGCATCTTAAATTCAGCCTCGATCTTAAACATCCGGGAATAAAGAAAATAGTTTTTTTAATGATACCTTCTCTCATAGGGCTTTCGGCGGAGCAGATAAACAGTTTTGTCGACACCGTATGCGCTTCTTTTCTGGCGGGCGGCTCCATAACGGCTCTTTATTATTCAAACAGGGTCATGCAGCTGCCTCTTGCGATTTTCGGGCTTGCTTTTGCCAGCGCGTCTCTTCCGGCAATGTCGAAAGCTTATGCGCATAAAGATATGGATACGCTTAAAGATTCCCTTAACTATTCAATACGCTCAACGGTTTTCATACTTCTTCCCGCGGCCGCAGGACTTATGGCGATAGGTCTGCCGATAGTCAGACTGTTGTTTGAAAGGGGAAAATTCGATTTTGCGGCCTCTCTTATGACAAACCGGGCTTTGTTTTATTATTCGCTGGGACTTCCTGCATATGCCATGGCTAAAATATTCGCCAATGCTTTCTATGCTTTTCAGGATACAAAGACGCCTGTCATAACCGCCGTTTGGGCAATGCTGCTGCATGTAGTTTTATGCGTGCTGCTTATGTATCCCCTTGGCGTCGGAGGTCTTGCTTTGGCGACGGCTTTGGCCTCGTATTTTAACGTTTTTTTGCTTATACTTTATCTGAAAAAACGCATAGGCGGGCTCGGTCTGAAAAAAATAGCGTTTTCCGGCGCAAAATCAACCGCGGCGGCGGCCGCCGCCGGAATATCGGCATGGTATGTCTGCGGAATTTCGGAAAATGTTTTCATATCGGTTCCCGCGGCCATAGCGGCCGGAGTGTTTGCTTTTTTTGCCGTTTCCAAATTGTCGGGCTCCCAAGAGCTTGATTCCGTATTAAAAATATTCAAAGAAAAAAAGCGGAAAATACAATCTTAAGGAGAAATAAATGTATCTTAAATATTCCGTAATCCTTTTTGTGCTTTTGCTCGCTCTTTTTTCGGGAATTTTTATAGGAAGCAGATTTTCTTCAGCAAAAGCTTCCCAAAAAGAAGCTAAAATGGACATAAAAGCCACGGTAAAAGAGATCCTGCCGGCATCGGAGTACGCAAGCCTTATTTATCATTATACTTCGGTCATAACGCATTCCGAGGCTTCGAAATTTTTTTCCATAGACATACCTCTGACGGAAAAAAAGGCAATATATACAATAGACGGCACCATAAAAATGGGTTTTAACTGCGAAGACATCCGAATGGAAATATCTTATGACAATATTATTCTGCGCATGCCCAGAATAAAGATTCTTTCGCATGAAATTTATCCTGAAACTTTCAGCCTTTTCGACGAAAGGTCAAGTCTGTTTAACAGATATACGCTTAAAGACGCCAATGCCATACAGCTTGCCAATAAAAGCGCTATGGAGATGAAAGCGAGACAAAACCGGGGGCTGTATGTGCAGGCCAGAAAGTATGCCGAGCAGAGTTTGAGGCTTATGCTGGAAAGTCTTCCCGGAATAAAAAACAGATATAATGTCGTATTCGAATGGAATGCCGTAAATCCGGAAAAAGGATGATGTTTTTTGCATAAACGGACTGAAAATAACAAGCAAAAAAATTTTTTATCGTTTGTTCCCGCGGATTTCACCGTTAACCGGCCGCTTATCCGTTAATAAACGATCGCGTCCGGAAAAATATTTGCGTCTGAGAATTTTTGCGGCGGACGGACGGCTGCGGAAAAAAACGGGATTTCCGACCGTATCCGGCGTCCGCCGGGCAAAGTTGTCATATAAAAAAAGTGCATGCATACGCGCTAAATTACGGACGGAAGCGCTTTTTTGAAAACGCATTATGATTTTAAGGCATTATGCCGCGGGTCTTATTAAAACAATGCTTTCTTTTGACGGAGAATGCGCGGCGGGCAAAAAGTTTTTTCCGGATAAAAAAACGCGCGGAAAAACGTTTTGGAATTATTTTCAAATTTTTTAAGCCCGCTTTTTAATTTGCGATAAGTTTTGCCTGGAAAGAAAAAATAACAGATAAAATGCCGGTTATAATGCGCGTTCTTTCACACCGGATTTATGTGAAAGTTTTTTTCAGCCGCGTATCCGGACGGATTGTTTTTGCGCGCAAATCACATAATGCGCCGGGACGGACAGACAGATATGGTAAAAACAAGAAATGAAAAATTAGCCGAAATACCGAAACTTTCCGGCGTATATATTATGCGCGACGGGATAGGCGATATAATTTATATCGGCAAGGCCGTAAATCTCAAAAACAGGATTTCTTCTTATTTTCACGCCGACGGCGATTCAAAAGCCGCTTCCATAATTACGGCTATGCGCAAGATAGATTACATACTTTGCGCTTCCGAAAGCGAAGCTTTGATAGTTGAAAGGCAGCTTATAAACAGGATTAAGCCTTATTTCAACTCAATGTGGAAAGACGACAAATCTTATCCTTATATAAAAATTACAAAAGAGGATTTTCCAAGGCTTCTGATAACAAGAAAAAAATTAAAAGACGGCGGTTTGTATTTCGGGCCGTATCCCCGGGCTTACTATATAAAAAAACTTGTGCGCTGGCTTTCCAAGCTTTTTAAAATGCGCCCATGCAGGCTGGAATTCGGCGCGGACAGTCTTCCTGACGAAAAAAAAGTAAAATCCTGCATTTATTTGCATACAGGCATGTGTCCGGGGCCGTGTTTGGGCAGGATTTCTCCGTCCCGTTATAAGAGAGCGGCCAGAGAGGCTGAATTTTTTCTCAGCGGCAAGTTTAGAAAACTTGAAAGCCAATGGGAAAGCCGTATGTACGAGCTCAGCTCAAAAATGGAATTCGAACAGGCAAAAGAAGCGCGGGACAGGCTTTTCGCCATACGTTCAATGGGCGAAAGGGTTATGATAAAGGAAATCACTCTGGAAGATATTGAAAAGTCCGTGGAGCGTTCCGACAGCATAAATGAGCTTAAACAGGCGCTGGGGCTTAAATGCATGCCAGCCGTGATAGAAGGTTTTGACAATTCAAATATGCAGGGCGCCGCCGCGGTTTCTTCAATGGTCAGGTTTACCAACGGTCTGCCTGACAAGAAGAATTACCGCAGGTTCCGCGTAAAAACCGTTACGGGCGCGGATGATTTCGCTACGATGAGAGAAGTCGTTTTCCGAAGATACAGCGGACTTATAAGAAAGAATGAAAAAATGCCCGATCTGGTTTTGATAGACGGCGGAAAAGGGCAGCTTCAAGCCGCTAAAAGCGCTCTCGACGAATTGCAGCTTCAGCTTCCCGTAATTTCGCTGGCGGAAAGGAATGAAGAAATATATATGCCGCATAAAGACAGGCCGCTTGTCTTAAGCAGACATTCTCCGGCTTTAAGGCTTTTGCAGTCGATAAGGGACGAATCGCACAGATTCGCGATAAACTATCACAGAAAACTGAGAGAGAAAATAGTATGAGTTTTACGGCTGTTTTTTATTTTATGTCTTCGGCATTTGCCGCGGCGGCGGCTTTTACCACCTTATCCGGCAAATCCAAATCGGAAGTAAACGTAAATTTTGCGCTTTTTTGTCTGTCCGTGACAATATGGCTTTTCTGTTTCGGCAATATGATGATAAGCAAAAACGCGCAAGCCGCGCTGATGTGGGGCAAAATAGGGTTTATAGGCATAGCTTTTAATCCGGCGCTGCTTTTAAGATTCGTATACGCTTTTACTAAAAAAATAATAAACAGAGGTTATTTCGCCGTTTTTTACGGACTCTCTTTTACAGCGGTCATTTTGAATTTCGCATACGGAATATTTTTTACTTCCGTGAGCATGCGTTTTTACGGATTTTTTCCCCGGGCCGGGATTTTTTACGTGCTCATACCTTTGCAGTTCGTCTTCTTTATCGGACTTTGCTGCAAAAATTTGAAATCCTATATAAGAAGGCCCGACCTTACCGCGTACAGACATAAACAAATAAGAAATATTAACAATTCTCTTTTTCTGCTTTATATTCTGTTTACGGATATCATTATCGTTTTCACCGATAGCGCTCTTTATCCTTTAGGGGCGTTTGTCATGAGCGTTTTCATATCGGTAATAGTCATATCCTTAAGAAGATATGATATGTCGGATATAAAAATAATGATAAGCCGCGCTTTTATAATAGCCGGACTGGGAGCCGTCATACTTTCTTCATCTTATTTCGTATGGAAATATACCAATTCCTGGATCATATCCTGCGCGCTTACCTTTATTCTGGCGGTTATAGGAACATATATTTACAGGGCCGCAGTCGACAAAGCGGAAGATCTTTTTCTTGCCGAACAGAAAAAATACCAGAACGCGCTTATTCAGGCCGCAAGCAGCATGGCAAGAGAGCATGATCTTAAAAGGCTGCTCAAACTTATGGCTATAATCGTTATGAGACAGCTGAAAATCGGCAATTTCGCCGTTTTTCTGGAAAACGGAGAAAAGAAAACCCTTGAATGCCAGTATATACGTCCCGGAATGCCCAAAGAGATGATATTTTCATATTCTTATATGCATCCTTTCATTATGTTTATAAGGAATAAAAAAAAGCCTTTTGTGGCGGCCGATCTCCCTTTATATATAATCAATTCTTCGGATCTTCCTTTCCGTCCGGACTTTATCGTTCCTTTTTTCTTTGACAACGGAACCAACGGTTTTATGGTTCTGTCTTCAAAAAAAGACGGAACGGCTTACACAAGGGATGATATAAGAACTTTTGAAGCTCTTTCCAGACAGACTTCCCTCGCCATAGAAAGCTGCCGTTTTTTTGAGGAGTTCAAACAGACGCAGGAAAGAATTTTCGCGGCTGAAAAACTGGCTTCGGTAGGCGGACTCGCCGAAGGAGTGGCTCATCAGATAAACAACAGGCTCAATCAGTTTTCAATGATTTCGGGAGAATTAAAATATGAAATAGAGGATTTTACCAAAGCGAATAAAAATTTCGTGGAAGGCAATGAAAACCTGAAAAAAACCATGGAATATCTTACCGGGCTTTCGGATTCGCTGACGCAAAACATCAAACGCACCGACGCCGTCATAAAAGGCATTCTGAATTATTCAAGGGCAGAAAAGCAGGGAACGTTATTTTCGGATTTTTCGCTTAAAGAGGTTTTCGATCTCGCGATGGAGCTTCTGAAATTAAAGCATAAACTGCATAAAGACTTCAGAATGGATTTCTCTTTTCAGGACGGAAACGATAAAATATACGGCATCCGTTCGCAGATAACCGAAGCCGTGTATAATGTAATAGACAATGCTTATGAAGCGACAAAAGAGAAATTCGAAGATCTCGACCCGCAGCGCAAAGAGAGCTATAAACCGCTTATCAAAGTCGGTTTAAAACATACGGAAACAAAGCATATCTGTTGTATAGAAGACAACGGCTGCGGGATAAAAGAAGAAAATATCAGCAAGATATTCGCGCCTTTTTTTACGACAAAATCATCTTATAAATCCGGAACGGGAATAGGCATGTATATCGTAA
The DNA here is from genome assembly GCA_938040055.1 of uncultured Endomicrobiia bacterium. Lineage (GTDB taxonomy): Bacteria > Elusimicrobiota > Endomicrobiia > Endomicrobiales > Endomicrobiaceae > Endomicrobium_B. The sequence goes on from CALHWY010000012.1 coordinate 208,785, forward strand.
AAAGGATGATTGAAGAAAACCATAAAGGGAAAGTTTTTTTTGAGAGCAGATACGGAAGCGGAACAAAAATAATTTTTGAACTGCCTAAACGACAAGCCTGAAATCTTTTTTTTTGTGAAAATGCAAAAAAACGGGAGAGAGCTTTTAACCCTTTTAACAACCGGAAATTAAATACTTCAAAAGCTTCCGGCGCAGACTTGCGGAGTTCAAGTAAAAAAAATAAATCATCCGGTTTTAAAGCATCTGAAGCCGGTTTTGTACGGCGGTATAGGCGCCCGAAATGGCGCCCCTTGTCCTGAAGTTGAAAATATGCGGCGCTTTTTATATTTCGATAAGATATTTACGGTTTTAGAAAAACGCGCCGCGGGCGAAAAATTCATTAAAGAGATATGTCTTTGCGCGCATACAGGCGGGGCTTTTTACAAGAGACGAAAACGGGGCAAAATTTTCTTTATATTGTAAAATCAGATACCGGCGGTTTAAAACAGAACTATTGTACGGACGGTTAATGCTTGTTTTTATTGGAAAAAAAATAATGAAGACTAATTTTTTCAATAAAACAAAGAATATGCCGCAAAGGGAAAATCTATGACGACTAAAAAAGAAATACCCGAAAAAATACGCGCGCAATTTAAAAATTATCCTGAGTTTTATGTAAAAGTATGGAAGGCCTGCTTTGAAATACCCGCGGGACGGACAATGACATACGGCGAACTGGCAAAAAAAGCAGGCTGCCCGAAAGGAGCCAGGGCTGTGGGTATGGCTATGCGCAATAATCCATGGCCGCCTGTAATCCCGTGCCACAGGGTTATAGGAGCGGACGGAAAGATGCGCGGTTATTCCGCTGAAGGCGGCATAAAACTAAAGGAAAAGATGCTTAAATATGAAAAAGAAACAGGAAGGGATGCCGATAGTAAAATAATGCGGGCGCAAAGAAAAAAATGAATACTTTAAGATATATTTTTGATATGAAAAGAAGCGCCCGGATGAATATGGCGATAGACGAAATTCTTTTTGATTGTCTGCTTGACGAGCCTGTTTTGAGAATATATTTCTGGGATAAAGAGTATGCGACCATAGGTTATTTTCAGAAAAACGAATATGACGCGGTAAGAAGAATCACCGGAGGGCTTATGGTAAAACATAAAAACGATCTCTCATACGGTTTCTGCGCCCCGGCAAGCCGCTGGCCGTATCTTTACAGCCAGAAAGATACTTATAAAAATATACATACAGCCGTCAAAGAAGCTTTGTCGCTTATAAATATTGAAAGCGTTTTCGCGCCGGAAAGCGCGTTTAACGAAGAAGAAACTCTTTGCGTTCGAAGGATTTACGGATATGATCTGATATTTGAAGGAAAAAAAATCGCAGGCTCATGCATGAGAAGAAGGGGGGAGAAAATACTTGTCCAGGGTTCGGTTCATATTAATCTCAACGGCGCGCAAAAGGAAAAATTTTCTTTTTATTTTGCCCGAAAAATGGCCGGGCTGATGAAATGCGCCGCGGTCAGAAAGCCCTTGTCCGAAACGGAGCTTGAAAAAGCTTTTGTGACAGCCCGGGAAAAATATTCGAACCGGCAATGGAACAAAAAATTTTGATATAATCCTAAGCTATGAAAAAATATATTTTAGATCTCACTATCACGCAGTTGAAAGCCGCGGCAAATGCAATAGTTAAACAGGATTACAGGATTAACCAGATCGCGGAATGGATTTACGCTAAAAAAGCCGCTTCTTTTGACGAATTCAGCAATCTTACTAAAGATATGCGCCGCCGGCTTGACGAAAAATTCGTCCTGCGAAGACTGGAAATAGCAAAAAAAGAAATATCGGTAATAGACGGCACGGTAAGATACGCTTTCCGGACATATGACAATAAATATTTTTTTGCGGTTTTTCTTCCCGCGAAAGGGAAAAACTCGGTTTGCATTTCTTCGCAGGTGGGATGTCCGGTTATGTGCGGATTCTGCTCTTCGGGAAAAGTTAAACTTGCCAGGAATTTGAGCCGGGGAGAAATACTTGAACAGATTCTTCAAATCGAAAATGATACCGGAGAAAAAATTTCCGGAGTATTGTTTATGGGTATGGGGGAGCCTATGCTCAACTTTAACAATGTGTCTCTTGCTTTAAGCTCCCTTCTTTCGGCCAAAGAGTTTGCCATAGGCAAAAGGCATATAACAGTTTCTAGCGTAGGGATAGTTCCGGCTATTGAAAAACTGGCCGATGAGAACTTCGGAGTCAGGCTCGCGCTGTCATTGCATGCCGCAGACGAAAAGCAAAGAAAAATCCTTATACCGAATAATCTGGGTTTTACAATAGAAAGCATTCTTAAAGCGGGGAAATATTATCTCAAAAAAACGAAATCCAGGCTTACCGTCGAATATATCCTTGTCAATAATATCAATGATTCGTCCGCCGACGCGCACAAACTCGCAAGATTGTTAAGGCATAATGAACTCATCAATCCCGGCGTGCAGGTAAATGTGATACCTTATAATCCGGTAGACGGAGTCAAATTCAAAGCTCCGGGCCCGGAAACCGTAACAAAATTTCAAAATATTTTAAAATTAAACGGTCTTATTACAAATGTGAGACAGGCAAAAGGAGCGGACATTTCGGCCGCTTGCGGACAGTTGGGATATTGATTTTATAGTCTTTATGCTTACTTAAGTGCCAAGGCGCCCGGCTGAAAAAGATGTTCTTATACATCTATAGATAACGGGCTGATTAAGACTTGAAGCCGGTATAATATAATAAGGCGGTCGCCAAGCGCCGGATAAAAAACATATAGGAAAAACCGGCAATTACATTACGCGGAACGTAAAATATGTTTAAAAAAACCGTACGCAAAGACTATCCCTCAAAATGACATTAATCCAAAAACGGCATACAACATATCAAAAACCGGCCGATTAATACAGCAAAAAAGACGTCTGCAAAAGCCGGATTTTGCGGGCGGCAGATCGTACGATGATAATTTTTCAGCGCATTCAAAACGGACATACTGCCCGCAGCCGGCGGACAATGCCGTCTCTTCTGTGTTTCATAAAATATGTTAAAAAAACCGGCTCTGCCGCCGATCGGATTTATAGATTAAAAGCATATCGCGCGGCATGCCGGGTTTGTGAGCCCGTAAAACATTTATGCTCTGTTGCCTGTTCCTCAAATAATGCGTATTGTGCGGCAAACGGACAGGCCAAAAAACGCTGAAAACAACTGCAAAAAGACGAAATTATCCTATAAAACACAGCAAATACAGAGTTTGAGAAATAACCGTAAACCTCTCCGTTATACAGGAGAAAAGCTTAATTTTTACAATTTCATAAACCGTTTCGGAAAATTATATTTTAAGAAATACGGATCAGCTTTTAGTGAATGTTATTTTTTTTGCGGAAGACTCAATCCCGCCATAAGCCGCTTTTACGGATATTTTTTCTCCCGCCTGATATCTTGCAAATTTCGTATTAATCGTCATTCTTCTGTGATCTGGAAACTGTAAAATTTTCGGATCGGATGAAACATTTTCAGTGCCCCAATAAACGGAAATATCGTTCAATTCTTTCCCGGAAGTGTCTTTAACAACAGCGCGGAAAGATATTATGCCGTCATAATAAGCGTCTCCGGCCAATGCTGTCAAATCAACAGTTCCGCTTCCATCATCGGGATCCTGAATTACTTCTATAGTGCCCTTAAATTTATAAGAACGCTTATCATCGGTATCACAAGCGGTTAAAAACACGGCTCCTAAAGCAAATAACGATGCCAAAAAAAAGATTTTTTTCATAAATTTCATACCCTCTTTTAAAATTTATATTCTATAAAACCTTGGATTATTCTACATTTTTAGCGCATAAAAGTAAAATAAAACCGGAAAGGGGAAAATAATACCGGATTTATTTATGTTTATTTCAGGCATATAAAATCTTTCAAATATCAAAACCGGCATAATTCATACACAATAATTCCCGCAATTTTACTTTTCAATAAATCTTAAATCCGCGGCGGCATTTTACGCGGCTTTCCGTAAATTAAACCGACTAAAACAAAAAACCGTACGGTCAAATTCCGCGTTAACCGACCGTATTATCTTACCGGATTTCAGTCCAGCATGACTTCGCCGGATAAAAAATAAACCGGAAAAATTTCCGCCCGCCAATGCCGGATAAAAAAATTTGTATTAAAAAAATAAAAAATTTTATAACACGTGAAAAAAATGTGAGTGATATATTATAACACTTACATTAACATATTATGTCAATGTAATTTTTACATATTTATAAGCATAAATTTTAATTAAGATAATAAAAAACTTTAATGTTAATAAACACAGAAGACCTCTATCGTACTTAACATAATATGTGTTATCGGATACTTTTTTCATGAGTTTTTACGGAATTGTTCAAGCGAAAATTTTTAGAAATTCAAAAAACAGGGTCCTTTCAAGGTATGTTTTAAGATATGTTTTTCGGTATTAAACAAATCCTGACTTTTTTTATTTTTAGGATTCAATTTTTTTCTGAAAATAAAAAATCGGCAAATTGATTTTTTCAAAATGCCGATGATTTTATTTAATTAAATTTTAACGTATCAGGATTTATGCCATAAAGATGCCAATGATTTTGTGGTTTCCAGCGGATTATCAGAGCCGGCAATTTCGCTTACGACAAAAAATCCGTCCGCTCCGGCAGCTTTTAAAGCGGGCAAATCCTTAAGTTTTACCCCTCCGCCCACTACCACGGGAATAGGACTGAGCGATTTTAATATCCTGAAATCCTCAAAAGTGCGTTCAATAACAATACCGTCAACAAGCCCGCAGTCCGGTTTGGTAGGAGTGGCGCGCAAAGGTCCGGCTCCGAAATAGTCAACGATTCCGGGTTTGAAGTTTTTTATATATTCGAATAAGTCTTTTGATCTTGCGGAAAGTCCTATTATGGCATTTTCTCCCAGCATTTGCCTGACCGATGCGGCAGGAATATCGCTTTGTCCGATATGAACGCCGTCAACTTTTATGCCTTCAAGCCTTAATGCAAGAGCAATGTCAACCCTGTCATCAATAACAAGCGCGATTTTGTTTTCTTTCCCGGCTTTTTTAATTTCTTCGGCGGCGATCTGCCCGCAATCCATAATTTCTCTTGAAGACGCGGTTTTAGAGCGCACCTGAAGAAAAGTTATCCCGCCTTCCACAGCCTGCCTTATTACATCCCTGAAATTTTTTGTGCCCACATTTTCAGGCCCTACAACAAAATATACTGATAAATCAAAAGTTTTTCTTAAATGATCATACTGTTTTTGCACTTATCAGGCCTCCATGAAATGTTTTTGGGCATACTTTGTTATCACTTCTGAATCAAGCAGGCTGAGATTGTCAATAAAGGAATTTCTGAATGAAGCCGTGCCTTTAGAGCGCTCTGCATTTTCCGAAGCCCATTTATAAGCAAGCGAGCCTGCCAGAGCGGCCGTCAGACTGTCGGTTACCGCAGCAAAACCCGCCATTACCCCGCCCAAAGAACAGCCGGCGCCCGTAATTCTTTTAAGCATTTCACAACCGCCGGTTATATTATATGCTTTATTATTTTCGACTATCAGATCAACTTCTCCCGAAACCGCCACGGTGCCTCCCGTATACCCGGCAAGAGCCTTAGCCGGCCCGAAAGCTTCCTGCACTGTATCGCAGGCGTCCACACCTTCAGCTTTTCCTTTGCCGAAGCCTTCAAGCCCCCAGAGATTTGCCAGAGTTATTATCTCCGAAGCATTGCCTCTTATTATTGAAGGAAGATAGTTTTTAAGTTCGCGTATAACGGCATTTCTCGTTTCGCCCAGTCCTGCCGCGACAGGATCAAGTACCCACGGTTTGCCGGACTGGACGGCGGCTTTCGCCGCTTCCGGAAGCGCCTGCGCCGCGACAGGCTCCAAAGTTCCGAGATTAATATAAATCGCCGCGGAAACCGAAGCCAATGGCTTTGCTTCATCGGGCAGAAAACACATTGCGGCCCTTGCTCCTACCGCCAATTGCGTATTAGCCACAAATTCAATAGTGACAAAATTTGTCCACGAACCCGCCAGAGGGCTCTTTATTCTTATGTCTTCAACGGCTTTAGCTATATCGGAAATAATTTTTCGCATATTTTTGTTTGCTCTCCTTTCGCCGGCATTATCCGGAGCAAGTTCACTCCTGTGAGGATTTCAGGACATTAAAATCGCTCAGTCCTACGGCTTTTAGCGCAGCTTCTCGGCACTGTCTTTGTCTTTTAGTTTTTTGCCGGACTTAAATCCCCGGACGTCTCTTATTCCGGATTTATTTCCCGAAACCCGGTTTTCCGGAGAAATTCGCTCCCGGACAATACGGCGGACTTGACGTCTGCGGGCACCCGCGGCACTTTTTCAGGGCTTTTATTTTTTTTCTTCTTTTTTTATTCTTTGTCCGGCTATATTCTTTTTCGAATAGCTTACTTTTATCGTTTCAGTGGGCAGTCCCATATTATTGAGAAGGTCAAGATAAGGATCCGGATCAAGCTCTTCGACATTTACCATGCATTTCACGTCCCATTTCCCGTTTGCTATAAGAATGGCCGCCGCGACCGCCGGAACTCCGGCGGTATAGCTTATTGCCTGCGATTGCACTTCTTCATAACAGGCTTTGTGATCGCTGACATTATAAATAAAAAGTTCTTTTCTGCGTCCGTCTTTGGTGCCGGTTATAAGGTTTCCTATACAGGTTTTTCCCGTATAATCGGGCGCGAGAGTCTTAGGGTCGGGCAGACAGGCTTTTACCACTTTTAAAGGGATGACTTCAAGTCCTTCGGAAGTTTTAACGGGCTGTTCCGACAAAAGCCCGGTATTTTTAAGCACCGTAAAACAGTTTATGTAATGATCGCTGAACCCCATCCAAAACCTTATGGAATTGGCGTCTATATTTTTTGAAAGAGAGTGCAGTTCGTCATGTCCGGTAAGATATACGGTCTGTCTGCCGACAACGGGAAAATCATAAACCATCTTTTCTTCATGAACGTCTTTTGAAACCCATTTCCTGTCTATCCATGTCCAGACTTTCACAAACTCCCTGAAATTGATTTCAGGATCGAAATTCGTGGCAAAATACTTGCCGTGACTTCCGGCGTTGACATCCATTATATCAATAGTATCTATAGTGTCGAAAAAATGCTTTTTCGCATAAGCCGCATAAGCGTTTACGACCCCCGGATCAAATCCCGAGCCCAAAACAGCCGTTATGCCGTTTGCTTTACAGCGGTCTTTGCGCTTCCATTCGTAATTTCCGTACCACGGAGGATTTTCGCAGACTTTTGACGGGTCTTCATGAATGGCCGTGTCTATGTAAGCCGAGCCCGTTTCTATACAGGCTTCAAGAATGGACATATTGCAGAAAGCCGAAGCCAGATTGACGACTATGGAAATATCTTTATCCTTGATAATCTTTTTCATTTCTTCGATATTTAAAGCGTCGCATGTCATGGCTTTTATGGTTTTGGAAGGTATCTTATAGTTATTTTTTCTTTCTATGCTTTTTAGAACGGCTTCGCATGCTTCAATCGATCTTGAAGCTATATAAATGTCACCGAACAAATCATTGTTTTGCGCAAATTTATGCGCTGCGACATGAGCTACCCCGCCGGCTCCTACGATAAGCACATTTCTTTTCATTTCCTGTGTATTCCTCCTTTTTGAGCTTTTATGATTTTTATGATAAATTTTTCGCAAAATCGGCATACCCGAACCGCCTTACAAGCTCGGTTTTTCCGTTAAGCCTTTTAATCGCGATTGAAGGCATTTTGACGCCGTTAAACCAGTTTTTTTTCACCATGGTATATCCCGCGGCGTCCGAAAACCTGACTTCAGAGCCGGTTTTAAGCTTGTTTTTTATTTTATACGTCCCGAAAACATCGCCCGCAAGACAGGATCTTCCGGCAATTATATATTCGTTTTTTCCCGGTTTTGCCGCAATTTTCGCCGCAGTCCGGTATATAAGAAGATCCAGCATATGCGCTTCCGTAGAAGCGTCTACGAGCGCCGTCTCTTTTTCATTCTTTACCATATCCAAAACGGTAGTGACAAGTTCGCAGCAGCCCGTTATCGCGGCCTCTCCGGGTTCAAGATATACCCTGACGCCATATTTCCCGGCAAATTCTTTAAGTTTTTTGCAGAAAGCGTCCAAAGGATAACCTTCTTTGGTAAAATACAGTCCTCCCCCCAGACTTACCCATTCTACTTTCTTAAGAACCTTCTCATATCCGGCGGCTATTTTGTCAAGCATAATGCTGAAAGCGCCGAAGTCGGCATTTTCGCAGTTATAATGAAACATCACTCCGTTTATTCTGTCAAGCGCCTGAAAAACTTCTTTCTTGTCCGAAACGCCAAGCCTCGAATATTTTCTGGCCGGATCGGCCAGATCAAAATGCGAATAGCTGATCCCGGGATTAATTCTCAAGCCCAACTGCAAACCTTTTACTTTTTTGTAAAACATATTCAGTTGGGAAAGCGAATTAAAAATTATCTTATCGGATATTTTTTTCAGGCTTTCTATGTCTTCTTTCGAATAAGCCGCGCTGAAAGCATGGGTTTCCCCTCCGAACTTTTCATATCCCAGCCTCGCTTCGTACAAAGAACTGCTCGTAGTGCCCGCCATATATTTTCTCATCAAAGGAAAAACCGCCCAGGTCGAAAAACATTTGAGCGCCAAAACGCATTTGGCGCCGGATTTAGCGGTTACATATTCCATTTTCTTCATGTTTTTTAAAAGTTTTTTTTCATCGATCAAATAGTACGGCGTAGAGATTTTTTCTTTCATAAAATTGCGCTTCCTTCGCTCCGAATTTGAAAAATCATATTCTCTCAAGCGCTTCGGGAACGGACATTCCTTCCGATAGTCCCGCTTTTCTGGCCGCGCTGGTAACCGAAACGATTTTTGTTTTAAGCATATCTTCCACCGTTTTAATGCCTGTCGCCACGGCGGCGACATTACCCTGTTTTTCAGCGGTTTCCATGTTCAGATAACCGCACATAATAAATCCTTTCGTTCCCATTATGAAAACAAGAGAACTCCCGGGAAAAATCTCTCCTTCAAAAGCTTTGTAAGTTCTGCCGTTGACCGCGATTCCTTTTATCTGCATAATACATTCTCTCCGGCGCCGGACGCCTTTTAATCCGTCAAAAACCGGGCAAAATCGTGATGCGGTAAAATTTATATCGTCCAGCTTAAAAAATTAAAATCTTCGGAAGGTTTTGAAAATACGATATAAGACTGATACGGCCATCTTTCGATCTCCATATTGTTTTTGTCTACGCTTACGGCGAATTCGATATTTTCATAATCAGGCGGAAAATCCAGCCGTTCAAAAGGTATCATCGCCTCAATGACTTTGCCGAATGCGGCGTTTTCGGCCGGCAATGATTTTTCCCCTTCTCCGGCGTTTAAAACAAAACGCGACGGTTTTCCTTCACGGTCAAAATTAAGCGAGACTTTGCATTTGACCGGAGACAAAAAGATGATATGGAATGTAAGATCTTCAAGGGATTTAAGCGAAATGTCTTTCCCCAAATCGAAACGCACATAAAAGCTGCGCATATTAAAACCGTAATAAAAACCGTTCAAAGCCGTCGACACCTGATGCATAGAGCCGCCGGAATGGCCCACTTCGTAACAGCCCGCGTCTTTCCATTCGAAAAAATTAGTTACTTTGCCGTCTATTTTGGGGCTTATGAAAGCCGAAGGCTTTAAGGCATTGTGTTTTTTCGGGGCGTTTTTTATGGACTTATATAAAATATCCGGAGGCCTTTGCCCTACGCATTCGTAAACTTTTATCAAATGCTGCCTGTATATGAAATCGAAAGTCGAATCAAGCGCCGAGGAATGATCCGGTCCGTACCACCAGTTCCAGTCCGAACCTTCGGCGGCGTATAATGTTTCCCAAGCCTGCTTTTCTTCTTTCGAACCTTTAAAACCTGGATTTTTTTCAAGAAAATCCACAAGAAAATCCCTTGTCATGCCGAGATAGTCCCAAGAAACGTTATCTTCATTATGGCCTATCCATATGCCGAAATTTCCGTTTATCCAGGAACCGGCGGTAAGCCCGCAAAGAGTATCTTTAGGAGGAAATCTTTCCATATAATCGCTTATTCTTACCGTTTCAATAACCTGATCTTCGCTCAGCATTCCGTAAAGAGCTTCAAGGAAATTCCAGCCGTCATTGCGGTAATATTCCCAGCAGTTTTCCCCGTCCAGTATCACCGAAACGAGAGGCGCATAATAATCGTCCCCCACATAATCCGCTATGGCGCGTATTTTATTGACAAAGTCGGCGGCCGCGTCCCGGGGATTCCATTTCGAATACACAAAACCTATCGAGTCCGACAAGCCGTGATCCCTGAAAATCATATTGAGTTCTTTCCCGTTTACAACAAGCCTGTACGGCCTGAAAAGACGCCGTCTGTTACCGTTTATCTCTTTCGAACTGTTAAAAAGCACCGCTTCGTCCGATGCCATCCATTTTATAGACGAATCGGCCACTATGGAAGCCGTATCGTTTGAAACCGAGCCTTCCGAAGGCCACATTCCCGAAGGTTTGCGGCCGAAACTTTTTTCATAATAATCGACGGCATTATTAACATGCCATGCCGCATCTTCCGGATGGGCGAATCTGTTTTTGGGAAGAATCATTGCCGGAGCGGCCTGATGCGCGGAATTAGTGTCGCAGATAAGAGGCAAAATAGGATGATAATAAGGCGTTATCGAAACTTCTATCTGTCCCCTGTCCTGGGCTTGTTTGTGTTTTTCAACGATTTTACCGCAGATTTCAAGCTGTTTTTCTATAAGACGGCGTTTTTCCTCTTCCGTAAAATCTCTTCCTTTATTGTACAGACAGGCAATAAATTCATCCGTTTTGCGCCAGTAAGGATCCATCCAGCTGAGATTGAACCATACCTGCAAATCCCTGAAATCTTCAATCTTGAAATAGCTCAGGGTTTTTCTTACTTCGGCGGCGGTAGTCTGTCTTCCGCGTTTTTCAAGAAGCTGCAAATATCTGTTATACGGAAAAATCATATTTTCCCAGTTCGCCATAAAAAAGTTCATCAGTATAAAAACTTTCTCTTCATCGCTGAGCGATGAGGCGTCTTTGAGAGTCAGATCAAGGAACTTGTCTTTCGCGTTTCCCGAAGCATATTCCTGCAATTGGACAAGCAGTGACGGAACAAGATTGAAATTCGCTTTGACTTTTGGGTAATTGTCAAGCACTGCGACCATATCATAATAATCTTTCGCGGCATGAAGCCTTACCCACGGCAGTTCATAACTGCCCGTGGAAGGATTCTTATACATAGGCTGGTGCTGATGCCATAAAAAAGCCAGATAGATTTTTTTCATTTTAAAATTTTGCGTTAACCTCTATTTGATATAAATAAGATCTTTCCGTATTGGCAAAAACCTTGTTCGCGCCGGTCGGAGGCGTGTAAACCGCAATGGCGAAACCGGCGTCAAAATAGTCAAGATATTTATATTTGACGAAAAAATCAGTTTCATTGCCCAAATCGGCTTTCGCCCCGTAAAGTTTGGCAAAACCCGCATCGCCGGAATCGGGCGGAGCTTCGGACGCCGAATATAAATAAAAAGCCGCTCCGGTCTGCAAAAAGCTCCAGGGGAAAATGTCAAAATTCAGCCCTGCCGTATTTATTCCTTTATACCCTTGCGCAAGATTAAGAAAAGAATCGCCAGTTCCGGCCGCGAACAAAGCACCGTATCCTATCCTGCGCAATCCGTCATATCTTCTTGAAAAAGTAGGATTAAAAACATTGTCGCCTTTCGCCTGGGCGTAAGAAAATAATATTTTCGCCGACGATTTTCTTTTTAAAAACATCCCTTTCCAGCCGCCTTCAGCCACAAAAGCGAAAGCGTCGTATTCAACGGCCGTGGACGAAGATTTTACCAGCTCTCCCGTCTGCCGCGCCGCTTCAAGCCTGTATTTGTATTTCTCGCCTCCGGTAAGCCTTATATCGTAAAATGTCTTTATATCGGATTTTATCGCATAAGCGGGCAAACCGGTAAAAATTCCTTTGCGGTATGCAAATCCCGTATCATTTCTTTCTTGATAGATGCCGGCTTCCAAGGCGGGAGAGGATTTGATTTTTATGTTGCCCCCGTAAATATTAAAATCTTTATCGTCGGCTTTCGCGGCGAAAGCGTCCGCTGAAATCATGCGGGATATGTCCGCCCTTATCCTTGCCCCCAGAAAACCGTTCCCGTTTGAATCGATTATCAGTCCGTCGCCGGCGGTAAAATACTGTTTCCCGACGGTAAAGACATAAGGCCGCGCCGCCGAAACCGCGCTTGTGAAATTGAGGTAAGCGCTTTCAAGAAAAAATGAGAAATCGTCTCCGGAATAAGGCATGGCAAAAATGCCGCCTGCGTGTTTTCCCGCGTTTCCGCGGGATACGATTTTGGCCGACATTTCTATCCGGTCGTCGAACTTTCCGATTATGTTCACGCCCAGATACTGCCGGTATACGGCCGCGCCTTCGGCCTGCGGCAGGGTATAATCGAGATTCGAATACGAACACGCCGCAAATTTAAGGTCATAATCCAAAACCAGGGAAGAATATGTCAGGTCCGGTTCGCGCTCCTGAGCTTGCTCTGTTTTTTGAAGCTCGCTCTTTTTTCTTTCCTCTTTTTCCCGCGCTTTCGCCTCTTTCGCATGAAGTTTTTCCAGCTTTCTTTGTTCTCCGTCTTCGGCTTTTTTGTCTTTTGCCTGCTCCGCAATCAGTTTGCGATGTTCTTTATCCAGCTTTTTTTGCAGGCGTTTATTCTCTTTTTCTATTTGTTTTTCCTGTTTTTTTTGTTCTCCGAACTGCTTTTTAAGCTCTCTGTCCAGCTCTTTTTTTTGCTTTTTTTCCTGCTTGTTTTGCGCTTTCAGCAAAGCTTTTTGTTGTTTTTCGGATTTTCTGTCAGCTTTTTTTTGCGCCTTCAGCATTTTCTTTTCCTGTTTTTCAAACAGTTTTTCCCGTTTCGGCTCCTGCACATTTTCAAACTGCGGGCCCATTTCAAACGCAAAAATATCAGCGGATGCCAATAATAATATAAACAAAGCTAAAAATTTAATTTTCATAGGGAATTATTCTACTATTTTCATTATGGTTTTTCAATGAAAAACAGCCGGAAGAAGCAGAATATGTTTAAAAAAGCAAATACCGAAAAAACGCTTGTCATTGGTCCTTCGCCGTTTTTTCCCAAAGCAAAATAAAAAAGCCCGCCTGGAAAGCGGGCTTTGATCATTTTATGACCGGTTTGATCAGTCAAGATAGTATCTGAAACCGAATATGGACAGCCAGTTGCTTCTGGTAGCGACAAAGTTCCAGTCTTTCTGGAAATTCGCTTCAATACCGATTTCCGCGGATACGGAAAGATTTCTTACCACAAAATACTCAACTCCCGTGCCTGCCGAAGGACTGAAAATTACCGAAGAATCTCCGGTTTCAGGATCGTAATAACCGAGATTTACTCCCCCGAAACCGTAAATATTAAAATCATTGTACTTTTTCAATACATACAAAGCTCTTCCGCCCGCCGTCACGCTGTCGTCCCCGTCTCCGGATCTGAAACCGAAACTGCCTTCAAGAGAAAGCAGATCGCTGAGCGCAAATCTTACCGCAAAAGCATTATGGACATATCCTACCGCTATGAAACCGCCGTTTTCGTTTTTTATATTCATAACAGGCTCTGTTTTAACGGTCTGCGCAAAAGAAACCCCTGAAGCAAACATTGCAAACAATACGGCAAAAAATACTTTTTTCATTGCTTTTCTCCTTGAATAAAGTTCTTATTTCATTTCCTGCAAAGCTTTTTCGGCTTTTTCCGCTTCGGCTGTTGCCGGAAATTTGGCAAGTATTTCATTATATACCCGTTTTGCATCTTCAACGGCTTCCGTAATGAGATAAAAACGGGCAAGACCGGAATAAATATCTTTTATAAGGAAACTGTCGGAATATTTATTGATAAATTCATTGGCATAAAGTATGGCATTATCATAATCGTTCTGCTGGTCATATATGTATATTATTCTGGCCAAAGCCAAAGGCTTTATAAGTTCGGGGTTTCCTTTCTCTTCGGTTTCTTTTAAAAGCTCCAATGCCTGCCCGTACTCTTTTTTATCGGCCATCATATCGGCTTTTACAAGTCTTGCCTGATAAGAAGCAGGCGTGTTTCGGGCATAAACTATAGCGCTGTTAAGATGCGCCGTAGCCTCCTGTTCGTTCTTGTCCATAAGCGACATATATGCGGCGGCAAGTCTGTCGGAAGAGGTTTCTTTGACAGTCTGAAAACGCAGCAGTATAAAGCCTCCTAAAAGAATAAAGCCTATTGTAAAACCGGCCGCAGTAAAAAATCTTGTCCTGTTTTCTTTTATCTGTTTAATAAAAAAATCCGCGATTTTATTTGCTTTGGACTTCCTTGAGGCTCGCATTTAAAGCTCCTTTGATTTGTTTAATCCCGTAATCCGTTTATTATTTCCCGGGCATTTTCCTGCATTAGCGCATAATAATCTTCCGGCAGTCCCGCTTCAAGCAATGTTTTTGAGATAAGCTCGGGAGTAAGAAGATTATCCGGAGTGTGGGTATCGGTATTTAAGACAAGTTTGGCTCCGGCGTCCAAACCCGCCGCGGCGACTTCTTTATTTGCGGCATTATGCCCCTTGCGGGTAGTTATTTCAAGTTTTACATTATTTTTTGCCGCGGTTTCGGCTTCTTTTTTGGTTATATGCCCCGGATGGGCAAGTATGTCTATCGGGGCTTCAACCGCGTAAATATTGGTTTCGGGCGGCACGGTTTCCGCGACGGTTTCGCCGTGCACGACTATTATCCGCGCTCCCAGTTTTCTGCATTCCAAAGCCGCTTGTTTAATAAGTTTGGGCGGAACATATGTTATTTCCACTCCCGGAAATACTGAAATGCCGTAATTGTCCGTAAGGATCCGCGCGACTTTTACAATTCCGGGGATTACAAAATCCATATTGGAAAAATCGACATGATCGGTAAGCGCTATAGCCTTATATCCTTTATATTTCGCTCTGTAAACAAGCTCCGACGGAATAAGCACTCCGTCAGAAAATAGAGTATGCGTGTGTAAATCTATCATCCGTTTTCCTTATTGCAGACAATTGGAACGAATTATACAAAGATATTCCGCTCCAGTCAATTTGGCGCCGGCGCGGGCGGCGTATAAGAATTTTTCCGGAATTTCCGGCGGTTCTTGTCAGTTTTCTTCCGTTATTTCGGCTTTTTTGCTTATGATATCTTTGGCATCTTTTGGTATGTCCGCCGGCTTCACATCGTCAGCGCTTTCTTTTTTATCCGCGGTTTCGCCGTTTTCACCATTAATATTTTCAAAAGAGCTTTCCCGCGGTTTTTCTTCTTTATTTATCTCACCGGACTTTTCCTCTGCGGCTTTTGCCGCCCGCGCGCCGCCTATTTTTACCGCAAATCTTATCCGGTGCGACCAAGAAGGATCCTGCCCGGCGTATATCCCTTCTTCCTGCCCGTAAAAAGCATAATCAAGACAAACTATTTTCGTTTCAATGCCGGCTCCGGCTGACGGATACCCGGAATTGATTCCCGCCCTCAGAGAAAATATGTTCAGAAGTTTAACTTCCGCCCCGAAATGAACTTTTTTCCAGAACGAATCCGACAGTTTTTCGTCTTCTCCGGCAATATCCGTCAGATCGGCGGCTATAATCACGTTATCCCCGGTTTCAATATATTTCCCCGGCCAATAGTAAAATTTTTCGGGAAAATATGCCGCTCCGATGCTTAGAGAAGGCCTGATTTCTCCGGTAAAAGAATCTTTCGAATGCGCAGGATTTTTATCATCAACGTATTTGCAATAATCTATTCTGGTGGTAAAAGCGTCGGCAAGCTGCAAGCCTATATTCCATTTCCGGTCCGGATGATATATCAGGCCGAAATCCGCCCCGAACCCGCCCCCGTCCTGAACGGGAACTTTAAAATTCTCAAATTCGTCGACCGACAAATCGCGCGCTTGCGACAAAATCCTGTAAACATATTTGATATTTACGCCGAGAGAAAGCGAACCCGGAATATTTATGCCGGGGAAAGAGTCTATTCTGTACGCCGCGGGAACGGAAGCTATAACCGAGGCCTGCCCTTTATAAGTAAAGCTTGGGACGACTATGCTCCGGTTGAACCTGAAATCGGCGTCGGCAAAAGAAAAAAGGCCCGCTCCGAAACCGAAACGGCCGGGCGAAGCCGGCGTATGTCCGGAAATAAAAACGAAATTGGGCGCTCCCATATTAATTTTCGGGCGCGCTCCGAGAATATTTTTGTTTATTTTATTTAAAAGTTTCGCCTGTTCATGCGGGTTAAGCTTGTCAAAATTTTTCAAATCGTCCCTGTTATCGGAATAAAATTTCGCGAATTCATACGTTTCCGTGTTTACGGACATATCAAAGGAAAAAAACTGCATCATTTTGCCGCTTATTTGCGTTATGCCGGCAGGATTATAGAAGAATGCGTTTTCATCATCGGCTACGGCGACGAAAGCGCCGCCCATGCCCATAGGGCGTATTCCTTTAAAAAAAGCCTTTTCGTCTTTCTTCGCCGCCCAGGAAGAAGAAACCGAAAGCAACAGTAAAACAGTCATCAATGTTAATTTTGTTAATTTTTTCAGCATGCTAATATCCTTTGTTTCTTATATCGTTTATCAATTTCCTTACATCGCTTCTCAAACTTCTTGATATGCTTCCTCCTTCGGAAGATATGGACTGCAAAGACATCTCCGCTTTGGCGAGATTGGGCAGAATATACCCTTCTACGGCGTCTTTTACAGACTGCAAAGCCGAGGCGAAATCGGGAATCGTCATTGAAAAGTCGGCGTTGATATTAAGGTCGTTTATATTTATTTTTTCATCGGTTATAATGGAAACAGCCGCAAGAAGCAAATAAGATATGGCGGCATTAAGGCGGGCGTCGACCTTATTTTCGGCGCCGTCCGGCATTGAAGGCAGCATGGCCGGAGAAAGTATCTCATCCAGCGTTTTCTTTATTGCGGCGGCATCCCGCATATCCAAAAATTCAAGCAGTCCCGCCGAAGAATTTCCGTCGCGATCAATAACGGCTCTTATTATAGCTTCATAGTTTTTACCCGAAGCGGCGGCGAAAGCCGCGCAGGAATATCCGTAAACCGCGGCGGCGTCTCCCGGCTTTTTGTTTAAAGCTTTGCGGTAATATTTTGCGGCTTTGCCGTAATTTTTATTTTTCATAGCGGCCTGCGCATCAGCCATCAGCAGTTTATAACCGCCTTTGCCTTCATCATGCGCCCATGAAAAAAGATTTCCGTTGCCGCAGCCCGCAATGCATAAAAAAAGACATGCTAAAACAAAAAAAAATAATTTTCCATTCATACCTGCTCCTTCATGTTTGATAATTATGACATCTAAATTAGACAAAAAAATGAGAAAAAAAGCTATATGCTTTAAAAAACGGGCTTCGGCCTGCCGGCATTTATATTTTTCGGCGAAAAATAAATTTAAAACATCAGCTTTTTATGAAGAGACTTTTCAATTACGCGTCTGGGAACGGAAAAGCGCGAAATGCGGCACATATGACATAAACGGTATCTTTTAAACGGATTTTGCCTTGCCCGAAAAGAGGCGGCGCCCAATAAAGCCGCCGCATTATTACAAAAGTTTGAACTTTTCCCCTGCCAATATAAAGGAAAAGATATACCCGCATTAAATAAAGCCGCGCCGTTAAAAGGGTTTGAACCGGCAGCAGTTTTACTATTCGCAAAAACCAATAAAATGCCAATGCCGGTAAGCCTGAAAAACACGGTTTGAACTTACGGCAATTTATTTCCGCAAAAGCGGCTTAAATTAAGCCGCGCTTAAACCGGTTTTTATCAATGCCGGCATATCCTACCCGTCAGAAAAAGCGCAGGATATATGAAATTTCTGCGGCATTACAAAAGTTTTGTTTTTTTTGAATTATAATGCGGGCGTTTGCGGAGTCAACCGGCTAAAAGCCGCCCGTTGTTATAAAATTTATGACAATAGGCCCGAAAATTACTATAAAAATGGTCGGGAAGATGAAAAGCACCATGGGTATAAGCATTTTTATCGGAGCTTCCTGCGCCTTTTTTTCCGCTTCCGAAGCGCGCTCCGTTCTCATTTGTTCGGCAAGCCTTTTTAATGTATCGGACATTCCTACGCCGGCGTCAAGAGCCATGTTTACGGTTCTTATAAAAAAGCCGAGCTGTTCAACGCCGTTTTTTTGCGCCATCTCGCTCAATGCCGTTTTTTTATCATAACCCAGAGAGATCTTTGCGAGAGCCGCGCTGAAATCGTCCGAAAGAGGCCCTTTCAAAATATCCGTCACTTTATCCGCGGCGCTGAAAAAATCCGCGCCGGCATCCATCATTATCGACAGCAAATCCGACATATCCGGAAGCTGTTTTATAACCGCTTCTCTTCTGGTTTTCACCGCCTCTTTTATTTTTATCAAAGGAAAAAAGAAAAACAGAACCGCCGCGAAAAGCAGAATAAATATATCAAGACTTATAAAAAGCGCGCAAAAAAGCACTCCGCCCGACATTGAAAAAAGGCTGAGCGCCAGATACTGGTAAGCGTTATATCTGGCATAATCCCCGCCAAGAGCATTTAAATCGACCTGAATTTTTGACATAAAATCGCGGAACTTTTTATATTTGACGCGCGAAATAACAAAGCCTATGCCGTCTGCCCAGCGTAAAAGCACCGGCATTATAAAACTTTTGCTTTTTTTCTTTTCAACGGCATTATGAACTTTGCCTTCCGTTTCCATAGTGCTTATGCTTGCCAGAAATGAAATTGCGAACAAAAAAACCGCAAGTAAAAAAGTTATGCAGAAAAGAAATAAAAACATTAAAATTCAATCTCCGTTAATTTTCTTATTACAAAAGAACCAGTCAAAACCATTATCACCACTATAAGCAAAAGTATGTTTCCCGCCAGAGTCGTAAAAAGAGAGCCTATCATTTCAGGCTCGATCGCATACATCATCGCTATAACGACAAAAGGAATAACGCTTACGACATTGCCTGACATTCTGCCCTGGGCGGTTAAAGCCTTGACTTTTGACTGGATGGCGGTTCTCTGTGAAGTCGCCGCTATGATACGGTCGAATATGCCGGCAAGGCTCGCCCCCGAATCTTTTGATATGCGTATGGTGTCAATCATAAGTTTGAATTCTTTGCTGACGGCGTTTGCCGACGCTTCCATAAGAATGCCGTCAAAATTCGCGCCCAAAGCAAGCCGTTCGGACATTTTTTCAAATTCGCTTTTTATCGGATCTTTAAGCTCGTCCGCGGCCGTCGCGACCGCCTGGGCGAGAGACTGCCCCGACTGCACGGCGTTTTTTACTACGGTAAGAGCTTCTATAACCTGCTTGTCGACAAGAGCCGCGTATTCCGCGGCCTTTTTATTTTTAATATACCAGTCGAAATAAACGTAAAGTATGCTTGCCGTCAGGGCAAAAACAATATTCATCAAAATTACCGCCGTTATAAAAAAAACGGCGGCCGCCGCAAATATTCTTTTTTTTAACGACGTCATCTTTTTAAATTCAAAAACCGTATTTTTATTTTTTCCGGCATTTTTTACCCTTTTCTTTATTGCGCGGATAAAGGAGAATGCAGCCGTAAAAGAAAAAAACGCGACCGTTATAAAAAACAATATTTTGATCATTATCATTTGAAGATCCCCATATCGATATTTATACCGCTTTTTGAAGCATTCGCTATAAAGTCCGGAATATATCCGCAGGCTTTGAATTCCCCCATCTGTTTTCCGTCTTCTATTCCTTCCGGTTCGAATTTAAAAACGTCTTTGATATCAAAGATATTGCCGTCATCGGTCTTATTCAAGACCGATATGGCGGAAATTTTTCTGGAACCGTCGCAATAGCGCGTCAACTGGACTATGACATTGACCGCGGAAGCTATCTGGGAAAGGATGGATCTTTCGGGGAGATCGGAGCCCGACATAAGAACCATAGTCGCAAGCCTGGAGACGGCATCGCGCGCCGAATTGGAATGTACGGTTGACATACTGCCTTCATGTCCGGTATTCATAGCCTGAAGCATGTCCAGGGCTTCTCCCGAGCGGCATTCGCCGACTATAATCCTGTCCGGGCGCATTCTGAGGGCGTTTACCACAAGCCTTCTTATGCTTATTTCCCCGGTGCCTTCGGTGGATTTCGGTCTGCTTTCAAGACGCACGACATGTTTTTGCTGCAACTGAAGCTCGGCGGAATCTTCAATGGTTACAAGCCTTTCTTTCGCCGGAATAAAAGACGATACCGCGTTTAAAAGCGTGGTCTTTCCGGTTCCGGTGCCGCCGGAAATAATTATATTCTTTTTCAAAACCACGGCGGCTTTTAAAAATTCCGTCATGGCTTTGCTGACGCTGCCGGACTCGACGAGAGCCTCGGCCGACAATTTGTTTTTCATAAATTTCCTTATGGTCAGCACGGGGCCGTTGAGCGAAATCGGGCGGATAACCGCGTTCACGCGGGAGCCGTCTTTAAGCCTTGCGTCTACTATAGGAGAAGCTTCGTCGATATGTCTTCCTATTTCCGAGACTATCCTGTCAATAACGGTTTTAAGCCTTTTTTCGTCGGGAAAAGAAATTCCGGTTTCGGTAAGTTTCCCCGCCTTTTCGATATAAATGCTGCCGGGGCCGTTTACCATTATTTCCGTTACGGCCGGATCTTTTAAAAAATCCTCCAGCACCCCCAGCCCGGCCACGTCATCACAAAGCTCTTTAAAAAGTTTTTGGGAAACGTTTTCCGGAAGCTTGAGATCAAGTTTTTTCAGTATGGCATCGATTTTGACTCTTGCATTTTTTTTCAGCAGTTCGGTGTCCGTTTCGTCGGCAAACTCTTTCATCTGCTCGACAAGCTCCCCGTGCAGACGGTCTCTCAAATCTTTATAAACGGTCTCATTTTGGAAATAGTTTTTTTCGATTTCGCCGCTGTCCGCGTTTTCACCGGAATAAGAACCGTATTTTCCGATTATTTCGTTAAAAGCCGAAACAAGGCTGTCCGAACCGTCCCTGAAAGAATATTTCGGAGACAGAATGCGGTTTTGAACTTCCATGCCGAATCCCGCGCTCAAACATTTTTTAAACAAATGAGAAGAAGCTAGTATTTTATCGCTGTGAAACTCATAGCCTATATCAAGCTTCAGCGGAAAAATTTTGGACGCCGCACAGAAACGTTCCGACAGAAATTCCGCATGGGACAAAACGTTTTGAGCCGAGATGGCGTCGGAAGTAAACGGAAGCAGAACGCAGCGCGCCTTTTCTATAAGCGCGGATACATTGCGGCCCGATTCCCCCGGGAGAATCGCAAAAACATATTTATAGCCTTTCTCAATGACGTCAACCAGATACAAAAGCATATCGGCGTCAAGCTCTTCAATCTTTTTCTCTTTAAGCCCGAGCGCTAAATTGTCATTATTGGGGGATAAAAAATTTTTAATTATTTTCGGGTTTATGCCCGATAAAACGGGAAGGACATCCTCTATGTATTTCATGCCGTTTTTATAAACGGACCAGAAAGCTCCGGCGCCCGGCACCGAAAAATCAAGGATAATATTTTCTTTGCCGACGTTTCTGCACACCGAAGACAAACCGTTTGCTATTAACGCCCTGTGAAAGGCGCTGCATGTGGAAGAAATTAAAAGCATCTGTTCCTATTTCTGCGCGTTTGAGTATTTGCTGAGCATTTCCAACGCTTCTTTCTGTCCTTTGTTCAACGCTTTAAACATTTCCTGCCGGCTTTTGCCCATAGGAATGTTTTGAAACGGAGCCGACACGGAAATATCCTGCACGATATCTGACATTTTTATAGGCTTGACTTCGCGGATCTCATTGTCCGCCGCAGGACGTATTATATATTTAAGGCTCCCGCCGTCCGCCGCAAGCATAATAGTCTGGGCCTGCTCAACGGTCACGGACAGAGTTATCGTGGGAGTGCTCACGCCGCCTTCATCGTCTTTGCCGCCCGCCGAACCGAGATAATTGTTTCCGACGGCCAGAACAAGTATATTTTGAGCTATCATATATATGGATTTCTGGAACTTATTGCTTTTGTCCGAATATTCTATAATGCTCATTATATCTATTCTGCTTCCGGGAGTAATCACCCGGGAACTCTCCGAGTCAAAGTTTACGGCGAGAGCTTTATATCCTTCTGGGATAATATTCGCTATTCCCGTTTCGGAACTCGTTTTCGACACTTTTGTCGACATTATCTGTTCGCCGGCTTCAAAAGTATTTAAAGAAATATAAATGCCTGCGCCGTCTTTGGCAAATAAGCCGTTTACGTCCGCAAAAGCTTTAGGCTGGACATATTCTTTAGGAATCTTTTTTTCGGACAGCATGTCCCTCCTTATTACAGTTCCCTGCGGAATTCTCCGGTTCGCTACCACAACGGTAACCGGTTCGGCCATACTTCTGTAAGTGCTTTCAAGATTGGAAAGATAAGTATAAGCGAAAAAAACCGCAAAAAGCGCAAAAATAACGGCAGCCAAAATTGTTTTTTTCATAATATTTTACTCTCCTTGCGGCATCCCGTAAAATTAATTCCCATTATCTGCATCTGCTGCATCTGCTACATCTGCATTTGTTATTGCAGTAGAAGCTTTTTGGAACTGACCCGCTACTTTTTGACCCATGGTTTTATAAACGGTAAAAATAATGCCGACCACCACGGCAATTATCAGGATATATTCCACCATGCCCTGCCCTCTTATGTTTCTCAGGAATTTAAACATCCGTCCCTCCTTTTTATTTATTTGCCTTTTTAAAAGACATATCATTTTATCGCCGTCAGGCGCCGCATCTTTACGGCTTCGGCAAATGCCTCGGCGTAAAAACCGTCATCCTTGGAAATTTTCGGCAAATCCGGCTCAAATAAAAAAATGCCGTTTTATCTTTATTTTATATTCTCAAAAAACAAATCCGACATCATATATACTTTTAATATATGTCGGTTTACATAATTTTACAAAATTTATTTTTCAAATTCAAACGGCGCAAGTTTTTTATCTTCCCATACTGTGGTATTCAAAGCCTTTTTCGCGCATATCGGCCGTGTCGAATATATTTCTTCCGTCTACTATAACGGGTTTTTTGAGAATCTTCTTTACGCGTTTCAAATCCAGCTTTTTGAATTCGTCCCACTCAGTCAAAATTACTATGCAGTCTTTGCCGTCCACGGCTTCATAAGCGTCTTCGGCGAAAGAAATATTGTTTATGCGCTTTTTTGCTTTTTCCATAGCCTGCGGATCGAAAGCCGTTATTTGCGCTCCTTTAAGAAGAAGCGAAGTTATAATTTCTATGGACGGAGCATGGCGCATATCATCGGTTTTAGGCTTAAACGCAAGCCCCAGAACCGCTATTTGTCTACCTTTAAGCCCGCCCAAAACATTTTCAATTTTATTTATAAAATGTTTTCGCATATAAAGATTCGTCTCTTTTACCGCTTCAAGCATTTTAAAATCATATCCGTGCCTGCGGGATATCCATAAAAAAGCGTCCAGATCTTTGGGAAAGCAAAAGCCGCCGAATCCTATGCCCGCGTTCAAAAAGCTTCTGCCTATGCGTTTATCCATTCCGAGCCCGTCCGCCACGTCTTCCACGTCGGCGCCGACCTTTTCGCATATAAGGCTGAGGGCGTTTATATAAGAGATTTTCATGGCAAGAAAAGAATTCGCCGCATGTTTTATGAGTTCTGCGCTTTTTATGTCAGTGACAAAAATCTCGGCTTTAAACGGTTCATAAACCTCCCTCAATATCTTTTCCGCGCGTTTGGTCTTGACTCCGATAACGATTCTGTCGGGATTAAAAGTATCGTGCACGGCCATTCCTTCTCTTAAAAATTCGGGAACGGACGCTATGTCGAAAACGACGTCTTTTTTCACATTCGCTTTGATAAGCTTCTCCACGCTTTCTCCGGTTTCGACCGGAACCGTGGATTTATTGACTATAAGTTTATATGAGTTTATATTATCGGCTATGGTTTTCGCCGCTTCGTCTATGCAGGACAAATCGGCAGAGCCGTCGGGATTGGGAGGAGTGCCGACCGCTATCATAATAATTTCCGAGTTTCTGACCGCTTTTGCCATATCCGCGGTAAATTCAAGGTTTTTGTTGAGATTCTTTTGTATCATCTCGGAAAGTCCGAATTCGTAAATATGACATTTTCCTTTATTGAGCGAGTTTATTACGGAAACGTCCTTGTCCGCGCAAATAACTTTATGCCCCACTTCGGCAAGACATGTTCCCGTGGACAGCCCGACATAGCCCGTCCCTATGATGGCGATATTTTTAACATTCATCTTATCTCACTCCGGTTATACTATTTTATATTGGGAAGCATAATATTTTTTATAATTCCTGTTTTTGAGCCTGCGCCATATATCTTCATTGTCAATATACCATTTTACCGTTTCTTCCAAGGCCTTTTCAAACGTATATAAAGGACTGTACCCCAATTTCATTATTTTGGAGCAGTCAATCGAATATCTTCTGTCATGTCCGGGCCGGTCGGATACTTTTTTTATAAGAGAACCGGGCTTTTTCATTATTTTGAGAACTTTTCTGGTAAGCTCTATATTCGTCATTTCAACCCCGCCCCCTATATTGTAGACCTCTCCGTTTTTGCCTTTGTGGAGGGCTATGTCTACAGCGCGGCAATGGTCCGCGACATAAAGCCAGTCTCTGACATTTTTTCCGTCCCCGTATAAGGGAAGCTTCTGATCGTCTATGGCGTTTGTGACAAACAAAGGAATAATCTTTTCCGGATATTGGAAAGGACCGTAATTATTTGAACATCTGGTTATCACGGCGGGAACTCCGTAAGTGGTAAAATACGAACGCACCAGCATATCGGACGAGGCCTTTGCCGCGGAATAGGGACTGTTCGGCTTTAGAGGAGATTCTTCGCTGAAAGAACCTTTTAAAATGCTGCCGTATACTTCATCGGTTGAAATATGAACGAATTTGCCGATCTTGTTCGCCCTTGCGGACTCAAGAAGCGAAAATGTCCCGTTTACATCCGTGCGGATAAACAGACCGGCATTGAGTATCGATCTGTCCACATGCGTTTCCGCCGCGAAATTCACCACTGCGTCGGCTTTTTTCATATATTTGTTTACAAGTTTGAAATCGCAGATATCGCCTTTTACGAATTTATACCTTTTGTCTTTCTCGACATCCCTTAAATTATCGGGATTTCCGGCATAGGTAAGCTTATCGTAATTGATGATTTTATAGTCTGGATATTTATTCAGAATATATCTTATGAAGTTGGAGCCTATAAATCCCGCCCCGCCGGTCACTAACAGTTTCATAAAACGCTCCTGTACCTGTTGTATATTAAACCGGTATATGGTACAAAATTATTTAATCAACGCCAAGGATAGAATATACGCTCGTCATCGGATGTTCCCGATTGTCCCGGGGAATTTGACGCGCCGGAAAACGGCATATTGGTCTTCAGATCGAATTTAAAATAAACATCGTGGTAAACTCCGCGTATTTTCCATACCATGCCGAAATTATAGCAATGCAGATCCCTGTAAAGCTTAAACTCATGCTCGTTCATTTTCGAATATATTTTGTCAAGCCTTGAAGTGATTTTTACATTATAGTCAAGCCTCCATTTCGGGGTAAGCCAAAGCCCAAGGCCTATCGTATTGTCTATTTCCTGATTTCTGTAAGACATCGAAGGGCTGGCGTCTTTATCGTAATATTGGTAAAAAGCCCCGAAATTAAAATAAAGTTTTTCCTGTTCTCCGAGAGTCGCGTCCAGCTGGGCGGATTTAAACAAAAAAGGGTTGAGGGACTGAGTCTGTTTAAGGTAAACCGTCATATAATGCTTCGGGGTATAGATGATTTCCGTCATCAGCGGCGACCATCTTGACGGAGCCGTTTTCCTGTAATTTATAAAAGCATAGGAGAAATAATTTCTCAAAGTCGTTCTGTTTCCTATATACATATAATTCGTAAATGAAACGGAATTGGTCTCTATGCCGTAATCATTTGCTTTATCGTCACGCCCGAGACGGTTTTTAGCGGTTCTGGAGCGGATGTTATAAGCGATATTCCAGTCCATCCACCTTGTAACCCTTAAACGCGAATTCAATGCCGCAAAATACTTTGTCACAAAACTGTTGTCATAATTATCATTATTATCTTTGTCATGCCAGCTTTCACTGATGCCCAGAGACGGCTTTAAAGTAAACTTTCTGCCGAATTTAAAATCTCTTGTCAGCGAATATACCGCTTCCGCGGTGTTTTTATAAAAAAGCCCGCCGGCTCCGTGTTTTTTATATAAATTATCATAGTTTAGCGTAAAGTTATGAACTATATCGAAGAAAATCTTTTTCGGATATACGCTCAATGACACCTTGGGAAGCGTCATCGAAGAGATTTCATAATCCCCGCTCGCTCCGTTATAAACGTCCGCTCTGTCAAAAGCTATAAGCAAATTGGAATTTCCGTCCTGTCTTGTGGCCGAAAAATAGGAGTGAAGAGTGCTCATCACCCTGTTCCAGTCATCACTATAATAATTATTGAAAGTTTCATCGCTGATCAGCTCGGCCTGTGACTGTATAGTCCAGTTTTTATTGACTTGGTGCCAGTAGTAAGGACGCACCGTCCACCTGTTATAACCGGCCGATATATCCTTTATATAGTAAGCGTAAAGGCTTGCTTTAGCATTATTTGAAGAATAATCGAACTGCGTACCGTATCCCCAGCCTCTTGTTCCGTAATAATCCAGCATAGCTTTTCCTGTCATGGTTTTGGAGAAGCGGTAAACGGCGTATGATTTCAGGGAAAAACCGCCGTCGCTGGTATATCCCGGATCCGCGCCGTAAGTAAGTCTTGAAGATATTCCTTTTCCCCCTTTAAGAGATTTTGTGACTACGGGAAGATAAAAAACAGGAATTTTGCCTATGTAAAAAACGGCATTATAGATGGTAACCCTTTCATTAAGAGTCAGCTTTCCTTTTTTTGACTTAAAACAAACATGCGGCTCATCAAGATCGCAGTTGGATATTTTTATGCCGTTTACGGCAAAAGCGTTTTTTCCCAGCCTGTCCATGCTTGCCGAACGCATAAAAATCATAGACGAATAGGCGGCAGTCCGGTTTATACGGCCGGTCTCATCGTCATATTTATAACTCACGCTTTCCGCGAAAAAAGAGTTCCCGGCTTCTTCTACGCGCACATGTCCTGCGGCGTTCATAAGCTTTTGTTCAATAAAAAATTCGACATAATCGGATTTTACCTGCTTGCCCTGCCAGGTCAAAACGACATTGCCCTCAGCCTTTATTATGCCGCAGTTCTGATCGTATTCAAGATTATCCGCGGCGATATCGACCTGATAAGCATAAGAAGAAACTGCAAAAAACAAAAGAAATATTGAAGGAATAATTTTGCGGAAGGCGGTTTTCATCGAACTATTGGTTTACAAGCATCGCCGCCCCGACGACTCCGAGTTTGCTCGTATATCTCGACACCTTGAGTCTGCATGCCGTCAAAGCGGATTTGAAAGCTCTTTTTTCCATCTCTTTTTTAAGCGGAGAAATAATAAACTTTCCCGCAAGGCTGACTCCTCCGCACAATATTACAGTGTCCGGATTGGCGAAATTCAGTATTCCCGCAAGAAGAATACCCAGTTTTTGCCCGGCGTATTTCCATATTTCGGCCGCGGCCTTATCGCCTTTTGCGGCGGCCTCATAAAGAATCTTCGGGGTTATTTTGGAATGATCTCCCGAGGTAAGCTTGTCTATGATTTTTGAACCGCGCCCCAGCAGATATTTTCTTGCATACGCGGATATATATTTAGCCCCGACATACGCTTCAGCGCATCCGCGGCTGCCGCATTTGCATTTTTGTCCGAGCGGCTCTATGGTCATATGACCTATCTCTCCGGCGGTGCAGGTAGCGCCTCTGTAAAGTTTTTTATTGAATATAAGCCCTCCGCCGACTCCGGTGCCGAGAGTTACGCAAATCAGATTGTCCGATTTTCCCTTAGCGTCAAGCCAAAAAGCGCCGATCGCGGCCGTATTGGCGTCATTGTCTACAAAAACTTTCCTGCCGGTCAGCTTTTCCATTATCCGTTTAAGCTTAACGTTTTTCCATTTGGGAATATTGGGAGAAAAACGGACGATTCCTTCCGCAGAGTTTATATCTCCGGCGATTCCTATTCCTATGCTTTTTGTTTTCGGATAATTTTTAAGGGAACAAGCCTGTGCGGCTATATCCCGTATAACTTTGACGGGAGTCTGCCCGAGATCCGTTTTTATAACGGTCTCTTCAACTATGACGCCTTCAGAATTAACAATAGCGATTTTGATATTAGTGCCGCCCATATCAATGCCGAGATAAAGTTTTTTTGACATTTCATCAATCCTTGTTTATATTTTTTAATACTTCGCCCGCCAGATAAAAAGACCCCGCGACAGCCGCGACGGCTCCGTTTTTCAACTTTCCCAAAGCCTCTTTTACGGATGCGGCCTTAAATATTTTTTTGCCGGGCTTATATTTTAAAAATTCCTTTTCCAGATCGCAAATCTTTACGGCTCTGGGATTTCCGAAATCCGGCAGGATTACATTATCGGCGCAGGGAACCATTTTTTTAACTATTTTTTTATACTCTTTTTCTTTCATTATGCCGAAAATAAGATCGGTTTTTCCGAATCCATACCGTCTTAAAGCGCCGGTTAAAGCGTCTATCGCCTGTTCATTGTGGGATCCGTCAATGATAAGCGTAAACTTTTTGTTTTTCAAATTTACTTTTCTTATGTCAAATCTTGCCGGCCATGAGACATTCCGCAAAGCCCTTTTTACCGCGCCGGGGCTGAGCGCGAATCCTTTTAAGGCAAGAAGCTCCGCGCAGCAAACCGCGACAGCCGCATTTATTATCTGATGGCTTCCCAGCAAAGAAAGCCGTATTCCTTTTATGTTTAACGCAAGCCCGCGGTAATCAAAAATCTGCTCTTTGTTTTGCGTATCGTACTTTATATTAAGCGCTTTGAAATCTTTATTAAAAACAAAAGGTTCGGCTTTGGCTTTTATTATCTCCGCCGCGGCTTCGGGAAGACGGCCGCAAACGACCCGCGCATTTTTTTTTATTATCCCCGCTTTTTCAAAAGCGATTTCTTTGACGGAACCGCCCAGAATTTCTTTATGGTCCTGCGCTATTGAAGTTATAATGCATACAAGAGGATTCCCGACGATATTGGTGGCGTCGAGTCTCCCGCCAAGACCGGTTTCAAGTATTGCTATTTTCACTTTTTTTTCGGCAAAATAAATAAAAGCGAGCGCGGTAAGATATTCGAAATAAGTAAGTCCGTGTTTTTTTGCCGCTTTAAAATATTTTCCGGAAAGCTCTTTAAATTTTTTTGCGGAAATATCTTTGCCGTCCGTCTTTATTCTTTCCGTGATGACGGTTAAATGCGGAGACGTATAAAGTCCGGCGCTTATGCCGTTTTCTTTAAGAATATCCGCTATCAAACGGGCCGTTGAACCTTTGCCGTTGGTGCCCGCGATGTGAACGCATTTGAAACTTTTCTGCGGATCCCCGTTTTCTTTCAAAAATTTCTTTATTCTTGAAAGACCGGGCTTCATTTCCCGGTATTCTTTCAAAGAGTCGAAAATCATTTATTTGCCGACAAAAAATTTCAAGGTTTTTATTATAGTATCCCGCAAATCTTTTCTTTGCGCGACAATATCGACCATGCCGTGTTTTTCAAGAAATTCTGACATCTGGAAACCTTCGGGAAGCTGCTGTCTTATGGTCTGTTCAATAACCCTCGGGCCGGCAAAACCTATCAAAGCTTTCGGCTCGGCTATATTAATGTCTCCGAGCATGGCAAAACTGGCCGCGACCCCGCCTGTCGTGGGATCGGTCAAAACCGAAATAAAAGGAAGACCTGCGTCGGCGAGCCTCGCCAAAGCGGCGCTGGTCTTTCCCATTTGTATAAGCGATAAAATGCCCTCCTGCATTCTGGCTCCGCCGGAAGCGGAAAAGATTATCACGGGATATTTTTTCTTTACGGCCGTTTCAACGGCTCTCACTATTTTTTCGCCTACGACGGATCCCATGCTTCCACCCATAAATTCAAAGTCCATAACGGCAAGCATAACGGGATATCCCCCTATCTTAGCTTGTCCTGTCACGACCGCGTCATTTGCCGCGGATTTGTTTATTTTCTCGCAATAGCCGGGAAAATTCAAAAAATCCACGGGTTTCATATCTTTATCCGTCTCGGAAAAACTGCCTTTGTCAACCGTGCATTCTATTCTTTTGCGGGCGCCGAGTCTTGCGTAAGAGCCGCATTTAGGACATACCATAAGATTTTCTTCATATTCTTTCTGAAGAAATATCTCTTCGCATTTCTTACATTTTGCCCAAATGCCCGCAGGAAGTCCTTTTTTCGTTGACGTTTCTTCGGTCATCGTTACCATTTTATCCCCCAAACATCTTTTTGGTCTTTATTAGTTTATCCGATATCCGCGCGCATCAGGATATCCCTTCCGCGAGCAGATCTCCCTGATCCAAAATACCCAAAGGCTTATCGTCTATTCCTACAACGGGAATATTGTCTATATTATATTCTTTTAAAATTCCGGCCGCCTCAACCGCCATCATATCCGGCAAAACGGTGCGCGGATCTTTTGTCATAACCTCGCTTATCTTCCTTTTGAGGATCTCCGGGTCTTTTTGGATATGTCTTCTGAGGTCGCCGTCGGTAAAAAAGCCTATTATTTTTCCCGAAGAGTTTACTACGCTTGTGGCGCCCATTCTGGTGCCGGTCATTACAAGAAGAGCTTCTTTGACGGTGGCGTCCCGTTTTACTTTAGGATTTTGCTTTCCTTTCCTCATTATATCGCTGACTTTCATGGTAAGCTTCTTGCCTATTGCGCCCAAAGGATGAAGCATGGCCAGATTTTCCCTTTTAAAACCTTTCAGGCTTGAAACCGTAAGGGCAAGAGCGTCTCCCATAGCAAGCATGGCCGTAGTCGAAGAAGTGGGCGCAAGATTATAAGGACAGGCTTCTTTTTCAACGCTGCAATCTATTATGCAGTCGCTGTTTTCCCAGACAAAAGCTTTTGTTTTGCCGGTCATGACGACTATCTTTATTTTCATGCGTTTAAGAACCGGCAGAACCTTCTTTATTTCTTCAGTCTCGCCGGAATAAGAAAGCATTATAACCACGTCGGACTTCATTATCATGCCGATATCGCCGTGTAAACCCTCCGACGGATGCAAAAAAGCCGAAGGAATGCCCACGGAAGACATTGTCGCGGAAATTTTTCTTCCTATAAGACCTGATTTGCCGAGCCCCATAACTACTATTCTGCCTTTGCAGTTTTTGATAAGACTTACGGCTTTGTCAAAACCGGCGTTAAGATGCCCTATTTGTTCTTTTACGGCTTTTGCTTCTACTTCAAGAGTTTTTGCGGCTATTGGATATTTGCTCATTTTATGCCTTTTAATCAACGGGTAAACCGAAACGCACCCTTATTTTAAAATTCTAAACACGGACGCTCATTTCAATCCGTGGGTATATCTTATAAAAGAATTCATTTTATCATAATCTTTTCTTTTCGGCAGCCTCTCGATTCCGGTATCGGCGTCAAGCCCGAACGGGGACGCCTTGTCAAGAGCCTCTTTAACGTCTTCCGGCGTAAGCGCGCCGGAAAGAAAAAGCGGAACGTTAAGGCCGGCCGCTTTTGAAGCCTGCTCATAATCATATTTCAGCGTGCCGCCGCCGTTATAAGAAACGTCTACGACAAAATAATCCGCGCAGTCCGTGTAAGGCCGGAGCTTTGACGGCAGATCTTCGCCGCTTTCAAGTTTAAAATATTTAAACACTTTTACTCCGAGCTCCTCCCGCGCCGATTTACAAAACTGAGGAGTCTCGCTTCCGTTAAACTGCGCGTTTTTCAAAGCGCATTTTTTAACGGTTTTTAAAACCGTTTTCAGATCCTCATCCGCAAAAACGCCCACGGTTCCGGCAAAAGGCGGAAGTTTGGAAACTATGGAAGACACGAGTTTCTCCGATACTTTCTTTGGAGATTCTTTTATGAAATGAAAACCCAGAAAATCCGCCCCGAGATTTGTCGCGTCAAGAGCGTCATTATAATTTGCAAGCCCGCATATCTTAACTTTTGCCATTATTTTTTCTTCCCCTTATGCCGGGTTTTTTTGTAGACTTTTTCCGGATCAAAAACTTTCCGGCCTACGACCCGCGTATTTCCCGAAGATGTGACTTTGGTAAAAAAACAGCTCCTGTGCCCCGTGTGGCAGGCGGCTCCTCCTATCTGGCGCACTTTCAAAACTATGCAGTCTCCGTCGCAGTCATAATAAAACTCTTTCACTTTTTGTATATTTCCCGAACTTTCGCCTTTTACCCAGAAAGACTGTCTTGAACGGCTCCAGAAAGTAGCCTTTTTGGTTTTCAATGTTCTTTTTACGGCTTCTTTATTCATATAAGCTACCATGAGAACGGCATTGTCTTTCCAGTCCTGCACCACGGCAGGGATCAAACCTTTGTCGTCAAACTTTAAAGCCTTGATTATCTTTTCCACGCGATTGCTCCCCGTCTTGAATATTTTGTTTTTAAGCGTCTTCTTTCTTATCGGTTTTTTAACGCGCAATTTTCCGCTTTTGCGTTTTTAAAAACTCCAGCCATTCCCTTCGCGGCCGTTTTCCAAAGGAAACGGATCCGCAGCTGACTTTGCTGCCGTATTTATTTTTTACACCGCGCCCGAACAAATTTCATATCCGCGCTTTTGCGAATTTTTACAATTTCCCGCTCCGTTTTTTTCAGGCCTGCATGCTTCTTGTATTTATAAGACGCAACCTGTGCTTTCTTGCGCCCGTTTCAGCCGCAAGGCTTATCCCGCGCTTTCGCGAAAAGACGCATTGTCTTTTCCGTACGATGACGCCCGCGGTCGACTGCGCCGTTGCGGACATATTTGCAGATATGATATATCTGAAGGCTTAAAACCCGTTAAAAACAAAAAAGCCTCATTATCGCGCAATAATTTTAGGTTCGGCGCCTTTAAAACCCGCTTTATGCAATAAAAACGGAAAAGCCGCCCGGCGCGACAATCACCGCCGTCATATCCGGCATTTTACAGATACACAGTCTCCGCCGCCTATCTGACCGGTATATTTTTTGCTCTTAAATAATCTTTTACTTCCCTGATCGAAATCTCTTTATAATGAAAAAGCGAAGCCGCAAGAACCGCCGAAGCGCCGTTTTCGCAGGCCTGCGCAAAATGCTCTATTTTTCCCGCTCCTCCGGAAGCGATAACCGGCACGCTTACCGCACCGGAAACGGCTTTTAAAAGAGCAAGGTCATAACCGTCTTTGGTGCCGTCTTTGTCCATGCTCGTAAGAAGAATTTCACCCGCGCCCAGCGAAACGGTTTCTTTTGCCCATTCAACGGCGTCAAGGCCGGTATCCGTTCTTCCTCCGTTTATATAAACATTCCATTTGTCTCCGGCGGCTTTTTTAGCGTCAATAGCGGCCACTACGCACTGCATACCGAATTTTTCGCTTGCCTGTTTTATAAGCCCGGGATTTTTTACCGCAGACGAATTAAGCGAAACCTTATCGGCTCCCGCGTTAAGAAGATTGCGTATGTCTTCAAGAGTTCTTATTCCCCCTCCGACGGTCAGCGGTATGAAAACTTTTTCCGCAGTCTTTCTGACCAGTTCTACGGTGGTG
The DNA here is from genome assembly GCA_938040055.1 of uncultured Endomicrobiia bacterium. Lineage (GTDB taxonomy): Bacteria > Elusimicrobiota > Endomicrobiia > Endomicrobiales > Endomicrobiaceae > Endomicrobium_B. Next base: position 242,594 of record CALHWY010000012.1, read on the forward strand.
TCGCGTCCTTCGTTGGTAGCCGTAATGTCGAGAAAAACGAGCTCGTCGGCTCCTTCGGCATTATACCTTTCGGCTATTTCCACGGGATCTCCCGCATCCCTTAAATTAATGAAATTCGTCCCTTTTACAACGCGTCCTTTGTTTACGTCAAGACATGGAATAACTCTTTTTCCCAGCATTTTATTTTTCCCTATTTTCCAAAGATTCCAGAGTTTTTATTGCGTCTTCGAGCTTAAAATCGTCGGTGTATAAAGCGCTGCCCACTACCGCCGCGAAAACCCCGTCTTTTTCATATTCTTTAAGTTTGATAAGATCGGCGGCCGTTCTTACTCCTCCGGACGCTATTATCCTCATTTTGCTTTTTGAAAGCTTGCCCAGCCCTTTAAAATCCGGGCCGGTAAGCATCCCGTCTCTTGAAATGTCGGTATAAAGAATTTCTTCCACCCCGCATTCTTTAAGTTTTTCCACAATTTCCAAAACGTCAAAAGGAGTCACGTCTTTCCAGCCGCCTATGGCAACTTTTCCGTCTTTGGCGTCAACTGCCGCGATTATTTTGGAAGGGCCGTGTTTCTCCACCGCTTTTCTGACTATTTCCGGATTATAAACGGCTACCGTTCCCAAAATCGCATAAGAAGCTCCCCGTTTAAAAACTTCGTTCACGCTTTCCATATCTCTTATTCCGCCGCCCACTTCCACGGGTATATCAACCGATGCGCATATCTTTTTTATTATTTCCCCGTTCATTCCGGCGCCGTTGAAAGCGCCGTCAAGATCAACCACATGTATTCTTTGCGCGCCTTTGGCTTTCCAGAGTTTAGCTATAAACACGGGATCCGTGGAATGTACGGTCTCGGCGTCTATTCTGCCCTGTTTAAGCCTTACCGAATTTCCTTGTCTGATATCAATCGCAGGAATTACAATCATCTCTTTTTTACCTCATTTATAAAATTGCTTAATATTTTAAGGCCTTTTTCACCGCTTTTTTCCGGATGGAACTGGCTTCCCCATATATTTTTCCAGGCGACGGAAGAACAGAAATCCGTTCCGTAACCGCAAAAGCTGGAAGCTTTTTCCCTGTCCGAAGGCATGGCATAATAAGAATGAACAAAATAAAAATTCTCTTTGTCGTCTATCGCCGAAAACATCTTCGCGGCATACGCGCTTTCCGTTATGCTGATCTTATTCCAGCCCGTATGCGGAATTTTCAGGCGGCCGTCCCTGCAGGGAAATTTCCTGACCTCGCCTTTAATAAGATCCAGCCCCGGATACCGCCCGTTTTCAAAACCCGTCGTAAAAAGAAGCTGAAAACCCAGACATATGCCGAATATCATTTTTCCGCAAGACGAGTACTCGCATATGGCTTTATCAAACCCCGTTTCTCTTAAAAAGCCGGCCGCCGGCCCGAAAGAACCGACACCGGGAAGTATTGCGCCGTCATATTCGGATATTTTTCCGGGAGAGTTTATTACATAACTTTGAGCGCCGCAGAATGCCAGCGCGTTCAAAACGCTTTTAATATTTCCGCAACCGTAATCTATAACGGCGATTTTGGCTTTTCCCATTTTTAAAGAACGCCTTTTGTGGAAGGAATTACCGGCTTTTTGCCTTTTGAACGGGCAACAGCCTGTCTGAGCGCGCGTCCGAAAGCCTTAAAAATCGATTCGGCTATATGATGGTTATTTCTTCCTTTAATCATCTTTATATGCAGCGTCATCGCGGCATTGCAGGCTAGCGCATAAAAAAATTCCTGTATAAGGTCATAATTAAAACCCGTTTTTTGGAATTTTATGTCGGCTTCGTAGCTTAAATAAAATCTTCCCGAGAAATCCAGAGCGACATAACTGAGAGCCTCGTCCATCGGAAGAAGAATATGCCCGTAACGCGCAATTCCTTTTTTGTCTCCGACGGCTTCTTTTAAAGCAAGCCCGAGAGTTATGCCCGTGTCTTCAACCAGATGATGATCGTCTATATGCGTGTCGCCGGAAGCTTTAACCTTAAGGGCGATTCCCGCATGCGCGCCGAAGAGCTCAAGCATATGATCCATAAACCCTATGGTCGTGGAAATTTCGGGCTTTGCCGTTTTATCGAGATTGAGCTCGATGTAAACATCGGTTTCATTTGTTTTTCTTCTTATTTTCGATTTTCTCTGTTTCATATTTTTCAGTTTAAAGGTTTATTTTTAGCGGCTTCGCCGAGCCCGAATTTCTCAATTTCAAGCATTTTCAAGGCATGCTCAAGCTTGTCTATAAGCTCAAGGTCTTCTTCGCTGTATTCATTTGCAAAAGAAGCTTTATCCGTTTGGCTTTCCGCGGAACGGTTGATTAAAAACAGAATATACTCTATTTCTCTCTGCGTCAGTTTAATTTTCACGCCTGACCTCCGCGGATTTTTTATGGTAAAACATTCCCTCAGCCCCGGCAAAATCCATAATCTCGTCATAAGCTTTTTTATTTTTTTTATTTATTTCCACATAAGAGGTCTTTTTTAAAAATGACATAACCGACAAACCGCTTGAAAATCTCGCCGAGCCGTCCGTGGGAAGAACATGGGAAGGCCCCGCCCAGTAATCGCCCGCGGCCGTGGGAGTCTGATATCCGGCGAAAACAGCTCCGGCGTTTTTTATATTCTTAAGCGGTTTGCGGTAATTCTTTACCAGAAGTTCAAGATGCTCCGGAGCTATTTCATTGGCTGTTTCGACCGCCTTTTCCAAGGAGCAACAGCGCATTTCAACCTGCCCTAAAGAGCCGGCGGGAATAAGTTTTTTTACTTTCGCGATTTTCTTTTTGCATTCGCACAGAAAATAAGCTTTTGCCATGGGATCATGTTCAACCTGGGCCATTATGTCCGCCGCCGCGTATTCATCGGGAACATTTTTGTCGGCTATTATCGCCACTTCGCTGGGACCGGCAAGAGAATCGATCGCGACCCGCCCGAATACCTGCCTTTTGGCTTCATTTACATATGCATTGCCGGGCCCTACTATCATATCGACTTTTTTTATGCCGCCGCTGCCGTATGCCAAAGCGGCTATTGCCGCAATTCCGCCTATGCGGTATATCTCTGTTATCCCGCATAAACCGGCGGCATAGAGAACCGCATCGCTCATTTTTTTGGGAGGAGTGACCATAACTATTCTTTTTACTCCGGCCGCCTTTGCCGGAACCGCCGTCATTATCACGGTTGAGGGATAAGGAAACCGCCCTCCGGGAATATAAAGACCGGCGGATTCTATCGGATTATAAAACTGTCCGGCAATTATTCCGTTCTTTTTAAACTTCCATCTTTTTTTTATCTGCGAGTATTCGTAATTATGAAAAGCAAGAACATTTGCATATGAGGCTTTGATTGCCTTTTTCAATGAGGCGGGAATGCGTCCGGCGGCTTCATTGACAGTCTTACGAGAAACCAGATACCCCTCTTTCGACAGATCAACGCCGTCAAACTTTTTAAGATATTTAAAAACGGCTTTATCGCCGTGTTTCTTTATATCTTCAATTATATTTGAGACATAATTACCGATTTGCTGTTTATTCATTCACAAAATTATACAAAAGTCGGAACATTTTAACAATATGAAATGCGGCCGGGAAACTAGAAAGCAAAGGCAAACAAACATATTTTCCGGAAAAGCCGGCCGCCGTTTTGCGGCTGATTTAATAAAAACAGGACAGTCAAAATACGGCGGCTGCAAGAATGAACAGTCAGCTTGACTAACTGACGGAATATGGGAAATGTGATATACTGAATAATAAACAAGCTGGATAAATTTGGAAGTTGAAAGTTCATAATAACCCATCCCGCTATTGCAATATATAAATAAAAAATCGATGAATAATAAAACTTGAGGAGAATGAGTAATGATTAGAATAAGACCATATAATTCAGAAGATTCTAAAACGATACTTTCGTGGTGCAAAGATGAAAAAGCCTTTTATCAATGGACAGCGGGAGTACTTGGAAGTTATCCGATTACACAAAACGAATTCAAATTTGTTGAATCGACAATGCCTTTCACTGCTTTTGATGAAACCGGAATTATCGGTTTTTTTACGCTAAGAAATTTATGTGAATCATTGGATGTATTGCGTTTCGGATTTATTATTGTTCATCCGGACAAGAGAGGATTAGGTTACGGGAAAGCGATGATGCGCTTGGGATTGAAATTCGCTTTTGATATTTATAGCGCAACAGAAGTTACTCTTGGAGTTTTTGAAAACAATCATAGCGCTTATTACTGTTATAAGTCCGTGGGTTTTCTTGATGCAGAACGTGATGAAATTGAAAAATACGTCATAATGGGTGAAGAATGGAAATGCAAAGAGATGAAAATCATCCGCCGTCGGAAAACGGGTTTGCGGCGATTATATCGGCATATAATACGGAAAACAAATAAATAAAAACGCCGGCGGGGCTATTGTTAAACAACATCAGGATGTATTTTGGAGCGGTTATCGCGCATATTTTTCGATTCGCGCGGATGCCGGCGGAAATTGCGGCAATGAAGACCGATTATTTAAATTTCAATTAAATTTCAATGCGGACAGGACGGTTGAAAACGGCGTCAAGCAAAGAATATTTGGATTTTATTTTGGAACAATTATCCGGGTTGGAGGATATAAGCTGCACAGCGATGATGGGAGAATATATTCTATATTACAGAGGCAAAATCGCCGGCGGAATATACGATGACATACTGCTTGTGAAAGCTGTGAAATCGGCAATGGATTATATGCCGAACGCGAAATATGAGCTGCCGTATGAAGGCGCAAAAAAAGATGCTGTCGGCGGATAATGTCGATAACAAAGAGTACTTGACGGGATTATTTAACGCTATATTCAATAAATTACCGACCCCAAAGCCCAAAAAGAAAAAATAAACAACTCCCGGCTTACCGAAACAATCGATAATAAAATACGAAATTTTGCATAAGCAAAAGCCGTATCAGTTTTTGTACTCTCTCAAAAGGTATATAAGCTTGCCCAAAATTTCATAATTCTTTGGATAAACGGGAGGATATGCCATATTGGTTGACATAAGACAGACTTTTCCTTTGACTTTATTATAAACTTTTATGGCGGCTTCCCCGTCAACGAGAGCCACGATTATATCGCCGTCCGCCGGCTGGACGTTTTTTGATATTATTACCGTATCGCCTTCCACTATCGCCGAAGGCTCCATGCTGTCGCCGCGCACTTTCAGCGCAAAACATTCCCTGTTTCTGGTAATATCGGTATTTATATACACATAATCCTGCGCGGCTTCAACAGGCTCAAGAAAAGTTCCCGCATGCACATTGCCCAAAACCGCAACGGGAGTAAATTTCTGACGGCCGGACATCTCTATACCGCGCGCAACCGATCTTTTTTTATTTAAATATCCTTTTTTTTCCAGAATTTTCAAATATTTTTGTACGGGAGCTATAGTGATATGAAATTCCGCCGCGATTTCTCTTATTGTAGGCATAGTTCCATTCTCAAAATAAAATTTTTCAATAAAATCCAGCACCGCCCGCTGTTTTTGCGTCAATTTATCCATTTTTTCTCCTTTTATTATTGAAATATCGAACCGTTTTTTTCTTTCAAAAAAGTCCGCTTAAGGCAAAGCGGTTTTTCTGCCCTCCCGTCTTGCCGTTTGCACGCCGCGCGGCGCAAAATACGGATAAAAAGCCTACGTTTTCAGGCATCGGACTTTCTTTTTCTTCTTTATTTTTGCCCGCCTTTCATTTACGTCCGGAAAAAATCAAAAACAACCGTTTTTTTGACGCCGGCTTTATATCAATCCGGAGCACAAAGATTTATCCGCGCAAAAAACTTTTCCCCGTCTATTCCCTGCTTATGCCGCGACTTTATTCTCAGTAAGAACTGCAAGCGGTTCATCGGACAGCCGGGTCTTCATTTTTTTAGTATTAAATTTATAGCATACGCCCGTATTCCAAGTCAACTGTCTTTCTATGCCTGCTTTTTAAAATGCTATAATACGCCTATGAAAAAAAATCCTCTAATAAAAATAAAATTTATTAACACTCCTACGGACAATTCCGAAAATCTTTCCGGGCTTAAACGTTTCTGGAAAAATATCCGCCCTCTTATAGAACAAAGGGAAAAGCATTTTGACAATGTATGGAAAAAAGCCGGCGATGAAGAAATTTTCGCGGAGCTTGCTTTCTGTCTTTTTACCCCCCAAAGCAAAGCCGTTTCATGCTGGGACGCGGTAAACGTACTCGCCGGAAAAAATATGCTTTTTAAAGCTTCGGATAAAGAGATCGCTAAAGAGATAAACAAAGTGCGCTTCAGAAACAATAAAGCCGGATATCTGGTTGAAGCAAGAAAACTTTTCACGGTTAAAGGCGCGGTAAAAATAAAAGAAAAACTTTCTTCTTTTGAAAATATTTATGAACTCAGAGAGTGGCTGGTCAAAAATGTCAGGGGGATAGGCTACAAAGAAGCCGGACATTTTTTAAGGAATATAGGTATAGGAAAAGAACTGGCCATTTTGGACAGGCATATTCTTAAAAACCTTAAAATGCTGGGCGCGGTTGAAGAAACGCCGGAAACGCTGACTAAAAAGGCTTATCTTGAAACCGAGAGAAAAATGCAGTTTTTTTGTAAAAAGGCCGGCATTCCGATGGCTCATATGGATATGCTTTTATGGTGCAAAGAAAGCGGCGGAATTTTTAAATAGAAGGAGCTTATTATGGACTTGAAACCTCTTGAAAAAGTGCAATACGGCGTTTACATCATAACTTCGGCTTACGGGGAAAATATGAGCGGACAGCTGGCGAATGCGGTTATGCAGGTTACAGCCGAACCGGTAGAGTTTGCCGTCTGCATATCCAAGCGAAATTTTACATACGGCCTTATAGACGGCTCGGGAAAATTTGCGATAACGGCTTTGTCGCGGGAGGCTCCTTTCGAATTTATGGGCAAGTTCGGATTTAAGTCGGGCCGCGATGTCAATAAATTCGAAAATGTAAGCTATAGTCTTTCGCAAGACGGTATTCCGCTAATTACCCAGTATGCAACGGCGGTTTATGAATTTGAAGTTATAAATAAGCTTGACGTGCAAACCCATGTAATATTTATAGGAAAAGTTAAAAATATGATTATGGCGGATGAGAACAAAGATACAATGACTTATGAATATTATCACAAAGTCAAAGGCGGGCTTACTTCAAAAAATGCCCCCACCTTTATAAAAAAATAAATAAACAATGCCCTTCTGCCGGCGGTTATCCTAAAATCACGGCCCGCGCCAAAGGCGGCGGTTTAATTGCATACCGCGGTTTAATGCATACTGAACAACAGGCTTTTCCGGCTGAAAAACACACCTGTATAATCAGATATTCTTTTAAACATTCCGGAATAATTATCGGGGATTTCGGAAGCTGAAAAACGCGCCTATCTAATACCTGTATAACATAGGTATCCGTCTAATCTTTATTGCCATATCCGGAAACTTCGCGGATTTATTGATATGAAAAAGCATATTTTCAGAGCGCGCCGGCCTGCTTCGGACGCAATCCGCCATAATTTTTCTGCCGTTCAGGCCTTTCTTTTGCGTTCCGCGCATATAAACGCAGGCGCAGCAGTCATAATGTTTTTGGCCGTTCCGGGCAGAAGCGGATTCCCTCTTCCCGAAAAAGACGGCTCAGTCCGTCATAATATTCCGGCGTCCCGGAGCCTTCTTTTGCATTGCGTTTTATACGCAAAAAGAAAAGAAAATCAAAATATTATTTTTACAATATCATATAATTTTTATTTGAAGAAAGATGCCGTATAGACTGACAAAATTCATTTTTATTGAGACAAACTTTTTTTATTTGCAAGCATCGGAAATAATCATATCTTATTTTATAAAACGCGGCGGCATATTTTCGAAAACATAAAGAATTATTCAAAGTGTGTTTTACTTCATCCCGGAAGCCGCCGTCCGCGCAAAAAACAGTTTTGCGCTTACATTCCGGGAATTTTCATATTTCCCATAAGTTTTTTAGATTCTTGCGCCATCACGTCCTGCGCTTTATCGGAAGCCGACTTAAAAGCCTCCAATATCATCTTTTCTATTTTTTCTTTCTTTTCTTTCAACAGTTCTTCAGGCATCTCAAAAGAAAGGAATTCATTTTTAGCGTTTACCCTGATTTTTATCCCTTTATGATCCGCGTCGATTATATGAGATTTGAGTTTTTTGTCCATTTCGCTTATCTTGCTTCTCATTGCCATCGCTTCTTTGGCGGCTTTAAACAGTTCCATTTTACAAACTCTCCTTTAAACTTTATTGTTTTTAAAATATTTTTTATCTTTCATTATCAAAATACGCACCAAAACGGCCAGAACAAGCCATAATCCGCACAAAAAATATCCTGGCCACTTGGTTTCGAATTTATACAAAATATAGAGCCCCGCGAGTCCGCAGAAAGTCGAAATCAAAAACATATTTTTATATATTATTCCCTTTTTTCTCAAATCCACCGGAGCGCTCCTTTATTTTTTGCATTTTCAAGATTATAGCATAAACCGTAATATTTAAGACAAGCAAAACGGACCCCGCAGCAATGCCGTGAAAAACGCTCATAAAATATCCCGCAAGCACTCCAGCCAGAATATCAAAAACAAAAAGCGCGTAAAATAATTTTTTTATTTTTTCAAATTCCATCTTTTCCGCCTCTTTTTTTCCGGTATAAAACCGCGGACTTATAAATAATAATATTTAAAATCAGCAAAGCCGAGGCAATCATCATCATTTTCGCATTAGCGCCAGTTTTTTCGGCAATAAAGCCCAAAAGAAAAATTTCGCCGAAAGAAACCGCATATAAAACCAGTTTTAATGCCCGTAAAAAATCTATTTTCATCGCATCTCCGATTTCCGGCAAAATCCGGGGTTTTTAACGCCCTCTCCCATTTGTATTTTGCCGCTTTTTGGCAAACGCCGCCCGGAAATTAAATTCTATTGTCAGCCGGCAGCGGTTTCCATATTCGCGCATTTTACAAAAAAATACCCGCAGCCGTTCTTAGGCATTAAACAAAGCCGAAGAACCGCCGGATTTAAAAATATCCGAAACTATTTTTATGGTATAACCGAATTCCTTAAACATATTTTTATTTCAAGAGCCAGCCGCATATTCCGCATTTTAATTTCAGCCGCGTTTATAAACCGCTTTTTTACGGAAATTTTCAAATTTATCCCGCCATCCTCCGCAGGCGCCGTGAAACAGGGCTGTCTGTGAAAATTTTCCGCAGCCGAAATATCAGCGCATATACGGACTGAAAACAAAATAAAGCGAATTTTTTTTGTAAAATCCGCCGTATTAAAATAAAGCGGCGTTTTTTCAATCCATACCGTTATGACAAACAGCTTTATTTGAGTATTTTCATCATGCTCACTCTCTGGAGAAGAGATCCTTTTTTGGAAGCCTCGCCAACGTTCATGGACGTGATAGCCACTCTGTTAATAAGATATGTTTTCGATTCATTTTCGGTTTCTTCCCCGTATCCCCAGATAGAATGAATAATATACGGATTCGCGCCTTCGCTTCCGACATAAAGCATAATATGCCCCGGGAAATACAAAAGGGTTATTCCCGGAATTCCGTTTTGCAGTATTCTCTGCATTCTTATATATTCGGCTTCGCCTTTTTCGAATTTTCCGGCAAAAACGCCGGCCGACTGTATCTGCCCCGTAGAATTTCTGGGAAGTTTAATTCCGAAACAGGCGAATATCTGTCTTATAAAACTTGAGCAATCCTGCTCTCCGTTCATCCCGCCCCAGCCGTAAGGCGAGTTCATATGTTTGAAAGCCTGCTGTATAATATTGCGCTGCGTATATTTCATATATCCCACGGATATGTCGGCAATGCTTACATAAGCTTTTTGAAATCCGAGAGTTTTGTCTTTTTTTGTTCTCGGAATTCTTATTTCCGCGATATCTCCTTTTATCGCGGCTATAGGAAGCGCGGTGCCCATAGTGACATAATCGAAAAAATCCGTCATTTCTTCATTCGTGTAAATATCGGCTTTGGGCGATATTATGACGGCATGCCTGTCCCATTTTTTATAATCTTTTATCACCGGCTGCCCGCAAAAAGCTATCGTATCCTTGTGAATCCAGCCCGCGGCAATCTCGGAGGCCACATAAAACCATTCTTTATCTTTTGTCTCATACAAAACCGCCACGGGAGAAGCCAGGTCAAGCTGGGTTACCTGCATTCTGTCAAGGTCAAGAGTATCAAGAGAAGAAAAAAGAGGCTCATATGAAGGCAAAGCCCGCAATTCGGCATAACTTACCGTCATGGCAAAACGCACATTTACGGTTGAGCCGAAAGCCTCATAATCTATATTTTTATCCATTTTCGAAAAATATTCTTTGCCCACGGGCTTATCCGAAAAGCCGTCGTAATATTTTGAAAAAATGGCCGCAAGTCTTGTGTAAACGGAAGAGGCGTTTCTACGGTAATTTTTGGAAGGAAAATGCTGTATGTCCGTTAAATATATGCTTTTGCCGTTTGTTTTTGCGTTTACGGCTTCCACCTCTTTCGCGTTAAGTATGACTTTATCGGGATCCGGCAGCTTTGAAATCCAGTATCCCGGGCTTTTCATCATTCTGTCAACGTCCTGAAAAGCCGTGGGAGCCGGACAAATAGAGATGTCTTTAGCCGCGGCAGACAAACCGTTTTCAATGTTTTTTTTGGCGGCTGAAGGATCTTTCGCCGAACATGCGAAAAAACAGATAAAAAAAAGAACGGTCAAAAATATTTTATGCATTATAAGATATATTCTCCGCTGCAGTTTGGAAATTTATTCAAATCTGGCGTTTTTAAGAAGCTCTTTAAATTCAGCCATATCTTCTGGGGAATCAAGCTTTTTTACGCAGCTGCCGGAAGCTCCGGTTTGGGATTGTTCTTCTCCGGCCGCGGGCATAAAGCCCGTTTGCGGACTTTCTTCTTTCGCCTCGGGTATAAACACTTGAAACTCTTCTTTATCCGCTCCGGGAGCCGGTTCCTCTCCGGTTCCGGCAATGATACCGTCCGCGGAAACCTCTTTCGCGCTCGGTATAAAAACTTTGAACTCCGGTTCTTTTAAATCTTTTTTTCGCGGGGCTGCGGCGGAATTGCCGTTCCGGCGCATTTCGGTTTTCATATCGTCCCCGGCAGCCGGCTCTCCGGCTTTTTGAGCGAATTCGTCTTTTTGATCGGGTTCGTCTTCTAAAATCTTTTGCAGCCTTTCTATCTGCTCCGGAGAATCCAGCCTTATTACAGCCTCCTTGCTCTGGGCGTAAACGCCGCAAAAAACGCCGCTGATAAATATAAAAGCCGCGGCTTTAAGCATTTCAACAAACATCCCGTCCTCCCGTTATAGGGTTTCAAAAATTTCTTCTATCGGTTTTCTTTTCGGCACGGCCGGAACCGTTTCCGTTTTCCCGACCGGAATAAGAGCCATAAGATTGTCCGGCGCCTCTATTTTAAGAACTTTTTCCAGTTTATCTTTGGCTATCAGCGGGCCTGTCATCCAGCAGGCGCCGTAGCCCAGGGCATGCGCTGAAAGAAGAATATTCTGTATCGCCGCGGAAGGCCCCTGCGCGTCCGCCGCTTCCAAAGCTTCCGGAGATATTCCGTATCTCCGCATAATTCTCATGCTGAAAGAAGTATAAGGGGTCTTTATTACCGCCAAAACCAGAGGCGCGCTGGCAAAAAACGTAAAAAATCTGGAATAAGCGTTAAACTCATTATACGCTCTTGTTGACTTTATAAGAGCGGAATATTCTTTTATCTGCTCCTCTATGGCGCGGACAAGTTCATTTCTTTTTTCTTCCGATTTTACCGCTATAAAGCGCCAGTTTTGGCTGTTTGTGGCAGAAGGCGCCATTGAAGCGGCCTCTATAATTGTTTTGATATCATCGTCATTAACCGGTTCGGGGCTGAACTTTCTTACGCTTCTGCGCTGTTTGATGATATCAAGAAGAATGCTGCTTCTCTCTTTTAATAATTCATTAAAAACATTTCCCGGCATTTTACCCGCTCCTCCGAAGAGTTCCGGAAATAACTTCTTTAAAACCTCTTTTGGTTTCGACAATAAGTTTTCCGTCTTCGTTTATTCCTTTGTTGACGCCTTTTATTATATCAAATCCGTCATCGATTATTACATTTTCATCCATAAACGCCATATTTTCATTATATTCGCAAACAAATCCCGAAAAATCTCCGGCTTTAAAATCGGAATAAATGCGCTCAAACTCTTTAAGCAATAAAGACAAAAGTTCGGCCCTGTCGATATTTTTATTCAAAATTTTGTTTAATGCTTCGGCCCCGCCGAGTCCGCGCGGAAGCTCATTATTGGAATTTATTCCCACCCCCGCCACGACCCAGTTAATCATATCCTGTTCCGCAGACATTTCAATTATTATACCAGCTACTTTTTTTGAGCCGTAAACAATATCGTTCGTCCATTTTATTTCCGTCCGTATCCCGTATTCGGCGTTTAAAACCCTGTTGAGCGCAAGTCCTAATAAGAGGGAAAGTTTCGGAGAATGTCCGGGATGGATTTCAGGCTTTAAAAGCATTGAAAACCAAAGCCCTCCGGCATCCGAACGCCATACCCTCTTTCTTCTTCCGTAAGCGGCGTCCTGCTTTCCGGCAACAATAAGAGTTCCTTCAGGTTCGCCTTTTCCGGCCAGATCTTTTAATTTTATCTGAGTTGAGGAAGTTTTCTCCAAATAAATTATTTTTTTAAATAATGAACCATGCCCGGGAAGGCTGTTTGACAGGGTTTTTGCGTCAAATGCGAAAGCCGGACTGACGAGTTTGTACCCGCAGGCGGAAGCCTGCACGACAAAGCCTTCGGCGCGGAGCCGTTTTATCCGTTTGTGAACGGCGGCTCTTGAAATCCCGAGAAGACGTCCGATCTCATTTCCCGAAATATATTTTTCGCCGGAAAGAATCTCTAAAATTTTCATTGCGGATTTTGCCTTAACTGATTGTTATTTCGAGGGTTATGTCCAGAGCGGGCGCGGAATGGGTGATCATTCCTATTGAAATGCGCTCTATGCCGAGTTTTGCGAATTTTTTTATGGTTTTATGATTGATTCCGCCCGAAATTTCTATTTCCGGCTCATACTCTTTTGTCGAATTTTCCCTTATCAAAGACACCATTTTCTTCGTATCCGCAAAATTCATATTATCAAGCATTATTATGTCGGCTTTTGCTTTAAGCGCGTGTTTTACCTGGGAAATGCTTTCGCATTCGACTTCGATAAGCATATTTTTATAAATACGCCTCAGACCGGATATTCTTGCGGATAAATCTTTCGTGAGGGAGAGATGATTGTCCTTGATTAACACCATGTCCGAAAGGCCCATTCTGTGATTGGCGCCGCCGCCGCATCTTACCGCGTATTTGGCAAGCTCCCTGTAACCCGGAAGAGTTTTCCTGGTATCATAAATACCGGTTATTCCGTTTTTGGAAAGTTTCACGAATTCATTGGTAAGAGTGGCTATTCCGGACAAATGCTGCAAAAAATTCAAAGCGGTGCGCTCTCCCGAAAGAATCGCATAGGCGGGGCCTTCTATTTCAAGAATATGATCGCCTTTTTTTATCGCCGAGCAGTCCGGCTTTATTATGCGAACGCGGCATTTGCCGTCTATGGTTTTAAAAACGTCGGCAAAAATCCTGACCCCGCACAAAATTCCCGGTTTATTCGCTATAAGCACCGCTTTCGCTTTTTTATTTTTTGAAATCAGAGATTTCGTGGTCACGTCATTAAAAACGCCGTCTTCTTCAAGAGCCAGTTTTATTAAAATTTCGGTATTTTTCATAATTGATTGATTTTATAAAATAAACGGATATTTTTCAATAAGTTTTCTCTTCTCCCTGTCCGAGCGCAGCAGGCCGATGCAAAACTTGAAGATATTCGAAAAAAGCCAAATTTCGCCGCTGCGGAAAAATTTTCAAAAAAAATTTTCCGGACATTTAAATCACAAAAATAACCGCGCGTGATTACAAAACGTATTTTTAAAATATTTTTTACCGCGACCGGCTTTGTCATCGGCAAAAAAAACAAATAAAAAAATCCGGGCATTTTAAAATAATTTTTTGCCGCAAGCGCCGGCTTTGATAAGACGCGCGGCGCTTAAACGGCGCAAGCGGAATTTGCGGCGGTATTTTCAATTTCCACGCCGCGCCGTACGCCGTAATTTTATTATCCTCTCGGATGATATTTTTTATGCTGCTGCTTCAATTTCTTATTGTCAAGATGAGTGTATATCTGAGTGGTTGAAACGCAGCTGTGACCCAGCATTTCCTGGACAAAGCGTATATCCGCTCCGCCGGCGAGAAGATGGCTTGCAAAAGAATGTCTCAAAGTGTGCGGGGTTATGTTTTTATTTATCCCGGCTTTTTTCGCTATGTTTTTAAGCTGCCTCCAGAATTCCACCCTGGAAAGTTTTTTCCCTAAGCGTGAGATAAAGATATGTTCGCTTTCTCCGCGCGGAGCGTTTCTTTTTTCCAGATAAATCTTTAAATAATTCCGGGCTTTCGCGCCGAAAGGAACAAGTCTTTCTTTTGCTCCTTTGCCCAAAACTTTCAAAAATCCCTCTTCTATGTTTATATTTGAAAAAGTCAAGTTTATAAGTTCGGAAACTCTCAAACCCGTGGCGTAAAGCAGTTCAAGCATCGCGCGGTTTCTTATATTCATTCCGCTTGAGCCGTCTACGGAGTTCAAAAGCGTTTCCACTTCTCCGAATGAAAGCATCCCGGGAAGTTCTTCCGATATTTTAGGCGCCGCCAGATAGACTGTGGGATTATTTTGGGATATTTCTTCAAGATTTATAAACCTGTAAAACTGTCTCAAAGATTCCATCATCCTGTATATTGAGCGGGGTTTAAGCCCTTCGGTTTTAATCTCCCATAAAAAATCGGTGATATCGTTATGTTCCAGTTTGTCGGCGGCAAGTTTCTTTTTTTTGCAGAAATCAAAGAATTTATTAAGATCCGACCGGTAAGCCGCAACGGTATTTTCCGCAAGGCCTTTTTCGACCGTTATATAACTTATAAAATCGTTTAAAACGGCATTAGTATCCGTCATAATTTCCGTTGAGATAAGGGTTATGGCGGAGTTCGTTCGCAAGGGTGGTGCAGGGGCCGTGTCCGGGATATATTACCGTAGAGGGATCAAGCTTTTTGATCTTTTCAAGAGAATCGATGATCTGCCCGAAATCGCCTCCCGGCAAATCCGTCCTGCCGATAGTGCCGGCAAATAAAGTGTCTCCCGTAATTATAAATCCGTCAAACAGCAGGCATATCCCGCCTTTCGTATGCCCGGGAGTATGCATGACTTTAAACTTTGCAAAAGAAAGGGCGACTTCCTGCCCGTCTTTAAGAATGACTTCGGGGAAAGTGACGGATTCGGCCCTGCCGAATAGCAAAGAAGCGTTTTTTGCGGAATCGGCAAGCATTGAAACTTCCTGTTCATGGGCGGCCAAAGGTATCTTATATTTTGCGCGTATGCTTTCATCGGCTAAAATATGATCGTAATGTCCGTGTGTATTTGCCAGAAGCTCGGGTTTAAATCCGCCTTTGTCTATTTCGCAAATAACTTTGTCCCCGTCTTCTCCGGGGTCGACGACAAGAGCTTTCATCGTATCCTCGTCATAAATTATATAGCAGTTGGCTTCCAGACGGCCGCTTATTATTTTTTTGATTTTTGTCATTTTATTGCCCCAGTGATATTTTCAGAGCCTGCAAGATTGTATTCGCGGCAAGGCCCGCGGCCATATCGTCGGCTGTAATTCCAAGCCCGCCTTTAATGTTCTGGAGTTTCCCGATAAACAGCGGCTTTGAAATATCAAATATCCTAAACAAAACAAAGCCCAAAGACAGAAACAAAAACGTCTTGGGAACAAAAGCCACGGAAAGCCAAACTCCCGCGATTTCGTCTATGACTATTCGCTGGTCGTCTTTTCTTCCGTAAATTTTTTCCGCGAGAGAAGAAAAAAGAACCGAAGCAAAAAACATAAAAATTACGGCCGCGGCTTGAAAATAAAAGTCCCGGGGAATAAACAGAACCCAGAGCGCGATGCCCGCAAGGCTTCCGAACGTTCCGGGAGCATATTTTATATATCCGGCGGCAAAACCCGATGAAAAAAACAGGATTAATTTACGCATTTTTATCTTTTAAAAGTTCCTTATGTTTCCACATATAATGGCATCCGGAATATATGGTAAGAACAGTCGTAACCAATGCCGCCCAAAAAGGCGTTCTCTGTATTATAAGAGCAAAAGTGCGGTAAGAACCTCCGTCAAAAGCGGTTAACAGCTGCGGAGAAATTCCGTAATATTTTAAAAAATATTCATGAACGATAAGTATTACCAGAATAAGTATTATAACCACTATCTGTGAAGTGGTTTTGAATTTTCCGGCTTTATCGGCGGGAATAATCACGTTTTTCGCGGCCGCTATGGAACGCAGCCCCGTGATCAGGAACTCCCTTGAAATAACCGCTATTACCATCCAGGCCGGTATTGCAAGAGCTCTGATGTCGACGAAACAAATAAAAGCCGCCGATATCAAAAGCTTATCCGCAAGAGGATCCAAAAAAATCCCCATCTGGGTTATGGTATTTCTCCGTCTTGCTATTTGCCCGTCAAGCAGATCCGTCACAGACGCGGCTATAAATACCGCCAAAGCAAGAATGCTGCTGCAAAAAGTATGAAGCTCCATAAATAAAATAAACGCCGGAACAAGACATATTCTGGTTATTGTGAGTTTATTCGCTAAGTTCATTTTTTCTTTCCCGCGGCAGAGCCGGTTCGTTTCGGCTGAGCTCCGCTTTTATATTATATCCTTCGCCGCCTTTTATGACCGCTTTGTAAAACCCGCCTCTTTTTAAAGCTTTGCCGGAAACGATCAAAGCCGTCCCGTCGATTTCCGGAGCCTGAAACGCCGTCCTTCCCGCGGTTAAATGCTTTTCCCCCTTTTTAAAACACTTTTCGGCGAAGAATTCCGTCTCCGTATTTTTTAAAGAGCGGATTTTCGATTCAAAAACCCTGTACTGCGCATTTTCTATTTCAATTCTTCTCGCTTCGGCGGTTTCGGCGCTTATATGTTTTGAAAGCTTTGACGAGGGAGCCTCTTTCTGATCCGAATATTGAAAAACCCCGGCATACAGGAAGTGCCCTTCGCTTATAAATCCGGCAAGTTCCCGCACGTCAGCTTCGGTTTCTCCCGGAAAACCCGATATGATGGAAGTTCTTAAAGAAATACCGGGAAGTCTTTTTTTTATTTTCTCAATTATCCGCCTTGTCCCCAAAGGTCTTTTCATGGCGGCAAGCATATTCGCGCTTATATGCTGTATGGGTATGTCCATGTAAGAACATATATTTTTATACTCTTCAAACACGTCAAGCACCTTATCGGTTATGCTTGAAGGGTGAGCGTACATCAGCCTTATCCACTTCAATCCTTTTATTTTTGCGAGTCGGGAAAGAAGTTTGTCCAAAGAGAAGGATTTATAAAGGTCAAGCCCGTAAGCGGAAGTATCCTGGGCTATTAAAATAAGTTCTCTGACTCCGGCTTCGCTCAGGCATTCCGCTTCATCGCACAGCGATTCGACGCTGCGGCTTTTAAACTTTCCCCTGAGCTTAGGAATAATGCAAAAACTGCAGCTGTGGGAGCAGCCTTCCGCAATTTTCAAATAAGCCGAAGGCAAAGAAGATGAAAGCACTCTGTATTTTGAAGCGTTCAGCCCGCCGGGCGTAAACAAATTTTCCGTTTTTTTGCCCGAGATCAAAGCGGGAATCTTGTCCAAAGCCCCCGTTCCGGCGCAACCGTCTATTAAAGGAAATTTTTTTAACATTTCTTCTTTAAGAAGCTGCGGCAGACATCCCGAAACGTAAACTTTCACGTCTTTCTTCTTTTTTAAAAGAAGCATATCGTTTATGCACTTTTCGGATTCCGTTCTGGCATCATAAATAAAAGAACAGGTGTGTATTATAATTATATCGGCTTCTTGCGCATTGACGGTAATAAAATAACCTTTATTGCCGAGCATGCCTAGAAGATATTCGGCCTCGACGGTATTTTTCGGGCATCCGAGCGCTACTACCGAAACAGTTTTCATCCGTTACGGCTGCCTCTTTAACACAAGAGTGTTAACATCCTGCACGGCGCCTTTATCGACGTCTATTTCAATCCCGTTAAAATAAACGTCCACTCCCGGAGTATATCCTACTTTTACCGTAAACTCTTTCTCGGCCGTCCAAGTCTTTTTTGTTCCCTTTACCATGGTTCCCTGAAAAGCCTCTTTTCCGTCCCCGTCCACTTTTACCCATACGTTTTCAACGGCATCAATGACAAGCGTCTGTTTTTGACCGGAATTATCGGGCGAAGCGGCCGCATCAGAGCCTGACGCAGGCAAAGTTTCAGCCGTATCGCCGGAGTTACGGCGCATAACAGAACTTTCGGTGCCGCCGTTTATATTTTCTTCCCGCGCGGCATTTTCTCCCGTATGCGCGCGTTCCGGTTCAAGGAGTTTTTCGTTTTCCTTCATTTGCCGAAGCCGGATTCTTTTTTGTTCAAGCGCGGAAATATCGCCGGCATTATTATCGGTAAAAACGGCTATGTTTTTATTAAGGTACAAAAAACCGGCGCACAATGAGCAGGCTATCAGAAGCGTCACAAAGAGCTTCTTTAAATCATTTTTTCTCTCTTTATCCGGTTTAGACGCGCAGGGCCGTTTCCCGCCGTTTTTGTCATTTTGCTCCGACTTGCTTTCTTTGTCTTTTTCGCATCTTCTTTTTTCATACTGCGCAAGGAGATCCTCTCCGTTTAAACCCAGAAATTTCACGTATGATCTGACAAAACTCTTATAATATATTTCAGCCGAGAAAGCTTTTCCGTCGCCTTCTTCTATGGCTTCAATATATTTTTCCTGAATTTTCGTCGCTCTGTGAACTTTGTCCAAATCCAGCCCCAGCGTCTTGCGTTTCTTTTTTAAAATCTCTCCGAGTTCTTTCATCAATCGATATCCTAATTAAGTTCTATTATCTCTACGCCCGCGGGAGGCGTGAATTTAAAGACATCCTTTTTAAAACCGGGGTTTACCTTATATTGCGAAATATCGACATTCGCCATAAGACCCGCCGCCGTGACAACGGCTTTTTTAGCCAGAAAAGTATTCTTATCGACGTGGAGCTGCATATTCCATTCATTTTTGCGCAACGGGGAAATGTTTATTATATAATTATTGTCGTCCTCTCCGGCATAATTGATTTCATTGTCCTTGCGTATCGTTTTCCAGTTTCCGGCAAAATTGACCATTGAAGACGCGGTAAAATCGCCGTTGACCATATCTTTCCAGTCGTCAACGACCGCCTGCGAGTTTTCGGGGGTGTATACGGTAACTTTTTTGCCGTCTATATAAATCATCTGTTTTTGCGGGGTTTTTTGCTCTATGACTATGCTGCCGGGCTTTTTATATTTAAGATTCCCGGTTATTATCTGTTTTTCTTTAGTGGCAGAATAAAAAATTTCCTGGACATAAGTTATTTCGGCGGTATCGACTTTCTTGTCGGCCGCTTCCATTTTTAAGAGAATATCGTCAAGCTTTGTTTCCCCGCCGTCCTGCGCGAAAACATTAAGCGCGCAAAATGCAAGCAATGCACACACGGGAACGCGGATTCTTTCAATCATAGCATCCTCCTCTTAAATATTCGTTTATTTTTTCATTATTTATAAGCCAGTCCGACGAGCCGCTGCGCTTTACTATGTACCCTTGATCCTGAAGATACTGAAGTATTTCTTTCGCCTTGTTAAACGAGCCAAAATTTATCTCAAGAAGATCCAGGGAAACTCTCTGGCGTTCTTTTATAAGCTTTAAAACGGAAGACAGTTCTTTGAAAGCGCTTTTTGAAACCGGATCCTCAAGAGTCTTTCCTCTCTGCCGGTGCATTTTAAGTATTTTATCCTGAGCGACAAGCGCGTTTTTGTGCACTCCCATATATTCGCAGTAAAAAGATAATACGGCGTCATAATTGTCCGGATTGATAAAAAGAGAGACGTCCCCTCTTTCAATTCCGTCTATCAGAGCCGGACAAACGCCCGATTCCTGAGAAATATCATTAATAGTCAAACCTCTGGCTTCCCTTTTTTCTTTTAAATACTGACCTATTTCTTTCATTTAAACACCTCTCCGACTCAAGAGTTCATCTCCAGGTACTCGTTTATTTTATCATAATTTATCTGCCATTTGTTAGTTCCTTCGGGTTTCATTATAAAACCTTTCATTTCAAGTATACTGAGAATATTCGTCGCTCTGGACGAACTTCCGAAGTTGGCTTTTAACAAATCCTGGGAAACTCTTTTGCGTTCGCTGATAAGAGTAAGAGCGGGAACCAGATCTTTCATGCTTTTTTCTTCCGCGGGATTTAGCTTTTCTCCCGAAGTTTCAACAGCCAAAGGCTCATATATTCTCGGAAAATTCTGGGCGTTTATAAACTCTATTATTTTTTCGGCCTCTTTTAAAGACACAAAAGCGCCTTGTAATCTTACGGGTCTCGCCTCTCCCGGAGGCAAAAACAGCATATCCCCCTTGCCCATCAGCTCTTCCGCACCCAAAGCGTCCAGAATTACCCTTGAATCGATTTTTGAAGTCGTCTGAAACGAAAGTCTTGCGGGAAAGTTGGCCTTAATGACTCCGGTTATAACATTTACCGAAGGCCTCTGCGTTGCCAGTATCAAATGTATTCCGACCGCCCTTGCCATCTGGGCAAGACGCTGTATCGAATCTTCAATCTCTTTTTGGGCGACAAGCATAAGATCGGCAAGCTCGTCTATGACCACAACTATATAAAACTCTTTTTCCCCTCCGGTTTCGGCCATCTTATTATTATAATCCTCAATATTTCGCACCATTTCTTTCGCGAATTTAGCGTATCTGGCTTCCATTACTCCGGCCAGCTTTTTGAGGGCGGCGGCGGCCTCGCGGGGATTGGTTATGATATCGGCGTCCGCCGCGCATGTGCACGGATTGTAAAGATGAGCGATATCTTTATAAACGGGCATCTCAACCCTTTTAGGATCTATAAGCATAAATTTTACTTCGTCGGGACGCGCTTTATAAAGAATAGAGAGTATTATAGTGTGTATTCCCACGCTTTTTCCGGATCCGGTCGCTCCGGCTATAAGCAGATGAGGCATGGAAGCGAGATTTGTCACATATCCTTCCCCGTCGGTCGTTTTTCCCAAAGCAAGAGTCAGAAGGGAGCTTGAATTTTCAAAAGCCCGGCTTTCAAGTATCCCGCGCAGCCCGACGATAACGCTTTCGGGATTGGGCACTTCAATGCCTACCGCCGCTTTTTCAGGTATCGGAACGACTCTTATTGAGGAAGTTCTCATAGTAAGCGATATATTGTCTATTATATTCGAAACAGCCTGTATCTTCACTCCGGGAGCCAAAACAAGATCGTAACGGGTCACTACCGGACCGGGAATTATATCTTTTACCTCGGCGGCTATGTCGAAATCCGCGAGAGTTTTTCTAAGCAGCTCGGCTCTCTCAAGAAGAAGCTCTTTATTTGTTTCAAAACTCGTTGTCGGGTCGTTTTTTAATATATTCGTAGGAGGAAGGCGGTAATCAAAGTCACGGCTTTCCATTTTTTCGGTCTTTCTTTTTTCTTTTTCTTTGTCTTGCCCGTCAAACTTTTTTTCTTCTTTTGCTTTTTTGCTTACGATATTGGGCTTAAGCGCAGGTTCGTATTTAGGAAATTCCGGTTCGGGCTTAGGCTGGAAAAGTTCGGGCTTTTTTTCTACGAAATTAGGAGACGGTTTTTCATTTTTATTTTTTACGGATTCATCAAGCAAACCTTTTACGAAATGATACACAGCCGCGCTGAGAGAAATTCTCAAAAGCTTCGCGGCCGAATACACGAAAACTATCAAAACAACGGAAAAACCCAGGGTAATGCCCAGAAGCTCTTCAAAAAAAGGGAACATTTTATCGCCGATCCAGCCTCCGTAAGTGCCCGTTTCAAACAATGCAGAAGAAAACGAAAATAAAACCGCTCCGGACACCATGCACGCAGCGGACCACATAAAGTCCGTCTTTTCCCTGAGTTCCATGGATCTGCTGAGATGAACTATAAAAAACCACAGAAAAATACACGGCAGAATATATGTTCCCGTTCCAAACATCTGGAACATCACATGCGAAAACGCTTTCCCGGCTATGCCGGAATTTTCCGGAACTATTACGGCATAAGCGCATATGAACGCCGCCAAAACAAAAAACAGGGCTGCAACTTCCCTGTTTCTGTTTGTATTATCCGCTTTTTCTTTTTTCTTTTTTATTTTTTTCTTTCCAGCCACTTTTTCAATCCCCTGAGGTTTAAAACCCCGTTGAACGGAGAGGCTTTTTCAGTCCTTTGCTTGCGTTCCGTTATTTTAAAGATATTCTATAGCTGTAATCCTGCTGTTTTATGTCGACTTTATTTTCTCTGGCAAGCCAGCCGAGAGCAAGATAAAGCATAGTATTGGATAAACCCAAATTCGCTTTTATTTTTATGGGAGAAGATTCTCCGTTTTCGCTTAGATATTTCCAAATTTCTCCCGCCGCAAAACCTACCCTGTCAATAATTTCCGTCATATTAAAACCCCGGATTTAAATTTTTTCGACTTCAAACAAGTCCTGCCCCGAGTTGACCGGTTTTCCGTTTTCCGCCAGAACTTTTATTATTTTAACTTTGAAAGTCGCTTTAATTTCATTCATAACCTTCATGGCTTCGACAATGCACAAAGTTTTACCCGTTTCGACTATATCTCCTTCTTTAACAAAAACGGGAGAAGAAGGCGAAGGTGATTTATAAAAAACCCCGGTTATCGGAGATTTTATCGTCTCTCCCGGCGCGGCCTGCGGAGAAGCTTCCCGCTTAAGATGTTCGGCTGCATTATCAGCCGCAACGGGTTTGGAAATTGCAGGCGCCGCGGCGGGCTGCTTTGATTGATTGCAGTTTTTTCTTTTTATGCAAAGCTTATAATCTTTGGAATTTACTTCCAATTCCCGGATTTTTTCATCTTTCATTATCTCATAAAGAGATTTGACCCTGCTTTTAATATCATTCCCATTGTTGGCGGCCATAAATTCACCCTTTATCTTTATTTTACAAGGCTTTCTTTCATCGTCAGATTTACTCTTCCCTGCTTGTCGATTTCCATAACTTTTACGGTAACTTCATCCCCTTCTTGAACTATGTCCTCAACATTTTTTATATGCCTGTCTGCAAGCTGGGAAACGTGCACCAGTCCGTCTTTCCCGGGCAAAACTTCGACAAAAGCCCCGAAAGCCATGATTTTCACGACTTTTCCTTTATAAATTTTTCCTACTTCCACTTCGGAAGTCAGAGATTCCACCATGATTCGCGCCTGTTCCAAAAGGCCGTAATCGGTTCCGGAAATAGACACTTTTCCGCTGTCTTCTATATCTATTTCCACTCCTGTCGCTTCCTGTATCTTCTTTATGTTTTTTCCTCCGGGGCCGATAAGTTCGCCTATCTTGTTGACCGGAATCATAATATTGAGCATTTTCGGCGCGTATTCGGAAAGGGTTTTTCTCGGAGCCGATATAGCCGCGTCCATTTTATCGAGAATAAACATTCTCGCGCGCTTAGCCTGCTCCAATGCCTGGGCAAGAATTTCGGTGGTAAGCCCCGAAATTTTTATATCCATTTGCAAAGCCGTAATGCCTTTTCTGGTTCCGGCGACTTTGAAATCCATGTCGCCCAAATGATCTTCCATTCCCATAATATCGGTAAGAACGACATAATTATCGCCCTCTTTCATAAGCCCCATAGCCACGCCCGCGCAGCTTGACTTTACCGGAACGCCGGCATTAAACAAAGCCAAAGAACCGCCGCAAACGGAAGCCATTGAAGAAGAACCGTTGGATTCAAGAATATCGGAAACTATTCTTATGGTATAACCGAATTCCTCTTCCGGAGGAAGTATCGGCCTTAAAGCCCTTTTGGCCAAAGCTCCGTGCCCGATCTCTCTTCTGCTGGTAGATCTTTCGCCCTTAGGCTCTCCGGTCGCGAAACCCGGGAAATTATAGTGAAGCATAAAGCGTTCTTTATATTCTCCCGCAAGTTCGTCCATAATCTGCATATCTCCCGGAGTGCCGAGCGTTACCGTGGCCAAAGCCTGCGTCTGCCCTCTCGTAAACAAACTGGAACCGTGCACTCTCGGAAGAATATCGGTTTCACAGGTTATAGGTCTTATGTCTTCAAAACCGCGTCCGTCGCTGCGCACTCTCTTATTTAAAACAAGTTCCCTCGCTTTCCGGTAAAAAATATCCTCTAGTATCATATCCGCAGCCGAGGGCGCTTCTTCAGGATATTTCTCAAGCATTCTGGCGGAAATGTCTTTTTTAAACGCCGACCAGAAAGAATCCCTCTCGCTTTTTTCTTTAATAGCCACGCCTTCTTCGGCTTTTGAAACAGCTTCAGCTTCTATGTCGGCTTTCAAAGACGGATTTATCGGCGGTTCCGGCGCCTGCATTTTGGTTTTGCGGGGAAGGTCTTTTAAAACAGCGCAAATGCCTTGAATGGCTTCTTTCGCAAGATTCAAAGCTTCAAGCATTTCCGATTCCGAAAGTTCCAAAGCCCCGGCTTCAACCATTGTCAAAGCTTCCTCAGTGCCGCTGACAACCAAATCAAGCCTGCTTTCTTTCTGCTGCGACCTTAAAGGATTTATCACAAGCTTTCCGTCGACCCTGCCTACTCTTACCGAAGCTATGGGCGTAGCGAAAGGCAGATCCGAAACAGTAAGAGCTACGGAAGCTCCGAGTATTGCCGCTATATCCGAATCATTCTCTCCGTCGTGAGAAAGAACTATAGCCGATATCTGCGTATCGTTTCTCCAGTACTCGGGGAAAAGAGGTCTTATGCTTCTGTCTATAAGCCTGCTGACAAGTATCTCGCTGTCTCTTGGTTTGGCTTCTCTTTTAAAAAATCCGCCCGGAATTCTTCCGGCGGCAAATGTTCTTTCCCTGTAATCTACGGTCAAAGGCATAAAATCCACGCCCGGTTTAGGTTCTTTTGAACCTACGGCATTAACCAAAACAACCGTATCACCTATTCTTACCATGCAGGAACCGTTCGCCTGTTTGGCCATTTTGCCGGATTCGATTATGAATTTTTTGCCGGCCACATCCAATTCTTTTTTAAAATATTCCACTTTTAAGCTCCGTTGCCCGGCACATCGCGCACAAAAGATTCAAGAAAACGCCTTCAAAAGCGTTTTTTTGCATCCTTTGCAGCCCTGCCGGGTCTTTTTTTATTTGCTATCCCGATTTATTTTCTAAGATCCAATTTTTTAATCAGCGCGGCATACCCGTCTTTATCATGTTTTTTAATATAGTCGAGAAGTCTTCTTCTCTGTCCTATCATCTTTAAAAAACCGACCCTTGAAGCAAAATCTTTCGGATATTTTTTGAAATGATCGGAAAGGTATTTAATTCTCGTTGTAAGAAGAGCGACCTGAACTTCAGGTGACCCCGTATCCGTCGCATGAGTTTTAAACTGTTCGACAACCGCTTTTTTTTCAAATGCCATCTTCATTACTCCTTGCTTTTATGTACTCATTTTTGCCGTGCCAATTTGAAGATTTTATCAAATTCCGTATAAAATGTAAAGTATTGCAAAGCGGGACAAATTTAAGCTGCCGGACGGGCCGAAGGATTAAAAACCGTCTCTAAGCGGGATAATACGGGCTTTTTTAAAGATCCTCTATCCGACCAATCCCGTAATATCATTAGCTTTCTCGGTTTATCAAAACCGGCGCTAAAAAAAAAGACGCTTTTCATAAACACGCCGGCGGTTCCGGATGTCTGCCGTTTATACTTGCCGGCAAAAGGCTAAGGAAAGGATTGCGGAGCATTTTAGTTTTATTTTTTCGGATTTCAAAGCGCGCAAGCCGCGCATTAACGATGCTTAGCCTGAAAAATTTGAAGCGGTGCTGTAAAAAAAGCTTTTTTTTATTATAATATGTTTTTAATTTTCTTTTACCGGGTAATATTTTTACATATGCTTTTTAATTCAATCGAATTTATTTTCATTTTTCTGCCTTTGTCCGTAATCGTTTATTTTATACTGCTAAAAAAACATTTGCTGACCGCTTCAAAAGCTTGGCTGATTGCCGCGTCAATATTTTTCTACAATTGGTGGAATCCCAAATACACTCCGATACTGCTGTTTTCTATTATTTTCAATTTCGCCGCGGGAAACTCGCTAAGCGGCAAAAAGATAAAAATAAAATTTCCACGCAAAAGCATTCTCGTGTTTTCAATAATCGTAAATCTGGCGGTTCTCGGTTATTTTAAATACATGAATTTTTTTATCGGCAATATAAACGCCGTTTTTAATGCGCATATACCGTTTTTTAAAATAGTTCTTCCTCTGGGAATAAGCTTTTTTACTTTTCAGCAGATCACTTATTTGTGCGACAGTTATAAAAACCTGACTAAAGAATATGATTTTTTAAACTACGCTCTTTTTGTCAGCTTTTTCCCGGGTTTAATAGCCGGCCCTATAGTCCACCACAAAGAAATAATGCCTCAATTTTCAAACATATACACGAAAGTTTTAAAAAACAAAAATTTATCTTTGGGATTATTTCTTTTTATTATCGGATTGGCTAAAAAAGTTATTTTGGCCGACACGTTTTCAGCTTATGTCGCAACCGGTTATTGTCCGCATACGGATATTTCCATTGTGGAAGGATGGCTGATAATGCTCAGTTATACTTTTCAGATTTATTTTGATTTTTCAGGATATACGGATATGGCTTTAGGCATATCGAAAATGCTTAATATCGAGCTTCCTCAAAATTTCAACTCCCCTTATAAAGCGCCGTCCATACAGGATTTTTGGAGAAGATGGCACATGACATTGTCAAGATTTTTAAGAGACTATGTCTACATACCGCTGGGCGGAAGCAGAAACGGGGAAAGCAAAACTTACGCAAATCTATTTCTGACTTTTTTGCTGGGCGGTCTTTGGCACGGGGCAAGCTGGATGTTCGTAATATGGGGAGCGCTCCACGGAGCGGCTTTATGCGCGCACAGATTTTGGAAAAAATTAAATATAAAACTTCCTTACGGACTGAGCGTCTTTGCGACTTTTGTGTTTGTAAACATCGCCTGGATATTTTTCAGGGCCGCGGATATGAACCAGGCGAAAAAAATATTAAAATCGCTCGTAGATTTTACAAATTTCAAAATACCGGAAACTTATGTGTTTACCGTAAAATTTTCCGGAGAAAAAGTTACCGTTTACGAGGGCATGTGGCTGATGATCGCCATAGCTTTTTTTATCGTCTTTATTGCTGAAAATTCGGGAACTTTTATTTCAAAAGTCACGATAAATTCAAAGAAAAAAGCCGTGCTGCTCGGCGTCGTTTTCGCGGTTTTATTCACGGCGTCTTTAATCAAAATGATATATGTGCCTTACAGCGAATTTATTTATTTCAATTTTTAAAGGCGAAAAATAAATGTACAAATTTTCCAGACTGTCATTGAAAATCTTTTTTGCGGCTCTTCCGGCAATATGGCTTTATGTGATCGCGTCGGTATATGTCTACGATCCTCTTCAAATATGGCACAAACCTTTTTTCAGAAAGACGACATACTCCGGAAACGCCAGAGAAAGCATGCCGGCCATAGTCAGAGATTATGATTTTGACGGCATAATAATAGGCAATTCCTACTCCGAAAACACCTCGGCGGCCGAAGCCTCGGAAAAACTCGGCGCAAAATTTATGAATCTGTCCGTGACCGGAGCGACCACTTACGAAAACAAAATGCTGACGGAGTATGTTTTCAAGCGAAAAGAAATAAAACGGGTGCTTCATTTTCTGGAAACAAGTTATCTTGAGCAAATAAAAGAAAATGAGAGCTATCCCCTATCGCAATACGCGTTTTTATACGACGACAATAAATTTAATGATTTTAAAATTTATATGAATTTCAAATATCTTCAGGGTTCGCTTTTTTTCAGCAATAATAAAAACTATATAGGCATTGAGCGCGACATGGACGCTCCTTACGCATGGTATGGCGGCAGCAAAAAGTTTTTCGGAGGTTTTGACAATTGGATCAAGCATAAAAACGATTGGCGGATAGATGAAATTTTGAGAGAATTGTCAAAAACGCAAGACAAGGTTTGCGCCGGCGGGCTGAGCGATGAAGACAAAAATAAAATCGCCGCTTTTTTCGAAGAAAATTTAATGCCTCCGGTAATCAATAATCCGCAAATACGCTTTTTTCTCGTCCTTCCGCCCGTATCGGATATGTGGCTGGCGTTGCAGCTGCACAATGGAAATAAGTTTTTTGAAAAACGGATGTTCGCGCTGGAGCATTTGGCGTCTTTAAGCGAAAAATACGGAAATTTCAGTTTCTTTGCCTTCGACGATTTGGATATTATCGGAAAAACCGAAGATTTCAAAGACTTGACTCATTACGCGCCGTGGGTAAACAGCTATATTTTAACTTCCGTCAAAGAAAATAAAAATCTTATAACTCCCGAAAATACCGGAGCCTATATAAAAAAGGCATACAAAAAGGCCGCGGAATTCAAACTTGACGAATACGCAGAAACCGCGCGAAACATATTTGCTTCGAAAGAAAAATAGCTTCCAGTTTGCGGCAAGCCTTACAAAACCTTTCTGTCAAACCATCTGTCTTTTGAAATAAGTTCATATACGGTTTTTTCAACCGCAAACAAAAGTTTCGCATTGTTTTTTTCCGGATCGTAACTTCCGTTTGCGGTATCTTTCCAGTCCTGCGCCGCAAGTCCTTCCTCGTTTATAAGATATGTCCGGTCGCCCTCGTATGAAAGGAAAACAAATCTGTTTTCTGTTGCGGAAAAAAGACTTTTTCCCATTGAAGAATAAGGCGTTTCAATATTGAGAATATCCATTATTGTGGGAACGATGTCAAACTGGCTGCCGAGCTTTTGGCTTACCGCAGGTTTGAACAAAGCCGGACAGTATACAAGCATGGGTATTTTAAACATTTTGTCGGTCTTGGTTTTCTCATATTGTCCCGCCTGTCCGCCCACTCCGTAAGCCTGATGGTCGGCGCACATTATAAAAACCGTATTTTTAAACCAAGGCTCGTTTCGCGCCTGCCTCATAAATTCGCCCAATGCGTAATCCGCATAGTAAAGCCTGTTCAAATAACCGGTTTTCTCCGTTCCGTCTTCCGGATATTTTTCAAGCGCTTTCATTATTGTCGCGGCATAAGGGATATGCGTTGTAGTGGTAAAATAAAAAGCGAAAAACGGATGTTTTAAAAGTTTTACTTTCTCGAAAAAAAACTGAAGCCCGTCCAAATCATAGCCTTTGCTTATATTAACGTCATATTTATGTATCAGCGGGATATCCTGTTTTCCGTAAGCTCCTTTGAAGCCCATATAATTCGCAAGCGCCACGCCGTTATCGGATTCCCTTTTGTCGCCCTGAACAAAAACATTATCATATCCGTTCCTTGCCAAAATCAAAGGCAGCCTCGTCTGTCCCGAATTTTCAAGTCCATGCCCCATATAAGAAAGCCCGCGGACATACGGCAAACCGAAAAACACGGACATCATTCCCATAATACTGCGCTGTCCGTTGGCGTAAAACCGGTCATAAAAAATCCCTTCCTTAACCAAAGAATCAAAATTGGGGGTTACTCCGTAAGAAGTGCCGGCAGCCGAATCGATATAATCTTTCTGCCAGCTTTCAAGAAGAATTAGGATAATATTGAAATTTTTT
The DNA here is from genome assembly GCA_938040055.1 of uncultured Endomicrobiia bacterium. Classification (GTDB taxonomy): domain Bacteria; phylum Elusimicrobiota; class Endomicrobiia; order Endomicrobiales; family Endomicrobiaceae; genus Endomicrobium_B. The sequence continues at coordinate 272,385 of CALHWY010000012.1, forward strand.
CCGGAAACATTAAATTCCGACCTTTTTCTCATCAGCGGATAGTTTTCATCCGGAAATATTTCCCCGCGGTCAAGAAGATTGTCCTTTACGATTTTTAAAGCGTCTTCGGTTTTTATATTTATTTTGTTCGGCTCGGTTTTAGATCTTATGCTTATCAGAGAGGTAAATATGCCGTTGAGCTTCAGCTCTCCGCTAACGCGGCCTTTTTTATACGCGTCGGATATGGACAAGATTCTTTCCTGAAGACCGCCTCTCGCCGCTGTTATCATAAGGCAGGCCAGAACGGGCAAAACAAGGGCATTATACGGTATTTTTCTGTCGGGAGCGGCATATTTTTTATCAATCATTTTAAAAGAGAAATAAAATAAAAAAAACGTAAAAACCGTCACAAAAACCGTCACAAGAATATAATCCCCGAAAGCAAGGCTCAAAAAATAGCCGAAATGTTCTTTTGCGAGAAGAATCTCGGTGGTCAAATGCTTTTCAAAAAGCCTGAAATATACGATATCCGCCGCAAGAACGAAAGAAAAAACAAGAAACAAAACATTAAGAGCCGCGCAGTTAATTTTTATAAAGAGCTTTGAATCCGCGGGGATATTTATCAGAAATAAAAATACGCCGCAAAAAGTGGAAACGGCGAATACGTCGAAACGCATGCCTGAAAACAGGGCGCATAAAAAAGAGCCTAAAGTTACGTCTCTGAAAAAAGCTCCCGCGGCGATATATAACGCCGCCCGCGCCGCGGCGAAAACGAAAAGAAACATTAAGGCATAAAGAGCGGCAAGTTTGAGTCTGAAATATTTATTACCGGTAAGATTCATTTATTTTACTTCCAGTTTTCTGAGTTTTTTTACGGTGTTTTTTCTCATCAGATATTTCACGGGCTGGTGCAGAAAAAAACCGTGTTTCATATATTTGTCCTGAAATTTAAGTTTTTTTATCAAAGACGACAGTCCTTTGATCACAAGCGGCATTAATTCGTCAATGATTTCTTTATTATGTTCGGAAAGCGGCTCAAAACTCATGCTATAGTCTATGCCGCTGCAGACGGCGCAATTCTTTCCGTCTACGCCTATATGCTGGACGCGGCTGTTTTTCGCCGCGAGAATTCTGATATTGTTTCCGTTCATCGTTTCGGAAAGTTTAAAGTCGCCCAATCCGGGATCATTGCGCTTTAAGAACAGAGAAGCGCATTTCTTCGACATGCATGCGGCGGCATGTCCTATATCGAGCTTGAGATCGAATTCTTCACCTTCTTTAACCGTAAAATGCAGATCGGAATTGTAAAGCGTCATAAAACCGTCGGTAAGAGGAAATACTCTTTCCAGATACTCCAAAGCGTCCGGACGCAGCAGCAAATCCGAATCGCACAGAAATAAAACATCATTGTCCGAACCGACAAAGTCGGTCATTATTTCAAAATAATTATTTGCCGTGCACGCGCTGCGCTTTTGCCTTCTTTGCACCGCCGCTTTCAAAGGCGAAAATTTTTCTTTAAGGTATTCTATCCCGAAATCAGTGCTGCAGTCGTCATAAACGCGTATATCGGCCTTCTCTATCAGCCTGCACTCTCCCAAAGACCTTGCCAGTATATCCACATATTTTTTTCTGTTATATACCGGCACGGCTATCATTATTTTCATTTTATTCCTCGCAAAATGCTGTATTTTAAATGCGCATCGTATGTCATATTATACTAAAATATCAAATGAAACCCGTTGTTTTATTTATCTTTTCGCAGACAAACAGACTGCGCAAAAGAACCCGTCGCCCTCGGCATTACAATATCCCGGATATAAAACGATTTTATTTTTTGTTTTTGCTTTAAGCAAATATCCGCACGGAATTTTTTTACAAAAAAATGCGCGCGGTTTTCGCGGCAATGCGTTTGAGAAAAAGCAAGAAACAAACCGATTTATTGAAAACAAAAGATTCTCACAAAATTTCTTAAAAATCTCATTATTTTCGGCATAATATATACGTTATACCTGAGGCCGAAAGCGAAAAATTCGTATTTTATTCTGAAAATTTTATTATCCGACGCCGAAAACGGAATCCTTTATATTAAAAAAATTAAAACATGTATTTTTTATCTCGGCATAAAGCTCTTTTATCATCGGCGCAAAACAGAACGAAAAATTCCCGACATTCCATTTGTTATAATATCCGAAAAGAACATCGCAGACATTAAGATCAATAACTTTAAAAAGTTCCGGACCGGCATTGCCCTTGCGCATAAGCTCTTCCTTTAAAGTCTTAAAGTTCTTCAGAACGGATCTTACCATATCATCCGTTTTTTTTGACAAGGCGCCTTCTACATTTTTCCTGTAATAATAACAGACGCTCTCCTCAACGGCGACATATCGGCGTATAAAAAATTCAATGAAGCAAAATGTATGTCTTCGCAAGAGTGCTCGCCGCAAAATAACAGCCCGTTGTCCTCCATCATTTTCCTTTTTATCAGCCTTTCCCGCACGGTTACAATGCCCTGATACCCCCTTAAGAAAAAAACGTTCCGTTTGAATCGTCTATTTTAATGCATTTTTTTCTTCTTTGCCGAATTCGCCTAAAACTTTTTTCTTTTTTATTTTTTTTGCGAAAATAATAATCCGCAACGCTTCCGCAGACAAGATCCGCGCCGCGTTTTTTTGCGGCCGAATATAAAACCTCGCAGTAAAGCTCGTCTATAAAATCATCGAAATCGACGAATAATATATATTCGCCGACGCTATTTCAATGCCGGAATTTCTTGCCGCCGCGATGCCGGCGTTTTTTTTGTCAATTATCCCAACTCTCCCGTCGTCGCCACCGCCGCGCGCAAAACCGCATAATATGTCCAAAGAACTGTCGGATGAACCGTCATTGACGCAGATTATCTCTATTTCCTTTAAACTTTGCCCCGTCAAAGATTCCATGCATTCTTCTATATACTTTTCGGCATTATAAACCGGAACTATTATGCTTATTTTAATTCCCCTCGGTATTTTTATCCGTTACTCCCATAATACGCCGGAACATGTCCTCTATATCTTTATTATCGATATTTTTGATATCGTTATTTTTTAACCCGGCATCGGCTGGAACCGTAAGTTTAAAAGCATTGTCATAATTCGGATCCCATATCGTAGATTTTTTTTCCTCGCCGTGCGAATCATCAAGATATAAAGCCAACATCTTTTTATTAAAAGCCGCCGCAATGTGAACGATGGAAGTATCGGGAGTGATTACGCAGTCGCAAAATTTAACATAAGCCGCGCTTTCAAGAACGGAATCCGTCGTTATGATTTTTGCGCCGTACAAACCTTTAAGCATGCGGGAGAAACGCTTGGGACAGATTACGAAAACATTGACTTCTTCTTTGTTTATAAAATTGCCGTTGATGCGGTTCAGCAGATCCTGCAGCTTTGACAATGAAAAAGTTCTGTGTCTGCTGGCGGCAAAAGGATTGATCAGTATATTGTTTTTACCTTTCTTAAAAGTTTCCAAGGCTGCTTTTTCCTGATCGGGTTCGGTAAAAACGTCATATTTAAAGGATAAAGGGATGACTCCGAGAGCGTTTAAAAGAAGTTCATAGCGTTTTGAAATGTGTAATTTATTGACATCGCAGTTTATCGATAAATCATATGTTTTATAGCCGGATTTATTGAATCCTATTAAAAATCCGGGGTTTATCGATCTGATCATAAACAGCTGTTTCGGTCTGGGCCTGAACTGCGTAAAATCCACCGCTATGTCTATTTTTTTATTTTTTAAGCTTTTAAAAACTTTTAAATCATTAAAAAACTTTCCGGAAAGTGATATTATATCGTCGACATAAATATTTCGTTTGATTATTTCCTTATTGTCTTTTGTACAAAGAACTGTAATTCCGATGCCAGGATAGCATTTTTTCAGTTCTCTGAAAACCAGAGTCGAAACAACCATATCCCCAATCTTGCCGTCGGTACGCAAAAACAAAATATTTTTTGCGCCGGCAGGATTAAGCTTTTCAGCGCTTCCCGTTTTTTTATCAAAAAGCGCTTTTGCAAGAATTTTTCTGTATGAAGTCAGTTTGCTCTTTATTTTTTCTATCATAAATTAATACAGCGTTATCAGCCAGCCTCTTTTTCTTATGCTGCGCCAGAATTTCGGCTTTATAAAACAAGCCGGATGGACAAACCAATATTTAAAAAACATTCCCAAAAAATTTCGAATTTTCAGAAATTTGGAAAAATTTTCAATAAGGCCGCCCCAGGGCGTCATTAAAAGATATTTGAAATATAAATCGCTCATAGGATGCACCGGCAGAGGATGCCACGGTTTTATTCTAGTGGAAAAATGCACTATATAACAAAAAGACAGGGCTTGAGCGATATTTTTTTTATCGTACTTGCCGTACAAAGTCAAAAAAATGCCGTAATGAACATTCCAGTTAACGGGAAGAAAGAGAGTGTTAAACCTTAAAACGGGATTTAAAATATCCTGATCATGAAGAATCATTTTATCGATATTATACTTCACATATTCTTTCCATTTGCCGTAATAGCCGAACTCCAGAAGCCCGGCGATATTTAAAACCATGACCCCGGAATTAAAAAATCCCTCTTTTTTTCTGTAATTGTCGCTAACAGCTGCAAGAAGGCTGTCTCCGATATCAATATTCCATAATTCGGCGATATCCCTGTTTACTATGAGATCGCAGTCAAGAAATATTATTTTTTTCTCTTTTCCGGAAAGAAGAACGGGAATCATTAAAACATTGTAAATAGCAAAAGTACGTCCTCTGCTCAGAGGCAGCCCCTCAAATTCCGAATGATCCAGTTCGATAAAAGTATGTTCGAAATCCTGTATCTTTTTCAGTTTGAGCAGATTATTCCTGTTTTCTTCGCTCAGATTTCCGAAAAAATAAATATGCAGTCTGTCCTGACCGGATAAAACTTTATGATTGCACAGCACTGAAGCGACAGCCGCCGCGCAATGGCGCGCGAAATTGTCATCCAGTCCAAAGGCAATGTTTATCATTTTATTTCCTTATGTTCCGGTTTTCCAGGAATTCAAATACTCTTTCTGCTCTCTGGTGAGAACGTCTATTTTAATTCCCATGGCGTTAAGCTTTAATCTTGCGATTTCCAGATCAAGTTTTTCCGGAACCGTATAAACCCGTTTATCAAGCCTGCCGTGATTTTTTACCATAAATTCCGCCGATAAAGCCTGGTTTGCAAAAGACATATCCATCACGCTTGCGGGATGACCTTCCGCAGCCGAAAGATTTATAAGTCTTCCTTGCGCGAGAACGCATATTTTTTTATTGTTTTTCAAAGTATATTCGTCCACGAAATCCCTTACGTTTTTTACGTTTTTAGACATTTTCTTTAAAGCGCCGAGATTTATTTCATTATTAAAATGTCCTGAATTACATACTATCGCGCCGTTTTTCATTAAAGAAAAATGCTGTTTGTCTATTACGTTTAAATCTCCGGTAAGAGTTACGAATATATCTCCTTTTTTCGCGGCGTCTTTCATAGGCATAACTTCAAAACCGTCCATGGCGGCCTCAATCGCTTTTAAGTGGTCGACTTCGGTGACGATAACATGCGCTCCCAGCCCTTTTGCTCTCATGGCGAAACCTCTTCCGCACCAGCCGTATCCGGCCACTACCGCGGTTTTTCCGGCAAGCAAAAGATTCGTAGCCCTTAATATGCCGTCTATCGTAGACTGGCCGGTGCCGTATCTGTTGTCGAAAAAATGTTTTGTAAGCGCGTCGTTTACGGCTATTACCGGATATGCAAGAACGCCGTCTTTTGCCATCGCTTTTAAACGGATGACGCCCGTAGTGGTTTCCTCCGTGCCTCCTATTATGTCTTTAAGCAAATCTTTCCTTTTCAAAAGCACGGTCGTGACGAGGTCGGCTCCGTCATCCATAGTTATATGGGGTTTAACGCCCAAAACGGCGTCTATATGGCCGTAATAAGTTTTATTGTTTTCGCCTTTCTGCGCAAAAACGGGAATATTGTGATGACTGACAAGAGAAGCGGCCACGTCATCCTGTGTGGAAAGAGGATTTGAAGCGCAAAGATAAACCTGCGCGCCGCCGGCCTTTAAAGTAACGGCAAGATTCGCCGTTTCGGCGGTCACGTGAAGACAGCAGGATATTCTTTTGTCTTTCAGAGGTTTTTGCTTCGAAAATCTTTCTTTTATCTGCCTTAAAACAGGCATTTCTTTTTCAGCCCAGACAATTCTTTTATCGCCTTTCTGCGCCGATTTAATGTCTTTTATATCGTATTTCATAGAAGATCTCCTTTTTAAAACAAATGCGCCGGATATGCAGTTTTTAATTTGCGGCGGCTTTTTTCAGTTCTTCGGCCTTGTTTACCTTTTCCCAGGTGAAACCGGCGCCTTTCCTGCCGAAATGCCCGTAAGCCGCAGTCTGCGCGAATATCGGCCGCCTCAGCCCCAAATATTCGGTTATCCCTTCCGGCGTTAAAGGAAATATTTTTCTTACCGCGGGCTCAAGAACGGCTCCGGAAACTTTTCCGCTGTAATGAGTGTCGATCATTACCGACACGGGCTCGGCCACTCCTATGGCATACGCGAGCTGAACCGTACATTTCCGCGCAAAACCGGCAGCCACGATATTTTTGGCGATATGCCTTGCCATATAACAGGCGCTTCTGTCAACTTTAGTAGAATCTTTTCCGGAAAAAGCGCCGCCGCCGTGCGCCGCCATGGCGCCGTAAGTATCGACTATTATTTTTCTTCCGGTAAGGCCGGTGTCGCCGGCAGGTCCGCCTATCACGAATTTACCCGTCGGATTGATATAAATTTTCGTTTTTTTATCGATAAGCCCGCCGAGCACGGGAACAATTATTTTATCATATATCTCGCTCTTGGCTTTCTTCGTCATCTGTTTGCCCGTCTTGTCAAGAACTTTTTCCGTGTGCTGAGTGGAAAGCACGACGGCTTCAATCCTTTTCGGTTTCCCGCCGGCATATTCCACGGTTACCTGGGTTTTGCCGTCAGGCCCGAGATAAGGAAGAATTTTCTTTTTTCTTGTCTCGGAAAGTTTCATTGAAAGTTTATGCGCAAGCATTATCGGCATAGGCATAAGTTCCGGAGTTTCCCTGCACGCAAAGCCTATCATAAGCCCCTGATCGCCGGCCCCTCCCGTATCGACTCCCTGAGCGATGTCGGGAGACTGGGAATTTATGACATTTACTACGGCGCAGTTTTTATAATTAAAACCGAACTCCGGGCTGTCGTATCCTATATTTTTTATGGCGTTTCTTACCACCTGCTGTATATTAACATAGGTGTCCGTCGTAATTTCCCCTCCTACTATCACCATTCCCGGAGAAATGAAAGCTTCGCAAGCCACTCTCGCTTTCGGATCCTTTCTCAAAATAGCGTCCAAAACGCTGTCGGAAATAATATCGCAGACTTTGTCGGGATGTCCCTCCGTCACGGACTCGGAAGTAAAATAATAATTTTGTTCATTTGCCATATTTTTCTCCTATCGGCTTAAACCGTCCGGCTTAAACCATTTATTATATTTAACGGTTTCGGTTACGGCTTTATCTAAAAACATAATTTTCTCCTCCATATCGCTAAATTCTCCGCTTCCGCTGTCAAAAGAAGATTCCAGGGCTTTTATCCGGTTATGCCTCATATAACCCGAATCGTCGATGAAAACGATATTATTGCCGTCGTTAATTAAAGCGAAATGCCGCCCGCCGGGATTTAAAGCGTTTTTTCCCGAAGACGAAAACGGTTTGCCTATATTTAAAAGGTGGTATATCGTAGGCATAAGGTCCGCCTGGGAAACGACATAATCTATTTTCCGCTTCCCTAAAATTTTCGGAGCATAAATGACAAAAGGTATTTTGAATTTCTCTATTACGTTGTCATCTTTCTGAACGGAAGTAAGGATGTGATCCGCCATAAAAACAAAAACGGTATCGTCAAAGTATCCCGCCGTTTTGGCGTTTTCAATAAGAGCTCCTATCGCATAATCGCAATAATAAAGATTATTCAAATATTTGCCTTCGTCGGTATCCGCGGAATATTTGCGAAACTGCGGGGTCGTTTGAATAAAAGGGCTGTGCGTGGTTCCGGTAAACGAAAAAATAAAGAAAGGAGTTCCGGCTTCCCGGGCCGCCGCCGCTTTTTTCGAAACAAAGTCCAGCATTTCATAATCGTAGCCCGAATAAATGTCTTCATTATAGCGCCAGATCTGCGGTATATCTTCTTTTCCGAAACTCTCCCGCGCATGAAAAATATTTTTTGAAATATCGCACATTTTCAACGACTTTCTTGAAGACGATTGTACATACATCGTAAAATATCCCATAGCGTTGAAAGTCTCAAACATCGACGACGCGTTTACGTTTACCTCTAAGCCGTAACCCAAAAGCGGCATGCCGGGCATAACGGGCATGCCCAAAAGAGCTCCGCAGATTCCGTATATGCTTCTGCTCCCGGAAGAATAAGCGTTGGAAAAAAATACGCCGTCCCGCGCGATTTTATCGAAATTGGGAGTGACGCCGTAGCCGGCCGCGCTGACGGAATCTATGTATTTGGGAGTCCAGCTTTCAAGCAAAACCACAATGATGTTGTATTTTTTTAAATCCCCTTTTTTAATAATTTTACGCATAAGAGGGTACTGCTCGTCGACAATTTCTTCATCGCCGTCGAACAGCAAAGCCCTCGCGTTTACAAAAGCTTCTTCTTTGGGGTAATTATTGAAAAAAATACCGGCGGACTTTTTCAATGCCTGATACTGCGAAAAAATACCGTTCATAATCAAAGTTGCCTGGGAAGTGCCTTTTGCCGTTTTGTATACGTCTTCGACATTTAACGGTCTTCCCGTAAATTTGCCTCTTGCCGACAGCAATATAAGACAAACAACCGGTATTATCAATATTATGTTTTTCATCAAACCGACGGGCTTGGGGCGGTAGCCTTTATTTATAAACCGGAACAACAGACCTACGCACGCAGCCGCGGCAAAAAAAACAATGACCAAAAGTTTCCAGTAAATTCTTACAATATAGTCCAGAATAAACCCTTTTTCGGTAAGAGCCAGCAAAATATCTTCCGTCATATGTCTCTTTACTTCCGGAAAATAAAAGTAGTCGCCCAAAAGAAGCAAAGTCATTATGACAATATTGCAGCACAGCATCAAAACCGCGAATTTGACGATCTTTTCGGATTTTACAGGAAGAAAAAGAATAAATATCCAGAGAGCGGAAAAAACGCTTATCACCGAAATGTCAAAACGCAGCCCGTACGCGAAAGCAAAAATTACGTCATTTAAAGGAAGACGTCCGAAAATTTCAGGGTAAGAAAAATAAAATAAAAAACGGAAGCAGGAAAAAACAAGAATGGAAAAAAGACAATAAAACAAAGAGATTTTAACCTTTATTCTAACATCCTGACTATATTCTTTTGAGAATAAGCTTATCGCTTTAAGCCTGTATTTATCCGGTATTTTCAAATTTTTCCTTTCCTTGCTCTTTTTTCAGCTCATTATTATTGAATCAAAAAGCCTGATGTCTTCGGGAATTTTTCCTTTATATCCCACTATAGTATTCGACAGTTTCGCTCCTTTGCCTATATACGAACCGCTCCATATTATCGTTTTCGCTATCAAGGAATTATCTTCGACTTTTACGCCGCTGCCGATAACCGAATAGGGCTCAACGGTCACATTTGCGCCTATATAAGCATTGTCTCCTATAAAACACGGACTTTTTATTTTCGCGCTTCCATCTATTTTGGCGTATTTGCTTATATAGTTTCCATCTTTTTTAACGCACGGCGCCTCTATTTTTACTTTGCGGTCCAATGCGTCGAAAACGCCTTTTTTATATTCGAGTATATTGCCTATATCCGTCCAATATTCCTTCATAACATAGCCGTAAACTCTTTTCTTATTTTTTAAAAGAAGAGGGAACAAATCCAAACTGAAATCAAAAAATTTATTCCCGGGTATATATTGAAAAACTCCGGGATCAAACACGTATATTCCCGTGTTTACCGTATCGGCGAATATATCGCTCCATTTAGGTTTTTCGACAAACCGTATGACTTTTCCGTTTTTATCCGCCACGGTAATGCCGTAATCAAGCCTTGCTCCGGTTTCTTTCAGCACTATCGTGGCAAGCGCTTTTTTCTTTTTGTGAAACCGTACGGCCTTTTTAAGGTCTATGTCGGTCAGCCCGTCTCCGGACATAACTACAAAAGTATCGTCAAAAAATTTCTCGCGTTTTTTTACCGCTCCGGCCGTGCCGAGAAGTTTTTTCTCAAACGAATAGTTTATGCAGATATCCATATAATTGCCGCTGAAATAGCCGGTTATGCAATTCGGACGATGAAAAAGATTTATTGAAACGTCGTCAAAACCGTGCTTTTTAAGATTATTGAGAGTGTAATGCAAAGCCGGTTTTCCCAAAATGGGGATCATCGGTTTCGGAATATCATGCGTCAAAGGTCTTAATCTCGTTCCCGCTCCGGCCGCCAAAACAAATGCTTTCATTTAAGAGCCTCTTTTTTAAAATAAAGCAATGTCTTTTTTATGCCTTCCTTTATATCCACCTCAGGTCTCCACCCAAGCTTTTTCAAAGCTTTTTTATTGTCTAAAAAACTTTTAAAAAGCTCCCCTTCCCTTTTTTTCTTATAGACGGGCTTTTTGTCCGTTTTCGATATCACAGACATAATTTTCACTATCTCGTTTAAAGGCACGGCTTTGTTTGTCCCAATGTTTATTATACTGTTGTCGGCTTTCGTCAGCGACCCGATATTCGCTTCAACGACATCCGACACGTATACGTAATCTCTCATCTGCTTTCCGCTGCCGAAAACGGTCACGGGTTCGTTATTAAGCATTTTCCCGGCAAATATGGCCACTACTCCGGCCTCGCCCCGCGGATCCTGTCTGGGGCCGTAGACATTGGCATATCTCAAAACGGTATATTTCAAGCCGTGTATTTCGCCGTAAAATTTTATGTAATTTTCCACGCAATACTTGGCTATCCCGTAAGGAGAAAGAGGATCGGGAAAAGTTTTCTCGCAGGGAGCTTTATTGCCGCATTCTCCGTAAATGGTGCCTCCCGAGGAAGCAAAAATAATTTTTTTCGCATTGTTTTCAACGCAGGCTTTCAGTATATTAAGAGAACCGAGTATGTTTATGTCCGCGTCGTATTTGGGATCAGCGACGGATTTTCTCACGTCTATCTGGGCGGCGCAGTGTATTACCGCGTCAGGCTTTTCCTTTTTAAATATATCAAAAACGGCTTTTTCATTGACAATATCCGCTTTATAAAATTCAGCCTTTCCATTGACATTATTCAACTTTCCGGAAGACAAATCGTCAAGTATGACCGCTTTATGTCTTTTTGCTATCACAGCGTCGGCAATATTGGAACCTATAAATCCTGCGCCTCCGGTAACCAGCACTTTCATTTTAATTTTCTCCGGTGTTTTTGATTAAATAATCGGAAACGGCTATTAAAGATAAATAATGCCTGACAAGTTTTCTATGTCCTTCGGTTTCTCGGGATTTTTTTACTTGTCCGGGATTGTCTTTATCCCATATATAATGCGAAACTTCTTTATTTTTAAAATTATAAACTATAACGAAATTTTTATCCGCCGCCAGTCCGGCGTCCGTATAAGCTATATTTGAGGCTGAGGACGGATCCAAAAGATTTTTTCCCATGGCCGTATAAGCACTCTCCGAAAGAGAGCAATGGTAAAGGGTCGGCATTATATCCATATGCGAGCCGAATACCGACGTATCCGCATTCTCAGGCTTTAGTTTTTGCGGTATATAAAGATAAAAAGGAACGCTGAGCGAATCGAAAACGTTTTCACGGGAATAAGTAAATACATTCCAGAAATTGTGATCTCCGGTTACGGCTATTATCGTATTTTGCCCGTATTGCGAATTTTTTATTTTCGTAATAAATCTGCCCAGCATTTCGTTGGAATACTGGTAAGTCGCAAATCTTTTAGCCGCCAGTTCTTTTCCAGTAATTTTTTTCTCCAGTTCAGCGCTGACGGAAAGAGGCAAAGTTTTATAATCGTCCGGAAGAGAATAAGGCGGATGGTTTGAAGTCGTCATAACATATATAAACTTTCTTTTACCGCCGGAATCCAGCGTTTGGTATATAAAATCAAACAAATACTCGTCATAAACGCCCCACTGGTTTCTGGGATATCGCTTATCCATTGCGCCTTCGCCTATGACTTTGTCAAAACCTAAGTTCGGCATAAAAGAACCCACATTGCGCCAGCCCGTATTGCCGCCGTAAATAAAAATCGTCTCATATCCGTTTCGCTTGTAAGGCGCGGGCCCGGAAAATTTATATTTTTCATAAGCATACCTTGACTGGGACAAATATCTCGACATAGGCCGTCTTCCGACATTGGTAATCGCGGCTTCAAGACTTCCTATAGTGCCTTCATGCCCGGGCAGAAAATTGTAAAAAACCAAATCCGAATCGAAATGCTTTTTAAGCTCTCCCAGCACGTTAAAGCTTTCCGAATTGTATTTAATAAGATCGGAGCCGAAACTTTCCATAACTATAAAAATCACATTGGGGCGGACTTTTTCTATTTTTTTATTCTGAGGGGTTTTAGCGTCAAGCATACGCTCCGGATGCAGCTGCGGAACGGAATTTATGTCCGTATCCAAAAAGTCCGCGAAAGCTTTTCTTATATCGTCTTTATATCCGGTTTTATCTATATAATCGAAGTTCTTTTCTTTCCCTTTCGCTTCCAGAGCCGCCTGAAAAGTGTATACCGCGTTTATCGAGGTTTTATTTATAAAAACATTTGAAGAAACTTCGGCATTATCCACCCCGAGGGGAAATATCCCCAAAGAGCCTCTCGCGGCTATAAAATTTAAAACCAGCATTAACGAAGACAAAACTATTTTAGGCAAAAGCCGTTCCGGCATTTTCAGGGAGCGGTTATCAATTTTTAAAACGCGTTTTGACAATAAAAAAACGGCCGCGAACAAAAACGCAAAACCCAGCATGATAAGAAATAAATTATAATTTTCGTAAAAAGTCGAAATTAAAGCCGCCGTATCATCTTCAAAAAAGCCAAAGACCAGAATATTAATATGATTTTGAAAATAAGAATAAAAGCCGAAATCAACGCACAAAAAAACAAAAAGCGCGCCTATAAAAACCGTATAATAATATTTAAGCGCGGAAAGCCATTTTTCAAACGATTTTGCCGAAAAAAGAACTATAATAAAAGATATTGTTACGGGCATGTTAAAATATGACAAAACGGCAAGGTCATATCTTACCCCCATATAAAAAGCTTTTGCTATATCCAAACTTAATCCCGAAAAATCTATTCCTTTGCCGTAATAACAGAAAAACACCGCCCTGTAAATCGACATAAAAAACAAGAAAATCAGATTAAGCGAAAAAAGTCTTATAAGTATACGTTTGATATATTGCATTCCCATTTTATCACAAAAGCGCCTGACGGCGTCGCGCAAGCCGGATCTTTCTTCGGTATAATTTTGTTTTCAGCTTATTTTTCGGCTTTTTTTGAAACTTTTTTTTCTTTCGCAGGTTCGGCTTTCGCGTTTTTATCGGCGGAAAAAGTTTCTTCTTCAAAACCGAAAGCTTTCGCGCGTATTTTCGATTCTATTTCCGCGGCTGTTTCGGGGTGTTCGTTTAAAAAAGCCTTCGCATTGTCCCTGCCCTGCCCGAGCCTGTCTCCTTTATAACTGAAAAAAGCGCCCGCCTTATCTATAATTCCGTCGGCAACTCCCATATCTATCAGATAACCAGCCCTGTCAACGCCTATTCCGAACATTATTTCAAATTCAGCCTGTTTAAACGGCGGTGCGACTTTGTTTTTAACGACTTTCACTCTTACTCGGTTACCGAGTATTTCATCGCCTTTTTTTACCGATTCTATTCTTCTTATATCAAGTCTTACCGAAGAATAGAACTTAAGGGCAAGACCTCCCGGAGTCGTTTCCGGACTTCCCCACATAACGCCTATTTTCTGTCTTAGCTGGTTTATGAAAATTATGGAGGTTTTCGATTTGGAAATATTTGCGGTAAGCTTCCTCAGCGCCTGGCTCATAAGCCTTGCCTGAAGCCCTACGAAAGAATCGCCCATTTCGCCTTCAATTTCCGCTCTTGGAACCAAAGCGGCGACGGAATCTACGACTATTATGTCAACCGCTCCCGAGCGGACAAGCTTATCCGCTATTTCCAATGCCTGTTCTCCGGAATCCGGCTGGGATATCAAAAGATTGTCTATATCCACTCCCAGCTTTGCGGCATATTCCGGATCCATAGCATGCTCGGCGTCTATATATGCGGCGATTCCGCCGGTTTTCTGCGTTTCGGAAACCATGCATAAAGCCAGAGTGGTTTTTCCGGAAGATTCGGGACCGTAAATCTCGATTATTCTTCCTCTGGGAATTCCGCCCGCTCCTATTGCGATATCCAAAGGCAAAGCGCCGGTCGGGATAACCTCGACTTTAGTCGCCGCATGTTTCTCTCCGAGCCTCATAATGGCTTCCTTTCCGAAATCTTTCTCTATCTGGGAAAGAGCCAGATCCAAAGCTTTAAGTTTTTCGTCTTTTGCCATTTTTTTCTCCTATATTCTTACTATTTTTTTCGACCTGACATTTTTAAAAGCATTCCGCGTATCAACCACTATTTTAGAATCCCGGAGAATTTTTTTATAGTCTACCGAGGTATGATCGGTTATAACGGCCGCGATATCGTATTTTTTAAGCCCGTTAAGATTTTTTTCGGATATTAAAGTCTTTCCCGAGGCGCAGTGTTTTACCGACGGAACATAAGGATCATAATAAGAAACCCTGGCCCCCTTAGCGATAAGAATATTTATTATGTCGACGGCGGGAGATTCCCTGACGTCAGCCACGTCTTTTTTATAAGCCGCGCCGAAAACCATAACTTTCGAGCCTTTGAGAGATTTGGATTGTCCGTTAAGCGCGTCCGCGATTTTAGACACGACATATTCGGGCATTTTTGAATTCATTTCTCCCGCAAGTTCAATAAACCTTGAATAAAAATTTAAAGTTTTAAGTTTCCAGGAAAGATAATGGGGATCCAGGGGAATGCAGTGCCCGCCGATTCCAGGACCCGGATAAAAAGGCATAAAGCCGAAAGGTTTTGTAGCGGCGGCGTCTATAATTTCCCATACGTTTAATTTCAGCTTGTCGCACATCAAGGCGACTTCGTTTACAAGCGCTATATTGACGGATCTGAAAGTGTTTTCCAGAAGTTTCACCATTTCGGCGGCCTCAGCGGAAGAAACTTTATAAACTTTCGTAAAAGAGCCGTAAACCGCGCCGGCGAGATCGGCGCATTTTCCGCACCAGCCTCCTACGACTTTCGGAGTTTCCTTAATTCCGAATTTTTTATTTGACGGGTCTATCCTTTCAGGGCTGAAAGCCAAAAAGAAATCCCGTCCGGCTTTTAAGCCGGTTTCTTCAAGTATGGGAAGCACCAGTTCCTTGGTGGTGCCGGGATATGTGGTGGATTCAAGGATTACCAATTGTCCTTTTCTAAGCCTTTTTCTTATATTTTGCGCCGCCTCAAGAATATAAGAGACGTCCGGATCTTTGGATTTCCTTAAAGGCGTCGGAACGCATATTATGATTACGTCTTTGTTTGAAAGTTTTTTAAAATCCGAGACAGCTTCGAATTTTCCGGCTTTGACGAGTTCTTTCATATCTTTTGAGGAAACGTCTCCTATATAAGATTTCCCTTTATTTATCGAAAGCACTTTCAACCCGTCGACTTCAAATCCCGTGACATTAAAACCCTGCTTTCCGAGCTCCACCGAAAGAGGAAGCCCCACATACCCCTGCCCGATAATTCCGATTTCGGCTTTTCTGCAATTGATTTTCCCCAGCAGTTCCCTGTACATTTTCTTTTCCTTTAGCATGCTATAATTTGATATTTTTAAACCAAAATTTATTTTCAAGATACCATCCGACCGTTTTCCGTATGCCCTCTTCAAGCGAAATCTTCGGGCTCCATCCGAGCGTTTTCCCGGCTTCGTCAATGCTTGCCCAGGTGGCTGTTATATCGGCTTTGTGGAAAGGCTTATAGTCATACGCGGCTTTTTTACCTAAATTGTCTTCAATCAGTTCAATCATGCGGCTTAGCTTATAGGGTTTATTTCCTCCGAGATTTACGGTTTTATATCCGACTTTTTTAAGCGCTTTTACAGTGCCTGCCGCTATATCGTCGACATAAGTAAAATCCCTGCTTTGGGAACCGTCTCCGAAAAGTTCTATCGGTTTTCCCTCATCTATCCATTTTATAAAGCGTATTATACTCATGTCAGGCCTTCCGGCAGGGCCGTAAACGGTAAAATATCTTAATACCGTTATATCAAGCCCGTAAAGATAATGATACGAATAACACATGGCTTCAGCGCCTTTTTTTGAAGCCGCATAAGGAGAAATAGGAGTATTGACGGCAAGACTTTCCACAAAAGGCATTTTCTGCCCCGCGTACAAAGAAGAAGTTGAGGCCAGAACGAATTTTTTTATTTTAAAATCCCTCGCTATGTCAAGCAGATTGAGAGTGCCCAGGGTGTTTGTGGAAACGTAAACAAAAGGATTTTCCATGCTGTAACGCACGCCTGCTCTGGCGGCAAGATTGATAATCGCCTTTATTTTATGTTTTTTTACTATCCTGCCCAAACTTTGTTTGTCTTCTATATCGGATTTGTAAAAGATAAAACCGCGGATTTTTTTAAGATTGTCCAACCTGTGTTTTTTTATTCTTATGTCATAATAATCGTTCATATTATCTATGCCGATCACTTCTTTCCCGGATTTCAAAAGCAATTCACTTACCTTGGCTCCTATAAAACCGGCTGCTCCCGTAACCATAATCGCCATATCAAAACTCCCTTATTTTTCTATCGGAAAATTATATAAAATAATGTTCGTTTTGTCATATAATAAACTTCATATTGTTTTGCAGTCAATATTTTCACATTTTCCGCCGTATGCCGCAGTTTTAAAACCGTCCCGCATCCGGACGAGGAGCCGATCTTTGTCAATTACCGTAAGAAATTATAAATAAACGGATTTTACTGCGATATTTATAAAAAAACGGCAAAAATTTTAAATATCTTATGCCTGCATTCTTTTTAAAACAAATACTTCCGGATAAGACGGTCGGCGTTAAAATGTTCGGCAGCATAAAATTAAATAATTTTCATATCTCATTTGAGGCGTTTCGGGAATGAACCCGGATAAAATACGGATTTTTTATATCTGGCAATAAAGATTTGTCATCTCTATCGCGCTCATAGCGGCGTCAGAGCCTTTATTTCCCGATTTTGTTCCGGCCCGTTCAATCGCCTGTTCTATATTATCCGTGGTGAGAACTCCGAAAATTACCGGAATTTTGCTGTGCATACCCACCGCCGCAATTCCTTTTGAAACCTCAGCGGAAACATATTCGAAATGCGGCGTAGCTCCTCTGATAACGCAGCCCAGACATATCACGGCGTCAAACTTATCGCTTTCGGCGATTTTTTTCGCGGCCGCCGCTATTTCAAAAGCTCCCGGCACCCAAAACAGAGCGATATCATCGTCTTTTGCGCCATGTCTGAGCAGCATATCCTGAGCCCCGCTGATAAGTTTATTTGTTATAAACTCGTTAAACCTTGAAACAACTATTGCAAATTTCCTGCCCTCCGCATTTAACCGCCCGTTGATTACTTTCACTTTTAACTCCTTTATTTTATTTTTATTGCCCATATGCAAAAACGGCTTGAATATTTTGGCAGTTAAACGGATATATTCCGTAAAACGCCTCCTGCGCATATTGGCCGGCTGTCAATATGACAAGACGCAAAAATATATTTTCCGCTTTATGCAGTTTTACCGGCCGCAAGCTACAGCCCAAGCGCTACGGGAAGATATAAACGAAACTTTCTTTTCCTGTTTCGCATCAATTTTTACGCTTAACGCCCGCATTTACTCCGGAAACCCCGCGCGGCCTCTCTTGCGGCAAAAACCGTATTGCGCATATGCGCCGTTTTTTTTAAACCGTCTTTAACAAATGCCCCATTTTTTCTTTTTTTGTTTTAAGATATCTTTTGTTTGAAAGCGTAGGAGAAACTTCAAGGGGGACTCTTCCGGATATCTTAAGGCCGTAGCCTTCAAGCCCTACTATTTTTCTGGGATTATTGGTCATAAGCTTTATGCTTTTCATTCCGAGTTCAGACAAAATCTGCGCTCCTATGCCGTAATCGCGCAGATCCGGAGCAAAACCCAAAGCCACATTCGCCTCAACCGTATCCATTCCCTGCTCCTGTAAATGATAAGCTTTCAGCTTATTGGCCAGCCCTATCCCCCTGCCTTCCTGATGCATATAAAGAACGACCCCTAGACCGGCTTTTTCAATGGCGCGCAAAGCCGCTTCAAGCTGGTCGCCGCAATCGCATCTCAAAGAATGGAAAATATCTCCGGTTTCACAGGATGAATGCACTCTTACAAGAACTTCCTTTTTGCCTTTCACGCCGCCTTTGACAATGGCAAGGTGAACGTCCTTTGTAATAGTGTCTTCAAAAAGAACGGATTTGAAATTGCCGTATTTTGTAGGAAGCTCAACGCTTACCACTTCCCTTACAAGTTTTTCGGTCTGCCTTCTGTAATTGATGAGCGTCTCAATGGTCAATATTTTCAGTTTATGTTTTTTTGCGAATTTGACGAGATCGGGCATTCTTGACATACTGCCGTCATCATTCATTATTTCGCATATTACGCCCGCGGGATAAAGCCCGGCAAGCCCGACAAGATCAACGGCGGCCTCGGTATGCCCTGTACGCACAAGAACCCCGCCCTCTTTATAACGCAGCGGAAAAATATGCCCCGGCCGCGCGAAATCGTCGGGTTTGGAATATTTATCTATAAGTTTTTGCACGGTTACGGCTCTGTCGTACGCGGATATTCCCGTAGTCGTTCCTATACGGCAGTCGACCGAAACCGTAAAAGAACAGCCTTTTTTTTCAGTGGGTTTATCCACCATGTTTTCTATTTCGAGTTTTTCAAGCTGCTTGTTTTTCATCGGAACGCATATAAGCCCTCTGGCGTACTTTGTCATAAAATTTATTATTTCGGGAGTAACCTTTTCTGCGGCGCAAAGCAGATCCCCTTCATTTTCGCGGTCGGGATCATCCACCACTATAACCATTTTTCCCTTTTTAATATCTTTTATCGCGCTTTCTACGTCTGCAAAATTTTTTTTGTTTAATTTAGTCATTTTAAATAAACCCGTTTCCTTTAAGCATTTCAAGCGAAATGCCGTTCGAATTTTTATTTTTAATAAATTTTTTTACGTATTTGGCTAAGATATCCGTTTCAATATTTACCTTATCTCCCTTTTTCCTAAACCGCAATGCCGTGGCGGCAAATGTTTCTGGAATAATGCAGATCTCTATATTTCCGCCGGCAATTTTGGAAATCGTAAGGCTTATGCCGTCAACCGCCACAGAACCTTTCTCAACGCAATATTCCATACAATTATCGTCAAGCGAAATGCGCACTATGTAAAAACGTTCAAGCTTTTCCACTTTTTCTATTTCGCCTTTGCCGTCGACATGGCCGCTTACAATATGCCCGCCAAGCCTTGAGGAAAGGCTCAAAGCCCTTTCAAGATTGACTTTGTCATCCGCTTTAAGATACGAAAGAGCCGTAACTTTGTCCGTCTCAGGACTGTAATCCGCCGTAAAAACTCCGTCTTTTATGCTTACGGCCGTAAGACAGGCTCCGTTAACCGCAATACTGTCTCCGGCAGATATCCCCCCGAGTTTTGTTTCTACAGATATTTGCGACATCGCGAGCCGTTTTACTGTCCCCAAATCTTCAATCAGTCCGGTAAACACTCAATTCTCCTTATTTTCCGTGTGTTTTTCCAGTTCGGTCCGGCAAACTTCCGTATATCCGCCCGAATAAAAAAAACATATATGCAAACTCCGGCGAAAAAATTCTTCGTCTTTACGCTCTCAACAGTCTTAAAAAGAGTTTAATTATCGCCGCATTCTTAAAAACCGGCGCTGCGGCGGATTTTAAATATTTCGCTTTCCGTCTCAAACGAGTAAAAAGGAATTTTGTCTCCCGTTTTAAACCGCGAAACCGACCCGGCGCATGTTTCTCTCCGCATTTCATATCCGCCAAAGCATCCCGCCGTCTTCAAATTTTTTATTGCGACCGGACGGAATATCCCGATGCCGCTGTCCGCATATATTTTATTTTATAAATCTTTCGGGGTAAAACTTTTTTTATTGCGCTTTTTCTTATTTCAATTCCTTCCCCGCGCAAAAGGGGATAAACGGATCTCGGCAAAAGAAAAACCTCTACGGCTGCGGCGGGAAAAAATAATGTCATCTTTTATTTTCAATCCTGCCCGTAACTACAAAGTCCGGCCCGAGCTTTCCGAATTTCATATTTTTTACCCGCAAAGCCTCGGATATTTTACCCACTCCTTTCCCGCCGGCCACGGAGACGGCTTTGTCGCCGCCGGCGATTTTGGGAGCGATAAAAAGGATAATGTCATCTACGGCTCCGGAAAACAAGGCGGAAGATATTATGTTTCCCCCTCCCTCTATTAAAATCGTTTTTAAAGACAGGGAGTTCAGTTTCTCTATTATTACTTTGAAATCTTTTTTCGCGGCTTTCATATTTACCGGAGCGGGAATTATTCCGGGCTTTTGCAGCGGTGCCGGAAGTTTGCCTTTCTTACGGTCGTAAACGATAACGGTCGGCGCGCTTGCGTCAAAAACATTATAGCGTAAGGGGATTTTAAGAGCCGAATCTATAATCACCCTTACCGGATTTCTGCCTTTAGAATGCGAAGTTAAATGAGGATTATCCTTTAAAACCGTATTTGTTCCGGCCAGCACCGCGTCATACGAAGTCCGTAAAGAATGAACCGAATTTCTGGATTTTGCGCAAGAAATCCATTTCGAGTCGTATTTTACGGTGGCGATCTTGCCGTCAAGCGTCATAGCCGCTTTAACGGTAACCCTGTTTTTTTTCTTTAAGTGAAGCAGATAATCTTTTATCAGTCTTTCGGCTTCGGAGCGCAACAAACCAGAATGCACTTCAATTCCGTTTTTTTGCAAAGTTTCCGCGCTTGCGCAAACATTAGGATCTTTTACGGCAAAGAAAACCCGTTTAATGCCGGCCTCTATTATAGCGCGTGTGCAGGGAGGGCGTTTGCCGTAGCTGTTGCAGGGTTCAAGAGTGACATAAAGTTCGGCGTCTTTTGCTTTCTTTCCGGCATTAAGCAAAGCGTTTATTTCGGCATGTTCGCCGCCGAAACGCTCATGCCATCCTCTTGCAATAATTTTTTCATTTTTAACGATAACGCAGCCTACCATAGGATTGGGATAAACATTTCCTTTCCCGTTTTCCGCCGCTTTTATCGCCTCTTCCATAAATTTTTCGTTCATAAACAAAAAAAAGCCCCGAAAATTTAATATTTCGGGGGTTGCCTGAATAAATGTATTTTCTTCTTTCATCCGGACTATACCGTCGGCATCCGATTCTCACGGATTCAGTCCTCGCGTTTTGCCGGTTTTTAACCGGGCTCATACGCGCGGAGTCGCAGGCTGGGAACTTCATTCCGCAAAACCGGGAAATCCGTTCTTTTACTGCCGGTAAGGATTTAAGAGCAAAGCTCTTTCACCTTCCCCCGAAGAGTTTATATGGGATAATGCTAACATTTTTGTCCGAGCGTGTCAAATCGCACAAAAATTAAGTTTTATTTGAAAAACCGCCTGCTTCCCTCTTTCAGTTTTTGCGCTGTGGCGGAGTTTTTCTTAAGCTGCTCTTTTTTTACTTTTCTTTCGACATAGTCTATCTTGCCAAGCTCCTTTTTGTAATTTTCCATAGAATAGGGAGAAGCGAGCCAGTGTCTTATGCCGGGAAGTTTCACGAACCATTTTTTAAACTTTTTCCATCCGGCCTTTACGGCGCCGGTTATCTTGTTTATCTTAGGGTTTTCTTTTAACTTTTCAATCATCTCAGCCGCTTTATTGGCAAGCATTCTGGTCTTAGGCTCCCCGGAATTTCCCGGCCGGGAATTTTCTTCAGACTGTACTTTTTTGGATATGCGGGCGGCTTTCTTTTCGAATTTTCTCATCGCGGCGGCGTCCACATTGAACTGCGCCTGATAAGTGTCGTTTTCATTAACTTTTTTCATATCCATATATTCGCCTTCATGAGGCCGAATCCCGGATGAAGAACGGCTGTTGACTTCATTGACCATGGCAAAGCCGTAAGGATTGTCTTCTTCATTCTTTTTTTTGTTTTCGGCAAAACCTGCTCCGGAAAGCATTGCGAATGATAAAACAAAACATAAAAAAAATCCGAATAACTTCATAGCGGTTTTCTTTTCGCCTCCTTTGCGATTAAATATTTAAGAATAAAAGGCGTTATGAAAGTAGTAAGCATTATGACCGCGACAAGAGCGCTGTAATCGTCGGAGCCGAAAACTTTGTTTCTAAAACCTATTCCCGCAAAAATAAGCCCCACTTCACCTCTCGGAACCATTGAAACGCCTATAAGCAGTCTGCTTATGCCTTTTTTAAAAACGACAAATCCCGCGGACGCTTTTCCGACAAAAGCGACCAGAAATAAAATAGCCGTCAGAAGAAGAATCGTCCTGTTTGCGGCCACGAAAGGATTAAAAGTGCCCAAATCGACGTTCGTTCCCATCAAAACAAAAAATACGGGGACGAAAAAAGCCGATAAGGGTTTCAGATCCGTTTTTATTTCTTTTCCCTGCTTGGTGCTTGAGAGCACAAGTCCCGCAGCAAAAGCGCCGACTATCGGAGCAAGCCCGAATTTTGAAGAAAGCGCGGCAATAAGCAGACAAAAAGCAAAACCCATTACAAAAACTATATTGTCCTGCTTCATCTTAGCCGCATATTTGAAAAGCGTCGGAGTGATAAGCAGTCCGGCAGCTACGGCAAGAATAAGAAATATCACGGCTGTTCCGGCTATTTGCGCCACGCTTCCCGCCGTTACGCTTCCTCCGGATACCAGCTTTAAAACCACCGCCAGTATCGTAAGCCCTATTACATCGTCAATAACGGCCGCTCCCAAAACTATCTTGGCTTCTTCGCTTTCAAGTTTTTTCAGATCTTTAAAAACTCTGGCGGTTATGCCTACGGATGTCGCGGTAAGAACCGCGCCGGCAAAAATAGCCTGGGTGCTTGTAAGCCCGAAATATAAAAATGCATAATAACCCAGCAAATAAGGAAAAACCACGCCGATAACCGCAACGGCGCCGGCCCAGCCGCCGGCTCTCGCAAACTCTTTGATATCCGTGGAAAGGCCCACTTCAAACAAAAGAATTATCGCTCCGAGTTCCGAAATGCTCGTAAGCACCGGAGTTTCGGTTACCAGCCCCAAAACGCTGGGGCCTATTATTACGCCCGCGATAAGTTCGCCCACAATGCCGCTTTGCCCGCATCTGACGGCTATTTCTCCAAAAATTTTCGCGGCGGCAAGGATGATAACGATAGCAATCAGAAAATGAAAAACTTCATGCATGAAAAACTCCTCTCTTATTTATATGCTTTGAAATTACGGATATTTTATAAAATTATTGAGTTTTTTGTTTTATTTCTTTTTTTAACTCGTCGGGAATTTCCGCTCCCAGCTTTTCGGCCGTTAAAATATCCCTCATAAATTTGTCAAAATTTCCAGTCTCAAGATACAGTCCCGCCCTGCCTGCGTATGCCGGAGCATAATCGTTTTTTATCAGCAAGGCAAGAGTATAATAGTAAAGCGCTTTTTTATGATTCATAGCCTGTTTCTCAATATCGCCAAGATAATTATACGCAATATAATCTCCGGGATATTTTTTTACGGTATGCATAAACTGCACGGAAGCTTTTGCGTACTCGTTATAATCAAGGTAAAGCTCTCCGAGTTTGCGCATCAAATCCGCGTTTTTGGCGCAGTTGGCAATGCCGGTCTTGAGCTCCGCCTCGGCTTCGGAGTACCGCCCGAGTATGTCATAAATCTGCATCTGATACAGATAAAGTTCAGGATTTGAAATATGGAGTTCTTTTGCTTTCGTTAAATTTTCCGTCGCTTTTTCATAGTTGCCGTCATAAGCCTGAAAAATCGCGAGAGTTTCATATAAATAGAAAATCCTAGGGAATCTTTTTATGCCGTTTTCTATTATTCTGTAAGCTTTTTCTTTCCGGCCTTTTTCATAATAGATTTTCGCCGCAAACATATACACGCCTTCAATATTATAATCGTCATAAGGCAGCCTGTCGTAAAAAGTCAAAGCTTCGTCGTATTTTTTTTCGTCCACTCTTAAGAAAGCCAGATCATACAAA
Source organism: uncultured Endomicrobiia bacterium (assembly GCA_938040055.1). Taxonomy (GTDB): domain Bacteria; phylum Elusimicrobiota; class Endomicrobiia; order Endomicrobiales; family Endomicrobiaceae; genus Endomicrobium_B. The sequence goes on from CALHWY010000012.1 coordinate 296,763, forward strand.
GTCTCGTTATCATCAGGTTCCAGAAATAATGCCATTTGAAAATCTTTTTCCGCTTCTTTTATATTTCCTTCAATTCTAAAGCAGTTGCCCCTGTTCGAGTAAGCCTTGGCAAGCGTTGCGGGATAATTTTCTATTACGTCACTGAATAAAGTTTTTGTGTTTTTCCATTTCCCTGCTCTCGCATGCGCGCTCAAGCACATGGCCGCCAGGCACGCAAATACCGCCGTTTTCATAAGATTCTTCGCATATGCTTTCTTCATAACAGCGTATAAACTCAGTATTGCGCCGGATACCGCATAGCTCAAACCTATAAACGGTATATAAGTATATCTGTCGGCGACAGGCGAAACTCCGGCCGGCAGTATGTTTATGACCGGCAGTACGGTTATCAAAAACAATCCCAGTCCGAAGCATACGAGTTTCGTTTTTTTCAAACTGTATGCGGCGAGAAGCGCCAGCGCATAAACCATAGCAGGCGCTTTTAAAATAAAATCGGGCGGAACGGATGTATTTTCAAAAAAATGCGGATATATGACCGACAGCTTTGACGGAACCAGAAACTTTACAAGATAAAACAGCATATTAAAATGGGCGGACACGAAATTGACGAAAAGAAAATAAAGCGTCAGCACGTTTTTTTGTCCTGGAGTATAATACAATAAAAAAGTGCCCAGCGAAAAAACGGCCGCTATAAAAAAATAGGGCAGATATCTTAGAAAGCTTCTCGCGTTAAACTTCAGCCCGCTGAACCAGTCGCATAATACCAATACCGCGGGCAGCGTCACGGCCATGCTTTTTGACAAACAGGCAAACAAAAACAGCAAAAGAGAAAATGACACCGCAAAAAATTTCTTTTTACCCTCAGCGCAGCGGGCTTTAAGATAAAAAAGCCAGGAAGAAAGGAAAAAAAAAGCGTAAAGAGTGTCTTTTCTCGCCGAAACCCATGCCACAGGTTCAACGTGCATAGGATGACATGAAAACAGAAACGAAGTTATAAACGAAACGGCAAAGTTCCTGCCGCTGAGACGAAAAAATATAAAGAAAACCAAAAGAGCATTTAACAGATGAAGCATCAGATTGCCCGCATGATAATAATACGGATCAAGCTTAAAAAAACGGTATTGCGCGGCATAGGAAAGATTGACCAGAGGATGGTAAAGTTTAAAGTGCGGCTCTAAAAGAAGAGCTTTAAGATTATCCGGGCCGAAAGACCGTATTTTCCAGTTATGGGTAACCATGGCGGGATCGTCAAGATTGACAAAGCCGGCATTAAGCGCCGGATAAAAAGTAAATACCGTAATAAGCAAAAGCGCTAAAAGCATAAAAATCTGGATTTTTTTCATTTTCGGGGTAACTGCATATTTTTTATTCGGATTATAAAAAAGCTTGCCGCCGGGCCTTTTTAACGGTTTTTTTATCATTATTTAAACTGGAAGAAAATCAGCCGGCGTCGGAAACTTTATTTTTGTTCCACGGATTCGCGCAGGGAAAACTTTCCCGGCAGCCCTGCCTTAAACAGTCAGGGCCGGCGTCTGAGAATAATACGGGAGCTTCCTTTTTTGCCAAATTCAGCATTCTGCACGACATTTCTCTTATTTCCCACTGCGCCCTGTTGCAGCATCTCAATGCGAAAAAATGCCTTAATTCCCTCGCGTTCATAGTTATTATTATCTTCGTCGCGCAGGCATTCGGCAGTATATATCTGGCGTCCTCGGCGGCGATTCCCGCGTCAAGATAATCTTTGTAAAGACTTTCGGCCGCTTTCATAAAATTTTTGTATTTCGTATAAGCATCCGGATTTTTTTTAACGGAAGGCGGAACGACGAATTCAATGCCTTTGTTAAATTTCACATATCTCTGGCTTTGCACCGAAAAGGAAGCTATTCTGTGCCTTGTAAGCTGAGCCAGCAGCGCCCTTGAAACTCCTTCAACACCGAAAGTAAAAGAAGCGTGCTCCAGGACGGAATGATGTCCCGAAGAAATGATCCTGTCTAAAAGATCTTTAATCTTATCGTCGGTAAATTTTTCGGCTATCTCATCTATGCCGGAAGCACTATAGCACAATCTTGCCGCCGTAGCGCATATTTTTTCGGGATCCTGCGTAAATTTTAAAAGTTTGACTTTCAAAAGTTTCACCTTTTAATTATAAGATTTGCTTTTTACGGATAGTCCTCTTCCTCTTCCGTATCAGCCGTAAATATATTCGGCGGCAACTATAACCGCAGTCATAAAATCCGGACTTGAAAACGGCAAAAACCCGCGCGGCTTTGGCGCCGCGCATCAAACGCGGAGCAGTTCAATGGAAAAACGGTAAAAATAAAGCGGTTTTGGCGGACTTTGACGCCTTTACAGAATTTATTTGTTCTTTTTATAATATTGCTGCAAAGAACCCACAGTCCAGTCATTTTTCTTTTTCGCTTTTATTCCCTGGACCGAAGCTTTGGCGGCTGCGAGAGTGGTCACTATCGGAATTCCGTACATAACGGCATTCCTTCTTATCTGGTAACCGTCTTTACGGCTTTTTGCTCCCGAAGGCGTATTGATGATAAAATTAACCTGTTTGTTGGTTATGATGTCGACCACATTAGGCCTGCCTTCGGCGATTTTAAGCACTTCTTTGGCTTTAAGTCCGTTTGAATTGAAAAACTCCGCCGTGTGTTTAGTGGCATAGATTTCAAAACCCAGCGCGGCAAATTCTTGTACTATGGGCAAAGCTTCTTCTTTTCCCCTCGGGCCTATGCTTACCAGAATCGCCCCTTCCTCGGGAAGGAGAGAACCGGCGGCAAGCTCGGCTTTCGCGAAAGCCCTTCCGAAATCCGCGTCTATGCCCATAACTTCCCCCGTACTTTTCATTTCTGGTCCGAGAACAGTGTCCACATTGGAAAATCTTGTCCAGGGCAAAACGACTTCTTTTACGGTTGAATATTTTATCTTTTTTGAAGGGCCGTTTAAAATATCCGCCGGCAAAAGTTCCGAAAGTTTTTTTCCGGTCATTATTTTTGTGGCCAGCTTCGCCAGCTCTACGCCTGTGGCTTTGGATACGTAAGGAGTAGTTCTTGAAGCTCTGGGATTTGCTTCCAATATATAAACTATATCGTCTTTAACGGCAAACTGTATATTCATAAGACCTTCAACGCCTATCTCTTTCGCCAGGTTTACGGTATATTTTCTTATGGTCTCAAGAATTTGCCCGCCCAGACTTATGGAAGGAAGGACGCAGGCCGAATCTCCGGAATGTATTCCGGCTTCTTCTATATGCTCCATTATTCCGGCGACATAAACGTCTTTGCCGTCGCAAAGAGCGTCCACATCCACTTCGACCGCGTGGTCAAGAAATTTGTCTATGAGTATCGGTTTTCCCGGACTGACATTGGCCGCGGTTGATATATAAGTTTCCAGCGCCTTTTGGTCATAAACTATCTCCATAGCCCTTCCTCCGAGAACATAGGAAGGCCTTACCATAACGGGATATCCTATGTCTTGCGCGATTTTGCTCGCTTCTTTAAAGTTTGTGGCCGTGCCGGATTTTGCCTGGGGAATGTTTAATTTTTCAAGAACTTTGCTGAAAAGTTTCCTGTCTTCCGCAAGATCTATGGATTCTATAGGAGTTCCGAGTATCTTAAGTCCGGCCTTGCCCAGTTCTCCGGCAAGATTGAGAGGCGTCTGTCCGCCGAACTGCACCACAATTCCCGCAGGTTTTTCCTTATCGGCGATATTGAGCACGTCTTCCACCGTGAGAGGTTCGAAATAAAGCCTGTCGGCCGTGTCATAATCGGTAGAAACCGTTTCGGGATTCGAGTTAACCATTATTGTCTCATATCCTTCCTCTTTAAAAGAAAGAACGGCATGCACACAGCAGTAATCAAACTCTATTCCCTGCCCTATCCTGTTCGGGCCCGCCCCCAGTATCATGACTTTTTTGGGGTTTTCGTTTACGCGGACTTCGTCTTCGCTTTCATACGCCGAATAATAATAAGAAGCTTTCGCCTCAAATTCTCCGCTGCAGGTGTCTACGGTTTTATAAGAAGGGATAATGCCGAGCTTCTTTCTGAACTCTCTCACTTCATCACGGGTTTTTCTGTTAAGAGCAGCGATCTGCCCGTCCGAAAACCCGTACTGTTTCGCTTTAAACATTATTTCTTTTTGTTTTTCGCGTTCTCTTTTAAACAAAGTTTGAAGTTCGGATTCAAAATCCGCAATCTCTTTTATTTGGTTAAGAAACCATTTGTCTATTTTTGCGATATCATATATTTCCTCAACGGACATGCCGAATCTCATTGCAAGCCTTATCATATAAAGCCTGTCGCAGTTCGGCGTTCCGAGTTTATATTTGACTTCTTCTATGGCTTTTTGCCGCAGAGCTCCGCCGTTGTCGTAATAAGCTTCTATCTCGGCGTCTCCCGCGTGGCCGTCGGCGCCGAATCCCCCTCTACCGACCTCCAGCCCTCTTACAGCTTTTTGAAGAGCTTCTTTAAAAGTTCTGCCTATGGCCATAGTCTCGCCTACTGATTTCATCGCCGTGCCCAAAGTCTGGTTGGTGCCGGAAAACTTTTCAAAAGCAAAACGAGGAACTTTTACCACATGATAATCGACGGCAGGTTCAAAAGAAGCCGGTCTGGGAGCCGTCATATCGTTGCGGATCTCGTCAAGCGTATATCCGACCGCAAGAAGACTTGAGACTTTGGCTATGGGAAAACCGGTGGCTTTTGAAGCAAGCGCCGAAGAACGGCTGACCCGGGGATTCATTTCAATAACAACCTGACGCCCCGTTTTCGGATCAAGCGCGAACTGGATATTGGCGCCGCCGGATTTCATTCCTATGGCCCTCAGTATTTTAAAAGAATCGTCCCTCATCTTCGCGTATTCTTTGGCGTTAATCGTCATCGCAGGCGCCACGGTTATCGAATCTCCCGTGTGCACTCCCATAGGATCAAAATTTTCAATGGAGCATATGACTATGCAGTTGTCGGCGTTGTCGCGCATGACTTCCATCTCCATTTCTTTCCAGCCCAGCACGGATTCTTCTATTAAAATCTCGCCGATAGGGCTTGCCTGTATGCCGTTGGAAGCCGTTTCAATAAACTCTTCTTTGGTAAACACCATGCCCGATCCCACTCCGCCCAGTGTAAAAGAAGGCCTGACTATGCACGGAAAACCTATTTCTTCGGAAATTTTAAGCGCTTCGCCGATTGTATAGGCATAATTGCTTTTGGGAAGATCCATGCCTATGTTTTGCATAATTTTCCTGAACATCTTTCTGTCTTCGGCCGCTTCAATGGTTTTGAAATCGGCGCCGATAAGCTCAACTTTATATTTTTCGAGTATTCCTTTTTCGTGCAAAGCCACGGCAAGATTAAGCGCCGTCTGCCCTCCGAGCGTCGGAAGAACGGCGTCCGGTTTTTCCTTTTCAACGATTTTTTCCACGATTTCGGGAACAAGCGGCTCGACATATGTGGCATCCGCGAATTCCGGATCCGTCATAATGGTCGCGGGGTTTGAATTTACGAGGATAATTTCATAGCCTTCTTTTTTAAGAGCCTTTATGGCCTGCACTCCCGAATAATCGAACTCGCATGCCTGTCCGATAACTATAGGCCCCGATCCTATAATAAGTATTTTTTTAATATCAGTTCTTTTTGGCATTTTTGTTTACCATCCCGAAAAATGTTTCAAATAAATACGCCGTCTCCGACATCCCGACCGCCGGATAATATTGAACTCCGTACACGGGATATTCTTTATGTTTAAACCCCTGTATGCCCGAATCGAACAAATTGGCATGCGTAATTACAATATCTTTGTTTTTCGCGAATGAAGCCTCAAGCGAATAACCGTTATTCTGGGAGGTTATCTCCACCCTGCCGGTTCCGAGGTTTTTGACCGGATGATTGGCCCCGTGCCTGCCCGTTTTGTGCTTTTCGAACTTTCCTCCGAAAACGCCGGCAAGAACCTGGAAACCCATGCAAACGCCGAATACCGGAAGCTCCGGATTCGATTCTATTATTTCTTTTACCGCAGACGGCAAATTCCCGGAGGCCTTTCCGGGCCCGTTTGACAAAAATAAACCGTCTATTCCCGCTTCCGAAACTTCTCCGGCGGACGCGTTATAAGGAAACACCGCTATCGTATAGCCTCCGGAAGCTATGCCTTTTAGAAAACTGTTTTTGCAGCCGTAATCCATAACGCCTATCGTGCCTTTGCTTCCCCGGCAGTAAATGTATTTTTCTTTTGAAGAGACGGCTTCAATATATTTCGTATCGTCCGCGGACAATTCTTTTGCCTTCCGGGTCAGATTTGAAGGATAGTCGCCCAAAAAAGAAATAACGGCTTTCATAGAGCCGTTATTTCCGATATATTTTGTCAATGCCCTTGTATCGACTCCTTCGATACCCGGAGCATTGTTTTTTAATAAAAGTTCCTCCAGAGAGAACTCCGAAAAGACATTGGACGTCACGGAGCTGTTTTCTTTAACGGCTATCGCGCTTGAACATACCCTGGAAAATTCATCGGAGTCTTTATTGCATCCGTAATTGCCGATATGCGGCTGCGTAAAACAAGTGATATGCCCGAAAGAAGAAGGATCCGTTATAATTTCCTGATATCCGAACGAGGATGTATTAAACACGACTTCTCCGGCCGCTTCTTTTTGCGCGCCGAAAGAATATCCCTCAAAAATCTTTCCGTCCTCAAGAGCCAAATATCCTTTTTTCAAAACCATTTTACGCCTTTCCTCACTTCTATAGTTTCTTCTCTTTTTCTGCCCAGAGATATTAAATCTATCCGGGCGCCGGTAAGTTCTTCCAAACGCTTTACGTATTTTCTGGCATTGGCGGGCAGTTTTTTGAAATCCGTAATGCCTTTCACTTTTCCTTTAAAGCCCGGCATTTCTTCATACACCGGTTTGCAGCCGGCCTGTACTGTTCTTGAAGCCGGCATTTCTTTATAAATTTTGCCCTTATATTTATACGCTACGCATATTTTTATGACATCGATTTCTTCCATGCAGTCCAGTTTTGTAAGTATAAGGTGTTTTATGCCGCTTACTCTTACGCTGTGGCGGACTACAACAGCGTCAAACCAGCCGCATCTGCGGGGTCTTCCGGTGGTAGCTCCGTATTCCCCGCCTTTATCTCTGAGATGATCCCCCATAGAGTCGAAAAGTTCGGATGTAAAAGGGCCTTCTCCGACTCTTGTGGTATAAGCCTTTACGACTCCCAGCACTTTGTCTATATTGCTCGGCCCCACGCCCGCTCCCGTGCCGACGCCCCCCGCTATGGGATTTGAGGAAGTTACATAAGGATAAGTGCCGAAATCAAGGTCGAGAAGAGTGCCCTGGGCGCTTTCAAAAAGGATTTTTCTGCCCTTTTTTACGGCCGCGTCAAGCATAAGACTTGTATCGGCGACAAAAGGTTTCAAAAATTTTGCAAGTTCCCCGCGCTCTTTTAATATTTCATTTTTAAGTTTTTTCAGATTTACGCCGCTTTTTTCAAGCATAGGCGCTTTTTCGACAAGATTTTTATCCAGAAGATCTTCAAAAACGTCTTTTTCAAGATAATCCGCCACTCTTATGCCTATTCTTTTTACTTTGTCGGCGTAAGCGGGCCCGATTCCTCTTTTCGTAGTTCCTATTTTTACCTGTCCCTCTTCAAGTATCGCGTCGATAAGTTTATGGTAAGGAAGAATAATATGAGCCAGCCCGCTTATAAAAAACCTGCCGTTTACGGGTATTTTTTTCTTCTTTAAAAGGGTAATTTCTTCTTTAAGGGCTTTCGGATCTACGACTACGCCGTTGGTGATCATGCAGATTTTTTTAGGGAAAAGAATTCCTGACGGGATTAAGTGCAATACAAAAGGCTTGTTTTCGTAAATTAAGGTGTGTCCTGCATTATTGCCGCCCTGATAGCGGACGATATAATCCGACTCTTTAGCCAGATAATGAACGACTTTTCCTTTTCCTTCATCTCCCCACTGCGTTCCTAAAACAACTAAAGTAGACATGTTTGCCTTCCATAAAATAACCGTTTAAGATTTAACTTAAACGGTTAGTAGTTTTTTATCCCGCAAAAACACGCCCCCACGGGGATTTGAACCCCGGTCGCATGATTGAAAATCATGTGTCCTGGACCCCTAGACGATGGGGGCATTTAAAATGAGCCCGGTGTGGCTCGAACACACGACAACCTCATTAAAAGTGAGGTGCTCTACCGACTGAGCTACGGGCCCTTTGAATGTGAAAGGATTTGCCAGATTATGAAAAAAACAGAGAACTTTAAAGACCTTGTTTTTTTACAACTGCGACAGTATAGCATAAAAATATTTTTTTTGTCAACTTTTTTACGCAGGGGTGATTTTACCCAGAGTTTCAGAGTACAGTTTCTCATGCTCGCAAACCGTATGGTTTATGTCGAACTCTTCAGTGACCGCTTCTTTGGCTCTTTTTCCCATTTCATACAGCTCTTTCTGATCGCTTAACAGATAATTTATCTTTTCCGCCGTGGAGGCGTAATCGCGCGGTTCGGTTAAAAATCCGGTTTTTCCGTCCTGCACTATCTCTTTCACGCCGTCTACGGCATTAGCCACCACGGGTTTTGAGCAGCACATCGCTTCGACTATGGAACACGGCAGTCCTTCCCAAAGAGAAGTCAATACGAAAATATCGGAGGCATAAAGCAGTTCGGCTATGTCATTGCGCCATCCGAGAAGCATTATTTTATCCCGCAGCCCGAGAGAAGAGATGAGCGCCTCAAGCCCGGGGCGCATTTCTCCGTCGCCGGCCACGAGAAAAATGGCGTCTTTATGAACTTCAGAAACGAGCTTGGCGGCATTTATAAAATCTTTCAGATTTTTTTGCGGCTTGAAAGGCCCTATAGTGATTATGACTTTCGCCTTCGCGGAAATTCCTAAAGACGTCCTGAAATCCCTGCCGGCGGCAAAATTTTTATAGTAGCCGGTGTCTATGCCCGCTCTTATAAGAACGAATTTGCTTTTTTTTGCTATTTTATATTTAAGACCCTTTTTTATGTCTTCCTCCGCCACGGCAATAAGCTTATCCGAAAAAAAAGAGCATAATTTTTCAAGCAGGACATAAAATTTTTTCTTAAAAAAAACCTGTGTTTCGTTAAAACTGTACCCGTGAACGGTATGAATAATGACTTTAACGCGCGCCAGTTTCGCGGCGATTCTTCCAAGGATGCCGGCTTTTGAAGAATGAGTGTGGACGATGTCGGGCTTTTCTCTTTTCAGAACGCCGTATATGTGCAGCAAGGCTTTCAGGTCTTTTAAAGGAGAAATTTCCCTTATAAGATTTGAAAGCTGGTATATTTTAAATTTCTCGGCCGCAAAAGAATCAAGAATTCCGCCTTTGCCCGTTATAAGAAATTCCTCAAACGCGTCTTTATTTATATGCTCGGCCGTATAAAGAGCGACTTTCTGCGCTCCGCCCAGTTCAAGCTTTGTGATTATAAAACATACTTTTATCATTATTTTTTCCCGTTAAGCATTGCAGCCAGCTCTTTGGCGTCTTTAATGTTTTTTTCTATGAAAGAATACTCCCAGGCGCCGTAACGCCCTATGGAATAAATGCCGTTTTTAACAAGCCATTCGTTTATTATGTTTAAGGATTTTTCCCTTTCTTTGTCAAAAATCACATAAGCATAAGGCATGTCCACTATGCCGGCTGTCACTATTTCATCGTCCTTGCCGATAAAACCGTATTTTTTTAAATCCGTCAAAACGTTTTCGCAGCCCTTATAATTTCCGCTGCGGCTTGAAAATTCCGCGTAAAGACCGTAACAGTTTTCGGGAGCGGCCGAAGAGTTCACGTTTGAGTAAACGCCTATCCTGTAAAAAGGAATATTTTTCCCGGGAATATAAATCCAGTGTCTTCCTCTGATTTTTTCAGGCGCGCCGTTTTGCGCCCTGACGCCTATATTGACGCATCTGACCGAAGAACATTTCAGTTTTCCGGCCGCGGCCTTTACTATTTCCGGAGCGCCGCTTATCTGTTTTACGAGTTCGGTAACAGGCTGGGTCGAAATCAAACCGCCGTAAGCGTATTTTTCGCCTCCGGAAACCGCAACCGTTTTTTTCTTTATGTCTATTTTTTCGGTTTTTGAGTTAAATTTGACATTTCCGTTTTTTTTCAAAAATCCGTCTATAAGCGCCTGGCATCCGTTTTTCTTCGGATAATAAAAAGTGCTGTTATATCCGTATTTTTTCCCGCTTTCGGCACAGGCCGACTTTATTATGCTTTCGGCGTCCGGCTTAGGAACAAAAGGCCCTGTCCATTCGGCCGTCATTTTTTTCAAATCATAACTCCAAAGCTTTTCATTGTAAGGCTTCATAAAATATTCGGTTATCCCTTTTCCGAACATCGCTTCAGACCAGGTTAAAAAAGGCATTTTCGGAGTGACAGCGGCATTCTTTCTTTTTAAAATACCGTCAACGCATTCTTTTTTCGTCTTTTCATCAAGATAATAAAGGTTTGCCTGAAAAGGAAAAGGGACAAAGCCGCCGTTAATGAAAACAAAGGCGTTTCTTGACACTTCGTCCGTACCGCCGCTCATTCCGGAAACGAGTTTTTTGATTTTTGCGTCTTTAATATGTATGAAATGTCCCGAACAGTCGAAAGTAAAGCCGTTTTCGTAAAAAGAACGGCACAACCCTCCGGCATAAGGTTTTTCTTCCAAAATAAGAGAAGGTTTCTTAAGAAAATACGCCGCCGACAAACCGCTTATGCCAGCGCCTATTATTACCGTTTTCTCCATTTTACTCCACCTTTACTTCGGCAAGTTTTACCGTTATTATCCACAAACAGGCCGCGACAAGCAGCAAAAGCATTATTACATACGATAAAGAAAGCTGTGTGAACAAAAAAGCGCAGAATGAGAGAATTATGCACGCGCAATAAGTCATAATAAGTATCTGTTTTCTGGAAAAGCCCATTTTTTCAAGTCTTAAAGCATAATGATCCCTGCTGCCCAGAAAAGGAGATTTCCCTTTTCTGATTCTAAACAGGCTTACAAGCCCGGTTTCATAAATCGGGACGGCAAGTATCATAAGAGGAGCAAAAAGCCCAATCTCGTTTACGGCGGTATAAGAAGTTCCCATTGCAAGGCTTGCCAGCACAAAACCTATAAAAAGACTTCCCGTGTCTCCCATAAAAATTTTTTTTGATTTTGAAAAATTATAAGGCATAAAACCGAGAACGGCTCCCGCAAGAGCCGTCGCGCAGAAATTTACGTATATCATCTCGGTGGGAAGGGATATGAAAAGAAAAGCAAAGCAGGCTATGACGGCAATGCCGCTGGAAAGCCCGTCCATAATGTCTATTATGTTGAAAGCGTTGGTAATGCCCACTATCCAGAATATGCTCACTATGGACGATATGGAATATATTGAAAGAAAATTTATTCTTATGTCAAAACCGAACACCACTACCGCGGCCGCCAGAAACTGTATCAAAAGTTTTGATTTAAAGCCGAGCCCTTTAAACTTGGCGTCGTCGACGAAACCGAGAAGCAAAACCATGGCGCTGCCGTATATTATCCCCCTCAGGCTTCTTAAAGTTCCGTCAGGAAAATGCGTAATAAGCCTTATAAGCATAAGGCTTGCCGCCGTGCCCGAAGCTATCGCCGCCCCCCCGAGATAAGGCGTGCTGATCTTATGGGTTTTTACCGACGTTACGGGATTGTCCATTATATTGAATTTTTCGGCCAAAAATCTGCACAAAGGAGTAGCGGCCGATGAAATTAAAAAAGCCGCCGTAAAAGAAATCAGATAAAGAAGTTCATTTCCCATATTATTTTCCCGTCTCTTTTTTTCTCGGTTTAAACATGCCGGACGGCGCTAAATGCCAAGAGTGAAGAATATATCTGAAAAGCACCAGCAAAGTTTCCAGCCCGTATTTAAAGCTTCTTATGAAATTGATCGAAGAGGCTTCTTTAAAATATTTGGCCGGAACGGGAATTTCTCCTATTCTCAGCCCGCAGGACGCCGCCTGAACCAGAATATGCTGGTCAAAAACAAAATCGTCGGAACTCAGATCAAAGTTGACGGTTTCAAGGGCTTTTCTCGAAAAAGCCCTGTAACCCGTGTGATATTCGCCCAAATTAAGTCCCAGCACGATATTTTCCGTAATCGTAAGCAGTCTGTTAAAAAAATATTTATAAAAAGGCATGCCGGCTTCAAGCGCTTCTTTGCGGGTTCTTATCCTGTTTGCCATCATGATATCGCATATGCCATGGCTTATTATTCCCGTCAAAAAAGGAACCAGTTTCGGGTCATACTGATAATCGGGATGAAGCATAACTATTATATCGGCGCCCGCCTCCAAAGCGGCATGGTAACAGGTTTTCTGATTTCCCCCGTACCCCTTATTGCTTTGATGAATGATAACCTTAAGCCCCAGCTCCCTGGCGAACTCGGCCGTATTGTCTTCGGACAAATCGTCCACCAAAATAATCTCGTCATAACTTCCTTCGGGAATATCGTCGAGAGTCTGCTTTATCGTTTTGGCCGCGTTGTAAGCCGGCATAACTATTATGACTTTCGGTTTGCGCATTTTCAAAATCCTTTTTTATTTTTTTAAATCAAGCGGGCTCCGCCGCGCGTTTCAATCATGCAAAGAGACCGTATTTTCCGTCCGTTATCGCTTTTAAAAGATTTACGGCCGCCGGCAAGATTTTTCCAAAAATCACGGTTGAAATTTTTCCTTGATAAAGCCCTTTCCGACAGCAGCGGTTCTCCCGCTGGACCGGCGCGTTCTTTTCCAAACCACGAATTAAACGGTATTGTGCGAAACCTTTCTTGGCGCTTTTTATGACAAATCCGGACAAATCCTTTTCTAAAAATTCTTTTTAAAATTATTCCTACCGGATACGCCCGTCATCACAAAAATACGGCAAAATTTCTCCGGAAACACTTTTTAAAAAAATTATTTTATCGTCTTTGATGTCATATGAAGCCGAAACCGGCAAATACTTTTCCATATCAGCGCCGTCTTGCGCGCCGGCAAAATTTTTTACGGCGGACATCCCTGAGGAATCGTTTTTTATCACGGATACGCCTTCGTTACAATAAAAAGAAAACTTTCCGCTTTTTATGCCGTTTCGCAACGCACAATCCGCCGCCCGCGCTTTTTATCTTTGCATAGCCGTATGCTCCAGGAAATTTATTTTACCGCTGTTCCTCAATTTTTGCAAACTTAAACAGATCGGAAAATGAAATTCTCTCTTTTGCCACGCTCATAATTCCAAGCAAAAAAATTGTCATAAGCTGCAAAAAATGATAAATGGCTGTGCACGCAAAAGCGGCGTCTTTATCCACCGACAAAGCCGAAAGAGCCGTAACACCCATAAACTCAAACGCTCCTATATACCCGGGAGCGGTGGGTATTATAGCCCCGATTCCTATTATTATAACCACAAAAATTCCGCCGATTACCGATATTTTGATCGCGCAGGCCGAAGCGGTAATCACCAGAAATAAACTTTCACAAACCCAAATCAGCGCCGATAAAACAAAAACCGCGCCGAAAATTTTAGGTTTTCTTAATATTATAAGGCCGTCGGTAAATTTATCCGTAAATTTCAGGAGCGATTCTTTCGCCTTCCGGGGCAGCGGAATTTTTGAAATAAGCCCGAGCGCGCGTTTTTCATTTTCGGACATCAGAAAAAGAATGATAAGAGCCGCGCTGAAAATGACCCCGGAGACGTAAAAAGATTTTTTTATAAATTCGGGAAAAGGCATAACCATCATTATCACAAAAAAGAATAAAACAAAAATAATAACGTCAATAAGCCTTTCAATTACTATAGTGCCGAACACGCTGCTTCTTGAAACGCCCAGTCTTTCCCCCGTTACTTTGGCTCTTATAACCTCCCCCAGCCTCAGAGGCACCACATTATTCATAAAAAAGCCCAGCATCGTGTACGGGAAATTACGCAAGACCCCGGTCTTTTTCACGGGAAGAAGCATAAAATAATATCTTATGCTTCTTAAGAAATAGGTAAAAGCGTAAATTATAACTCCGGGTATCAGAATATAATAATCCGCGTTTTTTATCAGTTCAAAAGATTCCCTGAAATCGACCTGTCTGAGGGTTAAAAAAATAAGAACCGCGCTGAATACGAAACCTACAAAAATTTTAAAAAAATGCTTTCTTAACATTTAATCCGTCCGAAGTAAAATCAATAAATAAGTTCGCCGTAAGCCTCAAGAAACTTTTCGTTAAACGGTTCCATTTCCAATGCCTTCGTTATATTATCCGACGCAAGCCGCTTTTCATTTTTCATTTTATAAAGCCACGCCAGATCATAATAATACTTTCCGTTAAACCTATTGAGCGAAGACGCGAGTTTTTTATATTCCAGGGCTTTGTCAAGGTTGACAAGAGAGTTCTCCTTTCTGCTTATGGCGAAATAAGCGTCGGAAAGTCTGCTCGCGTATTCGGGATTAAGAAAATCCCTCTCCATAGCGCCGAGATAATAATCTCTTGACAAATCATATTTTCCGGCAGCAAAAAACATTATGCCTTTTTTATAATCTTCAGCCGCCATAAGAGGCAGAGCCAGAACATAAAGCAATGGTACGGTAACAAGCACGGCCGCATACGCGTTTATTTTCCGGGGCCTGCTCTTTATGTCTGAAACGTCCGAGGGAACAGAAAGAAGTATAAAAAAAACAAGCATATTGGCGGGTATAAAAGCCGCCGATTCAAACATATTGTACAGCATAAAAAAAACAACGGCCAAAAGCACCGGCAGATAAAGCTCTTTATTTTCTTTCTTTTTAAGCTTTTTCGCTATAAGCGTAAAAAAAACGGCTAATACTGCCGAAAATAAAATAAAACCCGCGATTCCAGTTTCCGCCAAGACCTGCAAAATCATATTATCGGCTCCGGAAACGTCAATTCCGGCAGTTTTGGCATACGCGCCGGAAACGGACGAATAATTGCAAAACCCCGTTCCCGTTACAAGATTGTCTTTTATTACCGAAAGCGCGGTTTTCCAGATCTGCGTCTTATGCGAAAACCAGCCGCTTGTAAAAGCCTGCGCAAATGCCGCGGCCGAAAGCGCCGTAAAAGGCAAAACCGAAATATATGTTTTAACTTTTATTTTCTCCCTCGTAAGAAACAGAAAAGTTCCGAACAGAACAAAAGCGAGCCCGGCAGCAAAATAAACTTTTGTCAAAAGCACGGCGGCCAGTATTATAAAAGACGTATACATATATATCTTTCTTTCCTTCTGCCAGAAAACAAATGAAAGAGAGAGAGCCAGTATGAGAAAACCTGCCGCGGCACGCATATTTTTCGACAAGACTTCATTCGCCGCATAGTCCGAAAAAGCGGTATTGGATGCAAAAAGAAAAATTGTAAGCCACAGTCCTATAAAAACCGGAATAATAAGAACGCTTCTTTTATCATAAGGTTTGAGAAAGCCCGACAGCAGATAAGCGGCCGAGCAATAAGACAGCAGCATTATCCCGCTTCTTGCGTTATATCTGGATTCCGCGCCGTAATAAGACAAAACCGCCGCAAGCACAAAAAACAAAAGAGGAATGACATAATATCTAAATTTTATGAAACAAGCGTTAAAATGAAAAAAAAACGTCGCTCCCAAAAGAAAAAAAAGAGCCGAACGTATGCCCAAAGCATCTGAAAATTTTGAAAATACCGAAATAACCAAAGACAATGCAAGAATAAGAACCAGGTAATTGAATTTATCGGCAGGAGTATTATTCAATGTTTACGCCCCGAAAAATTTATTTAATATGCCGGTCTCCCACGCAAAAAAAGCGTTAAACAGCGCCGGCGGAGCCGGCATAATCAAAGTCATATAAGAAGCAACGGAGAGAAAAGGGCCGAAAGGCATATATCCCCTTTTTTCAACTTTTTCAGCCGCTATCAGAAACAGTCCCGCTACGCTTCCAATAAATGAAGCTATGAAAATAGCGAGAAGAACTCTTTCCCATCCTATCACAGCGCCGATTCCGGCCATAAGTTTGACGTCTCCTCCGCCCATGGCTTCTTTTTTAAAAACAAACTGTCCAAGCAACCCTATTAAAAGCAGAGAACCGCCGCCGGCGGCAATGCCCGCCGCAGCGTTCAGAAATTGCTGTAAAGAGGTTTCCCCTAAAATTATATTGAAAAATGAGAATAAAAGCCCCGATATAACAAGCATCAGGGGAAAAATATCCGGAATTATCTGATGATAATAGTCGATTCCGGATACCGCTACCAGACAAAACGCCGTAAAACAAAAAAGCAAAAGAGCCGGAGTCAGCCCGTAAAAATAAAACAATAAGACAAAAGAAAAACCCGTCATCAGTTCGACAACAGGATATATTACGGATATTTTCCCCTTGCAGCAACGGCATTTACCCGCCAGAAAAAGATAGCTTAAAACCGGTATATTATCATACCATTTGATCTGTTTTTTACAGCCGGGACAGCAAGAGCGCGGTTTTACTACGGACAGATTAAGCGGTATCCTGTAAATACATACATTCGCAAAACTTCCGATAGCAAGCCCCGTTAAAAAAAAGAATATATAAAAAATTACGTTCAATTGCCCAATAAGAAATATATCCATGCTTATAATTCGCTCCAGACATTTCCTCGTGAATCCTTATGAGAGCAGTTTATCCATATCTGGCCTTTTACGCGCCCGGCCGCGTCATCTTCATCCCCCGGTTTATACGCCCAGCCGCACAGATCTTTATTTTTGTCAAAATCGCCGATATATATTTTATTCGACTTTTTGTGATAAGGAGGACAGCAGGCGAAAGGAATTTCCTTTATGTATTTCCCGTCTTCGGTAAGTTCTTTTACTATGTCCGCGCCCGGATAATTGCCGTCGTGATCTCCATAATACATCGCGATCGCGCTACGCAAAGCTCCCAGCGCCCCTCTTGTCGCTTTTTCTTGCGAATCGTGCAAAACGTTCATCAATTTGGGAACTGCGATAACGGCGACTATAACGACTACGGCTAAAGCTATTACAAGCTCAACCGCACTGAAACCCTTTCTGCCGCCCGTTTTCTCCATTTGACTATCTTCCGCCCACGGCTATCAGTCTTTCAAGTTCTTCTTTATTGGTCGTGTACTCAAAAGCCGTTTCTTTCGATATTCTTTTTTTAAGAACATTGTCCGCAATAGACTGATTCATAGTCTGCATGCCGTATTTGTTGCCCATTTGTATCTGAGAATAGATTTGTTCGGTCTTCATCTCCCTTACAATATTTCTCATAGCGGCATTCATCATTACTATCTCTGTGGCAAGCACCATTCCTTTGCCCGATATATGCGGCATAAGCTGCTGGCACAATATAGCCTGAAGAGTCAGCGAAAGCTGCGCTCTTATCTGACCCTGCTGGTGGGCCGGAAACACGTCCACCATTCTGTTGATGGAAGAAGCGGTATCCATGGTATGAAGAGTGGCGAAAACCAAATGCCCGGTTTCGGCTATGGTAGCCGCAGCCGCGATTGTCTCCAGATCTCTCATTTCGCCTATAAGTATGATATCGGGATCTTCTCTTAAAACATATTTCAGAGCGGAGGAAAATGAAGGAGTGTCGGCTCCGACTTCTCTCTGGTTGACTATACACTTTTTGTGATTGTGTATATATTCTATCGGATCTTCAATAGTCACTATATGTCCCGATCTGTTTTGATTTATATAATTGATCATTGAAGCAAGCGTTGTCGATTTGCCCGAGCCAGTAGCGCCCGTGACAAGAATAAGCCCTTTCGGAAAATTGACTATATCGTATATGACCTTGGGAAGATTCAGTTCTTCAAATGTCCACATTTTTGTCGGAATAAGCCTGAGCGCAGCCGAAACCGAGCCTCTCTGCTTAAAAACATTCATTCTTATTCTTCCGACGCCTTTTACCCCGAAAGACATATCAAGTTCACACATTTTTTCAAAACGCTTCGCCTGTTCGTCGCTTAAAACGCTGTATATCAGCTCCTTGCAGGATTCGGTGTCTAAAATGACATTGCCGGCCGGCGTCATTTTTGTGTCGCATCTAAACATAGGAGGAGCCCCGACGGTTATATGCAAATCCGAAGCTTTCAGCCTGCCCATTTCTTCAATCAACGTGTATAAATCATACATAGTGCACCACCTCTAATCATGGAGTTTTTTTTCTACACATTCGGGAACAAGCCCTTTTGTCCGTCCGCCTAACGCCGCAATCTCTTTTACCATGCTTGAAGATAAAAAAGTATAAGCCTGATCGGGCATTAAAAAAACCGTTTCTATGTTTTTGTTTAAATTCCTGTTCATGAGAGCCATCTGAAACTCATACTCGAAATCCGACAAAGCCCTGAGGCCTCTTATTAAAATAAAAGTATTTATTTTTTCAAGATAATCAGCCAAAAGTCCGGAAAAAGAAACCACTTCGACATTAGACAGTTGTTCAGCGGATTTTTTTAATAAATCGACGCGCTGTTCAAGAGAAAACATATGTTTTTTACTTGCGTTATCGGTAACCGCAACTATAATTTTAGGAAAAAGTCTGGAGGCTCTTGTTATAATGTCAAGATGACCGTTAGTAGGTGGATCAAAACTGCCTGGATAAACCGCCGCAAGCTGTGTACGCATAGGCAGATTTATATCAAATTTCAATAAAATAATCAACCGACACCGATAAGTTTTATCTTACCGCAAAAGCGCTGATTTATCAGCTGTTTTAATACAAAATGCTCTTTTTTTGCCAGTTCGGGATCTTCTTCGACAAGTTCCGATGCCGATTTTTTTGCAAATTCAATTATATCCGCGTCCCTTATAAGATCTCCCGCTTTAAATTCCGGAAAACCGTGCTGTTGCGTCCCCAATAACTCTCCGGGGCCGCGCATTTTCAGATCTTCCTGCGCAATCTCAAAACCGTTATTCGTTTCCGTCATTATTTTAAGTCTTCTGGCAGCATTCTCATTTTTCGCTTTTCCCACAAGAAAACAGTAGGACTGCCTTTTTCCCCTTCCTATGCGCCCGCGCAGCTGGTGCAAAGCGGACAGTCCGAATCTGTCGGCATGCTGTATTATCATAACCGAAGCGTCCGGCACGTCTATGCCGACTTCGATAACCGTGGTGGAAATCAAAACGTCAAATTCTTTCCGCTTAAACTTTCTCATTACGCCGTTTTTTTCAAAAGGCTTCATTTTTCCGTGTAAAAGGCCCACTTTATATTCCTTAAAAAAAGTTTTGGAAAGCTTTTGCGCCTCCGCGGAGGCGGCTTTCAAAGCGGTTTTGTCGGATTCGTCTATAAGAGGATAAACTATATAAGCCTGTCCACCGTTTTTCAATTCTTCTATGGTTTTGCCGTAAGCGGCTGTTTCGCTTATAAAATACGTTTTTACCGGAACGCGGCCGGCGGGAAGTTCGTCGATAACCGTTATATCCATTTCGCCGTATGCCGTCATCGCAAGAGCTCTGGGTATCGGAGTCGCCGTCATCATCAGAATATCCGGGCTGTCGGCTTTGTCAACAGCGGCGTATTTTTGCATAACGCCGAATCTTTGCTGTTCGTCAACGACTATTAAAGCCAGATTCTTAAATTTTATTCTCTCCTGCATTAAAGCATGAGTTCCTATTATTATCTTGGCAGAGCCGCAGGCCGTTTCCGAAAGAATTCTTTCCCTGTCGGCCTTTTTCTTTAAAGAAGACGAGGTCGCGATAACCGTATTGACGCCAAGTCCTTCAAGCATATTTAAAATGGTAAGAAAATGCTGCTCCGCAAGAATTTCCGTAGGAGCGGCTATCATAGACTGGTATCCGTTTTCGGCCGCAAGCAAAACGGCGCTCAAAGCCACTACGGTTTTGCCCGAGCCGACGTCTCCCATAAGCATTCTGTTCATAGGATAAACATCCCGCATATCGCCGAAAATCCCGTTTATCGCTTTTTTTTGCGCCCTTGTAAAATTAAAGCCCAGTTTTTCGCGGAAAGGGGTCAGCAGATTTTTTTTGATCTCATAGCGCTGCTTTTTTGGGTTCTTTTTTATTTGCCGGCGCGAAACGGACAGAGCCGTTTCCAGAACAAAAAACTCCTGCATCGCCAAAGCCCTTCTTGCCTCTTGCGCAGAAGAAAGACTGTCTGGATAATGTATTTTTCTGACAGCCTCGCAGGCATTTAATTTCACAAGGCCTTTCATTTCGGGAATAAGGCCTGAAATATCGGGATATAAAGGCGCAAGCATATCCAAAGCGTTTTTGACCGCTTCCCTTATGACTTTGCGGCTCAGACCTTCCGTAGCGGGATAAACGGGAATGATTCTGTTAAAAGAAACGGCGATATCTTGCGCGCAATCAACGATCTCATAATCGTTTACCGCTATATACCGCGCTCCGGGCTCAACTTTGGAATCTCCGTAAATATATGCGGTCTTTCCTTCTTTGAAAGCTTTTTTTATTGAAGCGAAAATATCCGTTTTCGAATAGGGATTCTTCCTGCGGAAAAATCTGGCATAAGCCTTTCCCGTATTGTCGAACATTTCTATATCAAGAAGAAAAAGCCCTTTTGAAAGCTTTCTTTCATAAGCCTTTCCTATCGTCGCCTTTATGCAGCATTGAGGCTGCTTGTAAGCGTCCGATATCGGAGTTATTATCGTTCTGTCCTGATACTGGCAGGGAAAAAAGGTAAGCAAATCTCCGGCGCTGCTTATACCGAGCTTCAGCAAAGCCCGCGCTCTTTTGGATCCTATGCCTTTTATATACTGCGCTTCGCTGTCTAATTGTATCATCTTTTTAAAACTCTTTTAAAATATTTTCATCTCCGCATCCGCATAGAAACCGATTACATTTTTTACGGACGCATAAACCGCGTATTATATATGCTCAAAACGGTTATCGAGGATGTAATTATTATTTTCTTTTTAAGGCCGTAATTGTTATTAAGACGCGCCGGTATAAGCGAGAACGGACCGGCAAGCAAAAAAAGCCGCAATCACGGCCTGGCCGCTTTGACGCCGGGGCGTTTTTTTTATTTTTATGTTTATGCCGGGTTCGGGAAATTCATTGCGGAAACGGCATCCGACCGCTTCGTCTTTTATCCCCGATGCGCAAAAGGGCATTTTTTCATAATTTTTATCCGTTAAATATCTTATATCCTACGGTTCAAAGCGCATACCGGCGAAAGCGAATATGCGCGGATTTCCGTCTTCTTTTCCGTATTTTTGAAAATTTACGCCGCGCTTTCGGCAAAAAAGCGGATTTCCGCCGAAATCAAAAACGGTTATATGCTCCGTTGCAATTCTTTCGCAATGTCCGAAGGTATTTCAAGAACATAATAAGCTTTCCGGCATAAAGCCAGCCGCCAGGGCTTTAAATTTTTAACTTCTTTTATTATATTTTCGTCCTTATCCATAAAGACGATGTCTATATTAAAACGCATAAAACACGTATGCACGGCGCGGCATTTCTCAAATAAGATCGCGTATCCGGCCGATTTTTTAAACATAAAGCCGCACAGCCTGTCTTTAAACGTCACCGCCCGTTTTATTTCAATCCCGCCGTACCGCATTGTAAAAATCCTTTAAATATTTTGTATAATCTGCCTGTTATGAAAAAAAATATAATACTTTTAAATTTTGTTTTTCTTTTGGTTATGGGCGCAGTTTTCTATCTTTCGGCATATCAGCTTTCAAAGCTCAAAGCTTCCGATCTTGAACATCTTGCCATTGAAAAAGCCCGTTCCGCCGTAAAGGTTTCGGTGCCTTCGATAAACAGAGCCATTCAAAATTCGGACGATATTTCCGTTCTTACCAATGTGGAGTCCATTTCAAAACTGGAAAACGTCGCGTCGGCTTTTATTTTGGACGGAAACAATACGGTAATTATACACAATAATACGAATGAATGGAATTCCAAAAGAGAAGGCGAGATTTATGACAGGGCTTTAAAATACAAAGGAGAACTGCTGCAGCTTTCTTATGACAAAGACCATATACTTTTTTCCGTGCCTGTGGACAAAGGCTATGTGCTCTGCTGCATTTTTTCCACCCGGAAAGCCTCTGAAAAAGCGGGATACTGGAAAATAAAATATTTTACGGTTGCCGCGGTAACCGGCGCGGCGTTGATTATTATTCTTTATTTTCTGTCAAAACTGTTTATCGTTCTTCCTTTCCAGAGAACAAAAAGGAAAATAGAAAAAGGCGCGTTTGAAGCTTCCAAAGAGGAAAAATACGATGAAATCGCCGATATGTTCGCGACGGAGAATGAAAAAGCGCGGCAAAAAATAAAAGTTTTACAGCAGGACAAGGACAATCTTACAAAAATCATAGAATACTATCTCGGGAGACAACTGCGCAACTACAAACTTCTTATAATACTGGACTCTTCAAACGGAATTGTTTACTCTCACGACGACACAGGCAAATTTCTGAAAAAAGATTTTTCCGAAAACAGCAATATACTTGAAGCGGCTCTTTTGCCCGAAATCATTGATATGGTTTCCGAATCATACGAAATCCCCGGAACCGAGGTAAGCGGTTTTATCGGGGAAGATACCGTAACAGCTTTGGCGCTCGGTGAAAAAGATAAAATTTTTGCGACTATAATAAAGATATAAGCTCCGTTTTTTAATATGTGCCCGGATTGGCTTTTGTCCGGTATTTGCAATAAATTCCCGGATATAGCGGGAACGTTTTAAAATTTGCATTTTTATATGAAATCCGCTTCGAGCCGAAATTCATTTATTTTACGGGCAGGTTGCAAAAAAAGTTAAAAATTCATATAATCTTCAAATTAGTTATTGATTACCGGAGGTTTTAAAATGTCTTACAAATGCGTAGTTTGCGGAAAAGGTTCAACGTCAGGCAATACAATCAGCCATTCAAATAAAGCTTCCAAAAGGCTTTTCAGACCCAATCTTCAGAGCTTAAATATAGTTCTTGAAGGAAAAAAAACGCGTGAATACGTGTGCACTTCGTGCATAAAGTCAAATAAAGTAAAAAAAGCCATTTAACCGCAAGGATCAAAATTAAACAAAGGCAGGCTTTGATTTTTTTAAAGCCTGCCTTTTTATTTTGCATGCCGTCATAAGCATCGTATCAGCCTTTTTTTGCCGGAATATTTTCTTTTTTCTCATGCTCTCTTAAATATCTTCTTATTCTTGAACGCGCCTGGGCGGTTATGGCGATTTCAAGCCAGTTCTTGCTCGGTTTGATATTTTTTCTTACAAGAATCTCGCAAATATCGCCCGTTTTAAGCTTGGTGTCTATAGTCGCCATTTTACCGTTGACCTTCGCGCCCATGCAGGTGTCGCCTATATCCGAATGCACCGCATAAGCGAAATCAAGCGCGGTGGCCCCGTAAGGCAGTTTTATTACTTTCTTTTTAGGAGTAAACACAAAAATCTGCTCGAAATCGCATTCCGTTTTCAATGTCGTCAGAAATTCGCCCGAATCCGTCGTTTCCCTCTGCCATTCAAGGAATTTTTTCAGCCAGTCAAGCCTGTCTTCCGTCACATTCTTTTTATTTTCGTCCCTGCTGTTTTTATTGTCGCCCTCGACTTTTTTCTTATATCTCCAGTGCGCGGCGACGCCGTATTCGGCATGTTCGTGCATTTCTTCCGTTCTGATCTGGGTTTCAACTATCACATTTCTATCGGAAATGATGGTAATATGAAGAGACTGGTACATATTTGTTTTCGGCAGAGTTATGTAATCCGTAAAAGAACCTTCCACCAGTTTGAAACTTGAATTGATAACGCTAAGTATTGCATAACAATTTTCAACCGTATCGGTAATGATGCGCAGCCCGAATAAATCCTCAATGGCGGAAAAAGGCTTGTTCTGTCTTTCCATTTTTCTGTAAATGCCGTAAAGATTTTTAGGCCTTGCCGATATTCTGAACGAAATTCCGCTGTCTTTAAGATTGTCTTTAATCTGCTCCTGCACTTTTTGCAGATTTTCGGTATTGCTTTCAGCCCGTCTTTGCCACTGGGTTTTAATCATATTGTACTGCGAAGGGTATAAAACTTCGAAAGCCCAGTCTTCAAGTTCGCTTTTCCATTTATAAATGCCGAGCCTGTGGGCGAAAGGGGCGTAAAGAGTGAGAGATTCCTGTGAAATGCTTTTCTGTTTGTCAGGAGTGAGAAATTTAATCGTGCGCATATTGTGAAGCCTGTCGGCAAGTTTTATTATTATAACGCGGATATCTTTTACCACGGCAAGAAGCATTTTTCTCCAGTTTTCGGCTTGTTCCGTTATATTATCGTGAAACTGGTACTTGTTAAGTTTGGTAACTCCTTTGACAAGAGAAACGACCTCTTCGCCGAACTCTTTTATAAGCTCCTGTTCGGTAACCAGGGTGTCTTCAAGAATATCGTGCAGCAGCGCGGCGGCTACCGTGGCCGGATCTATCTTAAGCTCGGCAAGATTTTTCGCCACGGAAACGCAGTGCACAAGGTAAGGATCGCCCGAGGCTCTTATCTGATAAGAGTGCGCGTATGAAGCGTATTCATAAGCTTTGTCTATCAATGCGGAGTCGTCTTTGTTAAGATAGGGAAGCGACTGCATTAAATTTGTTCTTAAACTCTCAATTAGTTCTTCCATTATTGCACCAATGCGCTGAATGAAAGCAGGTATTTGCTGAAATCTTCATCATTTATTTTATATTGCTGTGCGGCGGCGGAAATCTCATAATTTCTAAGCCTCATGCCGAATCCGTAACTATATCTGAACTTTCCGGAGTCAAAATTATTATCGCTTACAAGTCCAAGCCTTACGCATACCGCGCCGTTGATATACTGTTCAATGCCGAATCTGACAAAATCTTCCTGTAAACCGCCGAAACGGTAAAAACGCTTTTCCCAGTCCGTGGCCAAAAGAAAGCCTTTGAGATGATAACCTGTTCCCGCCCTGAGAATCAGAGGAAGCTGTTCGGTATTATAATCGTCCCAAAACATAAATCCGGCAAGATTTTTAATGTCAAAACCGAAAAATATATTATTGCCGGCGGGAAAGGCAAAGGACAGATCCAGAGCGAAACCGTTGCCGGAGCCTATATTGGAATCCGCCTGTCCCGCGAAATTGTAAGATTCGCCTATTTTGCCGTAAAGATAAGTCATATTTATGCCCACGGAATAACCTTTTTCGTTTTTCTGTCCGGCCGCTATTGAAAAAGAGTTGAGATAAATCTCCGATATGCGTTTTCCGCCGCCGGAATATTCTTTTTTTACGGTACAGTCCGAAAGGGCCTGCCAAACCAAAGCCGCCGTATTCTGTATCAACACAAACGACGTAAGCCCCTGTCCCGAAGGTTCAAAAACGCTTACTTTATCCGGCGAAGCTCCGCTTTGGCGCGAGAGAACTCCCGTTACTTCCGCTCTCGTGCCGCCTTCGGAAAACCCGTACATGGCCGAATTGTAATAGAAAGAGTCATTACTTCCCATCAAGCCCGTTCCGGCTTCCCCCATAGCCATCGAGCGCGCCGTAGGAGCCGCTCCGTCATAACTGTTGGGCAGAGTCGGAGCCTTTCCGGCAAAAGAGTTTTGCGCCGGAACCGTCATCACAACCGCCAATAACAAAATTTTAATTTTTTTCATAATACCTGCAATTCGTTTAATTTTTTATATACGCCGTTTTCAATCCGGCTTAATTGTTCATGGGAGCCCGTTTCAACTATGCGTCCTTTGTCCATAACAATAATTTTATCCGCATTCCTGACCGTTGAAAGCCTGTGAGCTATCAAAATAACGGTTCTGTTTTTCATCAGTTTTTCCACCGCGTCCTGAATAAGTTTTTCCGATTCGGTGTCAAGCGCGCTTGTCGCCTCGTCGAATATCAGTATCGGCGGATTTTTAAGAATCGCCCTGGCTATAGACAGCCTCTGTTTCTCCCCGCCGGAAAGACGTACGCCTCTTTCCCCGACAAGAGTATCATAGCCCTCAGACAGCCTGGAAATAAAACCGGAAGCGTTGGCGCTTTCGGCCGCCGCCTCTATTTGCCGCATTGAAGCGCAGGGATTTCCGTAAGCGATATTATACTTAATAGTGTCGTCAAAAAGAACGTTATCCTGGGAAACTACCCCGATATTAAGCCTTAAAGACTCCAGGGCAATATTTTTTATATTATGCCCGTCTATAAAAATCCCTCCGGAGACAGGATCGTAAAATCTAAGAAGAAGGTTTGCCACCGTCGTTTTTCCAGAACCGGAAAGCCCGACAAAAGCCACAGACTGTCCGCGTTTTATTTCAAGATTGAAATTTTCGAGAACGTTTTTATCCCGGACATACCCGAATGTCACGTTTTTATATTTTACGGAATTTTCAAACCCGTTTAAAGTTTCAGCATTATCCGGATTTTTTACCGAAGGTTTTTCGTCAAGAATCTCAAATATTCTCTCAGCCGAAGCGAGTCCGGCCTGTATAAGGGAATTGAGATGGGCGAAATTTCTTACCGGTTCATACATCTGCCCGACCGCAGCTATAAAAGCGAAAAAAGCTCCTGCCGTCCACACGCCGTCCAGAACGTCAATTCCTCCGAAATAAAGAACTACCGACACAGCCGCCGCTCCCATAAAATTCATTATCGG
Source organism: uncultured Endomicrobiia bacterium (assembly GCA_938040055.1). Classification (GTDB taxonomy): domain Bacteria; phylum Elusimicrobiota; class Endomicrobiia; order Endomicrobiales; family Endomicrobiaceae; genus Endomicrobium_B. The sequence continues at coordinate 323,300 of CALHWY010000012.1, forward strand.
ACTTGATCTGGCGTCTACTCTTATCACTCTCAGGGCAAAGTTATAATATTTGTCATTTTCCTCTTTGAATTTGAGTTCTTCGTGTTTCTGGGTATTATAAGCTTTTATCACAGAAAAACCCAGCAGCATTTGGGACAAAGACGAATATATCTCCGCCATCTGCTTCTGTCCCTCTTTAGCGGACTTTCTTATTTTTCTGGCAAAAATTACCAGCGGCACGGCGGCAGCGGGAAAACCGACGAACACGATCAGGGAAAACTTCCAGTTCAGGTAAAAAGCCGCCGCTATCATCCCTAAAAAAGTAAGAGCGTCTTTGATAAGACTCGCGGGCGCTCTGACTATGGACATTTCCAAAACGCTCAGATCGCTGGTAACCCTTGACATTATCTTCGCCGAAGAATTTCTGACATAAAAATCATGCGAAAGAATTATGAGCTTCTCATAAATCCGCATGCGCAAATCTCTTATGACATTCTGCCCTATATAATTAAGAAGATAGCTCCGCCCGTAATCGGCAAATCCTTTCAGCGCAAAAACAGCCGGAACGCCGAAAGCCGCAAAAAAAAGCATTGTAAGATTTTTATCTATAAAAATGCCGTCGACAGCTTTCTTAAGAAGCACAAGCAGAGAGGTCGCAAACCCGGCAAAAGCGCTCATGCAAATGACGGCTATAAAAAATCTTCCGGCATAAGGCCTCAGATATTTCAGCAAGCGCCCGAGATTAGTTTTCTTTACGGTATTTTTCTTCATAGTTTTTGCATCTTATTGAGTTTTCGGTATATTCCGCCGTTTATGCGCATCAACTCTTCATGCGTACCGGTTTCCGCGACGCGCCCTTTGTCCATAACAATGATTTTGTCGGCATTTCTGACCGTAGACAACCTGTGAGCTATTACAATAGCGGTTCTGTTTTTCATCAGTCTTTCCACCGCGTCCTGAACAAGCTTTTCCGACTCGGAATCAAGCGCGCTTGTGGCTTCGTCAAGCAAAAGCAGCGGCGAATTTTTCAGCATTGCCCTGGCTATCGACAGTCTCTGTTTTTCCCCGCCGGAAAGTTTTATTCCCCTTTCCCCCACTCTGGCGGCATATCCTCCGGGCAGTTTTGAAATAAAGTCATGCGCATTAGCGTTTTTTGCCGCTTTAATTATGTCTTCCGCAGACGCGTCAAAGCTTCCGTAAGATATATTGTATTTTACGGTTTCGTCAAAAAGCATAATGTCCTGGCTCACTATTGCCATCTGTTTTCTTAGCGACCCGAGCGTAAACTTTCTGATATCGGTTCCGTCTATATAAATGCTTCCTTTTGCGGGATCGTAAAACCTTAAAAGAAGATTGATGACCGTCGTTTTGCCGGAACCGGAATGCCCGACTATCGCGACGGTTTCTCCCCGGTTTACTGTTATGGTGAAATTTTCAAGTATATTTTTACCCGCCGCATAGCCGAACGAGATGTCTTTATATTCGATTTTTCTTTCAAAAGGCGGCATCGGCCCGGCGCCGGGAAGATCCCGCACCGAAGGCTCCTGATCCAGAATATCAAACACTCTTTCTGCCCCGGAAAGTCCGTTTTGTATCTGGCTGTTTACGGAAGCAAAACTTTTGACGGGTTTATACATTTTTGTCACGGCATAAAAAAAGACCATAAAATCGCCCGGGGACCACACGCCTTGTATGACGTCCCTTCCGCCGAAAAACAAAACGACTCCGGCGGCAAGCGCTCCGATAAACTCTATCATCGGGGCAAGACGCGCGTCCATTCTTACTATTCTTAAAATTATATTGTAGAATTTGTCATTGTCGCGTCTGAATCTGTCCGTCTCGCGTTTTTCGCCGCAGAATGCCTTTATTACGGAAAACCCGTTAAGCATTTTCGAAAGGGAAGAATATATCTCCGCCATCTGCTCCTGGCTTTCCCCGGCGGCCTTTTTCATTTTCCGCGAAAGCGCCGCCAAAGGAAAAGAAACAAGCGGAAGCACCGTAAAAACTATCAGGGCAAACTTCCAGTTCAGGTAAAAAACATAGACGGTGACTCCGGCAAATATCAAAAATTCTTTAGTTACGGCGGCGGGCACTTTCACTATCGCGTTCTGCACCGCCCCCAGATCATTAGTCAGTCTGGAAATTATTTTTGCGGAAGAATTGTCTATAAAAAAATTATGCGATAAAGACATTATTTTCAAATGAAGCTGTTTTCTCATATCTCTTACGACATTCTGCCCTATGTAATTAAGAAAATAACTTCTTCCGTAGTCGCAAACGCCAAGCACCGCATAAACAGCCGGGAAAACCAGAGCCACCCTCAAAAGCATTTCAGCCGTGTCGGTTCTCAAAAATATCTTATTTATAAAATTGTTCAGCACCGTCAGGACGTAAATATCCGTAACGGCATATATTATCATGCATAATAAGGCCAGCAAAAATCTGTGAATATAGGGTTTCAGATATTTTTCCAGCCGTTTTAATTCGAGTTTCTTTTTTTTCATCGACTCTCTTTTTATTTATCGCTCAAAATAATTTCAGCGGTTCTTCTGCTTACTCCGGGTTTTCCCAGCATTTTTCTAAACGCCAGAAGTTCATTTACTTTCAAAGCGTAATTTCCGGGTTTAAGCTGCTCTATAATGCAGGACGCTATTTTTTCCGGTTCGGCGTCAAACTGTATAAACTCTGGAACAATGCTTTTGCCGGCAAGTATGTTTGCAAGAGTTATGTACTTTACAGTAGCTATCATTTTTATGAAAAAATAATTGAAATAAGACAATTTGTACATAACCGCCATAGGAATGCCGAGGAGAGAGTTCTCCAAACTTACCGTGCCCGAAGGACACAGCGCTATGTCTATAAGTTTTCTCTTTTCAAAATCCCCGCCCGGTTCATGCTTTATATAATCCGGCAGCTGCGCAGAAATATTTTTATTTACGCTGAAGATAATAAATCCGGCGCCGAGCTTTTCCCTCAGTATTGCCGCGGTTTTAAGAATTATCGGCATATGTCTTTTTATGACGCTTTTTCTGCTGCCCGGAAACAGCCCTATTAAAGGAGGCGAAGACGGGCCGAAATCCGTCTTTTCGGGAACAAGATCTATCAGGGGATTTCCGACAAAAAACGCGTCGACGCCCTGATCCCTGTAAAGTTTTTCTTCAAAAGGAAGGATGCAAAGCATTTTCTTTACATTTGCAGCCAGCACTTTGATTCTTGAGCGTCTTGACGCCCAAACCTGAGGGCTGACATAATAATAAACGGGGATTTCCATCCGTTTCGCGAGCTTTGCGACAAAAGAGTGAAAGCCGTAATAATCGACAAGAATAACTTTATCCGGTCTGCCGCTTAAAAAAAACGCTTTGATTTTTTTATATGTTTCTTTTAATATGAAAACGGGTTTGAGAGGGAAAAAACCGAAAGCGTTTATATTGACTATGTCTTCGATGAAACTGTCGGAAACGGCTTTAAGATTTTCCCCTCCGGACGCGGTTATTACGGTTGAAGGAGAGAGTTTTTTTATTTCTTTTACAAGATTTGCCGCATGCATATCCCCGGACAAATCTCCCGCGGATATAAAAATTTTATCATTTGCCACTATTTTTCATCCTTCGCCGGCCGAAAATCATATCCGCGCGGCTTTTTCGCGGCTTAATACGCCCGTTTTAAATCCGGCTGAATTATTCTGTGACGGCCCGCTGCAGATTTATGAATAATAATATTTGCGGGAAATAAGTTTTGTTTTTCAATCCCGGCCGCATATTTTTAACAAAGACTCCGTCCGTTTTTGAAATATTATATAACTTTTATACGCATCAAATAATATTTAAAATCGCGACCGGCGCAAATTGCCGCGGCATAATCCGTTTTCAAAGCCGAAATATATGTCCGGGCCGCAAAAAACAAGCCGGAGATCTTTCAGGAAAGGAATTTGCCGTGCCGAATAAAATTTCCCGTTCATAAACATCCTCGCTTGTTTATTGCAAAAGCCGGCTCAAAAAATATACGGAGCCCCTCTTTAACGGTTTTTTTATATTAGGCATAAAAGTTCCCGCGGGTTCAAAAGCTATAAAAATTTTTCCCTGAAAACGGCAGACAAAAAAACATCGGACATATTTATCCCTATAAACGCCGCCATACGCTTCTTTCATTGACAGGCATAAGCGAGCTGTATCACGGAACATAATATTTCCGGCGACCGAGTCTTTCTTTGGACGTTTTCATCGACATACGGCAAGCCGTATCACATAACAAGGGCGGCATAAACCGTCAGACATATATTTCCGTCTTGCGTACTTAAAAGCTCCGGCTTGCGAACCGGTTTTTCTTTTTACCGCGGGTTATTACCGGATTATACGGTTTAAAAAACCATATGCTTTAAAATATTGAGAGCGAGTTCAACAGCGTCCCGTCCCTGCTCTCCGGAAACCATGGGCTTTTTGCCTTCTATAACGCTGTTAAGAAAATTGTCCAGTTCATAAAACAAAGGCTCGTCCGAAGGGATTTTCGGCTTTGTGATTTTAATGTCAAAAAGAGAGTTTATTTTTTCCTTCCCTTCTTTTTTAGTATATATTTTCAGGCTTTTGCCGGCATAGTCGACGGAAATATAAGCATCCGGCTGGAAAATCCTTATTCTTCTGTATTTGTCCATGGAAACCCTGCTGGCCGAAATATCCGCCACGCAGCCGTTGGCAAACTTCAGCCTCACTTTAGCTATATCTTCCGTCTCGGAAAGCACTTTCGCCCCATGGGCTTCAAAAGAAACGACTTTATCTTTAACAAGATAGAAAAGCATGTCAAGATCATGTATCATCAGATCAAGAACAACGCCGATATGGGCGGTTCTGGGGTCAAAGGGGCCGAGTCTGTTTACTTCAATAAATCTGGGATTGCGCACATAAGGCGCGGCAGCAATAACCGCCGGATTAAATCTCTCGACATGGCCCACCTGCAAAATGACATTATGTTTTTGCGCAGTGCCGATAAGATCCTGCGCTTCCTCAACGCTTAAAGTAACGGGTTTTTCGACAAGACAATGAATGCCTTTTTCCAAAAGAGGTTTGGCTATCCGATAATGAAACTGCGTCGGCGCCGCTATCACGACGGCCTCCGCTTTGCCTATAAGCTCTTTATAATCCGTAAAAATCTCAGCTTTTAATTTATTGGATTTTATTATTTTCTCGGCTCTCTTTTCATCGGTGTCCACTATATACTCAAGCCGTGAATTCGGATGTTTGCCGAGAATTCTCGCATGATGCTGTCCGAGCGAACCTACTCCGACAACAGCGGTTGTGATTGTCTTCATTTTTTATAATCCTTTACCGTTTTTATTATTCTGTCGGTATCGGCTTTTGAAAGAGACGGATGAACGGGCAGAGAAAGCACTTCTTTCGCCGCTTTCTCGGCCTCGGGGCATATGCCCGCTTTGTAACCGAGTTTTTTATAATAAGGCTGTCTGTACATTACCGTGTCGTAATATATGCCGCATCCGACGCCGTTGTCCCTGAGATATTTCATAAACTTATCTCTTTGGGAAGCTTTGACCCTGACCGTATACTGATGAAATACATGCCTGCATTTTTTAGGCACTGACGGAGTTTTGATAAAATCCAGCCATTCAAAAGCTTTATTGTATTTTTGCGCGTTGGCGTTCCTTTTTTCTATCCAGTCTTCAAGCTGCTCAAGCTGGGCAATGCCTATCGCCGCGGCGAGATTTGTAAGCCTGTAATTGTATCCGAGCGCAATATGCGTGGAATGCCCCTGTCTGCCGTGATTGATAATCCGTCTGGCGCATTTATCCATTCCGGCGTCATTTGTAAGAATAATGCCGCCTTCGCCCGTCATCATATTTTTTGTGGCGTAAAAAGAAAAGCCGGCAGCGTCGCCGAAAGAACCCGCTTTTTTGTTCCCGTAAGAAGCTCCGTGCGCCTGGCAGGCGTCTTCAATGAGCTTAAATTTATATTTTTTCTTAAGTTTCATTATCGCGTCCATATCGCAGGCAAGCCCGTAAAGATGAACCGCCATAACGGCTTTGACGTTTTTTTCTTTTTTTAATATTTTCTCAAGTTCTGCCGGATTGATATTGTATGTCTCAGGATCTATGTCCGCGAATAAAGGCTTTGCCCCGCAGAAAAGAATCGAATTCGCCGTGGCTATGAAAGAAAACGGAGTAGTCACTACTTTATCTCCGGGCCCGACTCCGCACATTAAAAGCGCGGTATGAAGGGAAGTCGTCCCGTTGGCGTTTGCAATGGCGAATTTCGCGCCCGAATACCGGGCAAAAGACCGTTCGAACCTTTCGACATATTTTCCGCTGGCAAGCATTCTTGAATCCAAAACTTCATTAATAAGGCGTCTTTCTTTTTTACCTATAACCGGACAGGCGATGTTAATCATTTTGACCTCTTTTTAATATGATATTAAAACGAAATAATGAATATATCAACTTTTCCCGGGACGCCGCGCCGGATAAATCCCCGGCCCGCCGGCGGCATTTCCAAACCGCTGCCCGCGGCTTTGCCGTTGCAGGCGGTTTTTTCCGTTTTTATAAACCGGCCGTCTTTCAAGCCTTTGCCCGTCTTTATTTTATTCGCCGCAACTTTCCAAAACCGAATACCGGCTCAAATACTAAAGACAGACATTTTCATGTTTTTGCGTATAAACGCATCGGATGCGTTAAACCGCTATTATGGTTACTCCCGCCTTTTTCGCTTTTTTTATGACGTCTTCCCTGTCCAAAATAAGCGTTACTCCGGCTTCCACTGCCATAGCCCTTATCTTGTTTTCTTTTAAAACGTCCACTGTATCGGTGCCTATCACCGGCACGTCAAAACGGAAATCCTGCTGCGGTTTCGCCACTTTTACGGCAACGGCATTCTCTCCGCCGAGTTTATACGCCCTTCTTATGCACTCATCCGTACCTTCGACGGATTCCACAGCCAAAACAGACCTGTCCTTTACCACGACGGTCTGGCCTATATCGAATCCGGCTATGCCTTTTGCTATCTTAAAGCCGAATTCGACATCTTTTTCCTCGTCTCCTGAAAGTTTTTTTCCGGCGATAAGCCCTTTCTGCGGAAGCAGCGCCGTCAAATACATATGGGACGGCATTAAAGTTATGCCGTCTTTTAAAAACTCATCCGCTACGGTTTTAAGAATAGTATCGGTTTTTTTGTTTATCAGCCTTCCCATGACTTTGATCGCGCGCCAGTCCATGGTGATCGCCGAATAAATTTTTACATGCTTTACCTGTCCGGCCATTATAGCCGTTTCAACCCCTTCATTTTTTAAAGCGTCGATTATTTTCTGGAATTTTCCCACGGAAAGAAGAAAAAATTTATCGCAGTATTTCTCGAGCCCGGGATCAACCTCTTCTTTCAGCCCGACGCACACGACCTGCCCGCCGCTTTTTTTTATCTCCTGCGCGACAAGAAAAGGAAACCGTCCGTTTCCGGCGATCAAACCCGTTTTTTTCATCAGTTTCCCGGCCTCGCTATTCCTCTTTTTGAGGTTTTTATAAAATCCGCGATCTCTTTAACATAAGGCGAGTCGTTTTTTTCAAGCTCGGCTACGGCCTCTTTAAGAAGCAGTTTCGACGAAAACAAAATTTTATAAGCTTTCTTTATTTCTTCGATATCGTCCTTTTTCATCGCTCTTCTTTTCATGCCGACAAGATTCAGCCCGTTTATAACCGCCCTGTTGCCGGTGCTTCCCCCGTAACAAAGAGTAAAAGGAAGAGTGTCCATGGTTATTATCGTAGCCGCGGCAGTCATGGTATCCCTTCCGACCCGCGTAAACTGATGCACTGCGCTCATCGCGCTGATAAAAGCATTGTCCCCGACTTCCACATGTCCGGCAAGGCAGGAACAATTGGTCAAAATAACATTATTCCCCACTTTGCAGTCATGTCCGACATGCGTTGAAACCATAAACAAACAGTTTTTTCCTACCGTCGTCCTGCCTGTTTTTGCGGTGCCTCTGTTGACGGTGACAAACTCTCTTAAAACCGTGCCGTCTCCGATAACCGTTTTGGAAGGCTCGCCTTTATAACTCAGATCCTGCGGCGCCGTGCCTACGGACGCAGAGTTAAAAATCCGACAGTTTTTTCCGATTTCGGCATGTTCTATGTAAACATTGGCGCCTATAACCGAGCCCGTCTTTATGGTAACGCCTTCGCCTATTACGGTATACGGTCCGATCTCTACTCCGTCTTCAATAACGGCGCTTTTATCTATTACGGCAAGCTTATTTATCATATTTTCCTCTTAAAATCAGATCCGGCAGCGTCTCTCTGCGCTCAGTCCGCAAAGCGTTTTTTTAAAAGCCCGCCGGTAAATACTGCATAATATGCAAAGCCCTGAAAAATTTCTTTTTAAATATCCCCGCCTTTTAACGGCGCGATACGGCCCGGCCGGAAGGTCATTTTCACCAAAATCTTCGAAGCTGCCCGCCAAACACATAAACATTAAACTTTTTGCAGACGAAATTTTCAAAACAAACAAGCACAAAAGCGTCCTGAAAATTACTGCCGAGCACATTTGCGCTCCGGATGCGGATTTCACTTTTTTTTCACGGCTTCAAACTTAAAAAATGCGGCCGCGATTTTTTTTGTATGTTTTGCGTCCTGCCCGCCGGCCGCAAAGAAATAACAAAAATAATTGTCCCTGCACAAAAATATGCCAGCATAAAAGCGGGCCGGAATAAACGTTTCCTTACGGCAATATCAAACCCGTTTCCCCCGTTCGCTTTAAAAACCGCGGGCCGGTCTTGCGTTCTGTGTGCGTCCCGTATAATACCGACTCCGCCCAAACTACAGAAGAGTCTGACGGAAAAGACGGCATGGGCATATTTCCGGCGGAACGAAAAAATTTAAGCGATTTTTACCAATATATGCCGGTAAAACGGTTTTGTATACGGCTTTTGCTTAAATTGCAAAAAAGCCGGTTTATAAATTTTTTCTTAATAAAAACTGCGGATAAATAAGCGGAACGCACAAGCCGTGTTAAAAAGAACAAAAAAAATTTTTATTTAGGCCTTGCAATGCCTCTTTGCGAAGTTTTAATAAAATCGGTCATTTCTTTAACATAAGAAGACAAAGAGTCCTCAAGTTTTGACAAAGCTTCCTCAAGCGTAAGTTTTGACATAAACAAAATCCTGTAAGCGCTCTTTATATCCTCTATTTCGGACAGTTTCATTTTTTTGCGTTTCATTCCCACCACATTCAGTCCGGCCAGCGCCGCTCTGTCCCCGTGCGCGGTCACATAAGGAATAATGTCCATCGCTACCATGGAACCCGCTCCTATCATAACGCCTTTGCCTATGCGGCAAAACTGGTGAACTCCTATGCTGCTGCTTAATATGGCATAATCGTCTATTTCGACATGTCCGGCAATTCCCGTAGAATAGCCTATTATGACATTATCCCCTATTATGCAGTCGTGAGCCACATGGGCGCAGGCCATTACAAGCCCGTTTTTGCCTATAACGGTTTGTCCGGCGGCGGCAGTGCCTCTGTTAAAAGTTACGCATTCCCTTATGGTAGTGCCGTCTCCGATAACAGCTTTCGTTTTTTCTCCCTGGTATTTCAGATCCTGCGGGCGTTTGCCTATGGACGAAAAATTGAAAATCTCGCAATTGCGGCCTATTTCCGCATATTCTATAACGCTCTGTCCATGTATCTTAGTGCCACTTTTTATCACGGTTTCGGGCCCGATCACGGTATAAGGCCCTATCTCCACATTTTCTTCAATAACAGCGCTTTTATCTATAACTGCCGTCTGATGTATCATATTTACTCAGCCTCTTTATCTACTATGACGAACATAAATTCGGCTTCAGCCATAAGCTTGCCGTCGGCAAAAGCCTGCCCTTTCATTTTCCCGCGCCGGCCGCCGTCTTTTACCACTTCGACTTTCAGCTCAAGATAATCTCCGGGTTTGACCGGCCTGCGGAATTTCACATTATCTATTGACATAAAATAAGCCAGACAGTTCTTCATTTCCGGTCTGGAAAGAAACATAACGCATGAAGTCTGGGCCATAGCTTCCACTATCAGAACGCCGGGCATTATCGGCGCTCCGGGAAAATGCCCCTGAAAAAAGCCTTCATTGCCGCTGACGCATTTATAGCCGACGGCTTTTAAAGGCTCGGCCTCGTTTATTTTTACTTTGTCAATCATTATAAAAGGATATCTGTGAGGTATGATTTTCAATACCTCTTCATGGCTAAGAATCCTTTCGCCCGCCTCTAACGCCGTATGACCGCCTTGCATTCCCGCCTCCGATATCGTATTTTTGAGCACTGCTTTTTTCATAAACTCTTTAACAAAACCTATATTATTCTGATGTCCCGGCTTTTCCGCGACTATTTTCGCCTTAACGGGTTTTCCCGCCAGATAAAGATCCCCTATGAGATCAAGCGCCTTATGCCTTACAAATTCATTGTCGAATCTTAAAGGCTCCTTATTGTGTATGCCGTCAAGAGCCACGACAATCGCATTGTCAAGAGACCCCCCGAGAGCAAGTCCGTTCTTTTGCAAAGCCTCTATCTCATAATCAAAACAGAATGTTCTTGCCGCGCTGAGCTCATCGCGGAAAACGTCTTTATTGACCTCCAATTTTATCTGCTGGCGCGTTATGAAAGGATGGTCGAAGCCTATGGCGCAGTCTATTTCGAATTTGTCCGAAGGATAAGCGGATATTTTTGTTTTGCCGGACTCAAAATGCACGGGCTCTTCAATAGTGAGATACTGTCTTGGAGCGTCCAGCTCTTTTATTCCGGCCGACATCAGAATATCGGTAAATATTCTAGAACTGCCGTCAAGTATCGGAGGTTCGTTATTATTTATCTCTATTTTTAAATTATCTATTCCCAAAGCGCAGCAGGAGGCCATAATATGTTCGATAGTATGCACTCTTGCATTGCCTTTCCCTATTACGCTTCCCCTTACAGCCATGCCGGTAACGGCATTTTCCCATCTCGCTTCCACTTCAGGCTTGTCCGGCAGGTCGGCCCTTACGAATCTTATGCCGTAACCCGCCGCCGCAGGCTTAAAAACAACCGCGCTTTTATTTCCGGTATGAAGCCCTATTCCTTCAATCCGGACGTCTTTTTGAATCGTCGTCTGCTTTGCCATTTTAATCTTTTATCTCCAATTGTTTTTTGATTTTCCTTATATCCAGATACATTTGCGGAAGATGTTTCATTGTCGCCCTCACTTTTATGCTGTTTCTTAAATCGGTTAAAGGATTTCCTCCGACGACGGATCCGTCTTTAATATTTCCGCCTACCCCCGACTGGCTTGAAATCATGACATTATTTCCTATTTTAATATGTCCCGCAAGACCGGTCTGCCCTCCTATCGTGACATTATTGCCTATCTTTGTCGAACCGGATATGCCGGTCTGGGATACGATCATACAATTTTCCCCGATCTGCACATTATGGGCTATCTGGACTAAATTGTCTATTTTCGTCCCGCTGCCTATTCTTGTAACGTCAATGGCGGCTCTGTCAACGGCGGTATTTGCCCCTATCTCGACGTCATCTCCTATTTCCACTCTGCCTATCTGCGGAATTTTGCGCGTTTTTGCGTCGACGGAGGCGAAACCGAAACCGTCGCCTCCTATGACGGCTCCGGGCTGGAAAATGCATCTGTCGCCTATTGAAGTTTCCTCTCTTATTACCACGTTCGGATAAACGATGCAGTCATTGCCGATCTTGACATTGACGCCTATGTATACATTCGGAAAGATTTTCGCATTATCCCCGATTTCCGCGCCGGCTTCAATGACGACGTTCTGTCCTATGTAAGCGTTTTTTCCGATTTTAGCTTTTTCGGATACCGAGGCGGAAGAATGAATTTTTATTTCAAGCGAATTTATCCTCTCTTTTTCCATAATATCAAGAACCGTGCCGTAAGCGTACTGGGGATTTGAAACGATTATCAGATTTTTCTCCTTAAACACGGACAAATCAATGTCTTTCGGCACCAGTATTACGCTCGCCTCCGTCCTTAAAGCTTCTCCGGTATATTTCATATTGGTTAAAAATGAAACATCGCCTTTTTTGGCTTGGGCAAGTCCGCTTATTCCGGTTATTATCTCTTCTTTTGCGCCTTTAACTTCGCCCGACACTATTTCCGCCAGCTTTTCTATCGTTAATTTCATCATCTTCCCTCTAATCTTTTTATTACTTCGTCCGTAATGTCTCTGCACAAACCGCTTGCGCACAAAACGCTTTGTTTGTCAAGAATAATTCCGGCTTCCGTTCTTTCCGAAATTTCCTTCAAGACCGCGTCTATTTCCTTTAAAACGGCCAGAGAATTTTTTTCTTCCATCATCGCAAGCTCAGTTTTGGTCCTTTTTGACAAATCTGATATTTTATCCTTCTGCTGCTGGATAAATTTCTGCTCTTCGTCCATACGCAAAGCAAGTTCCGCAAGAGCCGCAGTATCCCCGGCTTCATGAGCCTCCGTTATCTTTATATTGATAAGTTTAATCCGCTCCATTGCGCCGTCATGCTCTTTTATCATCTCTTCTATGGCCTGTTTTCTGGTTTGCGCGAAACTCCTCATTTCATTTTTAAATCTTTCCGACATAGGATGCGCGTTAAAAACCTTTTCCATGTCCACAAAAACTATGCCGTTGCCGGTTTTGCCGCGCTTGACGCTGCCGCTTAAAGGAATTTCAACGGCGCAAACCGCGGAAAATAAAAAAAACAATATAAAAAACGATAAAAATATTTTTTTAGAAAACATTTCCTATGGTAAAATAAAACTGCTGCAAAGATTCTCCTTCTTTATGATTAAGCCCGTATCCCCAGTCAAGCCTGAGAGGAAATACGGGAGTGGCAAATCTTATGCCGAATCCTACTCCGGAGCGCAAATTCGTCTCTTTTGTGCCGAGAGTAAAGTCTATTTTTTCAACCTTCGCCCATGAACCCCCTATATCGTAAAAAAAAGCGCCCTGAAGTACGGTTCTGCCTTTTTCGGAAACTATAGGAAATTTATACTCGACATTGGCGACGGTCATAAAAATGCCTCCGTCAGTAGGGCCTATTTCGGTTCTGTATTTATAACCTCTGACGGTATCGGCCCCCCCTATATAAAATTTTTCATACAGAGGAACGGTGTTCTGGTTGCCGTAAGCGGAAATATAACCCGCGTTAAAATTAAACGAAAGAACGAATTTCCAGAACGTCGGGATAAACCAGCTGGATCTGACGGTTCCTTTAACAAAGTTTACATTGCCTCCTATCGGGCCGCCGGCCACCTGGATATTAGCCACCTGTCTGTTGCCTCTGGAAGGGTCAAAAACATAATCCCTTGAATCGTAAACGATCTGGGCCATAACGCTTGAAGTTCTGTCTTTTGACAAATCCGTAGCCGCTTCGATTTTGTCTTTGACTGAAGAGTCTATGTCGTAAAGCCTTATGTGTTCGTATGTATATCCGAATAACAATCCTATACGATCGCTCACTCTGGGTCCTATTCTTACGGACGCTCCGATTCTGCTTTCTTTATATGCGTCCGACACATTGTCATAATCTCTTTTTCTTTCGACATTATACGCGCTTAAAGTCAGGCTGGCATTTCTGTTAAATATCCACGGATCCGTCCAGTCTATTTCATAATTCTGCCTTCTGGCGCCGAATTCCCACAGCAAATTCAGCCTCTGTCCCAGCCCGAAAAGATTCATGTGCTGGAACTGTATTGAGCCGACAAAATAGTCGACTGAAGAATATCCCGCCCCGGCCGTAATCATGCCGGGCTTTCCCTCGGTAATATTGAAAACCAGATCCATTATGTCCGGAGAACCCGTCGGAAGCATCTGAGGCTCGGCCGCTTCTATAAAACCCAAATTGTATATTTTCTCAACGCTTCTGCGCACTTTTCCCGCAGCCAGAACCTGCCCCTCTTTTAAAAGAATTTCTCTTCTGATAACTTTTTCTTTTGTGCTCACAAGACCGTCGACATAAATATTTCCGACATAAACCACGGAGTTTTCGGTAATCGACAAATTGACGTCGACTATCCCTTCTTTGCCGCCTTTATTAAAAAGAGGCTCTACGGCAACGTGCAGATAGCCTTTATTTGAATACGCTTCATATATGCCCTGCATCGTCTCGTAAACTTTGCTCTGGTCGAACACATTTCCTTTTTTTACCCTTATTATTTTTTTCATCTGCTTTTCGTCAACGGCATAATTGCCCTCATAAGAAACGTTCCCTACATGGTATTTCAGCCCTTCGCTTATGTTCAGGGTGATAAACATCTGCGTGCGTTCCCGATTGTATGAAGTCGTCGAAGAGACGAACTGATAATCCATAAATCCGTTGTTTTTGTAGAAAGATTCTATGGCTTTGAGATCGTTTTGGTAAGTTTCTTCCTTAAAAACTTTTTTCGGCTTTGTTTTCATAAGTTTGATGATTTTTTCCTTTTTGAAAGAAATACATCCTTCTATGCCGACTCCTCCGATTGTTATCTTATTGCCTTCGGTGATGAGAAAAGTAACCGTCATTTTGTTCGTTTCAGTATTTACCGTGGGATATACTTCCATATTACAGTCGGCAAAACCGCGGTCGCGGTAGTAATTCAATATCTTGGATTTGGTTTCTTCAAACTTAGCCAGATCATAATACTCTTTTTCCTTCAGCACGCTTTGGCTTTTCAGTTTCCCTTCCGAAAACTCTTTATTGCCTTTAAAATTTATTTTTTCTATATACGGTTTTTCGCTGACTTCATATATAAGCTTTCCGCCGGCTCTGTCAAAACGCACTTCCACATTGTCAAAATAGCCCAGTTCGAGTATTGCCCTGATATCTTCCCTGGCGGCTTCCGGCGAATAATCCTTTCCTTTCTTAAGCGCCACCGAAGAGATGACGTTTTTTTGCTTAACGTTCTGAAGACCGTCTATGATAACTTTGGATATTATTCCCGTATCCGCAAATAAAAATGAAGAAAAAATAAAAGAAAAAACAGCCGCAAATAAAAACTTTTTCATCAATATATCCTTTTTAATAAAATATCCCGTTTAGTAAATTGCTAACCGGGATATTTTATTAAAAATACATCAAAAAATCAATGATTTTTAGATATTTAATTTTACTTTAAATCCGCCGTGCAGTGCGGGCATTTTAAAGCCTTTAAAGATATGCTTGTAAAGCAGTAAGGACATTCTTTTGTGTCGGCGGGAGGAGGAACCGGCGCTTTTTTGAGTTTATTTATGCCTTTTATCATTAAAAATACG
Source organism: uncultured Endomicrobiia bacterium (assembly GCA_938040055.1). Classification (GTDB taxonomy): domain Bacteria; phylum Elusimicrobiota; class Endomicrobiia; order Endomicrobiales; family Endomicrobiaceae; genus Endomicrobium_B. The sequence goes on from CALHWY010000012.1 coordinate 338,524, forward strand.
CTGAAAGCCACAATTACGAAAGATATCAGAGTGTTTATGAAAACTCCCAAATTTACGGTTACGGCGCCCGCCTGCTGCGCGGCCGCAAGAGTGGAGTACTGAGCCGCGGCATCCTGTCCGTGTTTAAGCACTATAAACAGATTTGTAAAATCCACATTCCCAAGCAGCAGTCCGATAGGCGGCATTATGACGTCATTGACAAGAGAATTGACTATCTTGCCGAAAGCCGCGCCGATAATTATACCGATCGCCATGTCGATAACATTACCTTTGACCGCAAATGCCTTAAATTCACCGACAAAAGATTTAATCATTCCCACTTCTGTCTCCTTTTGTTTTCTTATTTGACGGTAAGCCGAAACGAATCTGATGCTGGAGCATAAGCCTTCTGTCAGGCTCATGCAAAGAACCGTCAGACTCAAGTTCATAGCTTCCGCTTAAAAACAGATTGTTATGCAGTCTGTATCTCAGTTCAACCTCATGGCGAAGATCAAGTTTTTTGCGTATCTGGTCAAAAGTCACGGAATATCCCAGCAAAAACTGATTAGTGATATTTTTTTCAACCGAATATTTCGTCCCGTACAGCAAATCGGCAAAGGTAGGATCTTCAAGCGAGGACGCTGACTGTTCGGAATTAATATACGAAACCTTAAAGTTGTCAGCAATGCCAGTTTTTCTTAAAACATTTCTGGCAAAAGGCGTTGCAAAACTGCTGTCGATAAGCCTCAGCGCCTGCTGGCGCAGATCAAAATCGGATATTATGCCCAGTATAAGTTCCTGATTATCGCCGTTATCAACCGTCTGTTCCGTTCTGGTGATTTTCGCAAGAGCGGTCTGTGAGTCCATGGAAGGATCGTCCCTTGAATAAAAACGCACTTTTAAATTATCTATGTCCGACCTTGAAACCGTCATCATTATAACTTCAGGCTCGGAACGTCCCGGAGAATAAACTTTTGTTTCCGCTTCCCCGCTTACAAACACATTTTCATCCGCGATTTCTATTTTAGCATTTATTATGTCAAAAACAATGCCCAAATATTTTACCGTGCCTCTCTGGGTTTCAATAATCCCATGTACTTTCGGGTCGGCGAAAGTTCCCTTTATGAATAATGAACCGTTAATCCAGGCGTCGGCTAAAGAGTTTTCGAATTTTGTGTTTTTTGCGGCTATGAGCTCTAAATCGAATTCCGCCGCGTCGGGAAGAATGTCTTGCGCGTCGGAGAAAGAATTGTCGGGAGGCGGAAAACTGAACTTTGTATTTTCAAGGGATATCCAGCCCGACAGTTTCGGCTTGGCGGGAGTTCCCTCGATTTTTATATTAAAACGCGGCTCTCCGGAAGAATAATCCTGAAGTATGCCTCTTGAAAAAACAGAATCGTTCATTGGAAGCTGGGGAACTTTCACCGGTATGCCTTTGCTGTCGGTTTGAACGGTTATATCGATGCCGGCGATATTGAATCCCTCAAGGCTCAGACCTCCGTAAGCGCTGAATTTCCCGGAACCGGATTTGCCTGAAAACTTGCCGATTTTCACGCTGTTATCGTCCCAAACTATGTCAGCGTTGAAATCTTTTACCCTGTCCAGATATGTTTTAGAATCAAAAACGCCGTTTGATACGGTAAAACGGCCGCTGTTGCGTATATTGCCCGTTGTGCCTTTAATTTCCCCTTTTACCTGTATTTTGCCGGATTTCGGTTTTATTTCCCCTTCGGAAAGATACTTGAGAATGTGCATTTTCGAATCATCCGCCTCATATATTATATCGACGGGCATACCTTTCATTTTTTTGGAGACGGAATCGTCTATCCATAACGGAAAACTTCCTTTAACGCTTAGGTTTATCTCATTTTTTCTAAACAGTCCGGCCTTTTTGATTTCCGCTTTATTATCGGCGCAATCTATTTCAAGCTCAATGTTGTCATAAGGAATATCCATGAGATGCCCTTTAGCGGATTTCGCAGAAAATTTTATTTCAGGCGCCGAAAAAGGCCCCGAAGCGTCTATCGCGAAATCGGCTTTTCCTTCGGCTTCAACGGGGGAATCCATAATCTCGCCAAGAAAATCCAGCCCGATATTTTTAGCTTTTGCGGCAAATTTAAAATCTTTGCTCCCGAAAAAACCGTTTATATTTACCGCGGCTGCGGATTTTGAAATATTGATATCCTGCAATTTCACGTAATCCGAAAAATCGACGGTTCCCGAAACTTTCAATACACCGGAGTCCCGGGAAAAAGCAAACTTTTTATTGCTTATGCCGTAATCCAGCCCAAGGGAAGAAAGACGGTATTTGTTGATCCAGAAATTGTTAAAATCAATATTTCCTTTATATGTGGATCCGCCCTTTTTTTTATTCATCTGCCCGTAAATGTTTATTCTTCCGAAAATATCCGCCGGCCCGAGATGGGCGTTTACAAGGAACAGGCTTAAATCGTATTTCCCGTTTTTTATATTGAAGCTGCCTTTATCGGCTCTTATTTCGCTGTCCGCAAGCCTGGCGGAAGCGTCGCTGACAGATATTTTCTGTCCGTGAATTTCTATTTTGGATTTAATATTGTCAAGTTTGAGGCTTTTTATATAAACTTTCGGGCTTTGTACATCCATTTTAAGACGGGGTTTTGCCTGTTTATACTGCAATAAAGTGCCTTTTCCAGAAAATTCGCCTTTCAGCGGAGTCCTGAAACCGACAAATTTATTTATCAGCTCTTCGTTGAGATTCTCAAAATTCACGGAAAGACGCCCGTCTTGCCCGTTGGAATACCTGCCTTTTAATGAAAATTTTGTTTTACTTGACAGCAGCTCGGCGTTTTTTATCCTTAAAGAATCATTTGCAAACACCGTTTCCGAGTTAAAAACAAAAGGGATGCCGGAGTATTTTCCTTTCTTTACCGACAAAGAAAGTTCAACGACAGGCTTTTTGACCGTCCCAGCTATTTTAGCGGCAGCATTAACCGCGGCCTCAAGACGGGGATAAAAACCCGTTATATTCGCGTTTTTGAGGTTAACGCCTCCGGAAAGACGCCATTGGTCTTTATCATGCCCATACGCGCATAGTAAATTCCCGTCCAATCCGTTGTCGGATTTGATGTTTGAAACCGCGAATTTATCCGTGGATATGACAGTGTCCGCGCTGAAATTATTAAACGAAATGCCCGAAACTTTTATCGAATTGCTGGCGATAGTTCCTAAAACTTCATTTCTGGAGTTCAGTTCCCCGCTTAAAGTAATATCGCTGTCAACCAAAACCCCGCCTATATTTATTTTCCTCATTCTAAGATTGAGAGAAGACACGGGATTTATATTCGTAAATCCTATAAGCCCCGTGGCAAAGGCATTAACCTGCTCGTCGGCTCCGCGCAAATGAAAATTGCTTATGTTAATCCTGCTTAAATTGATGTCTCCTTTGGCTTCGAATTTTTTGTATTTGTTATCATAGAAAGAGCCGTCATAAGCTTTAATGTCAAAATCCGTAGTGCCGTCTTTTTCGTATTTTATGCGCCCGCTGGCATTGCCCAAAATCATGCCGTCGGAATATCCCAGCGCTTTTAAAATATTCGATAAATCGGCGTTCAAAAATTTAAAGTCGGTGGAGAGAATCCTTCCCGCTTTTACGACGCTGTTAAAAATCATGCTTTTGTCGCTTTTGTAAAAATAAAACACATATATGTCGGAACTTCTCGTAATAGTGCCGAACAAGTCGGTTTTGCCGATTTTGGAAGTTTCAAGATTTTTAAGAGAAAAATCTATAAGCCCTGACGTCTCATTGAGAAAACCTTTTATCGTAAGAGATCCGGCCGCGTTCTGGCTCAGTTCATAAATAAAGGGGAGATTAGCGACCGGAAGATCGGATATGCCGACTTCGATTTCTCCGGTCTTTATATTGCCGCAGGCCCTACCCGCCTCCCTGCCGTCAAAAGTCATTTTATAATCATAGGTTCCGTCGCTCTTATAAGCCGCCGATATTTTTCCGTTCTTTCCGTAATCGCAAAAAATATTGTAATTTCCTCCCGGCCGCCGCGCGCCCGATATGTCAAAATCCCCTAAAGAGAAGCCGTAAACGGAAAGTTTTTTCAAAGAAAGGCTCAGGTTTCCCTCGCCGTTTTTATAAACGAATTTCGATTTTGCGTCTGCGCTGATATCGGAATTTATCCTGGAAAGCGAAATTTCGGCTTCCGCTTCAAGCTCCCCCGAAGGCTTGCGCACATAAGAGATCATCCCGAAATCTCCCCGCAAGAAAGCTTCAATTCCGTTTTCATTTTTAACAAAAGAGCCCGTCGAATCGGAAATCTCAAACTTTTTAAATTTGATTCTTTCAATGCTGATATCCTGCTTTGCCGAAAAATCCGAAATATTAAAAATACCCGAAGCGCTTATAATACTTTCTATCCCGCCTTCAGAAGCAATAGTAAAATCCGTATTTAATATATTTTCCTTTTCCCCCAGCTTCATTACCCCGTTGACGTAAAAAGGATTTTTTGAAGGAAAAAGCGTGCAGGAAAGAAGAATCTCACGCGGTTTCGCGCATATATCGGCATTTGAAACGCCGATTATCTCTTTTCCGGCCCTGATTTTTATTTCATCAGCCGATATTTTTATTTCTGAAGACGGCATTGATATGCCCGCAAAAGAACGCTCTTGTCCGGAAACCGCCGGTCTTTGCTCCTGAAACGCGTTCGCGTCCGCTGAAAGATTGTGGATTTCTATATAACTTATATAATTCAGAGGCTTTTTTATATTCCTGATAATTTTTGCAAAGCTCAGCTGCAGCGCAATTCTGTCGGCTTTTATCTTATCGTCCGCCGCGACGTTGAGAAAAACTATCCTCGCGCTAAGCGGCAAAATATAAAAATTGTCTATATCGACTTTCACGCCCGTCTTTTTGCAAACAAAACTTTCAATATAAGGAACATATATAAACATCCTTATATTATACGCGGCCATAAAAACAAATACGATAACGGACAAATATATGGTATATCTAAGAAATTTCCACACATTCCCTCATTTTGCTTATGTATAAAAACATATGTTTACGACAGGCCTTATAAGGTATCGGTGTAAATGCGGCGGCCTTTTGCCGATACATAAAAACATATGTTTAGGCGCTTAAAACGTTTCAGCGCCGTTTCATCATTATAGAGTATATTACTAACGGCCGCATCAAGAAAAACAAAAGCGATACACGCGGCGTAAAAGCTTCTGTTTTTCAGGTTCGGTTGAGAAAGTAAAAGTTTATTTGATCGGCACTCCGGTAAGACGAGTCAAGTTTTTGAATTCTTTTATTATTTTAGCGGTTATTTTTCCCGGTTTTCCGTCGCCTATTTCTCTTGAATCCGCGCGGACCACGGGGATGACTTCAGCCGCGGTTCCGGTTAAAAACAGTTCGTCCGCCGTGTATACGTTATACATTGTTACGCGCTCTTCCCTTACCGGTATTCTTAGCTTATTTTTCGCAAGTTCTATGACGGCGTCCCTTGTTATGCCTATTAAAGCGCCTTCCGAAGCCGGCGGAGTAAACAGCGCGCCGTTTTTTACAAGAAAAATATTATCTCCCGTACATTCGGCGACATATCCTTCGCAATTAAGCATTATGGCTTCCATAACCCCGGCTCTTGTAGCTTCCATTTTAGCCATAATATTGTTTAAATAGTTTAACGATTTAACATTAGGGCTGAAAGCGTCCGGCCTGATTCTTCTTGTGGAAGCCGTTATCACCTCTCCGCCTTTATCGTAGAGCTCTTTGGGATAAAGAGAAATATCGTCGGTTATTATAATGACACTGGGGGTTCCATAACATTTTTTCGGATCCATCCCGAGATCCCCGCACCCTCTTGTAACCACAAGCCTTATATATGCCTGCGTCTGGTTATTTGCGGCGAGAGTTTTGATAAGAGCTTTCTGCATTTCGCTTTTTGTCATAGGTATTTCAAGGTTAATCGCCCTGGCGGAAGCCCAAAGCCTGTCAAGATGTTCTTTTAACCTGAAAACTCTTGAGTTATAGGCTCTTATGCCTTCAAAAATTCCGTCCCCGTAAAGAAATCCGTGATCAAAAACCGAAACTTTCGCGTCTTCTTTTGAAACAAGTTTTCCATCCAAATAAATCTTCATCTTCATACTCCTTATACGGTATATGCCTGAAACGCACGGTCAAAACGCTTTTATACAATTTTGCCGTCCGTCATTTTTATCTGTCTGTCCGTTTTTTCCGCCAGTTCGCGGTTATGGGTTACAAGAATAAGCGTGGCAACAGCTTCATCGGAAGCGGAAAATAAAAGATTTTCTATCTCCAGCCCGGTGTTTCTGTCAAGATTTCCCGTGGGCTCGTCGGCAAAAATGATTTTAGGCTTATTTATCAATGCTCTCGCCAAAGCCGCTCTCTGCTGTTCGCCTCCGGAAAGTTCATTTGGAAAATGGTTTTTTCTGTGAGACAAACCTACTTTTTCAAGAATTTCAAAAGCATAAGAAATTTTTCCGTCTTTTTCATCCCAGACGGGAAGAAGGATATTTTCCAAAACCGTAAAATCGGCCAAAAGATAATGGAACTGAAATACAAAACCTATATTGTCTTTTCTCATTTTACAGAGAAAATCGTCATTTAATTCATAACAGTCCAGACCGTCAATCAAAACCTGTCCCGAAGTAGGCCTGTCCATAAGGCCGAGAGAATGTATCAGGGTGCTTTTTCCCGCGCCGGAAGGCCCCGTAAAAGCGACTTTTTGCCCGGAAGGTATTTCCAGGTTGAGATTTTTAAGAACTTCAATATCCGGAGAGCCTTCTTTTTTATAGTTTTTAACAAGATTTACGGCTTTTATTTCCATATACCCGCCTTAATTTATCGCGTCCGAAACGCGCTTCCATAAACCGCGGCGAAAATGCCGGCTAAAAAAAACATTTCCGGCTTTGCGGAAAATAACCGGACCCGGCCGCAAACGAAACGGTTTTACGCTCTTTCAAAAGCGGACAAGAAACGCCTAAAACTATCCGTATCTTATCGCTTCAAGAGGATCTAGCTTGGAAACCTGATAAGCGGGATAAATTCCAGCTATGACCGTTATTATAAAAGCGCAAACCGCCACCGAAAAGATATCCGACGGTATTATTGCCACAGGCAGCCTGTCGACATAATATATGCCCTGCGGAAGTTTAAATATCTCAAATTTCTTCAATATCAAACTTATTCCCGTACCCAGCGCAAGACCTAAAAACGTTCCCAGAAGGCCTACCACAAGTCCTTCATAAAAAAATATTTTGGCTATAGAAAACTTTGAAAAGCCCATCGCCGACATTATGCCTATCTCTTTTGATTTCTGAACGCTCAAAAGAAGCAGATTGGAAATAATATTAAAAGCGGCCACAAGAATTATCAGCCCCAGAATCAAAAACATCATTATTTTTTCAAGTTTCAGGGCGGAAAAAAGATTTTTATTCATCTCCGTCCAGGCTTTTACTCTGTAAGGGTAAACGAATTCTCTTTGCAGACGCGCGGCGACGGAAGAGGCATTGTCAAATTTAGCGGTCTGAACGCTTATGCCGCTTATTTCATCTTCCATAGCGAATATTTTCTGGGCATAAGACAAATCTATAAAACCGAGAGAAGAATCGAAATCATACATTCCCGAATGAAACAATGCCGCCACTTTGAATTTGTACATCTTAGGCATGCTGCCGAAATTTGAAGGAAACATTAAAACGGCTTCATCTCCGGCCGTCGCTGAAAGACTTTTGGCTATTTCGCTGCCAAGCATTATTTCCCCGGCTTTCAAACCGTCAAAACCTATTTCGCAAACTTGTATCTGCCGCGAAAGCCCGACCATCGCGTCTTCGTCTTTATAATCAACCGCTTTTACTATAATGCCGGTTGAATAGGATTTGCCGCTGTCGGCCTCATTGTTTTTGCCTATGCTTCTTATTATTCCCTGCCTGTATATAAAAGGAGAAGATGAGACGATATCTTTGTTTTCTTTCAGGGATTGCAGTATCCGCCCGTAACCGGTAAAGACATCCCCGTCCGTTCTGGTCATTACTATATGGGGCTGAATGCCGAGTATTTTGTCTCTTATGTCTCTTTGAAAGCCGCTCATAACCGATAAAGTTATCACAAGAGCGCCGACTCCGAGAGTCGTTCCGCCCACGGCGATAAGCGTGGTAAGAAAAGCAAAAAAGCCTTTTTTTCTGGCTTTTAAATATCTAAGCGCGATAAACAATTCCGCAGGCATTTTCATTTCTTATTCGGGCCTCATAGCCGGAAAAGTAAGCACTTCGCGTATTGAATCCGCGCCGGTAAGCACCATTACAAGCCTGTCCACCCCTATCCCCAGCCCGCCGGTAGGCGGAAGGCCCTGTTCAAGAGCTAAAATAAAATCTTCGTCAAAAGGCATAACTTCCTCTTCACCCTTCTTTTTGGCTTCCATCTGTTCGGCAAATCTCACTCTCTGAAGCTGAGGATCATTAAGTTCGGAATAAGCATTCCCTATCTCCATGCCGTTAATATAAAGTTCGAATCTTTCGGCTATTTCGGGCCGGTCGAATTTTACCTTGGACAAAGGAGAATAAACTGCCGGATAATCCATGACAAAAGTCGGAGTTTTAAGATTCGGTATGACTTTTTCGTCAAAAAGCTGGTCAAGCATCTTTTTTTCCGTGGCGTTTTCGGGCAAATCCAGATTCAAATGTTTAATCCGTTCAAAAAGTTTTCCGCTCTCGACATAAGGGAGAAGATCAAGCCCGGTGAATTCTTTTATCAGATCAAACATTTTAGCCCGCCTGAACTCGAGATTTATGTCCGAACCTGCTTTCGCGGCCGCGTTTTTAATAAGCAGCTCGGTTAAATCCATCATATCATTATAATCCGCATAGGCCTGATAAAGCTCCATCATGGTAAATTCGGGATTGTGATTTCTGTCTATGCCTTCATTTCTGAAATTTCTCCCGATCTCAAAAACTCTTTCCATGCCGCCTACAACCAGCCTTTTTAAATAAAGTTCGGGAGCTATTCTTAAAAACAAATCTATATCAAGAGCTTTATGATGAGTGACAAAAGGATTTGCGTTAGCGCCTCCCGCAAGAGACTGCAAAACCGGAGTTTCCACTTCGACAAATCCGAGTTCTTCAAGAGTATGCCTGATTGAAGAAATTATCATCGCCCTTTTAACAAAAATGTCTTTTACTTCGGCATTTGCTATCAAATCCAGATATCTCTGTCTGTATCTGGTTTCCGTGTCTTTAAGCCCGTGCCATTTTTCCGGAAGAGGACGGAAAGCTTTAGTAAGCATTGTCCAGTTGTCAACCATTATGCTGAGCTCATTCGTCCTGGTTCTGAAAGGCATTCCCTCGACGGCTATAATGTCCGAAAGATCCACCATCGACTTAAAAAGTTTATATTGCCGCTCTCCGAGTTTATCCGCGCGGACGTATATTTGTATTTTTCCGCTGCCGTCGCGCAAATCCAAAAAAGCCGCTTTTCCCATATTTCTGTACGTCATAACTCTTCCAGCAGCCTTTACTTTTGCCCCTTCGGCGCTTTGTTCTTTTTCAAGCGGTAAAAATTCTTTTTGTATATCTTCTATTTTTTTGTCAATTTTATATCTTGCGGGATAAGGATTTATTCCGCATGAGGCAAGTTCTTTGGCTTTCTGTTTTCTTTGCATTATTATCTGCTCTATGGGAGCGGAAGTCTGCTGCCGGTTTTGTTCATTATTTTGCTGCCGGTGTTTTTGTTGCATATAACTCTCACCTTTCAGAGTATAAACCCTGTAAATTTTTGAGTAAAATGATATCATTTTTTTGCTTTTCAGTCAAAAAGGCTTATAAGAGGCTTATGTTTAAAAATCAATCATTTTTAAGCCGTCTTTTTTTTCCGGTCAATATTTTTTGCGGCCGCTTTTAAAAAACAAATCCGCGCAAAAAAGCGGTAAAATTCGCGCCAGAAAGTTCCGGGCGCGGCTCAAAGCGGTCATACAAGATATCCTGACAGAATAAAGAACCGGCGATGAAGAAGACAAGACGTACAATAAAAGAGACAGTATCGCTAAGGCGGAACATTACGGCGGCCGGGGAGCATACTGCACATATTATGCGCGCAGAAAGAGTATTCAAAACAGGCTGCGTTTCCGTAAAAAGAAAAAAGAGCGCTGTAATTTCCGAATCCCATGCCGAAAAAAGGATTATCTTTAAATATCATCCAAAGGATTAATCCGATAAAAACACTGTTAATCTTAACCCTGCGATAAGTTAAACATCATCCAAAAGATTAACCTGATAAAAACAGAGAAAACAATCTGTAAGCAATTTACGAAAGGACTGGCGGCGTTTCCGGCGTTTTTTATCAAAGCAAAGGTCATACGGGAAATCATCTAAAAGCCGTTAAAGAAGCGACCGTATTTGCCAAAGAACAGGAAATCCGGCGTAGAAAAAATGCCTTAGAAACGGTAAATATTAAGAAAATATTTAAAGAAAAAACAAAAGAGAAGTTGATGGAAATGCCGCAAATGAATAAAGGCGGAAAGTTTATTTTCGGAGAGTTCGTTATTTATAAAGACGGAACTATTCAATTTCCGCCGCAGACGATAGAAGAATATAAAATCGCCGGTGATACTAAAATTTATAATTTACCGGCAGCAAGAAAACAGTCGGCTTTTACATTACAAGAAAGGGATTGCTTTATCCGTCAAAGTCAGGTATATATTGAAAGACATACCGGCATTATTTGAATATAGATCTAAATGTGGCGAATTTATAAGGGCCGTTCATATTGTTGGACTGATATCTCAAGTGACGGGAAAATAAAATCGACCTGATAAGATGATGAGTTTTTCAGCGATTGCTGCTGGTATGGAGCTGCCGCTGTCTATTCGTGGCAGTAATATTGCTTTTACAATAGGCGCTAAAGTACCTTTATTAGAAAAAGCGGAAAGGCATGAGGGAAAAATATTTATATTCTGAAATATAACAGAGTTTGATTTGAGGAATCCTATGGCGGTAGAAAATATAAAAGTTACATTATTATGTACGATAGAAAGGGTTTGGGATACAGTTACCGACTTAAATAATTATTATTGGAGAAGCGATTTAAAAGATATAAAAATCATTGATGATAATAATTTTATAGAGATTACAAAAGACGGAATAGAAACATATTTTAAAGTTACGGCATTTATGAAATATCAATGCTGGGCTTTTGAAATAGAAAATAAAAATATAAAAGGAAACTGGACAGGCAAGTTTTATTCGCACGGCGACAATACTACTTTAGATTTTACTGAAAATATAATTGCCAAAAAATTTATATTCAATCCATTTGTCGGTTTATATTTAAGGAAAAGGCAGAAGATATATTTTCAAGATTTAAAAAGAGAACTTAATTGTAATGAAGCAAGTTATGTCCGGAAGCGGTGAAAATAAAACGGCAGTTTGTATAACTCAAAACAACTAAATAAAAGCCGTAAAAACAGCAATTCAAGAAACGGTAAATAAAAAAAACTTGCCGTTTTTTTTGTTGCCCGAAATTAAGAAAAAAGGGAAAGCCCATCGGAGAAAAAGAAAAAAAGATAAACGAATTTACTGAAAAAAGGGCAGTCTTTGAGAGCATCTCTGCTAAAAACAAGAATTTAACCGAAGATGAATTTTATCAGTTGCTCATTTTCCTAAACCGGAAAGACGAACTCAACCCAAAAATCCTAAAAATCATAGAGGAATCGGAAAAAAGCGGAAACCAAAATACAGAAACAGAAAAATGAAGCAACGGACATGGAATAATAGTTCATTGTTTACAAGGGCATATATGCGGCATTTATCAAACCGACCGAAACATTGCGCGCATTTACCTGAAAATCAGCTCCCATAC
>CALHWY010000013.1 GCA_938040055.1 uncultured Endomicrobiia bacterium
ACTTCTTTACTACCTTTCAAAGCAAAAACACAAGCAGATTTAAGAAAATATGTGAATATCTCCCGATACACAAAATGCCGGAAATGCCTGTAAAAGCAGGCTATACCGGCATATAAGAACTTTTGAAAAGATAGTTAAAAAATATATTAGAGTTTAATATAAATAATTATAACAAATTTATTTTTTGTCTCTTCGCGGCCGAAGAAAAAATTATTCTCCGGTTTTTTTAATTGCGGTAATTTGAAAACTTTGCCGATCTCCGGCTTTTAGCAAAGAAATTGCTATGTTTTTTGCTAAAATGTACAACAAATAAGCCGGCGTTTATGCCGGATTTTTAAGGGAAAAAGCGGCACAGCCTCTTTTCCCGCTATGGGGAACCGAACGTTTTTTGCTTTATAAACAGCCAGGAGGAATGCTTATGTCCGCGCCAAATACGTCTTTTATTTCTGCATGGCAGCGTGATCTTGAACGTTTTTTGCCTTTGAAAAGCCAGTTCATAATTTCTGGAAATGTCAGAGACCAGCATCTTTGCGAAATCAATAATACATTAGTCGCGCAGAATATTCGGCAAACTCTTTGCGGAATGCTTACGGGCGCGGGATATGCGGGCGTACTTGTTTGGGAGCCCGTTTCAGGATACAGTGTTCTCAGTGGCGAAAGCGACGGTATTCTTTCTTCTCTCGGCATAGAAAATCCATCCGTGACAAGTCTTGACATGCTCGGTCTGACGATAGAAAAATTTACAAAATTGTCCTGCAAGCCGTGCGCTTTTATCATAGATTTCGCTTCCCGTATATCCGTAAGAGCGGATATGCTAAGCAGCCGCGAACATAATCTTTTTACCAATGCTCTTATAATGTCCCATTCCAGCAGAGCCATGCCTGAAAAAACAAGCCGCAAACCTTTTTTCAATACCATCATCTGGATAGCCGAAAAAGAAAGCGATATACCGGATCTGCTTACTTTTAACAATCCCAAAATAAGGCATATAAGCATACCCAAACCGGACAATGCTGCCAGAAGGGCTTTTGCGCAAAGCCTTTTAAAAGGCATATGCCCGCAAAAGGATGAAAGCTTATTTAAAAAGGTTGAAGACGATTTTGTCGGTTCTACCGAAGGGATGCTTCTTTACGATATGCGAGCCATAGCGACGCTGGCGAAAGTCGAAGATATAGAATTTAAGGATATTTCAAAAGCGGTGAGACATTATAAAACAGGAGTAAAGGATGATCCGTGGCGGAAAATTGATAAAGATAAAATACGCGGCGGCGCGCTTTATAGCGCATAAAAACGGATGCGGAAAACGTATTACCGGAAAATAATCCGCTCCGGGCCGTCCGTTTTTTATATTTTGCAAAATCCGTGCGGCCGGCAAGGACCGGGACGGATCGCCCGGACTTGAAATACGGTCCGCAATAGAGAAATAAAAATCAAAATGCCGTATTGCGGAGGCGCAATATGCACAGGATAAACATACAATATAATTTTAAGCTTCCTCCCGAACAGGCCCCCAAGCTGGGCAAAATGGTGGTCATAATTCTTTTGTTTTGTTTTATGAACGCTTTTTTCTTCATTTTCGCGGCGATAAAGTTTATAAGGATTGAAAATTATAATGCATATAATATTTTGTTTTTCCTTCTCGTTTTCAGTTTGGGAGTTCTTTTTTGCGCCGCAGCGTTTATGGTTGTTTACAAATATATAATAATTTCCGTGATAGAAGCGGGATACGGCAGGATGACTCCTTTTTTCAAAACGATAAGTTTTATTTTAGGAGAAAATTTTGTCAGGGACGCTTCATTTAAGGAGAAAATCAACAAAGTGCTTGATTTCGGCGAAATATGTAAAAATGTTTACGGGCAAAAAACTCCGAAACTTTTTCAAAAAGCGGTAAGCTTCTTTTTAAACAGGCTTCCTTTCGTGCAGTTTCTCAAAAACCTTTCTCCCGATATCAGCGATAAAGACGCCGAAACCGTAAGCGAAGCCGTATATTCGCAGATGGACGAATATATAGTGAAAACCCTTTTCCCCGGAAATAATATAAAATGGCTGTTTTTTATTTTTCCCGCTAATATTATCGCGCAGACCGCGCTTATATTTCTTTTAAAATAATTCCGGGCCGGCCGTAACGGATCAGGCGGTTTTTCAATGCGGATTGAAATGTCAGCGCAGGAAAATTTGTTTTTTTTAATGCGGCGGGGAATAAAACCGGCTGGCGTGAAACGTAAATATGAAAATGCAAATCCCAAATAACTTAAACCCGGCGCGTAAATATGTAAAAAATCTTATCTTTAAAGCTTTTTCAAGCGGATCAAAGGACTTTATACGCGTAAAAAAAGCCGGGGCGGAAAGCCCCGGCTCTTTTTATTATCGAAAAAATTACTTTTTTTCTATTTTCTTTTTAATTTCTTCGGCCGGAAGTTTTTTAAAGGCGATAAACCAGTCAATCACTTTTACGTCGGAATCTTTGTTCGCCTTTCTTTCGGCGACGGCTTTCATTGTCGACGGGGGAGGGACTATCACATCTTCGCCCGGTTTCCAGTCCGCCGGAGTCGCCACGGAAAATGCGTCCGAGGTCTGCAATGCGACTACGATTCTCTTTATTTCCTCAAAATTTCTTCCCGTGGAAAGAGGATAGTACAGTATCGCCCGTATTTTGGATTCGGGATCGATAATAAAAACAGCTCTGACCGCCGCGGTCGTGGAAGCGTTCGGCTGCAGCATTCCGTATTTGTTTGCCACGTCCATCTTTATGTCCGCGATCAGCGGAAAAGTGATTTCGGGTTTCTTGATATCCCTGAATTCCACTTTTTCGCGGATAGCTTCAAGCCACGCGACATGAGCGTGAATGCTGTCGATTGAAAGACCTATGATTTCGGTATTAATCTCCTTAAACTCGGGAACCATTTTCTGAAAAGTCATAAATTCGGTTGTGCATACCGGCGTAAAATCCGCAGGATGGGAAAAAAGAATCGACCATTTGCCTTTGAAATCCTGAGGAAAATTGATTTTTCCCTGCGTGGTAAGCGCTGTAAAAGAGGGAGCTTCATCGCCTATTAAAGGCAGCTTTTTTACTTCTTGAATGTTTTCCGTCATAAATCTCCTCCTGAAGTTATTTTTTTATTATCCGCAAAAAACAGGCTTTTGGTTTCATGTAAAACAAGTCCGTAAAAAATGACAGGCTAATTGTAGCAATAAGCAAAAAAAAATACAATTACGGAAAAATTCCTCGCAAGAAAAAGCGGCCGGCTTAAAATCCGTATGCCTGCGGTAAAAAGAGCCGCGATATTCGAGTTCCTTACCGTTTCCCGGTCAGACTTATGAAAAAGCGGTCTGAAAAATAAAAGCAAAAGCGTCCACCGCGGTTTCTCGGGCCTGCAAAACCTGTTGCATCCGTTTGCCGCTTGCCCTTGAGTTTTTTACAACCCTAAGAACCCGCGTCATCTTGTCAGTAATCCGCCTCTTTTCCCGGGGATCTTTCGCAGTCCAAGGTAGAAATAGGATGCATTTTCCGTCCGTCCGCCGCTTGCTCCTAAAACTTCCACGGCCCAAAGAACCCGCGTTATCTTGTAGCAGCCGCCCCTTGCCGGATGCTTTCACAGTTTGTTTCATCATATCTAAAATAAGGATTTCCGGATTTTGCCTGGATTTACTCCTTGTATATAATATGTATGTTCAATTGACCGCGCCAGCCGTTATAAGCATTTCAGTGATTTCGGTATAACCTTTTTCGCCGGCATAATGCAGAGCGCTGCGGCCTTCATTGTCAACCTCATTTACATCGGCTCCTTTTTCTATCAGCAGCGCGCAGAAATCGTTATTGCCGCATAATGCCGCCACTATGAGAGGAGTTTCGCTTTCGGTATTTTTTGCGTTTATGTCGGCTCCCGCTTTTATAAGTGCTTCGCCGATAAACTTATTGCCTTTCTGCGCGGCGAAATGAAGGGGAGCGTTGCCGTTTAAAAGTTTTATGCCGGCGTCCGCGCCGTTTTTAAGCAGCATTTCCACTATATTCATATTGCCGGTTCTGACTGCTATGTTTAACGCGCAGTCTCCCGCGTCATTTAATGAATCCACTAAGGAGCGGGAATTGTTTTTAAGAAGAACCGCGACCGCTTCGCTTTGCCCGTTGTAAACAGCCTGATGCAGCGCCGTATTGCCGCTGCTGTCTTTTGCGTCGGAGCCGGAATCCGACAATACGCCAACAAGTTCTCTTAATCCGTTTGAAGTCGCATAATCCAGGGCGCAATGACCGTTATTGTCTTTTATGGATTTATCGGCCCCCAGACCCAGTAAAACATTCGACGCTTCGGTCTTTCCTTCGCAAATGCTGTATATCAGAGGCGTTTTGCCGTCTTTATCGGTCGCGTTTATATCCGCTCCGGCGTCAACAAGCATTTTTATGATTTCTTTATTTCCGCTTTTTGACACGCTGTGTATAGGCGCTATGCTGGCATTGTTGGCAAGAGAAACATCCGCCCCGTTGTCGATAAGAAGCTTTACTATATCTTTGGCTCCTTTCATCGCGGCATAAAGCAAAGCGGTATTTCCCGCGGCGTCTCTTTTGTTTACGTCTATCCCGCCTTTTTTAAGAAAAGCGGCGACCACCCCTTTCTGTCCGTTTTTGCATGCGTTTAAAAAAATATTGTCCATTTTACATCCTCTCCATTAAATATTTGACCAAATCTTCATTTTCTTTTTCCAAAGCGAAGTCCATCGCCGTTTTCCCTTCATTATTTACGGCTTTCGGCAGAGGGTCTCCGAAACTGAACATAAGATCCGCCGCGGATTTTGCCGCAGCTTTATTCCTGTTTTTAGCCGCGTACATAAGAGCCGTATTGCCGTTTTTGTCTTTCAACGACATATCAGCCCCGTTTTCAAGAAGAAATATAAGCGTATTTTCAATATTGTCCGTGTCTTCCATAACCAGATTCATCAGAGCCGTCACGCCGTTTTTGTTGACGGCATTCAGCTGCGGAGAGTATTCCTCAAGCAGTATGTCGCGCACTATTTGTTTAACGGTGCCGTAATTGTATCCGGTTTCCCTTCTTTCGCTGCATGCCAGTATTAGCGGAGTATTCTCATCTTCGTCTATGGGAGCGTTTATGTCAAGCCCTTTATCTGCCATAGCTCTGATTATTTTAGCCGCGATCTTGTCCTCAAATACGGCATCGCTGTATTTGCCTTTTTTCATCATATAATAAAGAGCCGCTCTGCTGTTTTCTCCGCTTCTGAAGTTGGGATCCGCTCCAGCATTAAGCAATGCGCTGACTATGTCAGCATTCATATACGCGCATGCCGCCGCAAGAGGGGTAAAACCTTCAAAGTCTCTTTCAGTTGACACTTCATTGACATCCGTTCCCAGCCGTATAAGAGCTTCGGCCGCTTTGAGATCGCCTTTTTCTACGGTCTGGAAGTATGTCTGTCCGCCGGCGGCGATTTTATCGTTTATGGAAGGATCGTTTTCATCGTATTCGCCTTTAAAAAGCACCGAAAGTTTCGCGAGCCCTTCTTCCGAGGCATAGTCGGACGGGGTTTTGCCGGCAAAATCCTTTCCTTGCGGATCAATGCCGTAATCCATCAGAGCTTTTGCCAGAGAAAAACAATCTTCAAGCGTTTTTTCACATTTTTCAATTTCCTCTGGGCGTCTCGCGTATTTAAGGCTGCGTTTCGCGTCTCTTCCGGGATAACAGGCTATAAGATGGAGAAGATTTCTGTTTTCTTTATCCGCCATATCGAGTTTGGTTTTTCTTTCCATTAACGCATATATCAAATCGAAATTCGGATACTCTTTCATGGCAAGATGATAACAGGTATCGCTTCTGTTTCCGTCTCTTAAAAGAGCGCTGACTTTGGCGTCAAGAAGGACGAACGCCGTCTGCTTTATGTCTTCGGCGGGCTGCTGCGTTTCTTCGGAGCATACCGCAAGATAATGCAAAGGCGTTCTGTCAAGCCTGTCTTTTACATTCGCTTTCAGACCTTGCGATAAAAGATATTCTACCGCTTCAAAGTCGGCGAATTTTGCAGCCAGATGAAGCGGCGTCTGTCCGTATGAATCCGCGGTTTGTTTATCCTCAAGGACTTTATAAAGCTCGAGTATTTCACTCTTGCTTTCTCCTTTTTTGTACGCCCTTTTGATAAATTCCGTTGTCTTTGCGCAAGTCCATTCCGTATTCATTCTTTTGTAATCTTCAATATTGCGCTGCAATTCCTGCAGCAGATTTTTTTTGTCAATTTCCATGCTTTTATCCTTTAAAATTATTTTCCGAAGCTTCTTTGGCCTCTTTGACGTTTTTATATTTTATATACTCGGGGTTTGATATTATCTCATTGAGTTTTTGCCTGTTTTTGCTTTGCAGATATGCGTCCGCCAGAAGTCTTACTGTCTTTATTTTCGCCGCGCGGGCGCGCTTTGCGGAGGAAATATATGCCATCGGCGCTTTGTATGCGTCGGAAATCTCTTCGGCGGCTTCAAGAATCCGGATTACGGGGTCGGCTGTTTCGGTTAAAGAAAGCATATCTTTTCTGCAAAGCAAAACGGCCTCTTCAAGACAGACGGCGGCATCTTCCGGTTTGTCCGCAGCAAGCAGACACAAAGACATATTAAAAAGCGAAGGGACCGTTTTTTCTTTATCCAGCAATTCTTTTAAAATGGCGTATGCCTGCGCATATTGTCCGGTTTGCAGCAAAAACAGCGCGCAGTCCGAAAGAGTTTTATTGTTTTCTTGTTGCGGTTTATAAGGCTGTTTTGAAATAAATCCAGTTTTAAGTTCCATATTTCCTTCCTTTTGCGATATTAAATTTATCCGCTGAAAATGTTTCCGTTTGAATATTCCGTTATAATAAACGCCGAGTTTTTTAATGTTTAATAAAAAGTCCGCTTTTGCGCAAAAATGTTTTCCAAAACCCAAAAGATCTTTAAAACTCCGCCCGCTCTTTAGGCGGTTTAACGGAATTTGCAGAGACATTCCGCAAAAGCCGCCGGCATCAGAGAAAATTCCATTATTAAGCCGTACTTTTTCAGAGTTCAATTTTTTCCGGGAAATATTATAATTTCCGGTTTGTGTTTCCGGTTTGTGCCGTTTTGCCGCTGTTTATTTCGCGGCGGAGTCTATTATAAAAAACGGTTTCACAAAAAAACGCGGCGTTTTTTTCGGTCTTTGGGAAGCGAAAGTCCCGTTTGCGGCAAACAGTTTAAAAACCGCATCTTTGCCGGCGTTTTTTTAATCCGCGTCCGGCCGGTATTTTTCCGGAAAAATTCGTAACCCCCGAAAAGACAAAAAAGATTTTTCGAATACAGGCGGTTTTGTTTTTTCTTTTATTCTGCTGTTTAAGAACGTCATATTCTACCAAATAATGGACAAACCCGCACATAAAAAAGTTTTTGCGCTTATAAATAACCGTATTTTTTATTTTTGGCGAAAACAAAACCCAATGACAAAAAAAGCGCCGCTGCTTCCGCAGCCGGTACGGAAAGCCATATGCCGTCTATGCCTGCGAATTTCGGCAGTATGACGATGCCCGCCGCGATAAAAATAAAAGTTCTGGCAAAAGAGATGACCGCTGAAACTTCTCCGTTCGAAAGCGCGGTAAACAGGGCCGAGGCGAATATGTTGAACCCCGCAAAAATATAAGCCGCGGAAAAAAGTATAAATCCGTTTGCCGCCGCGGCGTATACCGGCGAATTTTCTTTGAAAAATATTCCGGCTATGCGGTAAGAAAATGAAATAGAAAATAAAAAAACCGCCAAAGAAGCAAAAACGATAAAGTTTACGCATATATGAAAAACTCTTTTGAGCATTTTGAAGTTTTTCATGCCGTAATTATAGCTGATGACGGGAGCTACGGCGTTTGAAAAGCCGAGAAACAGCGATATAAATAGAAACTGGGTATAAAGAGCGGCCGTTACGGCTGCGACCCCGGCCTCCCCCAAAAATTTCATCATAGAGATATTGAACATGAATGTGGTTATGCTTGAGGCCAGATTTGCCACCATTTCGGAAGAGCCGTTGATGCATGCCTGAACAAGAACCCGCGGGTCGAACGCGGGTTTTGCAAAATATAAAGGTTTGTCTCTGATAATAAAAAAAACCGTGCCCGTAATAACCGGAATCAGGCATCCCGCGGCCGTCGCCCAGGCCGCTCCTTTAATGCCCATAGCCAGAACCGCTATAAAAAAATAGTCCAGTGCGGCATTTGTAAGCCCGGCGGCGACGGTTACCGCAAGGCCTATTAAAGGGCGTCCGGCTGTCACGAAAAAAAATTCGTACATAACCTGCATTACTATGGCGGGGAAAAAAAGCATTATTATTTTCAAATAATCCCTGCAATACGGAAAAAGCCTGTCGCTGGCGCCGAAAAACTTTATCAAAGCGTCCGTATTCGCCGCTCCGGCGGCCGCGAGAATGCAGCTTGCGGTTATTGCGCCGCACATTATCAGGGAAAAATTTTCTCTCGCCCGCGCCGGATCGCCTTCTCCCATTTTTTTTGCGATTATAGCCGAACCGCCCGAAGCCAGCATTATCCCTATTCCCATCACAACCGTCATCGCCGGGAAAACTATGTTGATCGCGGCAAGAGCGTCTGAATTGATGAATCTTGCGACGAAAAATCCGTCGATAATGGAATAAAGAGCGACAAAAATCATTGCCGCCGAAGAAGGAAAGACGAACTTTAAAAGCGATTTCGGAGTAAACTCTTTTTCCAGAGGATTTTTCATATGTTTTTGTGTCAGTTAACTTTTACCGACTCTATTATTTTTCTTAAAATCCGTTCATATTGCCCGTATTTTCCGGACGGAACGCTCTGCAGCGCTATAAGCAATACTTCCGGATTGCCGTAAAAATCGACGGAGGAAAAGATAAGAGTCTTCCTTGTATTATCTTTTTCGGCCGCGCCGCATATTATGCGTCTTATATATTTGCCGCCGGTAACATAGATCTCTTCTTCTTCGGCTCTTTCGAAAGATTTCATTTCAGCGACCGCCTCGTCAATGAAGATTTCCAGCAAAGTCGCGGAATCCGCCGTTTCGGCGAGATCTTCCGTCCTGTATGAAAAAAACGCCGTTTCAGCGCTTTTATCCTTTGAAACGCATTGAAACACGGCTTGTGCCCGTGAAGAAGTTTTTTTAAACTTTTTCGGCACGGATACCGTAAAGACTTTATCGGCTGTCATATAATCGCTTTGCTCTTTGCAGGCGGACAGCGGGAACATGAAAACCGTAAATATTATGATGTAGGCGGCATATGATTTCATTGCGGATTATTTCCCCGGAAAATTTTAGCATATTTATTTTGAAGCGCGAAAATTGATTTAATGTTCCTATTTTGGTAAAATCAAAGTTCAGTTTTTACTGAAAAAATAAAAAAAGCAGAGATGGTTAACATGGCAAAAAAAGACATTCTTTCAATTTACGATTTATCCGCAAAAGAGATAAAATCGCTGTTAAATAAGGCTTTTGAGCTTAAAAGCAAAAAAAAGCATCTTACGGAGCTTACGGGTAAAACTTTAGGGCTGATTTTTGAAAAGCCGTCGACAAGAACGATGGTCTCATTTTCGGCCGCGATGGTGCAGCTGGGCGGTTTTCCCATTTTTCTCGATTCGCAAAACCTGCAGAGAAAAAGAGGAGAGTCCGTCCATGACACTGCGCTTGTCTTATCCGGATATGTCGACGGTCTTATGGTAAGGGCGTTTAAACATACGGATGTCGAAGATTTTGCGAAATTTTCTTCCGTGCCCGTCATAAACGGGCTTACCGATTTTGAGCATCCCTGCCAGATTCTGGCCGATATAATGACGATAATGGAACTGCACAAAATTAAAACGGCCGAAGGCCTTAAAAAACTTAAAATCGTGTTTATAGGCGACAGCAATAATATCGCCAATTCAATGCTTGCGGTTTCGGCGGTTTTGGGGCTTGATTTTACTTTGATATGCCCTAAGGAATATTCCCCTAAAAAAGCGCTTCTCGACAAAGCTTTGGAGCATACGGCGGGCAGCGGCGCCGAAATAAAGATAACAAGCGACGTAAACGCCGCCAAAAACGCCGATGTTCTTTATACCGACGTCTGGACTTCAATGGGGGCCGAAGCCGAAGAAAAGAAAAGAAGAAAAGCTTTTGCTCCTTATCAGATAAACGCGGACTTGGTTAAAAAAGCGTCTGCCAAATGCATGGTTTTGCACTGTCTGCCGGCTGTAAGGGGAGAGGAAATTACCGCGGATATAATGGACAAGTACGAATACAGCATATTTACGCAGGCCGCAAACAGGCTTCACGCCCAGAAAGCCGTGTTGCTGTATCTTTTAAAATAAATTTATGAAAATTTCGCAAAAAGCTTTTATCAGCCGTCACAGCGTTGTCAGCGGAAATGTGGAAATAGGAGACCGCGTTTCCGTATGGCCTAAAGCCGTCATCAGAGGCGATATCGAATATATTGAAATTGCGCAAAATTCCAATGTGCAGGACGGTTGCGTGCTGCATCCCAATCACGGAAAGCCGGTAATAATCGGCAAAAACGTTACCGTGGGGCATAATGCCGTGGTGCACGGCTGCAAGATCGGGGATAATTGTCTTATAGGAATGGGCGCGATTATTCTTGACGGCGTTACGGTGGAAGATAACTGCATAATAGCGGCGGGTTCTCTGGTTTCTCCGGGGAAGACCGTTAAAAAAGGAACTCTCTGGATGGGTTTTCCGGCAAAGTTTTGCCGGGACCTTACCGAACAGGACTTAAAAAGCATTGCCGACAACGCGGACGAATATGTCCTGCTGGCGCAAAAAGCGCAGAGCGCGAAAGAAGATTTTATCTGAAACTTTCCTAAAAATATGAAAAAATCCGGATATATTATCGTTTTTGTTACGGTTCCAGACAGGAAGACGGCCGGTAAAATAGTTAAAGCCGTTTTGGAAAACAAGCTTGCCGCTTGCGTTAATTTGATAAGCGGAGCGGAGTCTTTTTATTGGTGGGAAGGCAGGACGCGGCGTTCGAAAGAGATTTTGCTGATAATGAAAACCGTCGCAAAAAAATTCGCTCTTTTAAAAAAGTGCGTGCAAGAAAGGCACCCGTATGAAGTGCCCGAGATAATATCCGCGCAGATAGCGGAAGGAAATAAAGATTATCTCGGCTGGATAGAAAAATATGCGGGATAAAACGGCTTTATACTGGGATAAACGGGGAGACAAAATCTTTTGCGGGCTTTGCCCGCAGGAATGCGTTATCGGCGACGGGATGTCGGGCTTATGCGGCGCCAGACAAAATCTCAAAGACAGGCTGGTTTCCAAATCTTACGGCATTCTTTCCGCGGTAAATATCGACCCGGTCGAGAAAAAGCCTTTGTATCATTTTTATCCGGGCAGCAAGACTTTGTCTTTCGGCAGTTTCGGCTGTAATCTGAAATGCCGTTTTTGCCAGAACTTTTCGATTTCCTTTTCGGAACCCGCCGGAGATATAAGGCTTACCCCCCGGGAAGCGCTTAGCTTCGCTTATGAAAAAAATATAAAACTGATTTCTTATACTTATAATGAGCCCTTGACCAATTATGAATGGGTTTTTGAAATGTCCGAGCTTGCCGGAAAAAACGGAATATCGAATATTCTTGTGACAAACGGGTATATCAATGAAAAGCCCCTTAAAAAACTCGCGAAATATATTGATGCCGCAAATATTGATCTTAAAGCTTTTGACGATGATTTTTATAAAAGGATATGCGGCGGAACCCTGCTTCCGGTTCTTAAAACCATAGAGCTTTTGGCGGAATTGAAAGTTCATACCGAGATAACAAATCTGGTAATTGACGGGGAAAATGAAGATGAAGGAAATTTTTTCGGGCTTGTTAATTTTATAGCGGGCATAAGCGATGAGATTCCTCTTCATTTGTCGCGCTGTTTTTCCAATAAGAACTTTGCGGTCGCCCACACAAGAAAAGAAACTCTGATGAAATTTTACAATACGGCGAAAAGCAAACTTAAATATGTTTATTTGGCAAACTCCGACAGTCCGGAATACGGAACCACATACTGCGGGAATTGTTCTTTTCCCATTATCGAAAGAATAGGTTATGACGTTAAAATCAACTGTGAAAATCCGGGCATTTGCCCAAAGTGCGCGGCGGAAAATAATATAATAGCATGAAAAAAAACATTATACTGGCGTCGGCTTCCGCGAGAAGAATATCTTTGCTTAAGGAATGGGGCTTGGAGATTGAATCCGTGCCCAGCGGCGTAGACGAAAGCACGAAACTTCGCAAACCTTCCTATATAGTAAAAGAACTTTCCTATCGAAAGTGCAAAGACATAGCTTCTAAAAGAGCCGCAAGCATTATCATCGCCGCGGATACCATAGTCGTTTTAAACGGCAGGATTATAGGAAAGCCTAAAGACCGGCATGAGTGCGAGTCCGTTTTAAGAGAACTTAACGGCAGCGTTCATAAAGTTTATACTGGCGTGGCCGTAATAGACAATACCAACGGCAAACAATCGGTTTTTTACGACTGTGCGGGAGTCAAGATGAGAAAACTTCCCGAAAGAGAGCTCAGTTTGCTTTTCGGAAAACACATGGACAAGGCGGGAGCTTACGCCGTTCAGGATAAAGACGACTCTTTTGTAGAAAAAGTATACGGAGATTACTATACCGTTGTGGGACTTCCTTATATAAAGCTTGCCGGAGAATTGCTTAAATTCGGCATCAGAATCACGTTGCCTCCAAAAGCGGTTTTTTGATAAAAATATATTTAAAATATTTACGGCAAGTCGGGAAAGTCCTTTTATGCCGCCGAGCAAAAAAACCAAAGCGCGCGCTTTGGTTTTCGTCATTTCCGATATTTCTGTTTGCAACGCTCAAAAGAAAAAGCTCTTTATATCCGAACAATATTATTTTAAGGCTGCTTTTTTCAATTTATTCTAACAAAAAGAAAATACGGGCTTATACGTCCGTAAAAGCCGCGGCAAAACATTTTAATTTATGTTTGAATACGGAAAAAAGGAAAGTTCCTGGATCGGCTGCGCAACGGCAATATCCTTTGCGGATTAAAGCTGCGCAAAAACAATAATAATTCCCGTCGCTGAAATTATACCCGCATACCGTGATATCGCGCTATCTTTTACAAAACAGGCCTGCGGCGGCTGACAGAAATCAAATTTAAATTTGTCTCAGAAATTTGTCATTGGTTACTATGTTAGAACGGCTCAATACTTCCGCAAACCATTCATTAAGCAAAGCGTTTCCTTTTGTTCGCAAAAGCGTGTCTCTGCTTATATCCGCTCCGGCGGCAGAAGAGGCCTCTTTAAACTCGGAATCGCTTACCTTTACTGCTGAAGCGAGCAGAAGCTTCAGCTTTTCTCCCGAAATCTGCTTTCTTCTGAAATTTTCATAATCTTTCGGCGACATTTTAATCGAGTTGAGAAAGGCATAATATATGTTGGGGTCAAAATCTTTTTTTGCGTTTCTAAAAAGCGCCGAATTCTGGATATCGTTTCTGAGCTCGGTGTCTGAGACAAGGATTTTATATTTTAAAGACTGCTGGTAAAAAAGTTCATCCTGCACGAGAGCCTGCACCGTTCTGAATTTGAGCCCTTCAAGCTGCTGAGGCGAAAGTTCTTCTTTTGCCGTATTTCTGTACATATTCAGCGAAGAATTGTAAAGAGAGGAAAAAAGCTTCATTGTTATTTTGGATCCGTTTACTTTTACGGCCGCGTCAAAATCCTTTGCCGGCCCGAAAAGATAAGCTCCTCCGCCCATAAAAGTGCCCGCCAAAAAAGCGATTACGGTTACAATAAAGATTTTGCGCATATGCTTTCTTAAAAAGTTCATCATTTGGCTTTTTCTCCGCTTTTATTATCATCAGATTTAAACATCTGGCTTTTGCCTTCAAAAAACGCGCCTTCCGCTATTGTAAGAATATTTGTTTCAATATCTCCGTACATTTTTGCTTTCGTCATTATTTCAATGCCCGTGGGAGCTTTTATATTTCCGTGAACCGTGCCTCCGATTATTACAAGTTCGGCTGAAATATCGCCTTCAATAACGGCCTCGGCTCCGATAAACACTCCTGCGGACGAATCGATTTTTCCGGAAAACTTTCCGTCAATTTTAATGCCGCGGTCGGTTTTGATATTTCCTTCAAAGGAGGCGTTAGGCCCTATCAGCGTCTCTATGTTCTCATGCAAATCTTTTGAGTTTTTTTTCATCATACCTTTTCCTTTCCGATTGAGTATAGAAATAATCCGATAAGTATGCTACGGGACTTACCGTTTTTCCTTTGTAGTGCACCTCATAATGCACGTGCGAGCCGGTGGCCGAACCCGTGCTTCCCATCTTTGCGATAATATCGCCCCTGTGAACGTACTGTCCGGATTTTACGAGAAGCTTTGCATTATGAGCATAGGCTGTTCTGTAATTATAGCCGTGGTCTATAACTGCTATATATCCGTACCCGGACTGCCATCCGGCAAAAATAACTCTTCCGTTTGCCGTGGCGTGTATGGGAGTGTTTTTTACATTTGCTATATCAAGACCCGAATGGAAATCTTTGGACTTAAAAAAAGGATTGTATCTGAAACCGTAAGGGGAGGCGATTCTGCCTTCACAGGGCCAGCCTCTTGGAATCGCCATAAACAAAGATCTCTGCTGTTTTATATGCGACATAATTTCGCCGTAGCTTGTTCTGATATAATCGTATTCTTTGTTTATTCTATATGTCTGGCGCGCGAGAAATTTATAATCTATCTTATCCATATTTCCGGAAAGTATTACGGACAAAGCGTTTGCCTGCGCTAAAGTCGGGCCGCCTTCTCCCGGATTTTGCAGAATGTCTTCTTCTATGATGGATTGTTTTGAATTCAGAGAAAGAAGAGAGCGTATTCTGTCGTCATTATTTCTGACTTTCTCTATGACATTTTTCGTTTTTTCCAGCTGGTTGGCGAAAAAGACAAGCCTTATTTTCATAATTTGATTGTCGGCTTTAGTCTTAATATAATCTATGTGCCGGCTGGCGAGATAGCCCGCCCAAAGCGTAAGCGATGTCCAAGAGACCATGCAAATTCCTAAAAACAACAAAGAAATGCTCATTTTCAGCGGTTTTATTTTTCCGTGAGGAATAAGCATTATGGTTATCTTTCTTTTTAACTCTTTTCTGATTTTTGAAAAAACGCCCATAGTAACAAAAATGGTACCATTAAAAAATATTGCTGTCAAGAGAATTTTAGCTCACGGCAAAAGCCGCTGGTTTTGACAAAAAAAGGCTGTTTGGCGGCTCTTAAAAAAATATTTGACAATATCAAATTGAAAATGTTATACTGACCTAACTTTTAATTCCCCTGCCTGTTTTCTTTGAACTTTTTTTGAAACAAAATAAAGAAACCGGGTGTTTTTTTAAAGGCGGAAGTTAGTTTAAACTAAAAAAATTAAAGAAGGCTAACGATATGTCTAAAAATTTAAAAAAATATAGCAAAAAAGCGGTTTCTATTTTTGTTTCGGTTTCTCTTCTCATTGCTTTTGTATTTAATGACTTAGCTTTTTCTAAAAACGGAAAAAATCTTGATAATATTGAAAAAATATCTGAAAATTCAATATTTATTGACAGCAGTTATTATGACAAAGACACGTTAATAGTTCATATTCTTGATTCGCACGGCGATGCCGAGGCGCAAAAAAAAATATCCGGAATAATTGATTTTTACGATAAACAAAAACCCATAGAGAAAATCTTTGCGGAAGGGGCTCCTTTAGGCAAGGTGTCCTTAAACCTTTTTAAAGGCATAGACGAGAAACTTAAAAAAGACATTCTTGATAAAATGCTTTCCGAAATGCAGATAGGGGCTTGCGAATATTATGCTTCCTATAATAACAGAGACATACTTTTCGGCATAGAAGACAATGAACTTTATAATAAAAATCTTCAACTCATCCGGGACATGCTTGTATTAAACGGGGAAAATGAAGTATTTCTCAGCAATCTTTCCTCAAAAGTCGGGATGTTAAAAAAAATGCATTTGTCGAAATCCCTTTTTAATATCGAAAAAGCGATAGAAGAAAATACCTCAAATCCGTATTCCAAAATAAAATCTTTTTTTAGCAAAGATCCTGATTTTGACGAAACCGCTTATGAAAGTTTTTTTACTTATCTTTACTTGAAAGAAAAGAGCGGTGAAATAAATTACAAATCCGCGATAAAAGAAGTGTCTGCTTTAAATAAATATCTCAGCACGGCATTGTCTTACAAAGATTATATGCAGGCCAGCGCTCTTCTGGCGGAGTCCGGCGACAGGGCTTCCATAGGAAAAGCCTATGCGATAATAACAGCGAACGCTCCCGAAGCCGGCAAAAAATTTCCCGAGATTATGGCGGCTTTGAAAATGAATTACACAAGCCAGAATATGAACACTTACGACGTTTATGTGCAAAAACGGGCTTTAAAAAAATATATAGCCGGAAAGTACGCTTCCGAAGAAGAAAAAGAGATTCTTTATCTTGCGGATATGGTTGAATCCGTAAAACAGATATATTCGCTGAGTATAACCAGAAATGATCTGCTTGAGTTTATAAACGCCAGAAAACAGTTAAGGCGGATAAGTTCTAAATATCTGGATATAGCGGAAAGCAATACCCTTGTTTATCTTGCGGAAAACAAGATAACGGATTTAATTTATTCCATCAACCTGCAGAGAGATGCGGTATTTTTCAATGCGGTAAAAAATACTATAGAAAACCGGACAGGTAAAACCGGGCCGTCTGCGGAACCGGCGGAAGTTTCCGGCGTTAAAGATTTTTCGCGGGTTTTTGTCGTGGTTACGGGCGGATTTCATCTTGAATTTACCGATTTTTTAAGAAAAAACAAAATATCATATCTCAGTATCGCTCCCAAACTCGAAAAAAGCGCCGACCGCAAACAATATATAGATACCATAAACCTGCCGGGAAAACTCGGAAGCAAAAACATAACTTTTGAATATTGCGCTTTTGCGCCTCCTCTTTTAAACGCAGTCAATAATAATGAGAACGCGTCCGTGAAAGGAATAATAATAAAAAATATCGTCAAAGCCTGGCTTTCCTCGGCTGAGGAAGCGGGGCTCAAAAAAGAAGATATATATTCTGACATATATAACTGGCTTGCGGAAAACGGGGTTGGCGAAGACGCGCTTAAAGACATAGAGGAGCTTTCATTTCTGTCGGATATGTTCCGGCCCGGTGAAGCGGCCGCCGACGATTCCGAAAAGGAAGAAGAGCCCTCGGCCGCAGGCGGAGATATTGTCCGGCAGCGGCAAGACGGCGACGGTTTTGATGCCGCTGTTTCCGTCCGAAGCGCGGGCAAAGAAATTGTTCCGGCGGATAGCGCCGCAGAGGATTTGATAAAAAATGATACCGTAACAAAAAATGAGGCGGTTTTGGAGAAGTCCGAATCTTCGGAAGAAACTTCGGTTTTCGCAAAAATAAAGAAAAAGCTGGGGCTTGATTTCCAGCATTGGCGTTTTCCGTCGGTAGCAGCGGCAAATTCCGTTTTTAAGGCCGCGAAATCATACCGGGAATTCGCGGATATAGTAAAAAACGCCAAAAAGGTAAGCGCTTTGGAGTTTGAAGTAAAACTCGGAGAATCCGGCTTTTATATTGAAGGAAGCGGCGGTTTTACGATCTCGGTCGATGAGGCCGTCGACGTCGTTGAGAAATTTGCGAAAAAGAAAAAAAGAACCGAAATAATATTAAGGCTTGACGAAAATATCGGCAGGGATCATGATAAAATACTGGCGCTGACCCTGAAAAGAAAAAATAAGTTTGTCATAATAAGCAATGATAAGGAATTCGTGAAATCGGTCGATTCGTCCTCTTACAAAAATGTGGAGACGGCTTATCTGATGCCTTCCGGTCTCGGCGCCGTTGAAGCTCTTGAACTTATAAAAGAGATGACTTCCGCGGGCGTTTTCGGCATACGCGTGGATAAAAGCATTTTCGATTCGGTCGGGGCTTACCTTTTTTCCAAGTATCGCGGAAAATACCTGAACCTTTATATACAGGACGGCAAAGTCGACGAACAGTACGGCGATTTTATTTTTGAAGGCAGGGGGAAAAGTCTTTTGATTTCATCCGAGCCGGCGGTTCATCTGCAGCAGAAAAAGACATCTCTTGCCGCTTACAGAAATATTGCGGCTACTCCGGTTATACAGCTTGTCATAGGCTTTGAATTTTTCGCTTCTTTCAGCATGATTTATCTTAACGGCAAAGGTTATGACCTGTCATTTTTGAGCACTATGTTTGCGTTTTGCGGCATTCTTAACATTATAGGATCTCTTGTCTCAAGCTATGCGAGCAAATTTTTCGGCAAAAGAAATGTCCTTATGGTCAATCTTCTTTTGCATTGCGCCGGAGACGCCTTGCTTCTTGTCGCAGGATGGTCGCCCGTTCTGCTCGGTTTTGCTCTCGGCGTTCCCGCAATGGCGGCCGCAGGCATCGCCACTCTTCTTATACCGTTTCTGCATTCATCGCTTAAAGCCGTCGGAAAAGAGAATAAGTTCGAATCTGTTTACGGCAAAACCAGAAGCATTTTCTGGATCGGTCTTGCTCTTTCGTCGATTTTCGGAAGCTGGCTTGCCCAGGCCGTCAGCCAGGCTTTCGTTATAGCTCTCTCGAGCGCCATTATTACCGTTTTCAGCGTATACTCCATCATTACGACGGGAACTATTGAAGACGCGGATAAACAAGAAATGACCGATGAAGAGAAAGAATTTTCGCATCTTAAAGAAGGCAAAAAAATATGGCAGGGCATTAAAACGGTATTTACCACAAAAGGGCTTAATACTACCGTTATCATCAACTTTATCGTTGACAGCGTGCTGTTTGCTCTGCTTGCTCTGGGCGTGCAGCCGATGCTTGACGAAAGCGGGCTCAGCTTGTCTCTTCTGGGACTTGTCGCTTTCTCGGCGAATATTATGCAAAGCGTGGCAAGCAAGTACGCCGATAAGATTTCTTCCATTGTAAACGGCACTTTGAAACGCACGCTGTACTTCGCATCTCTTACGGCTCTGGCGGCTAGCTTTATAGTGTTTAATAATCCGCTGCTTTTAATACTGTTTTATATACTTGCCAATTTCTGGCAGGGAGCTTCCTCAATCATAGAGCCCGCAAAAGTCGAAGAAAAACTTCCGGATGACATAACTCCGTATTGGTTCTCGGCAAAGACCATTATAAACAGCGGCCTTGCCGCGGCGGTGCAGCTTATTCTCGCTTCGGCTTTTAAAGTGTTCAGCGTGGAAATAATACTGACGGCGGTAATAGGAGTAATCACCGTCGTTTCAATCGTGCTCGGTTCTGTGTTTAAAGACGGATATAAAAGCGATAAAGATTTTGACAAAGTATTGCCGGACACTCAATATACAAGACAGTTGCTCAGCGCGGCATAATATTTCGCGTTTTGTTGACTTTAACCGGCATATTTTATATTATGTCCCTCGTGCCGACGTAGCTCAGCTGGTAGAGCAGCGGTTTTGTAAACCGCAGGTCGTAGGTTCAAACCCTATCGTCGGCTTTTGATAGTACGGGAAAACAGTTTTCTGCAAAGGCCGTTCCGGGCGTCCGGAGCGGTTTTATTGATTCGGCTTTGCAGTCCGAATCTGGAAACAATCCGAAAATATTTCTACCTCCGGAAAGCGGCGCCGGCCGAAGCTCGGATGTTAAATGCAGCCTGAAACAGAAAATCTTTTGCAAAATCCCTGCCGAAATTAAATTTAAAAGCGGAAATCCTAAAAATTTGTTCATATTGCCGACGATGTAAAAGCGGGTTTTAAAAGCCGGCTTTTTTGATTTGAAAAGCATGCGCTTTTTTACTGCGAATTTATTTTCTTTACGTGTCTTAAAAGCGGCTTTTTTAATTCACGGGGCATGCCGGTGTTTTGACAGCCGAAAGTCTGTTTCCAGATTTGTCGGGATTATTTGAGAGTACGGATATCCGTATTTCGGTAGCCGACACTCAAAAGGGAAAAGATTAAGAACTCGTAGCCGTTGTCTCAACCGGAGATTAGCGATAACGGACGGATGCGGAAAATTTTCGGAACGAGTACGGCGCATTATGTTTTTGCCCGGCATACTCGTATTTAAACCGGAAAGAGTTTAAAAAGGGGCGTTTACAACAAATAACGGCAGATTTTTTGCGCCGGCTTTTTTGACATTTTCATACGGTACGCTAAGCTTTTTCTTCATATTAAATTAAAATAGCGCGGCGGGCAGACAAGATCGGGTATTCGTAAAAGCAATTCTTAAATATTTTTTCCCGGGCAAATGACGCATATTATCCGAAATCCCGGGGAAGCAATGATAAATTGCCGGAACTGGTTTTTATTTTTTCCTTATTCAAGATTATTGGCAAAAGTTAAAAATGCCGGGTTTTTATGCCCGGCTGCATATAAAAGGTATTTTTTTAAGCTTGGCTTTTTATAAAAACGCGCGAAATATAAGGCCGCCTTAAAGCTTTAACCTGAAAACGCCGGATTTTATCATATCCAAGCGTTTTTTTGTTCTTTCCTGCCTATTGGCCGCCCGGATTTGCCGAAAACCAATAAAATATTGATTTATTAGTCATTTTTTAATATCATAAACCATTACGTTTTTAACTGAAAAAATGAAAAGAAAAATCCGTTTCAACCTTAAATTTAAATTTATATTAATGATAGCTTTTGTTATTGTGTTTACCGCAATAACGCTTACCGCGTATTTTGTATATTCGCAAAGAAGCTTTCTGATAGGCTCAACGGAAAAGAAAGGCATGGATCTGGCAAAAAGGCTTGCCAATTCCAATGATCTCAATGTTTCGCCGCAATTTACTGATATTTTAAGAAATTCCACGGATAACGCTTTATATGAAGAAGACGTTATTTATTCGATAATATATGACAGAGACGGGCAAATACTTGCGGATTCGGGAATAACGTCTCCGGAGATCAGGGATTATCTTTTTTACAGCAAACCCACAAGTTCGGACATACTCCTTTATGACAAGAAACTTATGAAGCGCAACAGTTTCCGGACGAAAAAAATCGGAGAGATCTTTGAAGTTCTGCTTCCCATGGTTACTTATGATATGCTGCGCGCCAATATAGGCGCTTCTCTGGCTAATGATTATATGAAAGAAAACGATGACAGCGGCGAAATTGTGGGAATAGTCAGAGTCGGGGTTTCTCTGGAAAGAGTTAATAAAGAAGTCGATAAAATAACGAAATCCGCGGTTGTTCTTACTATAATAGTCATCATAGCCAGCATTCTTTTGTCTTTTTTTCTGATAAAGGTTCTGCTGACTCCTATAAACGAACTGGTAGTGGGCACGAAAAAAATCGCCTCGGGGGATTTGTCTTACAGGGTGCCGTTAACCTCCAGCGACGAACTGAGCGATCTCGCGGAATCGTTTAATTCCATGGCGCAGGATCTTAAGAGCTATGTCGACGAACTTAATAATGAAAAGCAGGATCTGCTGAAAGTCAAGATAATGCTTGAACAGAGGGGAATGGAACTGGAAGAAACGCTGGACAAAGTGCAGAGTATGCAGCAGGAACTGCTAAGGTCGGAGAAGTTTGCCACTATAGGGCGCCTTGCCGCTTCGGTGGCGCATGAACTGAGAAATCCGCTGGCGAGTCTTAAAAATATATCCTATTATTTATCTAAAATGGGAAAGTTTGAGGATGTAAAAGCTAAAAAAATGCTTGATATGCTTTCCTCGGACGTTTCCAGGGCCAATAAAATTATAACCGATCTTCTTGACTACTCGAGAGCTAAAAAACTAAATAAGCTTGAAATGTGGATAGACGAGTTTGTCAATAAGGCTATTTTAAACGTCGTGCTCGCGGATTCGGTGAAAGTGGTCAGAAAGCTGGAGCGCTTCAAAGCCCTTGTGGATCCTGACAAGATGACGCAGGTTCTTATAAATCTTATTTCAAATGCCAGAGACGCCATGCCCGAGGGCGGAGCCATAACCGTTTCCTGCGCCAAGAAAGATATGTCATACGAGATTAAAGTTTCAGACAACGGCATAGGCATGAACAGGGAAACCTCTGCGCATATTTTCGATCCTCTTTACACGACAAAATTAAAAGGCATAGGGCTGGGGCTTTCGATAGTAAAAGAAATCGTGGAAGCCCATTTCGGCACGATAACGGTTGACAGCGCCGAAGGGAAAGGCACATCCTTTACAATAACGCTGCCACTGGAGTAATTTATGAGCGCAGAAAAAAATTTGAACATTTTGATCGCCGACGATGAAGAAGGGTTAAGATTTTCTCTTGCCAGCATTCTTGAAATAGAAGGCTATCGCGTCAAAACGGCCGGAGACGGACTTGAAGCTTTGGAGCTTGTAAAAAGCAATTCGTTTGACATAGCTTTTTTTGACATCAGAATGCCAGGAATGAATGGAGTGGAAGTTTTCAAAAAGATAAAAGAGATAAGTTCTGAAACCATAGTCGTAATGATGACCGCCTATGCGATGAATGATCTCATCAAAGAAGCGGTAAAAGAAGGCGCTTTTGCCTGTATAAGCAAACCTTTCGAAATTGAGGATGTCTTAAATACGGTAAAAGAGATAAGCTCGAAAAAAACCGGACTTGTCATTTCCGAGCAGGGCCGGACGCGGGATTTGCTGTCGAGCAATCTTAAAACCGCCGGTTTTATGGTTGTATGTAAAGACAGTTTCAGCGACGCACAAGACTTTATGGACAGGAGAAAGCCCGACTGCATTTTTGTGATAGGGCCGCAGCGGGAAGATATTTCCGCGATCAAAACTTTTGCCGGAAAACTTACGGAATCCGAATTTGTTATTATCGCTTCTCCGGAATGCGGCGGGTTTGCGGGATTAAAAAACATAAAGTGCGTCAAAAAACCTTTAACCGGAGAAATCCTGTCGGAATTCTTTCCCGCTTCCCGGAAAAAGCGCGTTATTATAATATCAAGCGACACAATCTGGGCGAATAATCTTAAGCTTGCGGTTATAGCCAAAGGATATGATTCGGCTTATTATTCTTCAGTCGAAAGTTTTTTTGGCGAAGCCGATCCCGGAAAATTCGATTTTGTCATATGCGACGCCGGAGAAGTACGTGATATAGACGCTTTTTATGGTAAAATAAGCAGGATGAACGCGCAGGCCAAGAACATTTTTGTTTTTGATTTTGAAAGTTCTGCGGGCGAAAGTCTCAAAAAATTTAACGCGTCTTTTCTCCAGAAACCTTTTGACACCGGGGAGCTTCTGGCAATAATGGAAAGAACTTAAAAAGAGGAAAAACATGAACAATCTTTTGGCGGCAAAAATATTTCTTTTTATCGCGGCGGTTCTTTCGGCTTTATCGGCCGTATACGGCGGACAGATCCATCAGTTTCTCGGTTTTCTGGCAAGCGCGGTGTGCTTTGCGGCGTTTCTGACCGTTCTTTTGTACGAAGACCCTAAAAAATACGACGGCGGCGAAAGCAAAACTTATTCAAAAAGATATAAGGATTACAGGCAAAAAGAAATTTCCGCCGCTTCCCAGACTTATGCTCCTTCTTTCGCGCAGGAAATGAAAAAGGAAGAGCTCCGGTATGCAAGCTCTGAAATAAACGGCGCATTCAGGCAGCAAAGAGAGTTGAGCTTTAAGAAAGAAGAAATCATAGCCGACCAAATCCGTCTTTTGAATAAATTCGCTTCGGCGGCTTCGCATGATCTTAAAAATCCTCTTTCCAGCATGAAAAATATCGCTTACTATTTCACGCATTCCGTTAAGCTTGAAGGGGAAGTTCCCAATAAAATGCTTAAAATGCTTTCCGGAGAAGTCGACAGAATGAATAATATGATAGTGGAGCTTCTTGATTCCACCAGGGTTAAGCAGCTTAACAAAGCTAATGCGGATCTCAGCGCAATTATCGAATCCGCCGCGGAAAGCCAGAAAGACGACAGATATTGTATCGACACGACTTTGCAGCAGCTTCAGGTGTATGCGGACTTTGAGAGAATGCGTCAGGTTTTTTCAAGCATTATCCGCAATGCCAAAGAGGCCATGCCCGAAGGCGGAACAATAACCGTCAAATCTTATAAATCGGCCAATGAGGCTTTTATTGAAATTTCGGACACCGGAGCCGGCATGGACGAAGACGTTCTTGCCCGCTGTTTTGATCCGATGTTTTCCACAAAGCAGGCAAAAGCTTTAGGGATGTCTCTTACGGTTTCAAAGCAGATCGTGACAATGCACGGCGGCATCATAAAGGCCGAAAGCATTAAAGGCAAAGGCTCTAAATTCGTCGTTAATCTTCCTCTTTCCGTATGAAAAACGATAAAAAAGTTTTTACCGCCAACCGCAAAGCTTTTCACGATTATGAGATACTTGAAAAAGTGGAAGCCGGAATAGTGCTTTCGGGTTTTGAAGTAAAATCCGTAAAGCGCTCCAATGTCAGTCTTGCCGACAGCATTGTGCGTTTTTCTTCGGGAGAGGCTTATGCGGACAATATGTTTATAGCTCCTTATGAACGGATTTCAACGCATATAAGCGATTATGACGCCAAAAGAAAAAGAAAACTTTTGATGCACAAAAGCGAGATCGCCAAACTCAGCGCCAGAGCCAAAGAAAAAGGTCTTACCGCAATACCTCTTGAAGTCTATCTTTCTCCGAAAGGAAAAATCAAAGTTCTTATCGGTCTTGGAAAGGGAAGAAAATCTTATGATAAAAGAGAAGTCATAAAAAAGAAAGATCTGGACAGGGAAATGTCCAGAGAACGCTTCTCAAGATAAAAGCAATACTTCCGGCCGATGTTATATAGTGCTCTGCACAAAGCGTATAGCGGATATATGAAAAAACAGGCTTTAGCGCTTTTTTTGATTACGGTTTTGTGTTCTTTTTCTTTCGCCCAAAGAGAAAAAGGGCTTACCGGCCGTTTTGTCCCGCGGGACGGCAAAACGCTCGTTTTTGCCGGACAGAATAATAATGACAGCGACGAATTCGTTAAAATAATGAAAAAAATACCCGCAGGATTTATGTTTTATACTGCTTTATCCGATCTGGACGGGCTTGAGAACGAGGCCGATTTCGGCGCGGGTAAAACGTCGGGCGATTATCTGGTTCGGAAATATCCGGGAGCGGCTCTCCAGATAGGACTTTATCTGGCCGGTTCTCTTGAAGGCATCGTTGACGGTTCTTTTGATAATAATATAAAAAAACTCGCCGAATGGATTAAATCGGTGAAATCTCCCGTCTTTTTGCGTATAGGATACGAGTTCGATTATCCAGAGAACGGTTATGAGCCGGAAAAATATAAAGCGGCTTTCAGATATATAGTGGAAAAAATGGACGGTTTTAATGTCGCAAACGCCGCTTATGTCTGGCATTCTTATGCATCCCTTAACCCCAGGGGCATAGAAGCCTGGTATCCGGGAGACGATTATGTAGACTGGTGCGCTATTTCGTATTTTGCAAATCCTCAGTGGATTCCTATGCTTAAATTCGCGCGTAAACATTCAAAGCCGCTTATGATAGCGGAATGCGCGCCCATGCTGGGCAGTGATTTGAAAGAAGAAAATAAGCCCGTCTGGTACAATAAACTTTTCAGATTTGCGCAAACCTATGATATAAAAGCTTTGTCTTACATAAACTGTAACTGGGATGCCCAGCCGCAGTTCGGCGGCCGCGGATGGGGCAATGGCAAGATTAATGCTTCCCGGGAAACGGAAAAGCTGTTCAAAGACGGAATGTCGGACGAGAGGTTTGTCTTTTACGATAAACCTGGTTTATGCGCGGATGCCGGGCTTTGCGCAAAAGCGCTGATTATATTCTGTCATCCCGACAATAAGAACGGTTTTAACGCCGCGATTATGAAAGTTTTCACCGAAAAGCTTAAAAGCAAAGGCATAGAATATAAAGTGAGAGATCTGTACAAAATGAATTTTAATCCGGTTCTTTCGAAAAGAGACAGGATTAGTATAGGCAAAAATATTTTTTCCAAAAAGGCGCGCAAGGAAAGAGCTTTGATAAAAGAGGCGGATATTGTGGTTTTTATATATCCGGTCTGGTGGAGCGCGGCCCCGGCGATGTTTAAAGGATATGTCGACAGGTGTTTTTCTCCGGGTTTTGCATCGGAGGCGCGGGACAATAATATGCGCTATCGTATAAAGTATAAAGACGCCGTGGTTATAAACACTATGGATATGCCTGAAAAAACTTTTGCCGAAACCGGGGCGGCGGAAGCGTTCGGCCTTATTTATGACGGGATGACTTTTGAAACTGCGGGATTTAAAATAAAAGAGCATAAATATTTCTTTTCGGTGTCCGGACAGGACGGAAAGCTTTTGGAATCGTACCTGAAAGAAGCCGAAAAAATTGCGGATTCTTTAAAATAATGAAAAACGACAATAAAGCCCGGATAATTTCGGTGCAGGCTTCGGCCGGTTCGGGAAAGACGTATAATCTTGCCAAAAGATATATACATCTTCTTCTTGATTGCGGCGGTTCCCGAGACCATAGCGGTTTGCGCAATATCATAGCGGTCACTTTTGCCAATAAAGCGGCCGTTGAAATGAAGTACAGGGTAATGGAATATCTTAAAAAAGCCGCCTTGTCTCTTGAAACCGACGGCATTTTTGAAGGCATTGAAGACGCGCGTTCGAAAAGCGCGCGGGCGCTCGAGCAGATTCTTGACAATTACGATAATTTTAACATAAGCACCATCGACAGTTTCATAAACTCCATTCTCAAAGCATGCGCAATCAATATAGACATCTCTCCTAACTTCCGCATAGAGAAAGATTACTCCCGGAACCTCGGGTTCGCGCTGGATTCGTTTCTCAGGCTTTCTTTTATGTCCGAGGAAAGCAAAAGCGTTCTTTTGAAATACATATCGCAGTATATGATGTCCGAAAAAACCGGCTGGTTTCCCAAAAACGATATTTATAATGAAGTGGAAAAAGTTTTCGTAAAATCCGGCAACAGCGGCAAAAAGATAGCCGCCGGACAATCCGGTTTTGACTCCGGGCTGGCAATGCGGGCGGACGGTATAGTAAAGAAAGCGGAGCTGTTTTTGGAAAAATTTGCCGGACCGGGGATTTATTCCAACTGTCTGAAAGCCGCTCAAACGGCCGCGCAAAAGCGCAGAGAGCTTTTTTATAGTCCCGATAAAATACCGAAAGCTTTTGCCGCGGCGCTTAAATACAAAAAGAATGCCGTTCCCGATGAAGCCGCGCAAGCGCTCTGGGATGAGATAAGAAACGAAGTGTCGCGGCTGTGCATGTTTTACGCTTCGAATTATTACGGGGTGTATTCCGACATTTATTTGAAAATAGACGCCGAGTTTGAGGCGTCGGCGAAAAAAGACGAACTGGTTTTTCTTCATGACATCAACAGAAAGGCCATGACTCTTTTCGAAGGTTCCGGCGCGGCTATGCCGGAGGTCTATTACAGGCTTTCGGAAAAATACAAACATTTTTTAATAGACGAATTCCAGGATACAAGCCCCGTTCAATGGGCGGGAATAAAACGTTTTTTGGAGGAAAGTCTTGCCGGGGGAGGAACTTTTTTTTATGTCGGCGACGCCAAGCAGGCCATATATGATTTCAGAGGCGGCAGCTGGGAGATTTTTTACAAAGCCGTGTCGGAAATTTCGCTTAGCGGCAATGAGGCGGTTGTGCTTGGTCGCAATTACCGCAGCCATAAAACGATAGTTGAGTTTAATAACCGCGTTTTTTCCCGGGAAAACATAGAAAGATATCTTAATGATCTCTGCGGCGATGAGGAATCCGCCGGCTGCTACGGGGATCTTGTGACGGTTTACTCTCATTCACGGCAGAGCTGCCACGGCGCAAAACAAAAAGGTTACGTGGAAATAAAAATTCTTGACGCGCGCTGCGAAGATCCGGATAAAGAAACCAGAGACGTCCTTACCGGAATGATAAAAGATATCGCGAAACGTTTTTCCCTCAGCGACATAACCGTTTTGTGCAGAAGCAATGCCGAAGTTCTGCGGGCGGGAACTTGGCTTTTGGAAGAAGGCTTTGAAATCGAATCCAGCCAGACCCTCAATATCAGAAATAACGATATCATAAAGCAGATCGTTTCGCTTATGAAATTTATCAGTTCTCCCATGGACGGTTTGTCTTTTTCGTCTTTTATAACGGGCGAAGTATTTTGCGCCGCGGCTTCCGTAAGCCCGGATGAAATGCACGGATTTATTTTCGATTTCCGCAGCGGGAAAAAACAGGATGTTTTTTATAAGGCGTTTGAAAATAAATATCCGGAAAAATGGAATGAATATTTCGAGAGATTTTTCGTTCAGGCGGGCGTGGCGCCCGTATACGAGCTTGTGGTGTCGGTGCTGGAGAAATTCGCGGTTGCGGAAAACTTTAGAGAGTCGAAAATTTTCGTAATGAGATTTCTGGAGCTTGTAAAAGAGTTTGAACAAACCGACGGCGGCCTTGAGAATTTTCTCGAATATTTCGACGCTCTTGAAAACAATGACGAAGGGCTTTACATAAAGGCGTCTTCCGGAGGCGGCGTTAAGATAATGACCGTGCATAAGGCCAAAGGGCTGCAATTTCCCGTCGTGATAGTTCCGTTTTTAAAACTTGCTCACGCGAACATAGACAGGCCTTTGTTTGAAGACGGCGGGGAAAAGATAAATCTGACGTATTTGAGCGCCGATATCGCCGGTTTTTGCCCGGAACTTAAAAGCCTTTACGAAAGACAAAAGGCGAAAACTCTCATGTCGGAAATGAATGTTTTTTATGTGTCAATGACAAGGGCGGAATGCGAGCTGTACGCCGTAGTTCCTCCCAAAGCCGGCAGTTCAAACAATACCGCTGCTTTGTTGTTGGGCGGCCGGGACATAAAAGCGGGTTCCAAAGAAACATATGCCGTAAAGCGTTATCCGTCTCCGGCGGAGGCGGATAAGAGCGGGCAGGGTTACAAAGAGATAAAAAACTATGTCAAAACCGGAAGCGGGCCCGATATCAATGAGGCCGGAAGGCGGGGAAGTATGCTGCATTTCGCCCTTTCGGAAATAAAATCGCTAAAGGGCAAAAACGCGGCTTGCCAGGTAAAAAGGGCCTGCTCTCTGGCAAAAAGAAAGTTTTTGTATGACGATACTGACTGGATGGAAGAAAAACTGCTGGACTTATTGGGCGATAAACGGATTTTTTCCTTTTTTAACGAAGAAGAAAATGAAATCTTCAATGAACTGGAAATAGTGGATGCGCTCGGAAATACGCACAGGATGGATAAAGTCATAAGAACGCGGGACTCGGTTATTGTCGTTGATTTTAAAAGTTCGAACGCAAAAAGCGAAGAAAACCGGCGGCAGGTGGCGGGCTATGCGGATTTGCTTAAAGAAGCGTACGGAGTCCGCGAAGTGCGCGGTTATATTATTGATATTGAAAAAAAAGAGACGGTAAAGGTTTGAAATGGGATCATCGATAATTAATATTCCGATGTCGGAAAATATAATCGATTTTGCCTGCGGCTGCTGCGTCCGGAGCGAAGGAAAAAGGACGGCTTTCATAAGCGGAGGCAAAAGGCAGTTTCTGTTTATGAAAAAGAAACTCGCCGCCGTAAAGGGAAAAGCTTTTATTCCTCCGTCTTTTTTCACAAGCGCGGATTTTATAGAAAATATCGTGTTTGAACATACCGAGCTTACAAAAATACCTGATATCGAAGCCGCTTATATGATTTATGAAATTGTGGAAAAAGAAGCGGCGGAACTTTTAAAAGGCAAACGGGGTTTTGCGGAGTTTTTCCAATGGGCTCTGGAGATAGTCGCATTTATAGAGCAGCTGGATCTTGAAAAAGTTTCCGAAGACAAACTTAAGAACATAAAGGCCAATGCCGATATAGGCTATGATGTTCCGCAAAACATAAACGCTCTTTTAAAAAATATATTTAAAATAAGAGAAATTTTTCACAGGGAACTGGAAAGCTCTTTGAAAACCACGCAAGGCTATTCTTTCCTTAAAGCTTCGGAGATCGATTTTACCGGCGGCGGTTTTAACTTTGACGAAATAGTGCTGATGGCTCCCTTCTATATGCATAAAACGGAAACCGAGATATTTAAAAAAATTTATGACGCCGGACTTTTGACTGTTATAGTGCAGGGTTCTGTCTGCGAATATGACACGCTTAAAAAACTTTACGCCGATTTCAATGAGCCTCTCCCGGAAGAAATTAAAGAAAAAGAGCTTGCGCCGGACCTTAACGTCTACAGCGCTTTTGACGACCAGTCGCAGGCGGCGCTTCTGAAAAATCTTATCCGGCAAATACCCCGGGAAGAGTACGGCAAAACCGTCGTGATAGTTCCGCAAACCAAACTCATACAGCCTGTGGCCGCTGAAATTTCGTCCGTTACTGAAGAGTATAATATTTCCGCCGGTTATCCCGCGTCCAAAACGGCCGTTTTCACTTTGCTTGAGGCGATCGCCGCCGCGCAGCTGTCGAGAAAAGGCGGGCATTATTACGTGAAAGATTTAATGAAAGTGTTCGCAAACCCTCTGGTAAAAAATATGAGATTTTTCGGAGACGCTTCGCTGTCGAGAATAATAGCCCACAAAATAGGGCTTTTTTTCGGCAGAGACCGGACAAGCTCTTTAAGCGGGAAGATATTCGTTTCTTTTGACGAAATTATCGGAGAAAAAAGTCTTTTAAAGGAAATTTCCGAATCTTCGGCCGGGGCTTTTGGCTATATAAATGAAGAAAAACTGAAAAAAGTGCTTTCCGGCATTTTCGAAACTCTTTTCGGCAGATGGGAAAAGCCCGTCACGCTTGCCGGCTTTGCGGGCGAACTGCGTCTTTTCACCGAAAAACTTTATGAAACAAGCATATTGTCTTCTTATCCTTTAAATTCGGAAGCGGCGGAAATCCTTTTGGATTTGTCCAGACAAATGCTTTACGGGAAGGTTTCCGGAGTCGGATTTGCCCAAGCCGACATATTTAATATATTCAGCGGTCTTGCCGGGGCCAGGAAGATAGCGCTTTCCGGCTCTCCTTTGCGGGGATTGCAGATTCTCGGTTTGCTTGAATCAAGAAATCTTTCTTTTGAAAATGTTTTTATTATAGGAATGACGGATTGTGCGATCCCCTCCGTAAAAAAAGAGTCTCCTCTCGTGCCTAAAGAGATTATGTTTGCGCTCGGAATCGAAATGGCCAAAAAAGAATATGAGATAC
This sequence comes from uncultured Endomicrobiia bacterium, assembly GCA_938040055.1. Taxonomy (GTDB): domain Bacteria; phylum Elusimicrobiota; class Endomicrobiia; order Endomicrobiales; family Endomicrobiaceae; genus Endomicrobium_B. The sequence continues at coordinate 31,124 of CALHWY010000013.1, forward strand.
AGAAGTATCATTTTAACAGGCTTATCCGCAGCGCGAAAAAAATAGGGCTGATCTATCCCGAAAATGAAAAAGAAGAGAGAAGCAGATTTATCGAGCGTCTGGTATGGGACAGACAGCGGAAGGAAAAAAACATTGCCGCTTTGCAGACGAAAACTTTGGTCTTTCCGGTTTTTCACGTAAAAAATTCCGGCAGGAAAAAATTTAAGAAAACCGGCAGGATAATGCGCTATCTCGTAAAAATGAAATATTCTTACAGCAAAATAGACACCTATCTCAGATGCGGGCTTGAGTTCTATTTCAAATATGTTTTAGGGCTGGAAGAGGCTTTTAAAATAGGCTCGGAGGCTTCCGGCGGCGAAATGGGAAGCTTCATACATAAATTTTTACAAACCGTCTTTTGCGAAGGAATGAAAAGCGGCGAGCTCAAAAGAGAAGGTTTTAAGCGGCATTTCTTTAACGAACTCGACTTTCTTTTTGAAAACAGCCCGGAATTGAAGTTCCGCGAAGATTCTTTCCTTATAAAAAAGGTGCTTTGGTACAGGATGGAAAAACTTTTGGCTTTTGAAAGCGCCAGAGAATATGATTTCATTTACTGCTGCGAAAAAAAATACGAAACTACGCTTGATACCCAAAAAGGAGTTTTCGGCGTTGAGTGCGTCATTGACAGGGCTGATAAAACTGCGCAGGGCTATGCGATTTTGGATTATAAAACGGGGCGGGTTATGACGCCTTTGATTTCAAGGAATTTTGAGAAGGCGGCATCCGCGGGATACGGCAGAAACAATATAAAAAAAGCGGTCAAATCTCTACAACTGCCTCTTTATAGATATATCTTTGAACGTTGCGGGAACTCGCCTGTTGTAAACTGCGGCGTCTACGATATAAAAAAATCCGAAATTTTCGATTTTTTCGCCAATTCTTCAGACAGCGGAGAGGCTTTTGGGATATGTATCGAGATGATAAAAAGCATTTTATGCGAAATAGCGGAAAATCCTTATTTTGAATTTGACAAAAATGACGCGGAGAACTGTGAGAATTGCAAATATTTTTATATATGCAGGCAATATCCTGTTGAAAGGAACCGAATAATAATATAAAATGCTTTCCAGGGAGCGCAAAATGAAAATTCTGAAACTGTTTGCGGCTGTTATTGCGGCTGTGGCGGCATCCGTTGCGTTCGCATTTTCACGGAACGAACCTCTCTTCAGAATTGAAAGAAGTAAAAATGCCAATATAGTGCAATATGACGCGAATATCGGAGCGGACGGAAATATTGACCGGGCAAAACCCGTGGATTATTATTGGCTTCTTCGTGCTTCAGACGGCTCAAGGGAAGAAATAACGCTCTTTCAGAAGAAAGCTTACGGTTTTAGCGTTAAATATAATGAAGCCGGTTATTTTGATATGCGCATGAAAGCCGTTGAAGACCGGGAATTAAAAATTTTTTTTGCGGACGGCAGCCCGAAAGCGGAAATAATGATAAACGGCAGAAAAGCTTATCTTTCCAAAATTTATATAGATTCTGAAGATACCTTTACGGGAATCCCGAAAGTAAATTATTATACTTTAACCGGAAACGATGCGGAAACCGGAGAAGTGATAGAAGAAAAGGTTGCGGTAAAAAAAATCAAACCGGAGGAAGTAAGATGAAGAAAGTCAGTTTTTTTGTTGCATTGGCTGTTATGATGTGCGTAGCGACTGCGGCATTTGCCCAGGAACAAGAAATGGAAATGGAAATGCAGGAAACTTCGGAAGTTGCCGAGCCTGCGGAAACCGATATGTCCGCTATGGACGGGGAGCCTGAAAAAAAGAGCGATATAACCGTTTCGGCTTCAGCGGTATGTACGGCGATAGCCGACAGGATGCCTGAAGGCGCGGCTTCTGAATTTTCCAAAGATACGTCGAAAATTTATTACTGGACAAAAATCGAAGGCGGGCAGGGAACCGAAATCAAGCATATATGGTATGCGGGAGAAACGGTTATAGGGGAAGTGCCTTTAAAAATAACGGGTCCTTCTTTCAGAACCTGGAGCAGTAAAACCGTTTACCCGGGTCTTGAAGGCGGATTGTCGGTAGCCGTTGTCGATGAAAACGGAAATGAACTGAAAAAAGATACTTTTGAAATAAAGTAAATTGTGTTATACTTTCCGCCGCGGCGGTATTTGTTTGCCGTCGCGCCGGAAAGTTTTAAAAGAGGCGGTTATATGAAAAAAAATTCCGGTTTTACCCTTACCGAAGTGGTTATCGTCATTATTATTGTCGGCATTCTTTCCATTATTTCGGTTCCTATTTACAGAGACCATGTCAGCAAATCCATAGCCGTTGAAGGTCAGGCGCTGCTTTCCGAAGTAATCGCCGCGCAGGAGATACATTTGGCCCGCACCAAAGTTTGGTTCAACCCGGATTCTTATACGACTACTCCTATAAGTTACGCGCCTGCTATCGGGGTTGACGCCAGAAGAAATAAATATTTCAATTCTTTTACATGGCGGGCCTTAAATGACGGCGGGGACGATCAAAACGTGTCTTTCAGCATTACGACAAACGGCATTCTGGGCACCAAAGCCGAAGGGATATCTTTAACTTTGAATTATTTTAAAGGGAAACCTTACGAGATAATACAGAATTAACGGCAGTCGGTTGAAAAAACGCGCGGTAAAAAATTAATTTACCGCGCGCTTTTTTATTTTATACGCGTCCTCAGGTAAGCGCGGTGGAATGCGGGATTCGCTTTGTCAAAAAGATCAATTATATTTTCGCAGTCGCCGACTGCAAAGAAAATATGCTTCCCGTATGGATTTTATGCAGATCCGCGCGCAAAACAAGTTCATGTCTTAAAAAACGCGTTTAATTTTCAAGTATTGTCAAACCGTTGAAATACGGGCAAAAACGCGCAAATATAAATAACCGGTATTTTATTGCATACCGGAATCGTGCATGTCTTTTGTCCGGCGGCTTAAAGAAATGGCGGATAAGGGGCTGCCGTTTTTTTTGCTTTTGGGACGCAAAAAACAGGCGTAAAAGGAAAAAGCAAAATCAATTTTTTTTCTTTTTACCGACTTTGAATGAGCGTAAACAGACTTTAAAACTTTGAAAGGCAGGCGCGCATATTTCTCAGGAAAGAAAAAAGCATGCTTTTGATAAATATCGCATGCTTCAGGCTTATAAAACGGCAAAATATGTTTAAAGACTTGAGAAAATAATATGCCGAGGATGGGATTTGAACCCATACCGCCCTTTCGGGGACAGGCTTCTGAGACCTGCGTGTCTGCCGTTCCACCACCTCGGCTTTCAAATTATCATATAGTTTACATTAAAAGGCAAAATAAAACAATCTCTAATACAAATTTTTCAATAATTTTTATTTCAACAGCCGCCATGTTTTGATTATACTTTTTACGGAACAGACAAAAAAACGCAGCTGATAACGGCTGCGATAAAGCGCCTCTGTACTTAGGGGATAGACGGGTTTTAAAAGATAAAAAGTCTCAGGCGTTTTATGGCAAAGGCCTATTTTGCCGTTCTTTCAGCGGAATACGGAAAGTATTTGTTCCCGTATTTTTTTCGGTCGGTTTCTTCTTTTAAACAGCATTGTATCTGCAATTTATTCTATTGAAAATGCAATTATAAAAAAGTATCATATATTGAAAAGCGGTGTTGTCGTATGTAACGGTTTTTAAACAAAAACGGAGTAAAACAGGTGAAAAAAACATCAATTTTATTGTTTATGGCGGTTTTTGTATCCGTTTTAAACGCCGAGGTGACCAGAAAAGTCACCGCCACGCACTATTATGAAGGCAACCCTAAAAAAGAAATGACTTTTTATAATGATGAAGGTTTTGAGGTTGCAAAGGAGTTTTACCATATAGACGGTCGGGTGATGGGCGTGAAAGGGAGCATTCCCGACGGAGAAGTTTTTGAATATTATATGAACGGCAAAATTAAAAGCAAGGCTGGATATAAATCCAATCTTTTGCAGGAAGAGAAAGAGTTTTACGCCGACGGAGTGCAGAAATCGCATACGGTAAATGTCTGGTCGGGCAGGCATTTGATCAATTCCGTCTATACCATGTATTATCCCAATGGAAAAAAGCAGCAGGAAATGAAAATGGACAGCAATGGAGACGGCGCCAGCATGCTTTATTATGAAACCGGAGAATTATTCGAAAGGGCCGTGCTTAAAGACGCCTACAGGGAGGGCGCCGTTACCCAATATTACAGAAACGGGCAGGTCATGCTCATAGGTTTTATGAAAGAGGACATGCTTGACGGATTTGCGAAAGAATATGACGCGGAAGGTCAGTTTATCAGAAAAGTTCTTTACAAAGAAGGTGAAGAAGTAAAAAACGCGCAATAAGAGGTTGGTTATGAAAAAATTATTCTGTTCTTTGCTTGTGCTTTCTTTTTGTTTATCCGGCGCAGCCGCCGAATATTTTTATCTTAAATCCGGAGAAATCATTAACGGGAAAATCATTTCCGAAAAAGATGATTCCGTTACGGTGTCTGTCGCGGAAACCGGATCAAGAAAAAAAATAATGATTGCGGATATAGACGAAATAGCCAAGACTCCCAAACCGGCGTCGTCCGCCGCCGTAAAAAAGAGCGCGGAAGACGCTCAGGAGGCGAAAACCCAGTTTACAAGCGAGTTTAAAAAAGAAAAAAGCGAAGGCGAAACATATGTAAAAGACAATAAATCCGGCGTGCTTATTTTTAATGTCCAGGAAACCGTTATTGAAAAAACGAAAAAGTCCGGCGGCGGTACGCCGAAAGCTGCCGGAGACGAAGTTCCGGATGACAAGAATTTTGACGCGCCTTCATCGGTATCCGGAACGGACGATAAACCGGCCGCTTTTTCTGCCGGCTTGGACAAAAAGCCCGCAGGGGAAATTTCCTCTGCCGCGCAAAATATAAATAACCGTTCTTTAGAGTTTTCGGATTCCGCGGAGACGGATTCCGTTTTATCGGATGTAGATGATGAAAACAAATCTCCTCAAGAAGACGAAGCAAATAAAAACAGGCAGTCCGCGGACGGAGATGATTATGAACCGTCTATATTGCTGATTGAAGACGAAGACGCGCCTTTTTCAGCGGACGCTTCCGACCGGAAAGCGGAAAAGAGTGAAAAAATATCGGACAAACCCGAAGAAGAGACTTTTCTTGCGGTTGCTTTTGACATTAAAGGCGTAAATATATTTTCAGGAAGTATCAAAGAAGGCGGAGTCGGCTTGAAAGGCGATAAAACGGAGAACTCTGATTATGGCATAAGTTTATCCGCGGAACAGTACGGATATATAAACCCCTTTGTCGCGGCGGGACTGGGCATAGGTTTTCAATTTAAAAGAAGTCTTAAAGAAAGTCCCGGAAGATTCGGTTTTCTTCCTTTGTATGCGGCTTTGAAAGTGAGATTTGTGAGTGAAGAGGATTATCATTTTTATGTCGTTGCGCACTTAGGATATAATTTTTTGCTTGCGAACTCGCAGTATCTGGATAAAAGCGCGGTTAAGGGAGGTCTTTATTATGCGGGCGGCGTGGGAGCTTCATATAACAGTTATGTGTTTCAGGTGCTTTATTGCGTAAATAATGCGTCCGTAAATTACTCTAATTCTTTCGCGGGAGATAAAGTCGACAGGGATGTAATGCATTCAAAAATAGGATTATATGTCGGATATTTACTATAAAATAAAAAAACGGTAAAAAAGCTCCGGCGGGATTTCACGCCGGGGCTTTCTTTATGCAGAACCGCCGGAATTACCGGCTTTTATAAAACAAACCCGGTTATGAACCGGTTGTGAAAACACCGCGCAAAGAAAGGAAAAAGGCTGACGGAAAACTGTGTTCGCGGCTGCCGTGCGCATGTAAAATAAAAGCAATCTGCGGGTTTTTGCAGATGCGCGTATTTTACGGATATTATGCGCCGAAGCGCCGGCTTATACTTTCGGCGCGGCTTTTGATGACGATTTCAAATTGTCGTCCCGCGGCTTTTGCGGCTTTTTAAAAATTCCATTTCGGGTTTATAAAAAGCCTGTTTTATCATTTATGCCGTTTATTTTAAGTTTTTAAGACGCAAACTTTTCTTTTTTTTGCTTAAGGCGCAGAATTTGGACATGGCGGACTTCTCTCCGGCTGCGGCAAAAGAAATATGGAATATAAAAAATATTTCGGTTTATGCGGGCGGACCCGGTGTTCTAAGTAACATGCTTGCGGCAAATATTATGCCCGAAAGACTGATTAGCGGCAAAGGGTTTTGTCTTCTTTTGCGGTGAGCGGATAAGAATTGACGCCGGTATTGCGGCGGCAAAAGCTGAATAAAGAGGGTTATTTATTGCTTTTTTTACTATACTTAAAGCAGCGGTAGTATAAAGAAATCATGGGACAGGGATATGCTTGCGAAAAAATTTTTGCTTCCGGTCTTTCTGGTTATGACGGCATGTGCGGCGGGGTTTTCTTCCGTCAGAAATTCGGGCGCTGTCATACAAGAAAATCCTTCGGCGCGCGCCGCGGCTATGGGAAATGCCTGCAGCGCGAATACTGTTGACGACGCTTTCGGCGTTTTTTCCAATCCGGCCTATTTTCCGTCCGCGCCTGTCGCGGCATTGGCTTACTCTTCGGTTTTTAAAAGCGGGAAAAATATAAGTGAAGAGAGTTTATCGGCTTTTTCTTTTCTTTATCCTGAAGTTTGTCACGGCATAAACATAGGCGCGGCTTTTATAAGTTCACTTGAGGGAAATGCCGGAAACGGGCAGGATTCCGTCCTGTATCTTAACATTTCAAAAAAAATCGAATTTCTAACTGTCGGAGCAAATGTCAAATACGTCGACTCCAGATTTTTCAGAAGCAATGATTGCGATATTATCACGGCCGACGCCGGAATGTCCGCGTCTTTCGGCATTTTGACGTTCGGGCTGTCAGCGCGGAACTTATTCGGGGATTTTAAGGATATATACGGTAAAAAGCTTAATCCTTCTTTGAGCGGCGCCGCTTCATGTGATTTCAACAAAGGAGATTTGATTTTCAGTTTGTCGGCCGGTTTCTGGCGGAAAGATTTCGGCAGCGGTAAAATAAACCCGCAGGGCGGATTTGAGATATTTTACGGATTTGCGGCTTTAAGATGCGGCTATGAATATGACGGCGATTTAAAAAATAAAGGATTTTTTTGCGCAGGTCTTGGGATGGAAACAAAGAATATTATTTTTGATTATGCTTTTGCCGGGGAACAAAACGACTCGGGAGCCGGCGACAGGCATAAAGTCTCCGCGGCATACAGGTTTTACGCCGTTCCAAAAGCGGATAATAAACTGTATATGCAGCAAATTAAGTATGAAAAACAGCAGGCGAAGTTGGAAAAACAAAAACGCAAACAGATGAAAAAGGAAGGAAAAACCCGGCAAAAACAACAAGCGGACCCGCCGCATCCGAAAAAAACTTATAAAGATGAAATGTTTTCTCTGCAAACGGCAAAGGTAAACGAATACGGGCATGAATTTGAAGCGGTGCTCTCGCCCGAAGAGATAAAACCTTCTTCTTCAAAAGAAACAAGTTCAAAGAAAAAAGAAAATCTTTCCGTCCGGGTCGAAGATAAAGAGTTCGACGCGGCAAAATATATATTGAAAAATCCGGGCAAACATAAGGTAAAACAATATTTCTATGCTCCTACGAAAGTGGCCGAAAACGATTTTGACGCGGCAAGGTATATTCTTGAAAATCCCGGACACGGCAAAATAAAAGAATATTATTTTAAGCCGACTAAAGTTTCCGAGGATGATTTCGACGCGGCTCTGCATTTGCTGAAAACGGAACGTGAGACGGACGCCGTCCCCCGATAAAGATTTACGCGGCGGCATAATTATATCCGGGTATGATTTTTTAGGGCGGATGGTTTTTGAGGTGCGGATATCTGCATTTTTGCCGTGGGATGGGCGTTAATTTTATAAAAGCGGGGCTTTACCTTCCGGCACAAAACTGTTCTTTACGGTTTTTCCGCAGGAAAACTTTGTCCACAAAGCAAAATCAAGCCTGAAAATTTTTTTATTTTTATTACTATAAAAGGACAAGCATTTAAAAGACCGCCATAAAAAATCTTTTAGTGAAATGTTGAAAAGATTTTGCGGCCGAAGCATCCGAATATCCGTTTTTTGTACATAAATACATAAACTTATCGCCTTTACTTCCGTTCCCGGATTTTATACGAAAACAATTCATTTTTGCTGCCTCTGATAATTTCGATATTTTTTTCGGAAAGCGAAAAGATATTTCTGATCTTTTTTAAAGAAAAAATCCTCCTGCGCATCAAATTTTTGCTTTAAAGAAGCCGCATAAACCGGAAAAGACGCATCGCCGGAAGTTCTGTCCCGCCAAAACGGAATTGTCCGGTTTTGTTTCTTTTTTTAACGGATTTTTTCGGGCGCGGCAGACGATTTCATAAAAGTTTCGGACAGGAAAACGCGGCGCGAGACGATTTCCGGACGGAATAAACTTTTAAAAAATCCATTCCGGAGTTTAATTGACAGCAAATGTTTATGTTTGTAAAATCTGTCTATTAAAATGTGAAGGAGAGTTCTCAATGAAAAGAATATTTTTATCCTTTGCTTTACTTTTGTGTTTGTGCGCCGGTCTTTATGCCAGAGACGTTGAAGGGCAGGTCAGAAGTTATAAAGTCGGCAGCCTTGATTTCATAGCGCTTAAAGACATAGAAACGAATATGGGAAGAGAAATACTGCTTCGTCCCGAGGCTGAAGTCGTCGGCAGGGTTATGGCCAATAACCAGAATCCTTCTTCAATAAACGCGTTTCTTGTAAAAAGCAAAGACCTGATAATATTGATAGACGCCGGCATCGGCGAAGGCGGCATGGCCGTAAACAATCTTGAAACCGCCGGAGTCAATCCCAAAGACGTGGACATAGTGATTATAACGCATATGCACGGCGATCATATAGGCGGGCTTGTTTCTTCCGGCGGAAAAGTTTTCGGCAAAGCCTTTGTTTATATCAATGACAAAGAACTGGCTTACTGGACCGGCAGCATTTCCCGGGATCCGGGAACATCGGCGCTGGCCGGGAGGGTTAAAGCCGTGTACGGCGACAAGATAAAAACATTCAAATGGGACGATAATATTACTCCGGAAATAAAAGCGATTGCGGCTCCGGGGCATACTCCGGGACATACCGTTTTGAATATAGAATCCGACGGCGAAAAAATTATTGTTATCGGCGATCTCGTGCATGTGCTGAAAGTGCAGACGGCGGATCCCAATATGGCGGTGATTTTCGACGTCAATTCCAGAGAAGCCGTCGATTCAAGAAAAAAAATTTTTAAGGACGTTTCGAAAAATAAAACCAGAGTGGCCGGAATGCATATTCCTTTTCCGGGCGTGGGCACCATAGTTGAAGAAACCGGAGGAGAATACATTTTCTCACCTTCGGTTTCAATAAGATAACCGGCAAATATATTTTGCGCTGGTCTTAACGAAACCGGCTCTGTGCTTTATAGCGGCATTGTTTATGAATTTATCCTCTCAGAACGGCGGCAAACGGCAGCTTGAGGTTTTTTGAAGAACAATAAAATCCGTGTGCACGCCGCAGGCGCGGCGGCTCTTGCGGCGTTTATTGCGCAAGCCGGTTAAATGCCGGATATGTGTCCGGCCGGAAAGCGTTTTGCCGCAAACGGTTTTTGCTTTTGAGCCTGCGGGACGGGACAAAAACAAGCCGGGGTTTCTTTTAAAACTTAATTGAATAATTAACGCATATATTATAGAATTTCAATTTATGAAAACGAGCTTTGTGGAACTTAAGAACGTTTCCGTAATACGCGGCGCAAGAAAAATATTGGATAGTATAAATCTTACTATAAATGACGACGAGAATGCCGCGATTATAGGCCCTAACGGTTCGGGCAAATCCACCTTTATCAAACTTATTACGGGCGCGATTTATCCTTCTTATACCGGCGCCGGCACGGTTTGCAGGCTTTTCGGGAAAGACAGATGGAATGCCGCGGATCTCAGAAGCAGGCTGGGCATAGTCACAAACGAACTTCAGTATGAATTTCATAAAGACATAACGGGAATCGAGACCGTGCTTTCGGGTTTTTTCGCAAGCATAGGGCTTTCCGGCAATCATAAGGTTAGCGGAGATATGGAAAAAAAAGCCCGCGAAGTGACGGATTTTCTTGACATTTCATTTTTAAACGGCAAAAAACTCAATACTATGTCTTCCGGAGAAGCGAGACGTTTTCTTATAGCAAGGGCTCTTGTCAATGAGCCTGAAGTTTTGGTTCTTGACGAACCTTCCAACAGCCTTGATATAGCTTCCGCGGTCAAACTGCATTCCTTTATGAGAAAAATAGCGGCGGCCGGGACAAAAATAATTCTTGTGACGCATCTTGCCTCAGATATCATACCCGAGATAAAAAGATTTGTTTACTTCAAGGAAGGAAAGATATTTTCAGACGGGCAAAGAGAAGATATTTTTAACGGCGAAAGTCTTTCTTCTCTCTTTGACATGAAAGTCACTCTTAGCGAAAAAAAAGGACTGTGCTGGCTTAACGGCTGACAAAGGAATTTGCATAAATGAAAAAGTGGATCAAAATCATAATAGCTCCCGCCGGGCTTATAGTGTTTATCGCGGCGCTGGCCCTTTTGCACAATGAACTCAAAAATCTCAGCTACGGCGATATTATAAACACTTTGAAAGCCATCCCTTCGGGCAGGATATTTCTGGCTTTGTGTCTGGCTCTCACATACTATCTTCTTCTGGGCGGATATGACATAGTAGCTTTCAAGTATATCGACGCCAGAGTTCCGCTGAAACCCAAGGACATACTTTTTACATGCTTTGTAAGCAATGTTCTTGGAAATAATACCGGATATTCAATGCTTTTCGGCGGCTCCATAAGGTACAGGCTGTATTCTTTTCATAATGTATCGATGATAGACGTTACAAAAGTGCTGTTTTTTTCTTCGGCTACGATATGGCTGGGGCTTTTGGCTATAGGCTGCATATTTTTTACTTTTACTCCGGTTTCTCTTGAAGGCATCACGAGGTTCGGCTTTTCCACCCGCCCGATAGGCATAGTTTTTTTAATAATTCTGGCCTCATATATTCTTTTGAGCGTTTTCCGGTCCAAACCCGTTAAATTTTTCAAATGGAAGATATCTTTTCCAGGTATAAAAATAGTAACGGCTCAAATATTGCTCGCCACGGGGGACTGGATAGTCGCTTCGCTTACTCTTTACACTCTTATGCCCGCAGGAGAGATTCCCTACTTTATTTTGATAAAAGTTTTTCTCGTTTCGCAGCTTTTGGGAATAATAAGCCAGGTGCCGGGAGGAATGGGCGTTTTTGAAACGGCCATAGTTTTTCTCCTGCCGCAGGCGGCCGAAAATCCGGCCGTTATGGGAGGGCTTCTTGCTTACAGAGCCGTATTCTATTTTTTCCCGCTTTCAATCGCTCTGTTTATGCTCGCTTCTTACGAAATAGTCAGAGTCAGTAAAAAATTCGACGAAAAAATGCGCATTTTCGGGAAATCGGTTTCTTCGGTAATAGTTCAGATTCTGGGAGCGTCAACGTTTTTTGCCGGGATGATAGCTATGTTCAGCACCTCGACGCCTTATAATATCGCGAAACTGCGCGATATACTGAATTATATACCCATGTGGCTTCTGGATTTGTCGCATTTTCTGTTAAGCACTACGGCAGCCGCTCTTTTATTTCTTTCAAGAGGTTTGCAGCTGAGAATAAAAAACTCGTATATATGGACCTGCTTTTTGATGGGGTTTACGATAATCTTTCTTATACTTACGGCCCAGCCGGTATTTGTTCTTACGGGTTTTACGATATTGTTTGTCGCGCTGCTTTTTTCAAAAAAATATTATTACAGGGAAGTTCCTCTTGTGGACACGGTTTTCAGTCCCTGGTGGTTTTCCGCGGTGGGCGGGGTTTTCGTCATATCGGTCTGGATAGGTTTTTTCGTCAACAGACAGGATATTTTCTCATGGATACATCTTGAAGTTTTTTTTGAAAATATGTTCAGCCCCAACGATGCCGCAAGATTTTTAAGGGCGACTTTCGGAGTCGGCGCGGTTCTTATAATAGTGGCGGTGGAACAGCTGATAAGGAATTTTTTCAGAAAGCCCGTCGTTTTTGATATGCGCGACATAAACAATATAGTCAACGCTTCGGATTATTCCTATGCCTTTAATGCTTTATCCGGAGACAAAAAGTTTATAGTAAGCAAAGACAAGGACGCTTTTATAATGTATGCGCCGGTAAGGGACAGCTGGATAGCTTTGGGCGATCCGGTAGGCGGCTTTAAAGGAAAAAGCGAGCTTTTATGGAAATTTAAAGAAATAACCGACAATGAGGCCGTAAAGCCGGCTTTCATAGGGATAGATCACAGAAATATTCAGATTTACGATGACATAGGGCTTGACGTTTTCAATATAGGACAGGAAGCGAAAGTGCCGCTCAGGACATTGCCGCGCGCCGGGGAGTCCGCGGAATATTTTGAGCGCCTGTGCCGGGAGGCGCAGTCTCAAGGCTATGAATATGAAGTGATTCCTCCGGAACGGTTTGCGCAAAATCAGGAAGTTTATGAACGCATAAACAAGGAGTGGATAAAAAATTCCAATTATATACAAAGAAACTTTATCCCGGGAAAATATGAAGAGCGGTATATGAAAGAAATGAATTTCGGCGTCCTTAAAAAAGACGGGGTCATATGCGCTTTTTCGGTGATCGCGGCTTCCAAAAGCGGGTATGAGGCTTCCAGCGGGGTGGTAAGACATCTGGGCTGCTCCGGAAATATTTTTGAATATCTTATTTATCAAAATATGCTCTGGGCAAAAGCCAACGGTTATAAATGGTTCGATCTGGGGCTTACTTATATGCCGGACACGGACAATGACAGCGATATTATGAAAAGATTCTCAAAGATGTTTATGTTTGCGGAACATTTCAATTATGATATCGGCAGGCTTAAAGAGTTTAAAAACAAATTTTCCCCGTTGTGGCATGATAAATACATCGCCGTGCATCCGGACAAATACATAATCATGTTTATAAGAAATTTCACGGCTCTTATTACTCCGGCAAAAGAAAAAAGGAGAAAGATATTCTTTAAGAGGCCTTTTTCCAAATGAGCGCTTGGGATATTTTTCTTAAAGATATAAATGAGAATAATTTAATAAAGAGCGGCGACCGAATCCTTCTCGCGGTTTCCGGCGGGCCTGATTCAGCGTGCATGCTTCATCTTTTCTGGAGACTTTCCAAAAAAATCAATATAGAACTTATCGCGTTTAATTTTGACCACGGGCTGAGAAAAGAATCTGCAAAAGAAAGCCTTACGGTAAAAAAACTTTCCGAAAAGCTGAAAATAAAGTGTGTCGCGGAAAAAATAGAAGTGGAAAAATACGCTAAAGAGAACGGAATTTCCATTGAAACGGCGGGAAGAACTCTGCGTTATTGCCGTCTTGAAAAAGCGGCGAAAAAATTTCGCTGCAATAAAATAGCCACGGCGCATAATGCGAACGACAATGCCGAAACCGTGCTTATGTGGCTTTTGCGCGGCAGCGGCGGCTTTAGCGGAATCCCGCAGAAAAGACTTCTTAGCGAAAATACGGAGATAATCCGTCCGGTGCTGTCGGTTAAACGCAAAGAAATCGAGAAATACGTCAAAAAACAAAAAATTCCTTTTTGTATAGACGGTTCCAACTTTTCCCAGCGATATACCAGAAACCGCATAAGAAAGAATATAATACCCGCTTTTGAAAGCATAAATCCTTCCGCGGTTGAGCATATTTACCTGCTTAGCAAAATACAGGAAAGAGAAAACGCATATTTGGAACAAATTTCAATCAATTCTTTAAAAAAATGCGCTAAAATATCAAAAAACAGGATTTTGCTTGATTTAACAAGGTTTTTACGGTATAATGAAACGGTTAGATTCAGAATCTTGAAAATGCTTATGCCGGATAAAAAATACGTATTGCGGATCAATTCCGTTATGGAAAGGATTTTATTGAAAGAGCGCGCAGTTTATGAAATTTCCGGGGAATGGAAGTTTACCGTAAAGTCCGGAAACAAAGCGGTATTTGAAAGAATAAAAAATAAGCAGGGCTCATCCCCGAATGTTAAAGAAAAAAGACGGTTATTACATTGAAATGCTTTTTTCCCAGGATTTGATACGGAAACGCATCAGTGAAATAGCTTTGCGCATTACCGGGGATTATGCGGATAAAAATACTCTGATAATAGCCGTTCTTAAAGGCAGTTTTATTTTTTGCGCCGACCTTATCAGAAATCTCGACTTTCTTTTTGCATTCGATTTTATTTCTCTCAGTTCGTATTCCGGGTCCGTAAGCGGCGGCAAAGTGAAAGTCGTTTCAGACCTTAAAGAAAATCCCGAAGGCAGAGACGTCGTCATAATTGAAGATATCGCCGATACGGGGCACACTCTTGATTTCCTTATAGGGGAGCTTGCCGCAAAAAAGCCGAAAAGCATAAAAACCTGCGTTTTGCTGGATAAAAAATGCGCCAGAGTAAAGAATATTCCGGTTGATTATTGCGGTTTTGAAATAGGAAATGATTTCGTGGTGGGCTACGGTCTTGATTATAACGGTTTTTTCAGAGGGCTTCCGTATATCGGGATTCTGCATTTCGCTAAAGAGAAAAAATAAACAATATTTGCATCGTCAGGTGCGGGAGAGGATTTTTTATGAAGAGAAATAATGCGTGGTTTATCGCTTTCTGGCTGACGCTTTTTATTATTATCATTGCTCTGATGAACTCTGCAAAGCAAAAAAACCAGGTGGAAGAGCTTAAATACTCGCAGTTTAAAGAGAATTTAAGGGGAGGAAACGTGGCCCAGGTCGTGGTTTCTCCCGGTATGATAAAAGGCCGGTTCAGAAACAGCCAGGGCGAGCTGAAACAGTTCAAAACCGTTCCGATGAACGATCCCGATCTTATAAAAGATCTTGAAGAAAATAAAGTCATGGAGTTTTCCGGAGTGGAGCAGAACGGATGGCTCGGGCCTCTTCTTATGAGCTGGGGGCCTATAATACTTCTGATACTTTTCTGGATATGGATTATGCGCGGCATGGCGAGCGGAGGAAAACAGGCCATGGCTTTCGGCAAAACCAAAGCCAAACTTGCCGGCACGGGAATAACAAATATAACTTTTAAAGACGTCGCCGGATGCACCGAAGCAAAAGAAGAGCTTCAGGAAGTGGTGGCTTTTTTAAAAAATCCCGCGAAATTCCAGAAACTCGGCGGAAAGATACCTAAAGGCGTTCTTCTTGTAGGCTCTCCCGGCACGGGAAAAACTTTGCTGGCGAAGGCCGTTGCCGGCGAGGCTGGAGTTCCTTTCTTTTCTTCAAGCGGTTCGGAATTCGTGGAAATGTTCGTCGGAGTGGGAGCTTCAAGGGTCAGGGATTTGTTCGAGCAGGGGAGAAAGTCGGCTCCGTGCCTTTTGTTTATAGATGAAATAGACGCTGTCGGCCGGCACAGATTCGCCGGAATAGGCGGAGGACATGATGAAAGAGAGCAGACTTTAAACCAGCTTCTTGTCGAAATGGACGGCTTTGACACTAAAGAAGGGGTGATACTTATCGCCGCAACTAACAGGCCTGACGTGCTGGATCCGGCTTTGCTGCGTCCTGGAAGGTTTGACAGGCAGGTGGTTGTTCCCAGACCGGAACTTAAAGACAGGGAGCAGATACTTGCGGTGCATGCTAAAAAGATTAAGAAGGGCAAAGATGTAGACCTGTGCATTATAGCCAAAAGAACTCCGGGTTTTGTCGGAGCCGATCTGGCGAATGTCATTAATGAAGCGGCTTTGCTTGCCGCCAGGCATGACCAGGAAGAAGTGACTATGAAAAATCTTGAAGACGCCATCGACAGGGTTTCGGCGGGGCCGGAAAGGAAATCTCTTATAAGAACTGAAGAGGAACTCAGGAAAACCGCCTGCCACGAAGTAGGGCATGTTCTGGTGGCGAAGATGCTTCCCAATACCGATCCCGTTCACAAGGTTACAATAATTCCGCGGGGAGGTTCTCTCGGACATACTTTGCAGCTGCCGGAAAAAGAAAAGTTCATTCTCGGTAGAACCGAAGCCCAAAACACCATCGCGATGCTGCTGGGCGGGAGAGCCGCGGATATTGTGTTTTACAATGAGCCTACCACCGGCGCTTCCAACGATATTTCCCGCGCCACCCGCATTGCAAGGAGCATGGTGATAGAGTACGGAATGAGCGATAAAGTCGGGCCTCTGGCTCTTGACGAAGGTTCCAATGAAGAAGTTTTTCTCGGAAGAGATATTTCAAGAACCACCCATATGTCCGAAAAAATGTCCGAACTGGTGGACTCCGAAATAAAAAAAATCATTGACGAAGGTTTGAATACGGCAAAAGATATTATCTCAAAAAACAGACATATCGCGCAGACCATGGTCGATTACCTTATAGAAAGAGAAACTTTGAGCGGAGAGGAAATAGACAAGATAGTTAAAGGAGAATCTCTCGCGCCTTATGAAAAAGCTTCTCCTTTGAAAAATGAAGATGTCCGGAAAAAAGACCGGCAGGACAAAAAAGAAGCCGGAACGCCGGACGCCGCCGGAAATATTGAAAGCGGAGCTGCGAGTGAATAATAAAGGACATAAATTCGACGAAACAAAAGCTAAAAAAGCCGTTAAGCTTTTGCTTGAAGCTTTCGGCGAAGATCTGAACCGTGAGGGCATAAGGCGCACTCCCGAAAGGGTTGCCGGATTCTATAAAGAAGCTTTGTCCGGCAATGAGACCGATCCTTTAAATATAGTGCGCGTTCATTACACGACCGAAGATCATGAAGAAATCGTGCTTGTAAAAGACATATCTTTTTATTCCCTTTGCGAGCATCACCTGCTTCCTTTTTTCGGCAAGGCGCATATTGCATATATACCTAAAAAAGACAAGATAGTCGGCGTTTCCAAACTTATAAGGCTTGTGGAGGTTTTTGCAAACAGGCTCCAGCTTCAGGAAAGGCTTACCAAGCAGATCGCCGATACGGTTATGAAAGCTGCAATGCCGCACGGTGTGATGGTGGTTTTGGAAGCGGAACATTTGTGCATGACCATGCGCGGAGTCAAAAAGCCCGGTTCCCAAATGATAACCTCAGCCATGCGGGGCGCCTTTATGAACGATGTCCGCACGCGTTCGGAGGCTATGGCGCTTTTGAGAAGATAATAGGTAAAGTCGCGCCGCAGGAGAAACTTTAAATCCCGCAGAATTTTGCACGCTGCATAAACAGGATTTTCCGGCTTTCGGTTTCACTGAACCGGCGCAGGTGGAAAAAATGATAATAAGAAAAGCTTTAATAAACGATTTCAACGATGCTTTAAAAGCGGTCCAAAGCACCGGATGCGATCAATACGCGCGCATCCTTCTTGCGAAAAAAGCGCTTTGTCAGACGGTTATTATAGAAAAAATAGATAACCGCGCCGCCGGTATTTTGAAGCAGGAGGCGATTTCCTGCGGCGCCGACGCGGCCGTAAGCGAAAAGGTGAGCAGATTTCATAAAGGATTTTCCCGCGCCGCGGTTTTTGCCACCGTAAGACAGCTGGAAATTCTGGCAGAAAAGCTGAGCGTGCAGCCTTTCGGATTAAAAGAGCTTTCTTCAGAGCTTGAGAAAATATCAAAAGAAAAAATAAATCCCCGGAAAAAATTCAGATACAAAAAAAGCGGACTGGATCTTTCCAAAACAGCCGTTATGGGAATTTTAAATCTTGATCCGAATTCATTTTCCGGAGACGGCGTTTCGGATGCGGATGCGGCGCTCAGACGGGCGGCGATGTTTGAGGAAGCGGGAGCGTCCATAATAGATATAGGAGCGGAATCATCCCGTCCCGGCACAAAACTTATTGACGCCAAAACCGAAATAAACAGACTTATTCCCGTTTTAAAACAAATAAAAAAAAAGATCAAAATACCCGTGTCCATAGACACTTACAAATACGAAACTTCAAAAGCCGCTTTGTCCGAAGGGGCGGATATAATAAATGATATATTCGCTTTAAGAAAAGGCGGAGAAAAACTCGCAAGGCTGATAGCGGATGCGAAAGCCGGGCTTATACTTATGCACATGAAAGGAATACCTTCAAATATGCAGAAAAAACCTTTCTATAAAAACTGCACGGCGGAAGTTTTCGGTTTTTTGAAAGAAAGGAGAGATTTCGCTCTGTCCTGCGGTATAAAAGAGGATTTCATTTCGGTCGATCCAGGCGCTGGTTTCGGCAAGACGCTTGAACACAATATCGAACTTGTAAAGAATATGGAAGTTTTTTCTTCGCTCGGATGCGTTACGGCGGGAGTTTCAAGAAAAAGATTCGTAAGGGCTCTCGCCGGAGAGAGTACGGTTTCATTCGTAAGCGCAAGTCTGGTGTGCGCTTGCCGCGGAAGCGATATAGTAAGGGTGCATGACGTTGCGGAAACGGTTGGAGCTTTAAAAATTATAGATGCCGTGCGGAGAGCTTGATGGATTCTTTAACTTTTACTTCAATTTATAACAGCTATGTAGTCAATGTTCTCGACATCGCTATACTCGCTTTTTTATTTTACAGGGTAATACTTACCATAAAAGGCACAAGGGCGATACAGATACTTCTGGGAATTCTGGTAATACTTGTTCTGACGGTTATAGCCAGGGATATTCTGCATTTGAGGGCTCTGACCTGGCTGCTTAATAATTTCTGGCTTGCGGCCGTCATTATTTTTGCGGTCGTTTTCCAAATAGAGATCAGAAGCGTTCTTGCACAGATAGGAAGCAATATATGGGGAAACAGCGGGCATATAAAAGATTCGTACATAAAGATGATAACCGACGCCGTGGAGGAATTAAGCCTGAGCATGTCGGGAGGGCTGATAGCGATAGAAAACGAAGTCGGACTTAAAAATTTTACGGACACCGGCATAATGCTTAACGCAAATATCTCAAAAGAACTGATTCTTTCGATTTTTAAAAATAAATCCGCCCCGCTTCATGACGGCGCGGTAGTGATATACAATAAAAAAATCGTCGCCGCGGGATGTCTTTTTCCTTTAAGCCATGACACGGGCGTAAAACTGCACGGGACAAGACACAGGGCGGCTCTAGGATTAAGCGAAATTACGGACGCTCTCGTCATAGTCGTTTCCGAAGAAACGGGACATATTTCCTTTGCTTATAAAGGCAAACTGAAAATCAATGTCACGGCCAACAAACTTAAAGAGGTAATTTCAACTATCGGCGGGTCCCCGAAAACAAGGTAAGCGCCGCGGGAAAAAACGGTATGAATAACATAAAAAAAATATTGGTTAAAATCAAAAAAAACTGGCAGCTTAAACTACTGGCATTGGGACTTGCCGTTGTCGTATGGTTCTATGCCATATACAGGTGAAAAATGAAACTGTTCGGAACCGACGGCATCAGAGGCGATTCCTGCGGATTTCCGTTTGACGACAGATCTTTGTTTGTCATAGGAAAATCCGTGGCTGAAACTCTCGGCCGCAAAAAGAGCATTCTGATAATAAGAGATACCAGAGAATCCGGAAAAAGAATACAGAAAGCGCTTGCAAAAGGGATTGTGAGCGCCGGCGCGGACATTGTTTTCGGCGGGGTGATGCCTACTCCCGCGGCTTCTTTTCTTCTTTCGGGCGGCGAGTATTGCGCCGCGATAGTGATTTCCGCTTCCCATAATCCTTACAGAGACAACGGCATAAAAATATTCGATTCAAAGGGGCTGAAACTTACGGATAAAGCCGAGGCAGGAATTGAAAAAAAGATAAATAAATATTTTTCCGGCGGATTTAGCGAAGTAAAAATAAGAATAGACAAAAAAGAGCAAAAAAGTCTGCTGAAAAGTTATGAAAAGTTTTTGGCTGACAGCTTCGGCCCGGGAACTTTGAAAGGAAAAACCATCGTCATAGACTGCGCGAACGGCGCGGCCGGCACAAGCGCTTCGGAAGTTTTAAAAAAGCTGGGGGCGAGGCTTATTGTCTTAAATGATAAACCCGACGGAAGAAATATTAACAAAAACTGCGGCGCTCTCCACCCCGAAAAAGCCGCGAAAACCGTTAAAAAGCGTAAAGCGTTCTGCGGTTTTTGTTTTGACGGGGACGGCGACAGGCTGATATGCATCGATGAAAACGGCGCGGTCAGAGACGGCGACTTTTTTCTCGGCTCTATGGCAAAATATTTAAAGAGCAAAAAGAAACTTAAAAATAATGTTCTTGTCACCACGGTTATGGCCAATATAGGGCTTGTTAAAGCTATGGAAAAGGCCGGCGTCAAAGTCATAACCGCGAAAGTCGGTGACAGATATGTTCTTGAAGAGATGAAAAGATGCAAAGCGTCTCTCGGGGGGGAGCAGTCGGGGCATTTTATTTTCAAGGATTTTTTAAGCACCGGCGACGGCCTTTTAAGCGCCGTCAGGCTGCTTGCGGCTTTAAATGAGAAAAATGAGACTATGTCTTCAATGTTCTCCGGAATCGAAAAATTTCCGCAGGTTCTGGTAAATAAGGCGGTGAAAAATAAAATTCCGCTTGAGAATCTCCCGGAAACTTCTTCAATGGTAAAATTTTATGAAGACAAACTCGGGGACGAAGGCAGAATAGTCGTGAGATATTCCGGAACGGAAAACCTTCTCAGGGTTATGGTTGAAGGAAAGCGGGCGGGCGAAATAAAGAAAATGGCAAAAAATATAATATCCTGCGCGGATAAGGAAATTTCAGGAAAAAACAATGATCAAACTCGGCGTTAACATAGACCATATCGCGACCCTCAGGCAGGCGAGAAAAGAAGATTTTCCAAGCATTATTGACGCGGCCGCTTTATGCGAAAAAGCAGGCGCCGACGGCATTACGGTGCATTTAAGAGAAGACCGCAGGCATATTCAGGATAAAGACGTTTACGGCTTAAGGGAGTCGCTGAGAACGAAACTGAATCTTGAAATGGCGGCAAATGAAGAAATCGTCAAAATCGCGCTTGACGTAAAACCAGATTTTGTTTGTCTTGTTCCTGAAAAAAGGCAGGAACTGACGACCGAAGGCGGGCTGGACGTTGCCGGACAGCGGGAAAAGCTTGGGGCAACAGTGGAAAGATTGAAAAACGCCTCAATAACAGTGAGTATGTTTATAGACGCCGACATCGCACAGGTAAAAGCCTGCGCCGCGGTTAATGCCGACTGCGTTGAAATACATACCGGGAAATACGCCGAATATTTTAAAAAGTTCGGAGCCGATTCTTTGCAGTTTAAAGCCGAGAACGGCAGAATCGCCGAAGCTGCCCGCTGCGCTCTGGAGCGAGGGCTTATACTCAACGCCGGACACGGATTGGATTATGACAATATTGAAAAAATATGCAAAGTGCCAGGCATGAACGAATTCAATATAGGTTTTGCGATAATAGCGAAATCCGTCTTTACCGGGCTTGAAAAAGCCGTAAAAGAGATGAAAGATTTAATGGCAAAGTTTTATTAAGAGGCTTTTGTGTGAATATTGAAGATATCAGAATATACCGTATGACTCATATTATGAATATTGCACATATTTTAAAATACGGGATTACTCATAAAAATTCCAGAAATGCAAACGGAAACTATAAAGATATAGGTGATGTGAGTTTAATAAGCACAAGAGCGGACAGAACGGTATGGCATAGCCGGCAATCCGGACGGCGAAAGTATAGTATTAGGTGAATTTATCCCTTTTTATTTTGGCGTTAAAATGCCTATGCTGTATGTTGTGCAAAACGGGGCAATTTTGTAGAAAGCCCGACGCGGCCGGGAGAAATCGTATATATGGTTTGCCGTCTTAATGATGTGATAAGCAAATATAAAAATTTCTATTTTTCGGACAATCATGCGACCGATTCTCTAACGTGCTTTTATAATTCGGATAAAATTTGTGATATTGCCGGCATAGTAAAGTGGAAGTTGGTTAAAGCGCCTTACTGGGGAGGTTCGGAGAACTTAGACGTTAAACGTGAAAAACAGGCGGAATTTTTGATTCGCGGAGATGTTTCCGCGAAAGCGTTATACGAGAAATAAACGAATGGAGCGATAGAAAAAGAAGTATGTTTTCAAATCAAAGATATATTGACATAGCTTTGGATAAAATCAAAACTTTACCGTTTCAAGGAGTTCGGCAATGTGCGGAATAGTAGGATATATCGGCGAAGAAAATGCCGCTGACATAATTTATAAAGGGCTTGAAAGACTTGAATACAGAGGATACGATTCCGCCGGAATAGCGGTTATCGACTGTGCCGGCGATTTGCAAATAAGGAGAAGCGTCGGAAAACTCAATAATTTGGGCGCCAATCTTATAAAAAATCCCATTTGCGGAAAAATCGGAATAGGGCATACCAGATGGGCTACCCACGGCAAACCTTCCGAGGACAATGCCCATCCGCATACGGATGAATCGGGAAACATTGTCATAGTTCATAACGGCATAATTGAAAATTACGCGCAGCTCAAGACGTCTTTGCAGAAAGAAGGGCACAGCTTTAAATCCGAAACCGATACGGAAGTGGTCGCCCATCTTATACAAAAATATTATAAAGGAAATATTCTAAATGCCGTACGCCGCGCCCTCAAAGATATAAAGGGTTCTTATGCATTGGGCATAGTAAGCAAAGACAATCCCGACCGAATCATCTGCGCCAGATTTGACGCTCCCCTGATTATAGGAGCCGGAGAAAACGAAAATTTTATCGCTTCCGACATACCGGCTCTTCTGCCTTATACAAGAGATATGATTTTTCCGGAAAACGGCGATATCGTTGAAATTACAAAAGGAAAAATAGCCGTTTCCGACAAAAACGGCAAGCCGCGCAAAAGAGAAGCGAAAAAAATTTTATGGGACGCGGTGCAGGCAGAAAAAGGCGGATATAAGCATTTTATGCTCAAAGAAATATTTGAGCAGCCGCGCGCAATAGAGGATACTTTCAGGGGAAGAATATACCCCGAAGAAGGCAAAGTTTATATAGAAGAAGCGAAGCTGGGAAAAGAATTTCTCAAAAAGACGGCAAGAATTTATATAGCCGCATGCGGAACTTCTTATTATGCCGGGCTTGTAGGAAAATTTTTAATAGAAAATTTTGCCCGTATCCCTGCGGAAGTCAATATAGCTTCCGAGTTCAGATACGGAGGCCCCGTAATCAATAAGAAAACTCTTGTAGTCTTAATATCCCAGTCCGGAGAAAGCGCCGATACTCTGGCGGCGCTGAGGCTTGCCAAAAGAAAGGGCTGCAAAACTCTGGCCATATGCAATGTCGTGGGTTCAAGCATAAGCAGAGAAGCCGACCATGTAGTTTATACCCATTGCGGTCCGGAAATAGGCGTAGCTTCGACGAAAGCGTTTACGGGACAGCTTACCGCTTTATACGTTCTGGCTTTGGACTGGGCGTCAAAAATGGAAACCGTATCCGGAGAAGAACTGAAAAAATATTTAAAAGAACTTTGGGCGATACCCGTTAAAATCGGCGAATTTCTTAAAAGCGCCGATTCCGTAAACGAGATAGCGAAAATATTTGCCAATAAAAGAGATTTTCTATATCTGGGAAGAAATGTGAATTATCCCATAGCTCTTGAAGGCGCTTTGAAACTTAAAGAAATTTCCTATATTCACGCGGAAGGTTATTCTGCGGGGGAAATGAAGCACGGGCCGATAGCACTTATAGACGAGAGAATGCCTGTAGTCGCAATAGCGCCGAAGGGAAGAATGTACGAGAAAATACTTTCAAATATCGAAGAGGCAAAAGCGCGCGGCGGAACCGTTATAGCCGTCGTGAATGAAAAAGATACGGCCGTGAAAAAACAAAGCGATTACCAGATTGTGATTCCGGAGACGGACGAATATTTTTCGCCTCTTATTACCGTTATTCCTTTACAGCTTCTGGCCTATTATATAGCGGTTATTTTGGGCAGCGACGTCGATCAGCCGCGGAATTTGGCGAAATCCGTTACCGTCGAATAGCATTCGCGAAAGACTTCAGAGTTAAGGCGGCAGGCCCGGCGGGCTTTATCCGTTTTTTGCTTTTATGTCAGGTTTGCAGACGTTTAAGACTTTTGCCGCTTTGCGCCGCATGTTGTTTTTATCGCGGCGGCTTTTGCCGGTTTGAATTCCGGCGGCGCCGGGGCCGTTTTTGAAAATTGTTTTAAAAGGGTAAAATATGAACGTGGGCGTTGACATAGAAGAAGTAAAAAGATTTGAGAAATACGTCAAAGATAAAGATTATCTTGAACGGGTTTTCGCCGAAGACGAGATTTCTTACTGTATGCCGAAGAAAAATCCCGCGCAGCACCTTGCCGCGCGTTTTGCGGCCAAGGAAGCCGTATGGAAAGCGCTGAACACAAAAAATAAGAAACTTATTATTACCGATATATCGGTAAAAAATACCTGCTCGGGCAAACCCGAAGTTTATATAAAAAACAGGAGATATGAAAAGATAGACGTTTCTTTATCGCATACCGGCAAGTATGTGGTTGCGGTAGCGGTAGCTTTTTAAACGGTTATGAACAGCAAAGATATAAAAAAGTTTGTCTTAAAACTTAAAAGAAACCCCGACAGCCATAAATACGATTACGGACATGTGCTTGTCATCGCCGGATCGGAGAGCATGCCTGGCGCGGGCGTTTTATGCTGCAACGGCGCCATGCGCGCCGGAGCGGGTCTTGTAACTTATGCCGCGGAAGAAGATTTTCTGTATAATGCCTGCTCTATGTCCCGTCCGGAGACAATGTTTTTTATCTACAGAAGCTCTTCCGATATAGTTGAGTTTATAGAAAAAAGAAAAGTTTCGGCTGCGGTCATAGGCCCCGGTCTCGCCTGCGAAAAAACAGCGAGAAAGTTTATTGAAAAAATAATATATTCGGTTGAGATTCCCGTGGTGCTTGACGCGTCGGCGATCTCCGTTTTTAACGGCAAATGCGCAAGGTTGAAAAAATCGAAAGCTAAACTTATACTGACGCCGCATGCCGGAGAGTTTTCAAAATTAACGGGACAGGATTCGGATTATGTGAAAAAAGACAAGGCTTTCGCGGCGGACAGATTTGCCGAAGATAATCTGCTGGTATGCGTTTTAAAAGGAAATAATACCGCCGTTTGCGACGGAGAAAATATATACGTCAACTATACCGGGACTCCTGCCATGGCGAAAGCGGGAAGCGGCGACGTGCTGGGCGGCATGATAGCGGCGTTTGCTTCCGTTGACTCCGATCTTTTTGAAGCCGCAAAATTTGCCGTATACATACACGGTCTCGCCGGAGAAGCCGCGGAGCGGGAAAAAGGAAGCGCAGGCGTCATCGCAAGCGATATCGTTGAAAACATCCCTTTTGTCATGAGGAGGCTTTTATGAATGCCGACGGCGAAATAATACGGATGCGGAGATATATACATAAGTATCCCGAAACGGGCGGCAATGAATTTAATACGGCGAAATTCATAGAAACCAAACTTAAAGAATATGCGATACCTTCAAAACGCATAGGGAAGACCGGCGTCCTGGGCGTTTTGAAAGGGGGGCGTTGCGGGAAAACGGCCGCTTTAAGAGCCGATATGGACGCGCTGCCTGTGCAGGAAGACAATAAAATAGATTATAAATCCAAAAATGACGGCATTATGCATGCTTGCGGCCATGACGCGCATGTGGCTGTTATGCTCGGGGCGGCAAGAATGCTTGCCGGAAAAAAAGAGAAGCTGAAAGGCACCGTAAAGTTTTTGTTTCAGCCGAGCGAGGAAACATCTGACGGGGCTGAAAGTCTTATCAGAGGCGGGGCATTGAAAAAGCCGGCCGTGGACATGATATTGGGAATTCACGTGTGTCCTTGGATAAAATCCGGCAAGATAGGTCTGAAATACGGTGAAATGATGTCTGCCGTAGATAAACTGAAAATCAATTTTGAAGGAGAGATAGCGCATGGAGCTTATCCTCATCTGGGCAAAGACGCGCTTGCCGCTGCCGCATCGTTTATAAACTCGGCGCAGCGGGTGGTTTCAAGAGAGGTGGATCCTGTGTCGCCTGTTGTTGTGACTTTCGGAAAAATAAATGGCGGCGACAGCTATAATATAATATGCGAACATGTCAGCGTTGAAGGGACAGTGAGAACTCTGAATAATTCCGTAAGGAAATTCGTCAGAGAAAGCATTATACGAAAACTGAAAGCGGTCGAACTTGCTTACGGCGTCAAATACAAACTGGTTTATCAGGGAGTGGGAAGCGCGCTGATAAATAATAAAGAGATTACGAAATTCTGTCATAATACGGCGAAACGGTTTTACGGCAAACAGGATGTCGTAATACTTGAAAAACCTTCAATGGGCGGAGAAGATTTTGCTGAATATCTCCGCGAAGTTCCCGGAAATTTTATTTACGTAGGAACCTCAAAAAATAAAGCCACTTCTTACCCGTGGCATCACAGCAATTTTAATATTGATGAAAGCGTTTTGCCCAAAGCCTGCAAATACATAGTTTATACAGTGGAAGAGTTTTTAAAATAAAATATCCCGGGATTACGGCAACAGAAAAAAAGCGGTTCCCGATAAATGTTTAAAAGCGTCTTCAATAAGAGCGCCGTATGCATCGGCAAATTAAAGAAAGCCCTGCTAAACGCCGGGCTTTTTTAATTTATATTATTTGTTTTAAATACCGCAAAGCCTTTATAATGTCTGCCGTATAAAACGTGAGTTCCCGTCTGTTTTTTATGAATTGAAATTTTCCGATTTTGCTTCCGGGCGCCGTTAAAAAAAAAGCGAAGTTTTTTATTTTTTGTTTTGCAGGGAGACAGCCGCTTTTCTTTGCGGATCTGAAATTATTAGTATTTTGTTTTCAGCCCTCTTTTTTCAATATTTTCGTTGAATTATTATGTGATATCCGGGTTCATAGCTGCATTTGGCAATTATATCCGGCGGTCCGGCCCCGCGGCGGCAGCCGGTTTGAATAAAACCCGTTTGCTGCATTATAAAATTAATGTTTTAAAACAAATTTTGATATTTTCGGTTTTGTACGCTTTTATGAAAATGTTTATCGCCTTTTGCCGTCGGTATTCTCTTATGCCGGATCCGATTCCGTTTAATGCGGCTGCGATCCGGTCTGAAACCGGCGGCTGTGGCTTTGCGGAAAACCGTCTTGAAGTTTTTTGACGCGGTTATAAGAAATTATGCCGAAGATATCGCCGCCAGCGTTAAATCCGCTATAAAAAACCATAATATTATGCCGGGCAAAAAAGGTTTGCCCCGCTTTTTTTAACGGTCCGCTTCCGATCTGAAAAAGCGTCAAAGCAAGCCCTTGGCGGGAAATAAGGGGAACGGCTTTTGGGAAAACGGCCGGAAGATTGAAAAAAGCGTTTGCGGATACGGCCGGAATAAAATAATATAAGCCACGGTATATAAGCTTTCCGGTATTGCTTTTAAATATAAATAAAACGGGAACTTTTTCCTGAAAAAAATGTCATTGAAGCACCTTGTGTAAAATAAAAAGCATTACAGCATAAATATTATTTATAAAATTGAGCTTTATATTTAAAACTGGTATAATTTCCCGTATATGAAAAAAAATACTATGGCTTCGCTGGGCGAATTCGGTTTTATAGAGATGATAAAAAAAAGCTTTTCCGCAAACAGCGCGGACGGTAATATAACCGCCGGCATAGGAGACGACTGTTTTTGTTTTAAATCCGCAAAAGGCATTATTTGCGTGACCAAAGACATGCTGGTGGAAGACTCGCATTTCAGGCTTGACTGGATATCTCCGTATGAACTTGGCGAAAAAGCGGTTGAAGTAAATATAAGCGACATAGCCGCGATGGGAGCGGTTAAGCCGAAGTATGTTTTTATAGGTCTGGCCTGTCCGGCGAATACGCCTGCGGATTTTGTAAAAAAGCTTTACCGCGGAATAAAAAAAGCATGCGGCAGATGCGGCGCTTTTATCGCCGGCGGGGATACCGTAAGATCCGGCAAACTTGCGATATCGGTTACTGTTATAGGAGAGGGTTGCGGCAAAATAATAAAAAGAAGCGGAGCCCGCAACGGAGATTTGGTCGGGGTGACAAACTGTTTCGGAGATTCTGCGGCCGGTTTGGAACTGCTCACAAAATACGGAGCCGGCCATAAATATAATAAGGAACAGAAATATCTGATAAGAAAACACAATTCGCCGCGGGCGCGGTTACGGGAAGCTTGTGAAATAGCCGGATGCGCCACGGCGATGACGGACGCTTCCGACGGCCTTTATATCTCCGTGGGGCTACTTGCCGGAGGAGAAAAAAAAGGAGCCGATATTCATATTGACAGGATACCTTTATCCCGTCAGCTGAAAAAAATCGAGAAAAATCCTTTAAAGCGGACAAATCTCGCTCTGTACGGCGGCGAAGATTTCGAACTTGTTTTTACAGTACACGCTTCAAAAGCAAGAACGTTAAAGGCAATTGTTCCGTCCGTTTCTTATATAGGCATAATCAACAATTGCGGAAAGGTCAGATATTTTAACAATGGAAAAGAAGAAAAAAGCGTATACTCCGGATTCAGGCATTTTTAAAGGCCGGCTTTTTATAACCGGGACTCCGGAACAGACCAGAAGACTTGGAAAAGTGTTTGCAAAAAAGCTTAAGAAAGGCGACATAGTTTTTCTTAAAGGCGATTTGGGCAGCGGAAAGACTACTTTTACCCAGGGCATAGTGAAAGCTTTCGGCAATAAAGGATTTGCAAGAAGCTCGAGTTTTATTATTGCCAATGAATATAAAGCGGGCGAATGCAGTTTATACCATCTCGATCTTTACAGACTTGCAGCGGCTCCGGTATGGGATCTCGGGCTGGAAGAGTATCTTTTTAGCGGAAATATCGCCGTGATAGAGTGGCCGGACAGGCTTCTTGGCTTGCAAAACGCAAGTACCTGGAATGTGGAGATAGAAAACTGCGGCGGCGAAAGAAAAATAAAAATAGAGAAGAGAAAATGAAAATTCTGGCGGCGGAAACATCCGGAAAAACGTTCAGCATCGCTTTAAACGATAACGGCGTGACTGCGGCCGAGTTTTATTATGACAGCGGGCATATTCATTCGGAAATGCTTATTTGCGCCATAGAGCGGATTTTAAAAGATACCGGAAATTCTTATAAGGATATCGGTAAATTCGCGGTTTCCGCCGGTCCGGGAAGCTTTACCGGAATAAGAGTCGGAATGACGGCGGTTAAGACGCTTGCCCAAAGCTTAAATAAGCCTGTCGCGGCATTTGACGCTTTAACCCTGCTTGAAAAAAATATCCAAATAAAAAAAATTAAAATCGTACCCGCTATAGACGCGCTGAGGGATGAAGTTTATATTAAACGGGGAAATCGCATACAAATTGACGGGATAGACTCTTTTATAAAAAAATTGCGGCCGCTTAAAAATAAAGTATTGATAGCGGGAAACGCGGCTGTCGCGTATAAGGATAAAATTTCAAAACAGCTCGGCGCTTACAGTGTTTCTCTTCCCGTGATTTTTCATATGCCGAGAGCGTCGGTTTTGGGAATGCTTGCGCAATCCGAAAAAGGAGTTTCTTACGAGAAAGTCGAACCTTTATACATACGGCGTTCCTGGGCTGAAGAGAGCAGGAAATGACCGAAAAAGAAAAAATGCTTAAAGGCGTTCCGTATGACGCTTCGGATAGAGAACTGAGGGAAATCTTCCACAGGGCTAAAGATATTCTTGCGGTTTTTAATGCCTCGGGAAGCAGAGACATACGGAAAAGGACGGAATGCCTGCATAGTCTGTTGGGCTTTACCGGCAGCAATGTTTACATAGAGCCGCCTTTTTACTGCGATTACGGCGAAAATATTTACTTTGGCGATAATGTTTATATGAATGTTAACTGCGTAATACTTGACTGCGGCAAAGTCACGGTCGGCAGTAATGTGTTGTTCGGGCCTAATGTGCAGATATATGCGGCGTCCCACCCTCTGCGGGGCAAAGAAAGGGTTGTTGACGGGAAAATAATCGATATAAGCCTTCCCGTGACAATAGGAAGCGATGTGTGGATAGGCGGCGGCAGCATAATATGTCCCGGCATAAAGATAGGAGACAATGTCGTAATAGGCGCAGGCAGCGTCGTCACAAAAGACATCCCTTCAAACTGTGTAGCGGCCGGAAACCCCGCGAAGAAAATTAAAGAGCTGTAATTTTTCCGCGCGTTTTTGCGCCGTTTAAGGTTTTGCCGCGCCCGGGGTTTTTGTTTCGGAAAAGGAAACAGGCTGTTTTGCGGAAATCTTGATTGCGGCAGGATTCGTTTGATAAGCAAATAGGCATGACATCAGAATTATATTAAAAGGCGTTATGGCGGAAATGAATTGGACACGGGAAAGTCTGACCGGCATTTTTAAGGCTTTGTATGCCGGCGCCAAAAAAAGCTTGCCTCAAAGCAGGTTTGTGACTGTTTGGAGGAAAAAGGCTTAAACCGGTTTGAAAAAGAACAAAAAGAGGCAATACCCGTAAAGATACTGCATTCTTTGTCCGGATTTACGGCTATGATTCTTCTGGCGGCGGACGCAACCTCAGGTTTTTTGGCGATTAAAACCGGATAAGGCTGTTCCGGGCCGGCGGGGCGCCGATAAGCCGGGCGCACTGGATAACAACGACACTGCTTTCCGTTTTTCCTCTGTTTGTCGCGGAAGTGCAGAAGCATTTTCTGCGCAATGAGCGCAGCGATGAAATTAAATAGAAAGCCGTTTATTTTATAATTTTACGGAGAGTTTCGTGAATAAAAAATATTTATATGAAATAGAAGCCGTATTCAATGAAAAAGAGGCCAGGGAACAGGCTTTGCAAAAGAAAGAAAAAGAAAAAAAAGACGAGGAAGAAAGAAGGCTGCAAACTTTTTTTTACAAAAGAGAAACCGTTTATAAACCTCTGTTTGAAAATGTCAAAAGAATTGTTGAAAACAATGGCATGGGATGTCTTATTGAAAATGAAAAAGAACAAGACAGCTTTTCCTGCCCGCAAATCAAAATAACTTTTTTTGAAAAAGACGGAGAAAACAGTCCGCTTTCCGGAGAAACGGCCGGTTTTGCCGTCGCTTTCGACAAAATAAACAATCAGATCGTTATTTATGAAAGCAATCTTTTCGGCAAAGCAAAGGAAAGCGCCGCGAGGTATGATGTTGAAGGCGTAACCGAAGATTTCCTTTCGCTCAGAATCGTCAAACTTCTGAAAGAAATAGTTCTCAGGTAAACGGGCGTAAAAGCGGCTTTGGCAAAGGCGTTTGCATGCAAAATCCTTTTTTGTCCCGCTTTTTTTCAGGTTAATATTCTTCCGAAGGTTCCAGAATGTATACCGTAACGTCCCGGAACATCCACGAAAGCTCTTCCTGCGCATTGTTTACTCCGAGATCCACCCTGTTGCCTTTTATGAGATTGCCCGTGTCTCCGGCATAACCGTATCCGTATCCCGAAATGAAAAGCCTGGTTTTAAGAGGAATTATTTTAGGATCGACCGCTACTATTCCGCGCTGCATTTTCTGTCCTAAAAATGTCACGGTGCCGTCTCCCCACGCCAAAGGATCGCCCGGATAGTACGCCGTAGCCACCATTTTCATTCTTTTTGCTTTTGTAAGGTCGAAAATTTTTTCTATCTTATTATTTTCCGTAAGCAGCGCCAGCCTGTAAAAATTTTTCGCTACGGTTCTGTCTCTCAAAACTTCTCTTTCGTAAAATATTCCGTCATAATAAGTTTCAATGACGTCTTTTAAACTGGTTTTTTCGACTCCTTTTTGAAGTTCGACTTTTCTGAGATTGGAATTATATCTTCTGCTCCAGGTCATTCTGAAGGGAATCGATTCGGTTATTCTTTTTTTTTCGCGGGTAACTCTTGTGATCTTAACGGTTTCATGCGTTTTTATCGGTTTTTCCATATCCTTGGACGCGAAATCCAGCTCTCCCATTTCTATACCGTATTTTTTCAGAACCGTTTTTAGGGGAATATTTTTATAAGGTATGACGGAATATGTTTTACCGTCGGCCTTTATAAATGCCCTGGCGCGAAGCAGCCCCGGAAATGCAATCACTTTTGAAAACGCGAAAACGCCCAGGGAAACGGATAAAAGCTTTATGATTTTATGGAATTTATTTTTCCTTTTCATCTAAATAAGGGCGGAGCCTGAAATCCGCGCCTGCCGCTTCGGCTATGCTTTTTATTTTGGAGACGTCAAGACCGGGCAGTTCCACCGCCGTTATGACTACCGTCGGGATGTATTTTTTCGCGAGTTTGGCAAAACTGATTATTTCGTCGAAAGATTCTTCTTTAAACATCGGGCGGTTGAAGGCATTGAACTCTTCCGGGCCGCTTCCGTTAAGACTTATGGAAACGGCGTCTATAAGTCCTTTAAGCATAGGAAGAATATTTTTTCCATGGTAGCGGTTGGCGAGTCCGGCCGTGTTGACCCGCGTTTTTCCTCCGTTGGCTTTTATCCATTTGGCTATTTCAGCTACGTCTCCGGGCCTTATCAGCGCGTCTCCGTATCCGCAGAAAATTATTTCATTGTACTTTCCGGGATTGCCTATGGATTCAATAACTTCTCCGACGGAAGGCTCTTTTTCAAGCTTCAGATCGTTGCCTCTGAACTCGTTCGCCCATTTATGTTTTATGCAGTAAGGGCAGGCCATCATGCATCTGTTTGTTATGTTCAAATAAAGATTATCGCCGTAAGCATAAGAAATGGTGTTCATACAAACCCCGCTAAAATTGAAAATTTACAAAGCTTGGCCGCCGGTATTGCGGATTTTATCTTTGTAAAAAGCCGACGTTTTAACCGCAGGCAAGTCCCCTTCCGCGCCGCAGAGAAATTTCCGTTAAATTGCGCTTTGCAGATTAAACAGCCTTTGCGCATTGTCCGATGTTATTTCCGCAGCCTCTTTGAAAGAAATATTTTTAATCTCTGCGATTTTCGCTACCGTCTCCGTTATATATGCCGGCTCGTTTCTGCGTCCCCTGTATTTTTGCGGGGCAAGATACGGGCAGTCGGTTTCCGCAAGAAGTTTGGATATGTCGGTTTCCGCCACTATCTGCCTGAGTTTGTCTGATTTGGGAAATGTGACCGGGCCGTCTATGCCGAGCATAAATCCCATTTCAACATATGTTTTTGCTTCTTGCAGCGTTCCCGAAAAGCAGTGGATGACGCCTTTTGGGAGATTTTTGCAGTTTTTTAAAATAGCCAGCAGTTCCGCATAAGCGCTGCGGCAGTGAATAATCAGCGTCTTGTCAAGCCCGGCCGCCATGTCAAGCTGCCTTAAAAGAACTTCTCTCTGCGTTTTTCTGGGAGACAGATCATAATAATAGTCCAGCCCGATTTCTCCTATGGCCACGGTCTTTTTGTCCCGTAAAAGCTTTTCAAGTTTCTCAAAGTCTTTTTCGGATGCTTTTTGAGCTTCATGGGGATGAATGCCGTAGGATATGAAAATATTGTCTTTTTTTACGAATTCCCTTCCTTTATCCCAAAGCCCGGGTTCGCAGGATATCTCTATTATTTTATTTATTCCGGCGTCAAATGCCCGTTTTGTGACTTCGTCTCTGTCACCGTCGAACTTCGGATCCGTTAAATGCGCGTGGGTGTCTGTTATCATTTTTGCTCTGCCTGTATTCTCGGGAATAATGCCTGCGCCTGTCTCAGCGGCGAACCGGCCGGCGAAAATCCTTCTCCGGGTATTGTCTTGTCTTTAAAATACTTTTTTGCGCTTTCTTCAATATTTCCTTTGGCGGCGCATATTGACCAGATCCGCGCGGAAAGATCCGGCATAAAAGCAAGAAGGTATACGGCTATTATATCCGCTGCCTGTAAATACGAGTATATGCAGGCGGGCAGTTTTTCGGGTTCGGTTTTGGCGAGTTTCCACGGAGCGTCATTTTCGATTTGCCGGTTCACAAGCGTTATTGCGTCCTGCAGAGCGTCCGCGGCTTTGTGAAAATATAAATTATCCAATGCCGGCCTGAACGAATCCTCAAGTATCTTTGCGGCTTTGCGCGCAAGCTCGAGATCGGGCCGCACCGGGGGAACTTTCAATTCAAAGTATTTGTCGGCCATCTTGACTGTTCTGGAAATGAGATTTCCCAGATTGTTCGCAAGGTCGGTATTATATTTTAAAATGAGTCCGGACCAGGAAATATCCCCGTCCGGGCCGAAAGGTATCAGGCTGACGGACAGATATCGCGCCGCGTCAACCCCGAACTTTTCCGCAAGTTCCTGCGGGGAAATAACATTGCCCAGGGTTTTTGACATCTTTGAGCCGTTCAAAGTGAAAAATCCGTGCGAGTAAACTTTTTTCGGGACGGCAAGACCTGCGCCCATAAGTACCGCGGGCCATATGACGGAGTGAAACCATAAAATGTCTTTTGCCATAAGATGAACGTCAGCCGGCCAGTATTTTTGAAACCGCTCTTTATCGTCCGGATATCCTACGGCGGTTATATAGTTTATAAGAGCGTCTATCCATACATATGCGGTTTGCGTTTTATCAAAAGGAAGGGGTACGCCCCATTCCACCGCGGTTCTAGATATGCTTATATCCTCAAGCCCGAGCCTGAGTTTGCCTATAATCTCATTCTTTCTTTCCTGCGGCTGTATTTCAATATATTCTTTATGGGCAGGATCCGTTATTCTGGCAAGCAGCTCGTTTTGAAAGGCCGAAAGCCTGAAAAAGTAATTTTCTTCGGAATGCAAAACAGGCTTTTTTTTGTGATCCGGACAGCAGCCGTTTCCGTCAAGATCTTTTTCGGCCAGAAATTTTTCGCAGCCTACGCAATATAGCGCTTCGTATTTGTTTTTAAAAATAAGACCTTTGTCGAACAAAGCCTGCGTTATCGTCTGCACCGTATATTTGTGGCTTTTTTCCGTAGTGCGTATAAAACCGTCATTGGATATGTTGAGAAGTTTCCACGCTTCTTTGAACTTTCCGCTCATAAAATCGCAGAGTTCCTGCGGGGTTTTTCCTTTCTCTTCGGCGGCCTGGGCTATTTTTGCGCCGTGTTCGTCGGTCCCGGTGAGAAAATAAACGTCAAAACCGTTCAGCCTTTTCCATCTGGCCACAATATCGGCGGCTATGGTGGTATAACAATGGCCTATGTGCGGAATATCATTGACATAGTAAATGGGAGTTGTAATGTAAAATTTCATTTTCTGTCCTTTTTGTTCTTGTTTTTGATCGCTTCTATCGTGTAAATTTTAAATTCCCTGTCGCCGAAATCGGCCGTGACGGTTTCTTTTATGCAGTCTATCGCCGCGAGTTTCGCTTTTCCGTCGGGAGTGTTTATGGTATCTCCGATTTCCGGCAGCTTTTTTTTAATATTTGCATAATGCTCGTTTTCATAGGCTATGCAGCACATAAGCCTTCCGCAAAGACCGGAAAGTTTAGCCGTATTCAGCGAAAGATCCTGCTCTTTCGCCATGTCTATGGTCACGGAACTGAAATCTTTAAGAAAACTCTGGCAGCACAGAACCTGTCCGCATGTGCCGATGCCTCCGACCATTTTCGATTCGTCTCTCACCCCTATCTGAACCATCTGTATTCTGGTCTTTAAAATATGTCCGAGATCTTTTATAAGCTCTCTGAAGTCTACTCTTGTTTCCGATGTATAATATACGAACAGTTTGGAGCGGTCGAAAGTATACTGCACGCAGGTAAGCTTCATGTCAAGCTCGTGATCATCGGCTTTGTCTATGACTATAGCCTGGGCCTTTATATTCCTTTCTTCATTTTCGGCCAGTTTTCTTTTATCTTCTTCGGTAAGCTTTCTTACGACTTTGCCTATGCGCTCTTTGCTTTTGGCGATATTTTTTTCGCGTTCGCATACTACTCCGGCTTCAAGGCCGTGTTCCGTCTCTACTATTACCCTGTCTCCGGTTTTAAGATCCAGGTGCCCCACCTCGGCGTAAATCTTATCTTTAATTCTTCTTACCATTATTCCCACTGCGATTGGCATTTTTATCTCCGTTGCCGTTTATTTATATTTTCAACGTGCTTGAATTGTCTTTAATTTCCTTAAGATCGAAAAACAAATTGTCCAGAACGGTCTGCGCGTTCACATTGCGCAGTATCAAAGCTTTTGACTTTGTCAGCAGGTCGAGAGAGTCCGCCGCGCTTTTGGGGTAAAGACGGAAATCTTTTTTTGCTTCGGCGATCATCGCGTCTATATATTCAACCGCTTTTGCTTTGTCTCTTGAAATGCTTCTGGACAGTTCAAGCATTTCCGATATATGCATATCTTTAGTTTTAAGTTTAAGCCACAGGGACAACCCTTCGTTTTCATTGCCCTCGGCAAGCTTTTCCGCTTCTTCAATTGAGCCTTCGCTCAGCGCGGCTATTTCCCGCGCTTTTGCCGCAGAAAAAGAACGGTTAAGCATTAAATAACTTGCGATCATATCCTGCTCCAAAGGCTGGAAAAATAAAGTCTGCGAACGGGAGACTATAGTCTGCGGTATGGTCTCCTTATGTCCGGCTATGAGTATAAGTATCGTGTTTTCAGGAGGTTCTTCCAGGGTTTTGAGCAGGCAGTTCGCCGCGGCGGAATTCATTTTTTCAGCCGGTTCTACGATAAAAAACTTCCATTTGGCTTCATGGGCTTTCGTGGACACTTCTTTTTGCAGATATCTTACGGTTTCTATTTTGATGGTTTTCTGTTTTTCAAAATCCTCGTCAAGCATTTCCGCCTGTTTTGCGAAATCCATGAGATGGAAATCCGGATGGCTGTTTTTGGATATTTTTTCGCAGTTAAGGCACTTTCCGCAGGCGCCGGTGTCGGTTTTGGTAAAATCGTTTGTTGTGCAGTTAAGGATTTTTGCGAATTCCGCGGCCGTAGATTTTTTGCCGACTCCGTTTTGTCCCATAAAAATATATGCGTGCGGTATCTTGCCGCTTTTGATTTGTCCGGACAAAATTGCCTTTATTTTCTGCTGTCCTAATATGTTTTCAAACATTTTTGATAATCCTGTCCACCGCTTTTCTTATCGCGGACTGCGTTTTGTTTATGTCTTTGCGCGTTCTGACCGTTTTTATTCTTTCAGGATATTTTTTCGCAAGTTCAAGATATCCTTTCCTTACGGCTTTGTGAAAACTTGAAGTTTCTCTTTCTATTCTGTCTCCGTTTTTTCCGTAAGCTTCTTTGTCCAGCCCTTTCGCTTTGTTGACTCCCTTGTCGGGATTTATGTCCATATATATCGTGATCGCCGGCTTAAGCCCGAAAGAAGCGGCATTATTAAGTTTGCCGATTAAAGACAAATCAAGCTTTCTGCCGTAGCCCTGATAAGCGAGAGTGGCGTCCGTAAACCTGTCGCATATAACGGCTTTTCCGCTTTTAAGAGCGGGATATATGATTTCTTCAATATGCTGGGCTCTGGCGGCTTCATAAAGAAACAGCTCGCTTAAAGGGGAGAGTTCTGTTGCCGGGTCAAGAAGAATTTTCCTTATCGCTTCGGCTAAAGACGTTCCTCCCGGCTCTCTTGTAAGCAAAACCTCAAAACCCCTGCTTTCAAGATATTCTTTTAAAAGAATGGAATGAGTGCTTTTGCCTGAACCTTCTCCGCCTTCAATGGTAATAAACAAAGGTTTAGATCTTTTCATTAATGTGTAATTCTATCAAAAAAAGCTTGATAGTGTCCAGAACGGGGAAACGGAGCAAAAACAGCCCCGCCTTTTTTTTATTTTCAGCCGTTTTAAAGAGGTTCATCGTTGAGTTTGGTGATAAAATTTTAGCTTTGTCTATATTTCTTGACATGGGGCGGGGCAAATGCTATAGTGGTTTAAAAATCAATGAAAATTGATATTTCTTTCTCTGAAATTATTGTTTTTGTAAAAACAATAAACTCTGCAAACGGAGGAATAATGCCCTCTCCCAAAGAAGCTTTGCAAGCCAAAAAAGAAAAAGCGAAACAAATTCTGGAAAAAGAAGGTTTTTTTAAACCGAAACGCGTTTATGTCGGTCTTGCCACATGCGAGATTGCGGCGGGTTCCGTTCCTGTCTTTGAAGTTTTTAAAAACGGGACAAAAGATTTGCGCGATGTTTTCGTCGGCATAAAAGGCTGCACCGGAAGATGTAATCTCGAACCTACTGTCGAAGTGGCCGAAGAAGGAGGAAAAACGGTAAAATATGTGCGGGTTAATGAAGAGAAGGCGCGGCGGATAATAGAGCGGCATCTTAAAAAAGGTGAAATTATTTACGAGTGGACGGTAAAATGATAACGGACAACTTTAGAAAAAGTTTCAGCGACGTAAATTTTTTCGCTAAACAATTGCGCATAGCCCTCAGAAACTGCGGAATGATCGATCCCGAGAATATTTACGATTATATTTACAGAGCGCGCGGTTATGAAGCTCTGGCGAAAGTTCTTGACGAAATGAGGCCTGAAGAGGTGATAGAAGAGATAAAAAGATCCGGCTTAAGAGGAAGGGGAGGAGCTGGTTTTTTGACGGGGCTGAAATGGGAATTTACGGCAAAAGAAAACGGCCGTGAAAAATATGTGGTATGCAATGCCGATGAAGGAGACCCCGGGGCGTTTATGGACAGAAGCGCTATTGAAGGCGATCCCCACAGCATTATTGAAGGCATGCTTATAGGCGCTTATGCGGTAGGAGCTTCAAAAGGAATAATATATATAAGGGCCGAATATCCTCTGGCGGTCGAAAGGCTTAACAAAGCTTTTGCAGCGGCGAAAAAAGAGGGTTTTCTCGGGCGCAATATATTGGATTCGGATTTCAGCTTTGACATAGAGATCCGCCTGGGGGCCGGAGCTTTCGTCTGCGGCGAAGAAACGGCGCTGATAAATTCTATAGAGGGAAAAAGGGGAATGCCCAGGCCGAGGCCGCCTTTTCCCGCCGCCAGCGGAGTTTTCGGAAAGCCGACTCTTGTCAACAATGTGGAAACCTGGGCGAATATCGCGGCGGTAATACTTGAAGGCGCGCAATGGTTTTCCGGCGTCGGCATAGAAAAATCCAAAGGAACCAAAGTTTTCGCTTTGGCGGGAAAAATTAAAAACACGGGACTCGTCGAAGTTCCGATGGGAACCACTCTTAGAGAAATCGTTTATGATATAGGGGGAGGCATTCCCGGCGGCAAAAAATTTAAGTCCGTCCAGACGGGAGGCCCTTCGGGAGGATGTCTCGCGGCTGAGTTTTTGGACACAAAAATAGACTATGAATCTTTGGCGGCGGCCGGCTCGATTATGGGTTCGGGGGGAATGATTGTCATAGACGAAGACTCCTGCATGGTAAATCTCGCGAAATACTTTATCGAATTTACCCAAAGCGAATCCTGCGGAAAATGCGTTCCCTGCCGCGAAGGCACGAAGAGGATGCTTGAAATTCTTGAACGCATAACCGGGGGAGAGGGAAAAGACGGGGATATAGAGAAACTTGAAAGGCTGGGAAATGTTATAAAACAAACGTCTTTATGCGGATTGGGACAGTCCGCTCCGAATCCGGTTTTAAGCACCATAAAGAATTTCAGGGCGGAATACGAAGAACACATAAAAAAGAAAAAATGCAGGGCGAATGTCTGCGAAAAACTCGTGAATTATTATATTACCGATAAATGCGTCGGGTGCGGCGCCTGCAGGAGAGCATGCCCGGTAAACGCGATTGAAGGGACTTTAAAAGCCGGGCACAAAATAGATCCGGCAAAATGCATAAAATGCGGCAGATGCCATAAGATCTGCAAATTTGAAGCGGTCATAAAAGATTCCGGACTTCGGGAGCGCGTACAATGATAAAAGTGCATATAAACGGCAAACCTTACAATGTAGCCGAAAATATCACCGTTATGCAGGCCGCCGTAACCGCGGGGTATAAAATTCCCAGCCTTTGCTATCATCCCAAGCTTTCGCTTTTCGGCGGATGCCGGGTATGCATAGTGGAGATTGAAGGGATGAAAAATTTTGTGACTTCATGCACCTTTCCCGTAAAGGACGGCATGAAAATCCGCACAAATACCGAAGCGCTCAGAAAAGCCAGAAAAGAGATTGTGGAACTGATTTTAAACAATCATCCTCAGGACTGCAATATATGCAAAAGAAACGGCATATGCGAACTGCAGAATCTTGCGCGCGTGGTGGGCGTTGAGGAAAGAACTTTTGAAGGGGAAAGAAAACATTATGAAAAAGACGAAGCTTCCCCGTGCATAACAAATAACCAGGAAAAATGCATTTTATGCGGAAGATGCGTGAGGGTCTGCTCTGAGATACAAAATATCAACGCGATTGATTTTTCCGGCAGAGGGCTGAACGCGAGAATCTCTCCGGCTTTCGGCGCTTCTTTCAGAGACAGCGTTTGCTGCGCGTGCGGACAGTGCGTAAACGTCTGTCCCACCGCGGCTCTTATGGAGCGCGATTATATCCGGGAAACATTTGAAATACTCAATGACGAATCCAAAATAAAAGTGGCGCAGATAGCTCCTTCGGTGCGGGCGGCCATCGGAGAATATTTCGGCATCAAGCCGGGAAAAAACTGGGAAAAAGAAACCGCGGCCGCTTTAAGAAAGCTGGGTTTCGATTATGTCTTTGACACGCAGTTCGCGGCAGATCTTACGATTATGGAGGAAGCCAGCGAATTTCTCGAAAGGCTTAAAGGCGGCGGCGAACTTCCGATGATAACATCCTGTTCAAGCGCCTGGATGAAAGCCATGGAGCAGTTTTATCCGGATCTTATACCGAACGTTTCGTCGTGCCGTTCCCCTATGTCAATGATGAGCTCGGTAATAAAAACGTATTTCGCGCAGAAAATAGGCGCCGATCCGGCAAATATCGCAAGCATAGCGTTTATGTGCTGCGTAGCCAAAAAATATGAAGCCCAAAGGCCCGAACTTATGATTGACGGCATGCGCATGACGGATTATGTTCTTACCACAAGAGAGCTGGGATGGATGCTTAAGTCCGCGGGAATAAATCTGCCCGACATTAAAGGAGAAGAGTTCGATTCTCCTCTCGGAATGTCTTCGGGAGCAGGAACCATATTCGGCGCTACCGGCGGGGTTATGGAGGCTGCGCTGAGAACCGCTTACGAGTTTGCCACAGGAAAAACTCTGGCGGATATAGACATAACGGCGGCGAGAGGAAATCTCGGGATAAAAGAGGGAAAGATAGACGCGGGCGGCACTGAAATCCGTTTTGCCGTAGCCCACGGTCTCGGCAATGCCGCGAAACTTCTCAACGAAGTCAGAAAAGATAAAAGCAAATACCATTTCATAGAAATAATGGCATGTCCCGGAGGGTGTATAGGCGGCGGCGGACAGCCTTATGCGGGACTCGGTTCCGAACCTTTTGACATAAATCTCCTTAAGCTTCGGGCAAAGGCTTTATATGATTCGGATAAAGGAAAGATGATAAGAAAAAGCCATGAAAATCCAGATATCAAAAAGCTTTACGATGAATTTCTCGTAAGCCCTCTAAGCGCAAAATCGCATAAACTTTTGCATACGCATTACAAACCTCACGATCCAAAAGGGATAATTCCAAAGGCGGGTAAATAAAATGGCTGACGAAAAGTATCTTGAATTAAAGTCTTTTATAGACGAATATATGAAGAAAGACAATCCTTCTTCTTATCTTATAGCGGTGCTTCATAAAGCGCAGGAACTTTACGGCTATCTTTCCCGAGAGACTATGGAATTCATATCGCAAGCCATGGACATACCGACCGCGAATATCTGGGGAGTGGCGACTTTTTATCATTATTTCAATCTTACCCCCAGAGGCAAATATACGATTTCCGTATGTCTGGGCACGGCATGTTACGTTAAAGGCGCCGGCGAAATAATGGAAGCTCTCAAAGAAGAGCTTCGGGTCAAAGAGGGCGGGACGACCGAAGATATGATGTTTACTTTGCAGCAGGCAAGATGTTTAGGCGCATGCGGCATTGCTCCGGTCATAATGATAAACGGCAAAATTCACGGAGAACTGACCCCGAAAAAAGCCGTGGAAGTAATTGACGAATACAGAAATAAAGAAGGCAGGCGGGCAAATTGAAACATATTGACGAAGCGAAGATCGGCTCTTTGCTGAAAATAAAAGCCGGCGGATCCGAAATAGATAAAATTCTCGAAAAGGCGAAACTGTTAAAAAGGCTGAGTCTTGAAGAGTCGGCGAAACTGTTGTCCGTCACGCGAGAGGAAACGCTTAAACGGATTTATCAAGCGGCGGCTTATGTCAAAGACGCTATATACGGCAGGCGTGTCGTTATGTTTGTACCTCTTTATATAAGCAATTTATGTTCAAACAACTGTTTATACTGCGGTTTTGCCGCTGATAATAAGCATACCGTCAGAAAACATCTTTCCCCGGAAGAGATAAAAAAGCAGACCGAGATACTGCTTAAAAGAGGACATAAAAGAATACTTGTGGTTTCCGGCGAACCTGCTTCCGAAAACAATGTAGATTATTATGTCGCGGCCGTAAAAGCCGTTTATGAAGCCGAATATAAAGGCAATAAGATAAAAAGGGTCAATGTCAATGCGGCTCCTTTAAGCGTGGAACATTTTAAAAAGTTAAAGGCGGCCGGCATCGGCACTTATCAGATTTTTCAGGAAACATATCACGACGCCACTTACAGAAAACTTCATGTTTCGGGGGCCAAGGCGGATCCCGACAACAGACTTGACGCCATAGACAGAGCTTTCGCGGCGGGCATAGACGATGTAGGCATAGGCCCGCTGCTGGGGCTTTATGACCATCGCTTTGAAGTGCTTGCGATGCTTATGCATATTGAATATCTTGAAAGAAAATTCTCGCTGGGACCGCATACCATATCTCTTCCCAGAATAGAGCCCGCGCCGGGTTCCGATTATTCTTCAAATCCGGACTATCCTTTGACCGATGAAGAATTTAAAAAAATAGTAGCCGTGCTAAGGCTTTCCGTCCCTTATACCGGCATGATCATATCGACGAGGGAAAGCGCGCATATGAGGGATATTCTCGTCAATCTCGGGGTATCGCAGCTTAGCGCGGAATCTAAAGTCACCCCGGGAGGATATGAGGAAACCGACGAGCATAATAAGCATATGGACAGACAGTTCAGCCTTAACGACCGGCGTTCTCTGGACGAGATAGCGCTGTCTCTTCTGGGGCAGGGGTATCTTCCCAGCTTTTGCGCGGCATGCTACCGCAAAAACCGCACGGGAGAAAATTTCATGGAGCTGGCAAAACCCGGACAAATAAAAAACATGTGCGACATCAACGCTTTGATAACTCTTAAAGAATATCTTGAAGATTTCGCAAAACCGGAAGTTAAAGAAGCCGGATATAAACTGATAGAGGAATATAAAAAGACGCTTGACAAAAAAAGCCTCAGGCTTCTTGAAAAATTTTTCAAAAATATAGACGGCGGCATAAGGGATGAATATATTTGACCAAGGCTTCAGTATCGGCTTAAAGCCGTCTCGCGCAGTCTTTGCATCCGGGGGCGGCTTTTATGCTTGCTGCGTTTTGTCGATGAATATCAGGCTTGCAAAAACCCGGTATCCTGCAGCCGCGCAAATGCAAACCGGCGCCGCCGGTTTTTTTTATATGTCTGAAGTCTGAAGAATATCAAGCGTTTCTATTTGCATAAAATTTTCTCCGGGCAGCGCAAAACAATAAGTTTTCGGCCGGGCTTGCCGGTTTAAGCGGAAAAAACG
Organism: uncultured Endomicrobiia bacterium; assembly: GCA_938040055.1. Taxonomy (GTDB): domain Bacteria; phylum Elusimicrobiota; class Endomicrobiia; order Endomicrobiales; family Endomicrobiaceae; genus Endomicrobium_B. Next base: position 74,749 of record CALHWY010000013.1, read on the forward strand.
AATGCAATCCGCCAAAATTCCCGTAAAATAAAAATCTTACAAATCGGACCGCAGCAGCCGGAATAAAAAACGCGCGTGTCCGCTTCCTGCCGGCAGTTTTGCATGTTTGACGGAAGTATTTAAAATCTTTTTCATTAAAGCATAAAGTCCGCAAACCGCCGCATAAAATAAAAAAGCGCGTTCTTACTTACGAAAAAACCGGCATATAATCTTGCAGGAGCCGCCGCAAGCGCGCATGGGGTAAATGCTCGCAAAGGCATCCGGCGAAAACCGGCATATCGTTTTTTTAAGTTATGGATCCGCCGTTTTAGTAAAATGCGGATGAGTTTTTCTTCCGGCGCGCTAAAAGAAAAGAAGGAACGGAAAATAAAGACAAAACAATGCCGGTAAAAATTTTTGCCGCATAAAAAAAGCCGGGAAAGCTTGATCCGGCTTAAATTTCATTTTTACGGCTTTTAAAGTTCAAAGCTGGTTGTTAGCGGCTATTATTTCATTCAGCGTTATATTGCAATTTTTAAAGCGCGCCGGGTTTTTTTCTTTTTTATGGCGTATGGCGTTTGCCGGGCAAAGCTGAGCGCAGGCCATGCAATAGTCGCATTTATGAAGATATCGCGGTTTTTCTTTTATGACGATATTGTTTTTCGGGCATACTTTGCTGCATACCGCGCATTTCGTGCAGTTGTCGCCGACTATAAAATTTTTGTCAATATCATCGACCATTCTTTTAACGTAAAAATTTACGGGCTTTGAAAGCAGATTTACCAGAAGGCTTTTTCTTTTAATATAATTTTTTCTGATTTTGACGTCGCTTTCTATGAGACGGATATTGGGTTCGATGTTTTTGCCGTCTTCTTTTTCCAGCTGTTTTTTCATGTCGAACACGTGAAGACAATTGTCCGTCATCAGAATTTCATTGGCGTAATTGAATTTGACTCCCGCTTTTGCGGCGGTCTTTTCAAGATAATGCAGACCGTTTCCCGACATGTTCCCGTAAGTCATAACCGCGAAAAATAATCCGCTTTAAACTCCGATTTTAAAATGAATTCTTCGACGAGCCTTGGCAGCCCGAAACCGTAGCAGGGGTAGACGAATCCTACCGCTTCATCTTCGAATTTAAATCTTTTCTCTTTAAGCATACGGGGTATGGAAAGCAGTTCTCCGCCTATCTTTTTTGCTACATGCAGACTGTTTCCGGTGGCCGTAAAATAAAATGTTTTCATTGCGTTGCGCCTCCTGTCCGAATAACGGCGGATTTGACTGTACGGCTTATTATATCATAAAAAATATATGATAAAATATGCGGGTATGGACAGCGTAAAAACTTTACTGCGCGGAGTTTTTGAGGCAAAAGAAAAAGCTTTTAAAGCTCTCGTAAAACTGCTTGAACTTCCTTTTGAAGAAAGCCGGGAAATACTTGAATTCGCGGATTCCGTAAGAGAAAAATTTTGCGGGAGGGGAATTCTTTTAAGGGCGATAGTAGAGTTTTCAAGTTACTGCAAAAACGGCTGTCATTACTGCGGGCTTAACGCCGGCAATAAAAAAGCCGTAAGATACAGGATGGATGAGACTGAAATTTTCGAGGCGGCGAAAGCCGTCCGCGAGGCGGGAATCAAAACGGTGGTTTTGCAGTCCGGAGAAGACGCGAAATATGACTGGGATATGCTTACATATACGGTAAAGAAGATAAAAAGAGAGCTGGCGATACGCGTGACTCTTTCCTGCGGCGAACAGGAAGAAAGCCTTTACGGGCAATGGAAAAAGGCCGGCGCCGACAGATATCTTTTAAAAATTGAGACAAGCAATAAAGAACTTTACGGGAAACTGCATCCTGCGATGAGTTTTGAGAACAGATTAAGCTGTCTGCGCGTGTTGAAAAAGCTCGGCTTTCAGACCGGCTCGGGAATAATAGCCGGACTTAAAGGACAGACGAAAGAGGACATAGCAAAAGACATACTGTTTTTTGCAAAAGAAAATTTCGACATGATAGGAATAAATCCTTTTATCGCGCATCCCCAAAGCGCTCTTAAAGATCATCCGGGCGGCGATTGCGGCCTTGCGCTGAAAACCGTCGCTCTTACGAGAATTATCACAAAAAACGCTCACCTTCCCGCGACTACCGCTCTCGGGAGCATAGGCGGGACGGATCTCAGAATAGCGGCGCTGAAAGCCGGAGCGAATGTAATAATGCCCAACTTTACGCCTTGCAAATACAGAGATCTCTATGAAATATATCCCGGAAAAAGATGCATGGCGGAAAAAGGGGATGTTATCGCTCTCATTAATGAAATATCCGCGCAAACCGGCCGTCCGCCGGATTTTTCGGCGGGGGATTCGTTAAAATCCGGACGGGGAAGCGATCGGCAGCCGGAACCGGCTGCGCCAAAGGCGGAAAAAATAGGCCGGTAATTAAGTCGTTTTTTTGTTTTACGGCGTTTTGCAAATCGTTCAATTCATGCAGAGGTAAATTATGAAAGCTCTTACCGTGCAGATAGGGATTTTCGGCAGGGTAAATTCCGGAAAATCTTCGCTTATGAATTTTATCACCGGCCAGAAAACTTCGATAGTTTCATCCATAGCCGGCACTACGACCGATCTCGTTTATAAACAAATGGAGCTGAATCCGCTGGGGCCGGTGACTTTTATAGATACGGCGGGAACGGACGATGTCTCCGGGCTGGGAAAAGAAAGGACCGAAAGAACGCAAAAAGCCATGGATGCTTCGGATATCGTAATGCTTGTCTGCCAGGCCGGCATTTTCGGCGCTTTTGAAGAAAATATTATTTCCGCGGCGGAAAAAAGAAATACTCCCGTGATAGCGGTCATAAACAAGACCGATTTGAAACGTCCCCGGAAATCTTTTACGGACAGACTTTCTTTGTATACCGAAAACATACTGGAGGTTTCTTCGGTCGAACTTTCCGGCAGGGATTTTTTTCTTAACGGACTCAAGAAAATACTTCTTGATATCGCGCCGGAAAATTATATTGAAGATTATATTGCTTTAAGGAAGATAATCAAAGAAGGCGACACGGCAGTTCTTGTGGTTCCCATAGACGGGGGAGCTCCGAGAGGAAGGCTGATAATGCCGCAGGTTCAGACTATAAGGAATATACTCGATCTCAACGCTTTTGCCTATGCCGTAAAAGACGCGGGATATGAGAAAGCTCTTGCCGGCTTAAAAAAAATTCCAAGCATAGTTATAACGGATTCACAGGCGGTAAAAGAGATAGCCGGCAAAACGCCTCCGAATATAAAGCTTACCACTTTTTCCACTCTATTTAGCGCGGATAAATCGGATATAGTCGAAATGGCGAAAGGAGCTGCAAAGCTTAAAAAACTTCAAAAAGGCGATAAAGTTCTTATCGCGGAAGCCTGCACTCATCATGCTTCAAAAGACGATATCGGCCGGGTCAAAATACCGGGTTGGCTGAAGGAATATTCCGGACATGACATAGCAGCCGAAGTTTCTTCCGGACAGGATTATCCGGATGATCTTAGGGGATATAAACTTATAATACACTGCGGAGCGTGCACTCTTAACAGAAAGGCAATGCTTTCAAGGCTGGATAAGGCTTTGGAAGCGGGCGCGGCGGTAACAAATTACGGAATGGCGATATCCGTTTTTCAGGGAGTAATAGAAAGAGTTCTGGAGGTTTTTCCTGAGGCTTTAAAAGCTTATCGGAAAGAAATTTAATATTTGTTTTCCGCTTATGCGCTAAGAAGCAAAACAGATTGAAAATTCATTTCGAATCTGATAAAATTTATCTCTATAAATCAATATTGTGTGCATAAAGGCATAAAACAAAATAAAAAGGAGAAGCAGTTATGAGAAAACCTTTGATGGCAGGAAACTGGAAGATGAATAAAACCGTTGAAGAAGCGGCCGGCATGGTAAAGGCTTTAAAAGCCGCCGTAGCAAATGTTTCTGATGTTGAAATACTGGTTTGTCCCGCTTTTACGGCTCTTTACGCGGTAAATAATGAGATAAAAGGTTCAAATATAAATTTGGGAGCGCAGAATCTTTTCTGGGAGGCCAAAGGCGCTTTTACCGGAGAAATTTCCCCCGCAATGATAAAGGAAGCCGGCTGCTCTTACGTTATAATAGGACATTCCGAAAGAAGGCAGTATTTCTCGGAAACCGATGAGACGGTCAATAAAAGAGTAAAAGCCGCTTTTGCCAACGGGCTTATCCCGGTGGTATGCGTGGGAGAAACTCTTGAAGAAAGAGAAAAAGACATAACTTTCAAAGTCATTGAGACGCAGATAAGAGGCGGACTTGCAGGGCTCAGCCCGGAAGAAGCTTCATCCGCGGTTATAGCTTATGAGCCGGTATGGGCGATAGGAACCGGAAAGACCGCAACCCCCGACCAGGCGCAGCAGGTGCATGCCTTCATAAGAAAACTGTATCGGGAAATATATGCCGACGCCGCAGATAAAGTAAGAATACTCTACGGCGGTTCCGTAAACCCCAAGAATGTTTCCGACCTTATGAAACAGCCGGACATAGACGGCGGTTTGGTAGGCGGGGCAAGCCTTGAAGCCGATTCTTTCGCGCAGCTTGTAAAATATTCAAAATAATGAAGCGTAATAAAACTGTAACCGTAAATGTGTCGAACAGGCATATCCATTTGTCAAGAGAGCATATCGAAGCTCTTTTCGGAAGCGGTTACCGTCTTAGCGTAAAAAGAATTCTGTCTCAGCCGCATCAGTTCGCGGCTAATGAAACGGCTGATGTATGCGGGCCGAAAGGGATTCTTGAAAAAGTCAGGATCGTAGGTCCGGAAAGAGCTTTCACGCAGGTCGAAATAACCGCCGCGGAAGCCAGAAAAATAGGCGTCGGCGCTTTTGTAAGGCTGTCCGGCGATCTTAAAGACAGCGCCGGAGTGATTTTACGAGGGCCGGCAGGTGCGGTGGAACTCAAGGAAGGCTGTATAGTAGCGAAAAGACACATGCATGTTCCACCCGGCTTTTGCTCGCAAACGGGCTTGAAAGCCGGCGATGCGGTTTCGGTGAAGATTTCGGGAGAAAGAGGTTTGGTTTTCGGCAATATCGTCATAAGACAGGATGAAAAAATAATTGCACCGGAATGTCACGTTGACATAGACGAAGCGAACGCGGCATTAATAAAAAACGGTGATAAAGCGGAAATAATACTATGAATAAAATTAAAAAATTGGCTTTTGGAAACGACCATGCCGCGGCAGAGGTCAGAAATACCGTAAAACAATATCTTATAAGCATAGGATATGAAATTGAAGATTTCGGTTTTGACGGGCCCGGCAGCTGTGATTATCCCGATTATGCCGTGAAAGTCGCTGAAGCGGTAGCTCAGGGCAAAGCGGATAAAGGCGTGCTTATATGCGGCACCGGAATAGGAATGTGCATAGCGGCGAATAAAGTCCGCGGCATTATCGCGGCTCCGTGCTGGGATGAAGACACGGCTTCCCTTGCCGCACAGCATAACTGCGCCGATATTTTATGTCTCGGCTCAAGAAAAGCTACGGTAAGCGAGCTTTGCCACAGAATAAAGACATGGCTTGAAACTCCTTTTGAAGCGCGTCATGAAAAAAGAATAAAAAAAATAAAAGAAATTGAAAAAAACCGTTGAAGCATAATTTATCTTTTTTCCGGGATATATCAACAGGCTTTTGTCGGGTTTTTCCCCGTCCGTCTTTTCTTGCCTGTTTTTGGGAATATGAAAAAGAGCCGGCGGTTTTGGGCCGAGCCGAAACGAAGCGGATGAAACGGCGGGGCGTCAACAGCTGAAGAAAAATTGCAAAGCGCTTATCTGTCTTGCGCAAATTGCGGTTTCGGCGCAATAGCGCGTTTTTACGGAAGCGGCTTGTTTAAAACGGAAACAAACCGGGAAATGCCGTCCGGCGGATAAAAAGCGTTCGCGGTACGCATTATATGCCGCATGCATCCCGCAAAAGAGAATGCCGCGGCGTTAAAAACAAGAGACGGGCAGCGCGGCGTTCTCGGATATTTTTCAAACGCGGTTTTGCTTTTTGCCGCGGATAAATTCAAAAAGGCGGTTTTAAAGGCAAATAAAATGATAAAAAAAATAATTTTTCCGGCCGTCTTTTTCCTTATCATGTCTTCTTGCGCTTCTCCCGGCGCGGTAATAAAGCAGGGATACGATTTCCGCGCGGTTAAAAGCATACGGGTGGGAAAGTTTGTGCCGGCCGCGGATTATTCCGGTTCGGGCGGCGCCGTACAGAATGCTTTTATAAGGCAGCTTTTGGCAAAAGGTTATAATGTAAAAGCCGGACATGACAGTGAAGCCGATGTCATCATAAAAGGCAGCGTCACTGCATATGTGCCGGATAAAAAATATCTGATAATGCTTTCCGGAGAAGACGGATTTCACGGCAGGAGAGACTCTTCCCGCTCTTATCCGGTCATATTTACAAGAGACATAACGGAGATCGGCGGTTCCTCGATGTATGATCTCGGTTCCGCTTTCGGCTTGAGGGAGCCTAATAAAATTATGTCCAGCAATGCTACCGTGGGGGTGTATGCTTATATGGAAGACGGCGCCACGGGAGAGATTGTCTGGTCGGATTCTTATACTTATGAAGGGCTGGATTTGTCATCGGCTCTTGACGGCGCGGTAAGGTATATACTCAGATCATTGCCGCCCCGGAATTCCCGAAAGTAAGGAGAAAAAATGAAAAAATTTCCGGCTTTTATTTTGGTTTTGCTGTCCGCGCAGGCTGTCTGGTCCGACGTTTCCGTGACCGTTTATAACAATAACCGGGCGCTTGTGAGAGAAATAAGAGAAGTGACGCTTAAAAAAGACGTCCAGACGATAGAATTTGACGAAGTCGCCGCGAAAATCGAACCGGCGAGCGCTCTCCCTAAATTTCTTAACGGCGCCGATAAAATAAAAATTCTGGAACAAAATTTTGATTATGATCTTGCAGGCAGCGACAAACTTCTTTCAAAATACATAGGAAAGGACATTGAAATAGAGAGATACGGCGACGATAAAAGAGCGAAACTGTCCGGTAAACTGCTTTCGGTTTCAGACGGTCTTGTCGTGCAGTCCGCGGACAGAATCGTTATACGCCCTCAGGGAGAAATATCTCTTGCAAAAATGCCGGAAGGTCTCAGACTTAAACCTACTCTCGTGTGGCTTGTCGACAGCGGATTTTCCGGAAAGAATAAAATGGAGCTTTCATATCAGACGGGCGGTATGAACTGGCGGGCGGATTATGTGCTTGTAACAAACCGACAGGACACTGAAGCCGACATTGCCGGCTGGGTAACGGTAAACAATATGTCGGGAGCTTCTTATAAAAACGCAAAACTGAAACTTATAGCGGGAGACGTTAACACGGCGCCTGCGGCGGCAAAAAAAGAAGCGGTCATGAAATTTAATTCCGTGAAAGCCGAACCGTCCTTTCAGGAAAGATCTTTTTTTGAATACCATATGTACGAGCTTCACAGAAGAACCACGATAAAAGACAATGAAATAAAACAGATAGAATTCGTCAAGGCGGCGCGGATTCCGGTAAAAAAAGTTTTCACTTACAACGGAGCGCGCGACGGCGGAAAAGTTACCGTAAATCTTGAGTTTAAAAATTCAAAAGAGAACAATCTCGGAATTCCTTTGCCGAAAGGGAAAGTAAGAGTGAGCAAACGCGACGGAGAGTCTATGGAATTTATCGGGGAAGATGCAATAGGGCATACCGCCGCAGGCGCCGGGCTTTCCCTTTATATAGGCAATGCTTTCGACATAACCGGGGAGAGGACGCGGATGAACTATAAAAAGGAGTCGAAATCCGCCGAAGAAAGTTTTAAAATAATATTAAAAAACGGCAAAGATACGGATGTGGAAGTCAATGTCGTGGAAAATATGTACGGATGGCATAACTGGAAAATAGAGCAGAGCTCCGGCAAGTACGTCAAAAAAGATTCCGTAACCGCCGAATTTCCGGTAACTGTTCCGGCAAACGGCGAAAAAGAGATAACTTATACCGTAAAATACTGGTGGAAATAAGAGGCGGCAAGAATGAAAAAAACATTTGTTTTGCTTTTGCTGGCGTCTTTTTGCGCGTGTCCGGCTTTTCCCGAAGCGTCCGTAACGATTTATAATGACGACAGAGCCCTTGTAAAGGAGATAAGGGACGTAAAACTTAAAAAAGGCGTGCAGACAATAGAATTTGACGATGTAGCCGCGAAAATAGACGCTTCAAGCGTTTTGCCGAAATTTTTTAACAATGCCGGAAAGATAAAAATTTTAGAGCAGAATTTCGATTATGATCTGCTCAGCCCCGAAAAACTTCTCGCCAAATACATAGGAAAAGAAGTTGAAATCGAGAGGACGGGCAATGACTTAAGAAGAGGTAAAATCAAAGGCAGTCTCCTTTCGGTCAACGGAGGACTCGCGGTTCGGACCGATAAAAAAATAATATTGAACCCTCCGGGAGAAATTTCTATGGAAGCGTTGCCTGACGGCTTGAGGCTTAAGCCCACTTTGACATGGCTTGTGGACAGTTCTTTTGAAGGCGCGGATAAAATGGAAGTTTCATATCAAACGTCCGGAATAAACTGGCATGCGGATTATGTCATGGTCACGGACGAAAAAGACGCGTTCGCCGATATTACCGGATGGGTCACCGTCAATAATAACAGCGGTTCAGACTTTAAAGACGCAAAAATCAAACTTGTCGCGGGCGACGTCAATACGGCGGATGACCGGGATGAATATTTATATGAAGCTGGAGAGGATATAAATTCCGCCGAAACGAGAGCCCTTCCGTCTTTTAAAGAGAAGCCGTTTTTTGAGTATCATATTTACGAACTCAGCAGGAAATCTTCCCTGAAGAACAATGAAATGAAACAAATCGAATTTATCCGCGCCGAAAATATCGCGGTAGAAAAAATTTTGGTTTATAACGGAGCGCATAACGGATCGGCGGTCGCCGTAAATCTCGAATTTAAAAATTCAAGGGAAAACAAACTCGGAATTCCTTTGCCTAAAGGAAGAATCAGGGTAAGCAAATATGACGGAGATTGTATGGAGTTTGTAGGCGGGGACGACATAGGCCACACGGCTAAGGACGCGAAGATTTCGCTATATACGGGAAACGCTTTCGGCGTAACCGGCGAAAGAACGCGGACAAACTATAAAACATTGTCGAAAAGCGCGGAAGAAAGCTATAAAATAACCGTCAAAAACAGCAAAAAATCTTCCGTTGACGTTAAAATAGTGGAGCCGATGCGCGGGTGGGACGAATGGAAAATCACGGAAAGTTCGGCGAAGTTTTCGAAAAAAGATTCGCATACGGCCGAATGTCTCGTCAATGTCGCGGCCGGTTCCGAAAAAACGGTAACGTATACGGTAAAATACACATGGTAAAAGATATTTCAAAATACATTGACTACACTCTCTTAAAGGCCGACGCTGCGGAAGCTTCGTTCGAAAAACTGTGCCGAGAAGCGCAAAAGCACGGTTTTTATTCCGTCTGCGTTCCGCCTTATGCCGTAAGCAAGTGCAGGAATTTAATGGGAGAGGGCGGAAAGATAGCCACGGTTATAGGTTTTCCTTTGGGATACGCTTCCCGCGAATCCAAAGTGTTTGAAACCGGGCGGGCGCTCGAAGACGGCGCCGATGAAATAGACGCCGTTATAAATATCTCGGCTTTTAAATCCGGCGGGACGGATTATGTGCTTGATGAATTGAAAGAAATCAGAAAAGCCTCGGCTGAATATGTCCTTAAAATAATAATAGAAACATGTTATATGAACGACGAAGAAATTATTGCTCTTTGCGGGCTTGTTTCAAAAAGCGGAGCGGATTTTATTAAAACTTCGACAGGTTTTGGTCCGGGAGGAGCGCATATCAAAGATATAGAGCTTATAAAAAGCAATATTCCCGCAAGGGTAAAAATAAAAGCTTCGGGGGGCATAAAGACCTTCGAACAGGCCGAAAGCTTTATAAAAGCCGGAGCTTCAAGAATCGGAACTTCTTCAATGCTTATAAAACAGACAGCGTCTGGCCGGGATGTATAAATGAAAAGGTTTATTGCCAAATATTTGCTGGTTCCGACCGCAATGCTTATAGCCGCCGTGTCGATATGGGGCTTTATAGTTTGCCAGTGGTTTCACGGAGCCGTCTATAAATCTCTTATGCCGATAGTTGCCGGCGCCCAAAGCGCGCTGCCTGCTTCAAACGCGGCTTCTCCGAAAGATTTTCAAGACAGAATGAATCTTTATTTGTCGGATCTTGAAAAAAGCGGGAAAATCGCCGTATGCGCTTTTTTTAGCGAGGATAAAACCGTAGACCGCCTGCAAGACGGGGAAAAAAAGGATAATGCTTTTGCCTTGTTTAATTTTCTTTATCCCGTCACCTCGGGGGATAAAATTACCGGCTGGGTGAAAGTGCGCCCTTCTTTGCGGTTTGTGGCCGGCTCTGTGCTTACGGAAAAAAGCATTTTTATTATTCTTATCTCTCTTTTGCTTGCGGTGGTTCTGGCTTTTGCGGCCGCCGCCGCTTATATGGCTTTCGTCTTTTTCGCGCCTCTGGAAGACTTTAAGAGAGCCGTTAAAAATATTTCCAACGGGAATCTTTCGGAAATCAAGTTCGATCATAAAGCCGGAATATGGAAAGATATGGGATATTCCATAAAAAGGCTTAACTCAAAAGTTCTTGATATTAATACCACGATGCAGATGCTGTTTTCGGTTTCGAAAGCGCTGACTTCACAGGTTGATATGAGCCAGATATTCGACATTATAATGAGCATAATACAAAAGAAACTGCCTCAGGCCATGTGCGCGGTTATTTTGCCCGGAGAAGACGGCTCGCTGAAAATAGAGGCAAAGCGCGGATATTCCCAGCGCTTTGCCAAAAGCATTAAATTTGAGGAGGGCAATCCTGTCGCGGACGCTTTTATAATGGGAAAAATGGTGGCGGTAAAAGATCTGAACTCCGTCGATGAAAAGCTTGTTAAAGATTTTGCGGGCGAAGGCGCTGTCGCGCAGATAAACGTTCCTCTAATGGACGAAAACAACTTTTGCATGGGTGTGCTGAGCGTGAGCTCCAAGAGCGGGGACATTTTTGAAACCGATATAGCCGACACCATTTCAACGGTCGGGAAATATCTCTCCGTGGCTTTAAGAAACGCAAAACTTTACGACAAAGTCCAGGGGCTTAACCGCCGTCTGGAAACCGAAGTCAATATAACTTCAAACGAGCTGCTCCAGACAAATGCCAGGCTTATAAGAAAAGTCAGGGATATTAAAGCTTTGTACGATATATCCGCTTTTGCATCCGCGAAGTTCGATTTGAACCAGATAACAAAAACAATAGTGGATAAAATTATGGAGCTTACCGGGCTTGAAACGACGGCAATACTGGTAAAAAACGAAAAAAGCGGCGAGTTCGAATTTCTTGAAGGTTCTTTCGGAATAAAAAAAGAAAAGCTGGATGCGTATTCTTTTTGCCAAAAGAATTCCGAGCTGGTCAAAAATTTGCAAAAGAGCGGACTGCCTCTGGTTTTTAACAGTTCCGCCGACCTTAAAAACAGCTGTCCCGAATTCTTGAAGGTTATTCCCATGTCCTGCGCGGTTTTTGTGCCGGTGGAACTTAACGGGGAAATTATAGGGCTGATCGTTCCCGTAAACAAATTCGGTTCGAAAATTTCGGACAATGACGTTAAGATTGTCGAACATATAGCCGTTTTATTGTCGGGCGTTATTGAAAAAGTGAAACTGTACTCGAAACTGGAAAAGAAGGTCAGCGACTTGACCCTGCTGCAAAGAATTTCTTCGGCAATAGAAAGCGCTCCCAATGCGGGCAAAACCCTCGCTAAAATAATAGAGGTCACGAAAGACGCTTTTGACGCGGATCTGTGCGCCGTGTTATTATATGACAAAAACAGCGGGCAGCTTGTGACCCAGCCGGGAGCTTATTTTACCGGCGGACAGGACAAGGTAATGCTCAAAATCGACAAGGACGACCGCGACTCTTTGTCCGCAAAGACGTTCAGACAGGAAGTTGCGTATTTCAGCGCGGACGCGACTCTTGATCCCTCAATAAAAAGCCGGAGCGCCCGGCAGTGGGGGATAAAATCCATTATTATAGTGCCTCTGAAAGTCGATAATTCCGTCATAGGGGTTTTGAGGGTCGGAAAACATGCCCCGGACGCTTATAATGAAGAAGACAAAAATCTGATTACGATGATCGCCGGGCAGGCTGCGATAATTATTGAAAACGCTAATTTATACAATGAACTTTGTTCCTGCCAGATGAAATAAGATTTTTTGGTAAAGCATGCGCATATAAGCAAGAAAAGGAGCAGTAAAAAATGCAGACATCGGATTTGAAAATAATATCTGCCGCGGTGCGGAAAGATATTATTAAAATGCTTGGACTTGCGGGTTCGGGACATCCCGGCGGAAGTTTATCATCCGTGGAGCTTCTGGTCTGTCTATACTTCAATCATCTGAAGTTTGATCCGAAGCGCCCTGACAATCCCGACAGGGATTATTTTGTTTTGTCAAAAGGGCATGTGTGTCCCGTGCTTTATTCCGTTTTGGCGCAAATCAATTGCATAACGGGGGACGAATTGTGCACGTTAAGACAGGCTGGAAGCAGGCTTCAGGGGCATCCTGCGAAAGATAAAGGTCTTCCCGGCATTGAGATTTCCACAGGCTCTTTAGGGTACGGACTTTCCGTAGGAGCGGGAATCGCGGCCGGTCTTAAACAGATAAAAAGTCCGAACATGGTCTATGTTTTGATGGGAGACGGAGAGCAGCAGGAAGGGAGCGTATGGGAAGCCGCTATGTCCGCCGGCCATTTAAAACTGAATAATCTGTGCGCCATAGTCGACGACAACGGCTTGCAGATTGACGGAGAGACCAAAAAAGTGATGAACATACAGCCCCTGTCCGACAAATATGTTTCTTTCGGATGGAATGTCATCAAGATAGACGGCCATGATTTGGAAGCGGCGGACAAAGCGTATGCCGCCGCCAAAGCCCAAAAGGAAAAGCCTACGGCGATAATAGCTAAAACCGTTAAAGGCAAAGGCGTTTCTTTTATGGAAAATATCGCGCAATGGCATGGAAAAGCCCCTTCAAAAGAGCTTGTGGCGAAAGCGATAGAAGAAATAGACGCGGCTTTGGACGAAGAAATTTAACATAATCAGTTCAGGAGATATGAAATGGTAGAAGTGTTCGGGAAAAAAGCTACAAGATTCGGATTCGGCGAAGCCCTTGTGGAACTCGGCGAAAAAGATCCGAAAATATTCGTTTTAGGCGCCGATACCGTGTCGTCCGTAGCGATAAACGGTTTTCAGGAAAAGTTTCCTGACAGATTTATAAACGTGGGCATTGCGGAAACCAATATGATAGGAATGGCTGCCGGTCTTGCCGCCGCGGGTTTTATCCCGTTCGCGGCTACATACGGCGTTTTTGCGTCCGGAAGACCGTGGGAACAGATAAGAACCACGGTATGCTATTCGGATCTTAATGTAAAAATCGGCGGCTCGCACTCCGGGCTTATGGTCGGGCCTGACGGAGCCACCCATCAGGCGCTTGAAGAGATAGCGATAATGAGATGTCTTCCGAAAATGACGGTGATATCGCCCTGCGATCTTATAGAAACAAAAAAAGCCGTCTTGGCTTCTGCTTATTACAAGGGGCCGGTTTACATAAGGTACGGAAGAGAAAGCATTCCGATCATAACCAAACGGGAAACGCCTTTTGAAATAGGAAAGGCGAATGTTTTGCGCGAAGGCGGAGATATTGCGATATTCGCCTGCGGCACAATGGTCTATGAAAGCCTTATGGCGGCTGAAATCCTTGAAGAAAAAGGAATAAAGGCCAGAGTTATAAATATGCATACGGTAAAACCCATTGATGAAAAAGCCATTGTTGAAGCGGCTGCGGAATGCGGGGCTGTCGTAACGGCCGAAGAGCATCAGATAGCGGCAGGATTCGGCTCGGCGATCGCCGAAGTTATCGTAAAAAATAAACCCGTGCCTATGGAGTTTGTAGGCATAAACGATACTTTCGGAGAATCCGGAGAACCGATGGAACTGATTAAAAAATTCGGTTTAAAAGACGTCAATATAGCCGCGGCGGCGGAAAAAGCGCTGAAAAGAAAATAAACCGGCGGTATGCGGAGAAAGAATGGCAAAGAGAATAATATTGATAGTGCTTGACAGCGCCGGAGCGGGAGCTTTGCCGGACGCGTCCGAATACGGCGATGAGGGCGCCGATACCATAGGGCATGTCCTTGAAACCATGGGCAAGGATTTCTTTTTGCCGAATCTGGGGAAATTGGGTCTTTATAAGATACTCGCTGAAAAAGACGCGGATGCTGATTTTAAAACGGAAGGATGTTACGGGAAAATGGCTTCAAAATCTCCCGCAAAAGACACTACCGCGGGACACTGGGAAATGGCGGGCATAATTCTGGATAAGCCTTTTCCTGTTTATCCGGACGGTTTTCCGGAAGAAGTGATCGGAAAATTCGAAAAACTTATCGGCTCTGAAATTTTGGGCAACTGCGCGGCCAGCGGCACTGAAATCATTTGCAGACTCGGCGATGAGCATTGCAGAACCGGCCGCCCGATAGTTTATACCTCGGCCGATTCGGTTTTCCAGATAGCGGCTCATGAGAGGCATTACGGTCTTGAAAAACTTTATAAGAACTGTGAAACGGCAAGGCGGATTCTTGACGGCGAACATTCCGTCGGCAGGGTAATAGCCAGACCTTTTGACGGAGAAAGCGGAAAATACTTCAGAACTTCAAACAGGAAAGACTATTCCCTTGCTCCTTTTGAGGACACCGTGCTGGATAAAATAAAAAATGCCGGCGGCGAAGTCGTGGCTGTCGGCAAAATTGAAGATATCTTTAACGCGAAAGGCATAACCAAAGCGGTTCACACGAAAGGGAACGCGCACGGCATGCGCGTAACTGCGGAAGAGCTGAAAAGTTTTGCAAATCCGGAAAAGAATGTTCTTATTTTTACCAATCTTGTTGATTTTGACATGCTCTGGGGACATAGAAGAGATCCGGTTTCCTATGCAAAAGGCTTGAAAGAATTCGACGATTTTCTTCCCGCTTTTACCGCAATGATGGCCGATGACGATATTTTGATGGTGACGGCCGACCACGGCTGCGATCCGACATTTACGGCGCATACGGATCATACAAGAGAATATGTTCCTCTTTTGGTCTACGGGAAAAAACTGAAAAAAAATGCCGGTTTGGGCGTAAGAAGCAGCCTGTCCGACATTGCGCAGACTATCGCTGCGCTGTTCGGTCTTCCCGAAATGAAAAACGGCCGGAGCTTTAAAGAACTTATATTATAAACGCTTAAATTTTTTTGCCGCGTCTTTAAAAAGCAAGGCTTGTTTATATTTTGCAGGCTGCGGGGACGCGTTCCCGGCGCGTCTTTCGCTTTATCGTTGGGTTTTTCGCCCGTGCCGGGATAAATGAAAAGCGGAAAATGAATATTTTGAAAAGAGCGGATCTATGACGGAAAAAATTCTGCAAAAAATCGGACGGAGTAAAAAATACATTCTTTCCCAACCGGGCTTCAAGCCGGTTATTGCCGTAATCGCCGGCTCCGGGCTTGGAAATATGAAAGAAGAGTTTACGGTTATTAAAAGCCTGCAATATTCAAAAATACCCTATTTTGCCGAAACAACCGTTTCCGGGCACGCAGGCGAGCTGAATCTGTGTTCGCATAAAGGAGCGGATTTCATTATTTTAAACGGGCGTTTTCATATTTATGAAGGGCATGATTTTGAAGATATCATTTATCCGGTAAGGGTGATGAAAGCTCTCGGCATTGAAAAGATAATAATAACCGCGGCCGCCGGAGGCATAAATGAAAAATATTCGCAGGGCGATATCGTTTTTTTGAAGGATCATATAAATTTTACCGGCAATAATCCCATGACGGGGCCTAATATAAACGAACTTGGCGGCCGTTTTTTCGATATGGACGGGGTTTATGACGTACGGCTGAGAAAGACGGCGGTAAAAGCGGCTAAAAAGCATAAGATCAGAAATCATGAGGGCGTATATTTCGGGGTTACGGGGCCGTGTTATGAAACGGCTGCGGAAGTGAAAGCTTACGGGATTTTGGGAGGCGATATTGTGGGAATGTCGGTAGTTTATGAAACTATAGCGGCCGCCCATATGAAAATGAAAGTTCTGGGAATAGCTTATGTTTCCAATATGGCCGCAGGAATAGACAAAAACGGATTCAGCCATAAAGCCGTTTTGGAATCCGGCAAGAAAACGGGGACGAAAATAATAAAGATAATAAAAGAAGTTCTGGAGGCTTCTTCATGAGAGCCTATGACATAATTTATAAAAAAAGAAATCGCGAGCCTCTTTCCGCAAAAGAAATAGATTTCATGGTTTCCAATTATAATAACGGAGAAATTGCTGACTATCAGATGTCGGCTTTTTTAATGGCCGTTTTTCTGGCGGGAATGAACGACGAGGAAACCTTTTATTTGACTTCGGCGATGGCGGATTCCGGAGAGATAATCGATTTGTCTTTTCTGGACGCGCCGACTGCCGACAAACATTCGACGGGCGGCGTGGGAGACGGAACTTCGCTGATCGCAGCTCCCGTGGCGGCAAGCGCCGGAATATGCGTTCCGATGATGTCGGGCAGAGGGCTCGGGCATACGGGAGGGACGCTTGACAAGCTTGAATCCATTCCGGGTTTCAGGGTTAATGTCGATAAAAAAGAGTTTCTGGGATTTTTGGAGTACGCCAATATGGCGTTTATAGGACAAACGCGGGAAATAGCTCCCGCCGACAGAAAAATGTACGCTTTGCGCGACGCGACGGCGACGGTCGAATCCGTACCTCTCATTTGCGCGAGCATAATGTCTAAAAAGATAGCGGAGGGGGCGCAGACTCTTGTTCTTGACGTTAAAACGGGAAACGGCGCTTTTATGAAATCACATAAGGACGCGAAAGAGCTCGCTGAAAAAATGATAAGCACGGGAAAATTATTCAAAAGAAATGTTTCCGCGGTTATTACCGACATGAACGCTCCTTTGGGAAATTGTGCGGGCAATGCCGTGGAGATAAAGCAGGCTATAGATATACTCAAAGGCGATTTGCGCAATGATCTTTCCGAGCTTTCAATCGAACTTGCCGCCATGATGATATTTAATTCTGGAAAAGCCGCAAATATCGTGGAAGCTAAAAAAACGGCCGAAAAACAGATTTCAAGCGGAGCCGCGCTGGAAAAGTTCAGGCAGGTGATAAAAATGCAGGGGGGCAATCCTTCCGTTATCGATTCTCCGGGCGCGGTTTTGCCCGAGGCTGAAAATTCCATGGAAATAAGATCCGCCGAGACGGGATATATTACTTGTATGAGAACCAGAGAGATAGGACTGGCGGCGGTTATGACCGGCGCCGGAAGAAATAAAAAAGAAGACCGGATAGACCACTCGGCCGGAATTATGATTTATAAAAAAACCGGCGACTATGTCAAAAAGGGCGATGTAATAGCGCGGCTTTTGTACAATTCTTCCGCTAATATAGACGAAGCCGCGGCCGTTATGAAAGACAGCTGCATAATTTCGCGGGAAAATGCGCCTAAAGCCGGACTTATAAAGGAAGTTATGGACTGATGGAACCGCAAAAGGAAAGACAGTGGAAGTTTTACGCAAACGATCCCGGTAAAACCGCCGGGATAGCGCAGGCTCTTTCCGTCAGCGTTAAAGTCGCGGCCGTCATGGTAAACAGAGGGATTGACAGCGTAGGCAAAGCCGCCGTTTTTGCGCACGGAGGCGCCGAGAATTTTTATAACCCTTTTATTTTTCCCGATATGCGCAAGGCTGTTGAAAGAATCAAGCGCGCCATAGAAAGCGGCGAAAGCATTTTGGTATACGGCGACAGGGATGTCGACGGGGTAACGGCCGTAAACATTATCGTCGGAGCGATAAGGCAGCTCGGCGGAAACGTGCGCTGGTATGTTCCGGCTGACGAAGGTTACGGCATGCATAAAGACATTCTTACCAAATATTATGCGGAAGGGACAAAACTTGTCATAACGGTCGATTGCGGAATATCCGCTTTTGAAGAAATAAAATATGCCGGCAGTCTCGGCATTGACGTCATACTGACTGACCATCACGAGCCCCAGTATGAAGGAGTGCCGGAAGCTTATGCGATTATAAATCCTAAAACGGCGGATTCGCCTTATCCTTTCAAGGATATCGCCGGCTGTCTGGTATCTTTTAAAACGGCGCAGGCGCTTGTAACGGCTTTTTCAAAGGAATACGGCAAAGAGGTGTCCGTATGTTATGCGCAACAAAATGCCGGCGGATTTTCAGGATTTTGTATCACTATGACGGATGATATTCGTTTAAATAAAATAACTTTTTCCCGCCTTTCCGAAATAAAGCCCGTTTTTAAAAATTCTTTCAGGGTCTATACTAATAATAAGGAGCTGAAAGAAGCGATAATAAAAGGCGACGCTCTTTTAAAAGACAAAATAGAGATTTTAGTAATTCATGATTTTGCCGGTGCAAAGGATCTTGAGAGTAAAGTTATGCGCAGCTACAGGATTAAAAGAAGCAGCGAAGACTGCGCTATGAAAGAATTTTTAAAAAACAATCTGGATCTGTGCGCTCTGGGTACGATAGCGGATTCTATGCCTCTTGTCGATGAAAACCGGATAGTGGTAAAAAAAGGTCTGGAAATAATAGCGGATAATCCGAAAGCAAGGCCGGGGCTGGGGCTTTTGATTGAAGACACTTTGATATCGAGAAACATACAGTATATAAATTCAAGATCCATCTCCTGGAACGTGACGCCTATGTTAAATTCTTCGGGAAGAATGGGAAGAGGCACTCTTTCGGCCCAGCTTCTGATGACGAAAGATCCGTTTCAGGCAAAAGCTCTCTATGCCGATATCGTCAAACTCAATGATGACAGAAGATGGCTTCAGTCGGAAAATATAGAACAGTTTAAAATTCTGCTGGAAAAACAATGCGATCCGGAAAAGGACAAGCTTCTTATAGTAAATGCGGACAATCTTGAACACGGCGTGACGGGTATTGTGGCTTCACAAATGGTAAAGACGTATATAAAGCCGGTTTTTCTTTTGATATCCGACGGGCAGGAAGCCGTAGGGGCGGCAAGGTCGGTAACGGGTTTTGACCTGATAGCTGCGCTTGAAAGCGTAAAGGACATACTTATAAAGTACGGCGGACACAGTCAGGCCGCGGGTTTTACAGTGGCTCATTCGAAGATAGAAGAATTTAAAAAAAGGATAAAAGAGTTCGGCGAAAGCCGCATAGAAAATTTTGATCCGTGCGAGAACATCGAAATAGACTGCGAACTTAAAATATCCGACATCAGTCTCGATTTTTACAGACAGCTTGAAATTCTGGAGCCTTTCGGCATGGGCAATCCCAGACCGGTATTTTGCATAAAAGGGGCTGCCGTTACCGAAGTGTCGTTTTTCGGAGGCAATTATGAACATGTTAAATTCAAAGTTTCGCAAAAAGGAAGCAAAAACGTGCAGGCGGTTTTCTGGAATCACGGGGAATTTGCGGATATGCTGAGAAACGAAAGCCAGCTGGACATAGCTTTTCATGTCGATGTCATGGGCAGAAACGATAAACAAATAGCGCAGATGTGCGTGGTGGATATAAAACCGTCTTATTGATTTTACCGCAACTACCTATTAAAAAGGGAGGCAATGATGGCAGAAAAAGAAAGTTTGGCAAAGATTGCGTTTATCGGCGGCAGCGGTTTGTATGAAATTGACGGCATTGAAGATCTTGTTGAAAAAGAGATTGACACGCCTTTCGGAAAACCTTCGGATAAAATAACGATAGGCTCGATCAACGGAATAAAGTGCGCCTTTCTCCCCAGGCACGGAAAAGGGCATGTCTTTCTTCCTTCGGAAATTAACCAGAGAGCCAACATGTACGCTTTAAAGTCCATAGGCGTGGAGCAGATAGTGGCTTTTACGGCGTGCGGCTCTTTAAAAGAAAAAATGAAACCCAGGAATTTTGTAATACCCGATCAGATTTTTGACAGGACCAAAAACAGGCCGAACACGTTTTTCGGAGACGGAATAGTCGCGCATGTCGGCATGGCGAGACCTTTTTGCGACGAGATCAGGGATATTATACACCAGTCCGTTTACGAGCTCGGCATCGAGCATCATTTCGGCGGCACTTATGTATGCATAGACGGGCCCCAGTTTTCCACAAAAGCCGAATCCGAAGCGAACCGGCAGCATGGTTTTTCCATAGTGGGCATGACGGCCGTTCCCGAAGCAAAACTTGCCAGGGAAGCCGAGATGTGTTATGCGAATATTTCTCTTGTTACTGATTTCGACGTATGGAAAGACGGCGAAGAAGTGACAAATGACGCTGTCGCGGCCGTGGCCGCCGCCAATATTTCAAACAGCCGCAGAGTAATCAGGAATCTTGCCGCAAAACTTTCTTTAAGGCGGCCGCAATGCCGCTGCCGGAATGCTTTGCAGACCGCGGTAATGACGGCGCCGGAAAAGCTTCTGATAAGCCCGGCATACGGGAAACTTGCGCTCTTTTTAGACAAGTATTACAGCAAATAAGGCCGCGGCGCATGAACGACAAGAAAAAAAAACAGTATATAATGCTTATGCGGGAGGCCGAAAAGGCCGCGAAAAACAGTTATAGCAAATATTCGAAATTCGCCGTCGGCAGCGCCGTTTTGGCGGAAAACGGCAAAATTTATACGGGCACGAATGTCGAAAACGCTTCATACGGGCTTAGCAACTGCGCGGAGAGGGCGGCATTGTTTAATGCGGTGACGGGCGGAGCCGGAAAAATCAAAGCGGTTGCCGTGTGGAATAAAAACGGAGGAGTTTTTCCGTGCGGGGCGTGCAGGCAGGTTATTCTGGAACTGGCTCCGGAAGCTGACGTGATAGTAAATAAAAAAGGCAAAGACATGACAGCAGTCAAAATACGCCGGCTGCTTCCTTTTTCGTTTTCGGACGCAGAACTTAAAAAGAAAAAATAAGTTTTTTTATAAAAGAAAAACCGTATAAACCCGGCTTTATGCCGGAAACCGCCAAGAATCCGGCTTGTTTGTGTCAGGGACTCAAAATCGGCATAAAAATGAAAAAAATAAAAATTTTTCTAACGGCTTTTGTTTTGCTTTTTGCCGCTTCCGCTTTTGCTTCGGAAAGAATTATTGTTAAGGTTTCCGGGGACGGACAGACAGGCATCAGGGGATATCCTCTTAAAAATGATTTTGTCGTAAGGGTTGTTGATAAAAATAATCTTCCGGTTGAAAATGCCAGAGTCGATTTTTCCGTGGTAAAAGCCAATAACGAGGCCGATAAGAAAAAGGCGGGCTATCTTGAAAGATCCGTCGTATACACGGGCAAAAACGGCTATGCCGCCGCAAAGCTTATTTTGGGAAAGAGCGCCCATGACGACGTCTTTATAGTAGCTTCTTCCGAGCAGGCGTCCGGAAACGTCGTTTTTAAGGCCGTGTCTTTCAGCAAAAACTGGCTTCCGGTTATGACGGTCAATATCGCCGGCGGGCTTGCTTTGCTTCTTTTCGGAATGTCTTTCATAAACAAATCTCTTCAAAAAGCCGCCGGACATAAGTTCAGGGCGCTGCTTACCTCTCTTACTTCGTCAAAGTTTAAAGGTCTTATATCCGGCTTTTTTATGACGGCGCTGAACCAGTCGAGCTCGGCTACCATGCTTCTTGCGGTAAGTCTTGTCAGCGCGGGGCTTCTCTCTTTTTTTCAGTCGATGTCAGTCTCTTTAGGCGCTTCAATAGGCTCGACGATTACCGGACAGCTGGTGGCATTCAGGCTTGTCAATTTCGCTCTTCCCATAATAGCTTTGGGATATTTGATATCTTTTCTTTCCGGCGGAAAAAGATTTTCCGAAGCGGGAGACGCGCTTTTCGGATTCGGCATTTTGTTTTTTGGCATGAAACTTATGTCGGACGCGATGGTTCCGGTTACGCTTAATCCAGTTTTTCTGGACTTTATGACGCAGATCCGGTCTCCTTTATTCGGCATTCTCCTGGGCGTTGTCATAACCGTAATAATACAGTCCAGCGGAGCGGTAGTAGGCATTGTTATCGCTCTGGCGGCTTCAAACGTCATTTCTTTAAGCCAGGGAATTTGTCTAGCATTGGGTTCGCAGGTAGGCACCTGCATCACTGTCGTTCTCGCAACCGTAAAGCTTCCAAGAAACGGAAAGAGAACGATGATCTGGCAGATAATGCAGCAGATTATCGCCGTGCTCATTGTTTTTCCTTTTCTCGGTTGTATTTCGGTAGACGGACAAGGAGCATGGCTCGTTTTTGTCAAATGGTTTACGGAAACTTTCTTTTTTACCGAAGATATCGGAAGGCAGATAGCAATGTCGCATACTTTGGCTGCGGCGGTAAACGCCGTCATACTTCTTCCTTTTTTAAAATATCTTCAGAAAGGAGTTTTTTTGATTTATCCTTTTAAAAACTCTGAAATAGCTTTCGGAACAGTTTATATAGATATAAAAAATATTCAGAAAAGTACCGATAAAGCGCTGGAACTTTCGAAAAAAGAGATACAGCGGCTCGGAGAGTTTGTGCTTGATATGCTCGGCAGTTCCTTAAAAGCGCTTAAAACAAGGAAAATGGGAATACCCGAAAGCATTTCATATAAGGGAATGAAAATAGATATTCTCAGCAAGGAGATTGTGCCTTATCTGGCTAAAGTGGGGCAGAGAAAACTGAGCGAAAAACAGTCAAAAGCCGAGATAAAACTTTTGTATATTGTCTCGGATATGAATGAAATTTCGGATATAGTCGACCGCAATTTAATGCATGTGGCTAAGAAAAAAATACGCGGTTACGCCAGGTTTTCCGAAGAGGGTTTGTCCGATATCAAAAAAATTCATGACGGCGTTTACGAAAACCTCGCCAAAGCCGTCAATGCTTTCAACACCGGAGACAAAGCTCTCGCGAAAGAAGTAGCCGATTCAAAATCGGCGGTAAGGCTTATGGAAACGGAGTTGAGGCAAAAACATATAGCAAGACTTCATGCCAATCTGCCTGAATCCATTGAAACTTCAGGTCTTCATATGGATATTCTTGACCAGTACACCCGCATAAATTCCATAGTGTGCGATATGGGGAGACTTATTTCCTCCGATGATTAAAACCGGAACGGGCGTATATTGTTCAATACGGCAAACAAAAAAACGCCCGGCTTTGAATAAAACGGAAAACGGTTTGAATATCCTTAGAAAGAAATTTTTTGTCATTCGCCTTTAAACCGATGTCTGAGGACGGAATTTGAAGACGCGCTTTGCCTCATGCTATGCGATAAACTGCATTTATTTGCGGTTCTCCGGGTTTATCCGGCGCTTTATTGAAACAGCGGCTAAAAAGCGGCTTTGCCATACTGGCAAAGTTTTTTTTGCGTAAAAAGAATAAAAATTTTTTCCGTCCGGCGTGCAGTCTTTCGGACATCCGCATAAAAGCGGGTTCGTATTTTTCTATATGCGCAAAGACCGCTTCCATCGGTTCATGTTTGCCGCATCCGGATTAGAAAACGGAAAAATATCAAAAAATTTTAATATTTCCATTTCTCGGCAGCAGTTGATTTTTCAATCATTAAGCGGTACAGCGCGGATTTTTCCATAAGTTCGCCGTGTTTGCCCTGCGCGTCGATTTTTCCTTGGTTTAAGACGATGATTTTGTCCGCTTTTTCAATCGATCTTAAACGGTGCGAAATTATTATTACGGTTTTGTCTTTAATAAGCGCGTTTAAGCTTTTTTGTATGTTTTTTTCATTTTCAACGTCAAGAGAAGCGCTGATTTCATCCAATATTATGATCGGAGCGTTTTTCAAAATGGCGCGGGCGATGGAAATACGCTGGCGCTCGCCTCCCGACAGCCTGCTGCCGTTTTCTCCTATTAAAGTATCGTATCCGTCCGGCAGGGCCTCGATAAACTCCGTACAGTTTGCAAGCCGCGCGGCCTCTTTCACTTCTTTATCGCTTGCATTTCTGTTTCCGATTCTTATATTTTCCATTATCGACGCATTAAACAGCATTACATCCTGGAAAACAATAGAAATTTTATCAAACAAGCTGTCCGTATCGATGTTTTTAATTTCTTTGCCGCCTATAAGAATCTGTCCCTTGTCATAATCGTACAGCCGCGACGCCAGACGCAGCACGCTTGTTTTCCCGCAGCCCGACGGTCCTACAAGCGCGGTAACGCGGTTTTGCTCCGCGGTAAAGGATATTCCGTCAATAACTTTTTGCTCTTTATTGTAAGAAAATTCCACGTTTTTAAAAGTTATATCGTAAGACGATATCTGGGTTTTTTCGCCTTTCTGCGTACGGATGCCGCGCAGTTCGTTTATGCGTTTAAAGCGCGCGTTAAGATACATGATTTCGGCGATATTCGCTTCAACGCCGGCTGCGGCGTCGATAATGCGGGCGGCGGCGATGATATAGCCGATCAGGTAAAGAAGGCTTGCGCTTCCGTTTAAGTAAAGCTTTAAGCCGAAAAATACGGTAAGGCCTATTGAAAAACGTAAAATTAAAAGGGAAATCTGTAAGGGGCCTGCCTGCATAAATTCGGTTTTAATGTGGATTTTTTCCGTTTCCTGCGCGGTTTGGCACAAATTCCGTGCCGTTTGTTCGGCTTTGGCGCAGCTTTTTATTTCCTGTTGGAGTTCGATGGCTTCCTGAAAACTTTCCGAACGTTCCCGCATTTTACCGTAATGCTTTGTCGTGGCGTATATCTGCATTTTTCTTGATAAAAAAACCAAGAATATGCTTATGATAATCGGCGCAAAAACGCATAAGCCCAGCGCGGGATGAAATGTGAACATTAAGGCTGCGATGACGATAAGATAAAGAATCAGTCCGATCATTTGCGGAATGGAATGACTCAGTCCGTGCTCGATTGCCGCCACGTCGGCCATAACGGTTTGCGATAAGTCGGATATATCATGCTTTGAAAAATACGATAACGGCAAGGATTTTAAAGTATTTGCTATCTCAATGCGCAAGTTCGCGCTTTCTTTATATGTTTCCGTATAGAGAGTATCGTAATTGACATAGATAAGCGCATACATGACAAGCCCCAGAACTATAATGCCCGCGGCGAAAAAAAGCGGGCTTTGCCGCTGCTGCGCCAAAAAGTTATGTACGAAAATCATAATTAAAAAAATCGGGGCGATATAGGCAAAGTGCATCAGCATTGACGTAAAAGTCGCTTTGATAACTCCCCGGGCTCCGGTTTCGGTAACGGCAAAAAGTTTTTGTATTTTATTTATCATAAATCCCCCAGTTGTTTGCTTCGGAATATAAATCCTGCAGTTTTTTATATATTCCGCCTGCTTGCGTCAGGCGGGCGTCCGTGCCGCGTTCCGCAATCTTTCCGCCGTCAATAACGAGAATTTCGTCGACATTTCTGATGGAGCTTAATCTGTGGGCAATCATTATGACGGTTTTGTCTTTCATTAGATTTGAAAAGGCCTGTTGGATTTCGTATTCGTTTTCGGGATCTGCGGCCGCCGAAGCTTCGTCAAGAATAATTATATTCGCGTTTTTTAAAATTGCGCGCGCGATGGCGATACGCTGGATTTCGCCTCCCGATAAATGAACGCCTTTTGAGCCTATGAGGGTATGTTCCCTGTCTTTGAATTTATCAACAATATCATTGCAGCGAGCCTGTTTTAACGCTTCCATTACGCGGGAATCGCTTGCGTTTTCATCGCCCATTTTGACATTTTCAAAAATGCTTGTCTTAAACAATTTCGCATTTTGGAATACAAACGCTATATTTTTCATTAAAGCCGTTTGGGAATAAGATGATATGTTTTTGCCGCCGATAAGGATTTCTCCTTCGTTTATTTTATAAAAGCCGGAAATCAGTTTCGCGATTGTGGATTTTCCTCCTCCCGAAGAGCCTACGAGAGCATATGTCTTTTTGCCTTGAAGTTTGAAACTGAGGTTTTTTAAAACGTATTCCTGTCCGTAGGCAAATGAAACGTTTTTGAATTCTATGTCGAAATTGTCAAAGGTTTCGTCCGTTCCGTGGGTCAGATTGTCTTTTGCCATTTCGGTAAAAAGATTTTCGAGTTTGTTTACAACCTGCGCGGC
The DNA here is from genome assembly GCA_938040055.1 of uncultured Endomicrobiia bacterium. Classification (GTDB taxonomy): domain Bacteria; phylum Elusimicrobiota; class Endomicrobiia; order Endomicrobiales; family Endomicrobiaceae; genus Endomicrobium_B. Next base: position 100,879 of record CALHWY010000013.1, read on the forward strand.
CTGGAAATTGTACATGCCCACATACATAACCCGCATAAAAGCGCTGAAAAGAATGCCGGCGAAGCAAACGTAAAAAATTACTTTTGCCAAAATAATGTCACCGCCGGCTCCTTTATTAATGTATATAACGGCGATCGGCAAAGTGAAAGCCGCGAATAAATTGAAAAGCACTTGAAAAAGAACCCAGGGACGCCGGCAGCTGTTTGAATAATCAAGCGCCAGCTTAGCATAACTTGTAATAGCTTCGTAAAAAGCTTTGAAAGATTCTACCGTGCCGCGGAAAATTTTTACCACCTGCATGCCGCGCACATATTCGACCGCTTCGGCATTCATTTTTTCCAGAGCCGCCATATAAGATTTCATGAATTCTTTTTCGCCCATCATAAGTTTCATTTGAAAAAAGCCTATGGCCGCTACCGCCGCTAGTAAAACTCCCAGCCGGACGTCTATAATAAATATAAGCACAAACATAAGCACGGGAGTCAAAAGAGCGGATATATTGTCCGGTATCAGGTGGGCGACGATCATATGCGTTTCCTGCGCATTGTCGTCAATGAGTTTCCTTATTTTGCCGGAAGGATTCATGTCAAAAAAAGCGAAAGAAGCTTTCATCAGGTGACCGGCCGCCGTTTTGCGCAAATTCGTTTCAAGCCGGAAGCCCAAAAGATGAGAAGCCCACACGGCAATAAAGCCCGTTAATACATTGGCAATCAAAAGACCTGCTATGACTATGCTGTAAAATTTTCCGTCGGTAATGCTTTTTGTTACGATAAGAGCATGTAAAAACTTCCATAAAAACCAGTATGCCGCGATCTGTACAAAAACGGACGCCGAGGCGAAAAAGACCGAAATATACGCGCAGTACATTTTTTCCGGCGTATACTTTAACAATTTTTTATATGTTGAAAGCATATAAAAACCTCCCGAAAAATAGAAATAATATATCAGTGCGCCTTAAAGGCGCGGTTTTTTGTAATGCCGCCGTTCAATATTGCTTTTGCTGTTTCCAGCAAAGCAGGAAGCCGTCTTTGCGGCATTTTATAATTGTCCGGGTACGGCGGCGATGCTTATGCGGGCATAAATTTTTTACGGGAAAAACACAGACTGCGTTTTTTTTTTATTTGCGCAAAAAGGCGTGAATGATAAAATACGTATTATGGGTTTTGTTAATATTCTTTTTGCGACATCCAGTACTGCTTCCATCCCGCGCAATGATATCCGTTGATATCAATAGCATAACTCAAGGCCTGTGCTTTTTTTAAATCATGATGGAAGATTTCTTTCAGGTGTTCCATATACGTAGAGACCATAACATGAATAAAAAATTTTGTTTGTTTTGACACTTTAATATTGTCGCGTTTTAACCATTCGACTGTTTTTTCCTCCACAAACCGTATAGCTTTATCAAAGATATGTTCGTAAGAACTGCCTTTCGAGCAGCAGACAAGCAGTTTCATCGCATCCCAGTTGCTGTAAAAAAAGTCCACGATTTTAATGAATTTGCGGCGGGAAATTTCCGTAATAAACGACAAATCGCTTGTTTTCATATTGTATTGCTTTTCTTCAAGTTCGCTGTCATGAACTAAAAACGCCAATAATTCGTCAAAAGTATTTCCTATAAGAGTTTTAAAAATAAAGTCTTTATTTTCAAACAGATTGTAAATCGCGCCGGTGGTAAGCCCCTCTCTTTCGGCAATGGAACGCATGCTTGCGCCGTGAAATCCTTTTTCAAAAAATTCCTGTTTTGCAGCCAGAAGAATTCTTGATTTCGTATTAAGGTCTTCTTCGGTTACCAGTATTTTTCTTTTCATAACTTCATTATCCTTTAATATCGATATTACTAATTGATAACAATGTTATTAAATAAGCGGCAAAATGTCAAGAGCCGGAAAGGCGGACGCGGTTTGGCGATATTTGAAAAATACGCCGATATCGAATACGAATCCGCAAACCGGCATCTCGGTTTATGCATATTTGCAATTGCGAGGGAAAAAGGGGAATAAAAAAGAAAGCAAACCTTTAAAAGCGTTGAGAAGCTGTCCGGGAGATTTTACAAAGAAATTGAAGGAGCCCTTTACCGGCAGGCAAGACAAATAAAACAAAAAGAAGAAAAAATTTGAAATACGGATCATAAAAAAATAGAACCTTAAAATGTTTAGAGAAAGCTCTCTCTGCGGATTTTGTCCGTGAAAAAACGACGGGAAAATATTTTGATATAAGAAACCTAAGCAATAATTAAAGCGGGACTGGAAAGAAATGCGGCGTGAAAACGCTTATATGGGACTATGTAGGACTTCCGGCTTTCATGCCGCAAAGGAATGGGGTAAATCAAGCTGTTTGCGCAACCGGCGGTGACGGCTTATAAATTTATGTGCGTAGAGAGATTTTTAGCGCAAAAAAGCTTATGCTTTCAAAACGTGCGGTTGGGTTTTGGCGGAAGTTTTCTCATTGTCTGGCACAGGCAAAAGCCGTCTTTTTCCGATGCAATCCGGAGTTGACGGATATCCGTAGTCTTTGCAGCCGCCGCTCCGAGCCTGAAAAACCTTCCGTCTGCGCATTCCGAGTGTTTGGGATTTTGTATGGTTTGTATATAAAAAAGTAAATTCCTGAGTGAAGAAGACAAGCGTTTTTATGCGGGCAGAGATGAAAAAGCTTTAAAAGGTTTGCTGGTGTTTAGACGGATTTACAATCTTTTCGGTTTGTAAAAAGCTAAAAAGCCTAAATATTGAAAAACTTTTAACTTTTCTGCTTTAAGCCGCGTAAATTAATGATTTTTTGAAAAACGAACCCTTAGGGGCAGTCAGCAAGCCTGCCGGCGCAGGCGGCATTGTAAACTTTGTGACGGTCTGCGGTTATGGCAGCAGTTATGGCGAAATAAATATTTTTATTTCCGAAGAGCTTTTAAAAGCGCCTGACCGAACTCTTCGGCTGCATCCGGGCCATTGCCCGTAATAATATTTCCGTCCGTTTCAACAGTGTTAGAGGTATATTTTGCGCCGCCTTTTTCCAGCGCTGCCCGTCCGTCGGGAAAAACAGTCGCGGCTTTTCCTTTTAAAACGCCCGCATTTGCAAGGATCGTCGGAGCGATGCATATCGCCGCAGCAGGTTTCCCGGAAGAAACAAAATCCCGCGCGAGCTTTAAAGCGACCGGATTTTCAAAAAAGATTCCGGCTCCCGCGCCGCCTACATATACTATGGCGTCAAAATCATCGGCAGCGACTTCGTCTATTGTCATATCGCTTACGGCTTTCATGCCGAGCTTTCCCTTTATTTCGCCTTTTTTAGTGCTTGCGGTTATGACTTTAATACCGTTGTTCTCAAGAATTTTTTTCGGTTTTTCATATTCTTCATCCCTGAAAATTTCAGGAGCTGTTATAAAAACGGCTTTTTTCATAAAGGCTGTCCTCCAAAAGCTTTATCTTTCAATAATAATGCTCTTTATGACAACGGGAGTCAGAGGCTTGTCCGAAAAATCGACTTCCGTTCTCGCGATTTTTTTTACCACGTCCATTCCGTCGGTTACCTGTCCGAAAATCGTATGGTTTCCGTTAAGCCAGGGCGTAGAAACTTCGGTTATAAAAAATTGCGAGCCGTTAGTGCCGGGTCCGGAATTTGCCATTGCCAGTCTGCCGGATTTGTCGAATTTCAGTTCCGGATCGATTTCATCTTCAAACTTATATCCGGGCCCGCCCGTTCCTTCTCCGGCGGGACAACCGCCCTGAATCATAAACTCCGGTATGACTCTGTGAAAAATAAGTCCGTCATAAAATTTTTTCTTAATTTTCTTTCCCGTCTTTATGTCCGTAAACTCTTTTGTTCCTTCTGCCAACCCTGCAAAATTTGCGACCGTTTTCGGCGCTTTATCCGGAAAAAGTTCTATTCTTATTGTTCCAAGCGAAGTTTCAATGACTGCATTCATCCTTTTTGTCTCCTTAATTATTGTTTGCGCCGGTTCTTCCGGCTTTTGAGGACGCATTTTCTGCGGGCTGCGGGGCATGCATGCAAAAATCAAAAGCAGAGAGGTTAATAAAATTATTTTTTTCATTTTCTGATTATACAATTCTTATATCCTTTTTGCAATTTAATCTTAGGCAAATTCAGGCGTCCGGCGCAACAGCGCGGTTAAAACACTTGCAAGGCGTAAGACAATCCGGATATTTTCGGGAAACGCAAATCGAGCATTTTAAAAAGCGTTTAAATTTGATATAATTTCCGCATTATTTATTAATGAAAGGATAATGTCAAATGGAAAAAGTTTATGATTCGAAAGAGGTTGAACAAAGATGGCGCAAATACTGGATAGAAAATAAAACGTTTTCCGCCAGGATTGATAAAAAAAAGAAACCTTTCACTATAGTCATACCTCCTCCCAATGTTACGGGATCCCTGCATATGGGGCATGCTCTCAACAATACTTTGCAGGATATTATACTAAGGCATAAAAAACTTCAGGGTTTTAACGCATTGTGGGTTCCCGGAACCGATCATGGCGGGATAGCCACCCAAAATATCGTTGAAAAACTGCTTAAAAAAGAGGGGAAGACAAAATATGATCTCGGAAGAGAGAAATTTCTTGAAAGAATGTGGCGCTGGAGAGAAGAGACCGGAGACGCCATACTTGAGCAGCTGAAAAAACTCGGCTGCGGGCTTGATTGGGACAGAACCGCTTTTACCATGGATCAGGAGCGTTCAAAAGCGGTAAAAAAAGCTTTTATAAAACTTTACGACAAAGGGCTTATTTACAGGGGAAAAAGACTTGTCAACTGGTGTTGCAGATGTTGCACGGCTCTGTCCGATATTGAAGTCGAATACGAGAATGAAAAAAGCAGTTTGTGGCATATAAAATATCCCATAAAAGATTGCGGGCAATATGTGGTTGTGGCGACCACAAGGCCTGAAACCATGCTGGGCGATACGGCCGTAGCGGTAAATCCCGGCGACGAAAGATATTCCGGACTTGTCGGAAAGACTATAATTCTTCCTCTTGTGGGCAGGGAAATAAAGATAGTCGCGGATTATGCCGTGGACAGAGAGTTCGGAACCGGAGCCGTCAAAGTTACTCCGGCTCACGATGCCGCGGATAATGAAATAGCCGCAAGAAACGGACTTGAAATTATTGAGATTATAAATACTGAAGGAAAAATGATTAATGTTCCGGCGAAATATGACGGGATGAGCGCTGCGGAGGCGAGAAAAGCCGTTGTCGAAGATCTTGAGGCCGGAGGCTTTCTTGTAAAGATTGAAGATTATTCCCATTCCGTCGGAAGATGTTACAGATGTTCGACCACAATAGAGCCCTTGATGTCGCAGCAGTGGTTTCTTGACGTTTCGGATATGTCCAAAAAAGCCATAAAAGCAGCAGATGAGGGCAAAACCGAATTCTATCCTCCGTCTTGGAAAAAACCTTATGTGCTGTGGCTTGAAAATTTAAGAGACTGGTGCATAAGCAGGCAAATCTGGTGGGGGCACAGAATTCCGGTATATTACTGCATTGATAAAAACGGCGTCAGAACGGACTGCAAACCGTCGGCTTCTTTTGACAAGCCGGAGAAATGCCCGCAATGCGGCGGACATGATTTCGAGCAGGATGAAGACGTTCTGGATACGTGGTTTTCTTCCGCTTTATGGCCTTTGAGCGTTTTTAACTGGGGTTCGGACGAAAAAAACGAGGAGCTCGGATATTTTTATCCGACATCCGTATTGGCCACCGGACATGAGATCCTTTATTTATGGGTTGCCAGAATGGTTCAGTTCGGACTTGAGTTTATGAACGGCGTTCCTTACAAAGATGTGTTTATTCACGGCATAGTCAGGGACAAAAGCGGAAAGAAAATGTCAAAATCTCTCGGAAACGTGATAGATCCTTTGGTTATTATGGAAAAGTTCGGGACCGACGCTTTAAGATTCGCTCTCGCGCAGGCGGCGGCTCCCGGAAGAGATATGCAGATTTCGGACGAGTCGTTTTTGTCCGCCCGGAATTTTGCCAATAAAATATGGAATGCTTCACGTTTTATAATAATGAATCTTGAGGGAGCCGGAGATTTGGATGAAGCCGCTCCTTGCGAGCTTGCGGACGAGTGGATAATGGCTGAACTTGCCGTGACGGCGAAAAAAGTCAAATCGTCCTATGAAACTTATGATATGGACGCCGCGGCAAGAGAGATTTACGACTTTTTCTGGACAAAATACTGTGACTGGTATATCGAGCTTTCAAAGATACGCATAATGTCGCAGGATGCCGGGGTTAAAAGACAGGTCTTGTCCGTGCTGATATACGTATTAAAAGCCGCTCTCCAGCTGGCTGCGCCTATCATGCCTTTTATCTGCGAAGAGATATGGCATATACTGCACAAAGACATAAAAGACGCGAAAATAATAAGCGAAAGTTCTTTTGCGGAGATAAAAGAGACAAGAAGCGGGGCCATAGAGGAAATGAGCGTGATTAAGGACATTATCTCAAAGATAAGAACATTGAGAAGCGAGATGAATATTTCTCCGGCCGTGCAGATAGAGGCTATATTCAATGTCCGTGACGCGGCGAAACAGGAAGCGGCGCAAAATAATGAATGTTATATAAAACAGCTCGCCAAGATAAGTTCCATACGCTTCGGGAAAGATATTAAAAGGCCCGCCAATTCCGCTTTGGCGGTGGCCGGCGGATTCGAAATATTTTTGCCTCTGGAAGGGCTTATTGATATCGGCAAGGAAAAAGCAAGGCTTGCGAAAGAAATTTCTCTTGCCCGGCAGGAAGTTGAAAGGACGGAAACGAAACTCAAAAACGAGAATTTTATCAAAAGGGCGCCCGAAGCGGAAATAGAAAAAATCAGAATGCGTTTGTCGGCCGCCAAAAGCAAAATCGAAACGATAAACGAAAATCTTAAATTTTTGGTATAAAAAATAATTACGGGATACGCAAAACAATGAAAAAATTTTACTGTGTTTTAAGCTTATTTGCAGCGATTGCGGCTTTTGTCTGCGACGCGCGAGCCCAGTCCGTTGATAATTTCGACGATTTTAACGCCGGACTGGCGGTCTCCACTCCGTCCTACAGCATAACTTTGTCTTCGGATATAGCCGTAAAAGGCTCTTTGAACGCCGTGACGCCGGGTTTTCTTGCCGTTAACGGCGCGGGCTTTTGCGTTGACGGAGCCGGATGGAATACGGGATTTGTCTCAGGGGCGGGAAAAGTTCTTTCTTTCTCCGATATCACGATTAAAAACTTTTCTTTTTCTTCGGGACAAAATTCTCTGGGCGGGGCGATAAACAATGCCGGAGTTCTCTATATTCACGGCTCCACGATTTCTCATAATTCCGTAAGCAACGACAGCGGAGATTCTTCTTCAAAATCTTACGGCGGAGCTCTGTACAACTCGGGCAGCGCAAATATATACAATTCTTCTTTCCTGTATAATTCCGCGGCGAATATTTCCAAAGGCGTTTCAAAAGGCGGAGCGGTTTTTAATGAAGGCATTTTAAACATAATAGCCGACGGAGCCGACGTCGCATTTACGGGAAATACGGCGGGGGGAAAATCCAATGCCGTTCATAATGCCGCGAACGCGTCGGTAAATCTTAACGCCGCGGCTGCGGACAGTATTATGCTTAACGATGCCGTAACGGGCGATAACGGAATAATAAATGTCAACCGCAGCGGAGATTGGGATTCGGCCGCGAATCCGGGAAATCCTTCCGGCAACGGGATTCCTTTAAACGCTCCTGACAAAGGGACGGCCGTTTTTAATAACTCGGTTACCGGAAACGATATAAATTTATACGGCGGCACGCTGAAATTGGGCGTTTTTGACGGGATAAAAGATCCTTCGGACGAAAAAAAGTTTCTTGTTCCCGCCTCGAGAGGCTCTATAGGAACAAAAAACTCAAGGAACGCTTTAACCGTGTATGACGGTTCGGTTTTTGATATGGCTAACCGTAAAGCCGACGATGTGGTATATGTATCGTCTTTTAATGTGGTAAGCGGCACCGTTAATGTGAAAATCGACGTGGATCTCTCGGGACGCAAGTCCGATAAAATAGACATATCGCAGGCGGCTTTGGGAACCGGCAAACTCAGTTTTTACGGCATAAATATCGTCAGGGGTTTTGCCGTCGGAGTGTCCGCGGACGTAAAAGTGTTTGCCGATTCGACGACAATGACGGTAAACTATCTCGACGGAGTCGATTTCGTAACTTATGCAAGCACCGGCGTTTACCGCGTAACCCGGGGTTCGGACAACCTTTCTCTTAACTTTTTCCTGACAGAGTATACCGACGATCCTTTCCAGCATGCAGTAAACATTCAGACAGGCGACAGATCATATACTATGAAAAAGGATTATAATGTTCCCGGAAAATACAATTCTCTACTGGCAACGGGAACCCTTCATGTGTCCGGATCCGGTGAAAAAGGCGCTCCGGTGTCCATATACGGAAATAAAGTGTCGAATATATTTAATGTGTCCGGCCCCGATACGGAACTTAATCTTGAAAATTTTATTATTAAAGAGGGGAGCTCGGCGCAAGGCGGAGCGATCCGTAATGCCGGCAAAACGGCTATATCAAAAACCAGGTTTGAAGGCAATGTCGCAGTTTCCACTCACGTTACGGCTAACGGCGGGGCGATATATAATGAAAACATTCTCAATATTTACGATTCTTCTTTTTACGGCAATACTGCTGAAGGCGACGGCGCCGCGGGAGGGGCGATATACAGCAAAGGCGGAACGGTTAATATCGCCGCCGAAAAGGCCGATGTGGAATTTAAGGGCAATAAAGCCGGAGATAAGGCGAACGCTCTGCATATTTCGGCAGGAACCAAACTTAATCTCAACGCTTTCGACGGCAGGGTGATGTCTTTCGAGGATTCGATAACTTCCGACGGCAGCGGAAATATAATCAATCTCAACGCTTCAAGCGCTGACGACGCTTCGGTTTTAACTTCCGCAAGAACCGGAGGCTCGGTATATCTCAACTCCGATATGTCCTCTTTCGGCAATCTTAATTCCGCTTCCGGAAATACGGTTAATCTTTATAACGGAAGCATAAAATTCGGCAGGAAGACGCTTTTCTTTAAAAACGTTAAATTCAATATGCGCGGCGGCGCAAGGCTTGATATGACAAACGGAAAAATAGACAAAGTTTCCGTGCAGGATTTCAACCTTCCGGACGCAAAGAAATCTTATTTAAGCATTGACGCCGATCTGCACAACGGGCAGGCGGATAATTTTACCGGTTCAAAGCTTAACGACAACAGCGGAGAGCTTGTGATTGACAGGATAGTTATTATAAAGGATCTGCACAATCTTGAGAAAAAAGTCAGCATCCAGATAGCCGACGACGATAAGCTGAAAAGAGCGCTCAGGCTCAATAATGCGGTGAAAGAAATTCTCGGGCCGGTATTTACCTATTTTGCAAGATACAAAAACGGCAGGCTTGAATTCGAACATACATTTGACTTTAATCCTTCGGTATTTATCGCCCCTGTTACGCTCCAGACCGGCGGATATCTGGGACAGCTGCATTCTTACCGGCAGGCTTTCGGCATAATTGACAGGGCTTTGACGCAGGAAGGCGTAAAGGGGCTGTGGGTAAATCCTTATGCTTATAATGAAGATATCAGGCTTAACAAAAAGCTTACGGTGTCAAATACGGCATACGGCGCTTATGCCGGATATAATTCGGCCGCTTCAAACATAGGAAAAGGAATAAACGGAGTGTTTTCCGTCTACGGGGCATACAATGCTTCTGACCAGTCGTATAAAGGCGCTTCCATTATGCAGGGAGGCGGGCTTCTGGGAGTTTCCGCCGTAATATTTAAAGAAAAGTTTTATACGGCTTTAACGGCCAATGTCGGCATGATAAACGAGCATGGCGAAGGAAAATACGGGAAAGACAATTTTATGATGTATACCAAAGGCGCGGCTTTGAAAACCGGCTGTAATTTTGCGCTTGACGGAGACGACAAATTTGTTTTGCAGCCTTCGCTGAATCTGTCTTGTTCGGTGGTGGATGTAGCTCCTTATAAAAATACCGCCGGGGTCAAAGTAAATGTGGAAAGATTTAATCCTTTCCATATAGAGCCGGGATTGAAATTGGCGGCGGGATTGGACAGAGATCTGATGTCATTTGTCAATCTCAGCGGCGTATGGAGCCTTGCAGGCGATACTAACTGCAGGGCCGCCGGAATAAAACTTCCGGAAATGTCGGTTGATCCGTATGTGCGCTATGAAGCCGGCATTGAAAAAGCGTTCAGCGAAACTTTTTCGGCCGGAGCCGGAGTTTACGGAGTGAGTCTCGGAAGAAAGGGCGCCGGCGGACAGCTTAGCATGCGCTGGAAATTCTAAAAAAAAATTGTTTAACGGAAAAAATATATGAGAAAAATCGTAATTGTCAAAAACTATTTAAAGCACGCGGAAGGATCGTGCATGTTTTCGCTCGGGGAGACTAAAGTCCTGTGTGTGGCTTCGGTCGAAGAAAAAGTTCCGGCTTTTATTGAAGCTAAAGGAATGGACACGCATGGCTGGATAACGGCGGAATACGCCATGCTTCCGAGATCTTGCAATCAGCGTTCTTCAAGAAAAAAATTGTCGGAAGGGGGCAGAGCCCAGGAGATTTCCAGGCTTATCGGCAGATCTTTGAGGGCTGCGGTCGATCTTTCAAAATTGGGAAAAAGGACAGTGACCGTAGACTGCGACGTAATAAGGGCTGACGGTGGAACAAGAACGGCTTCCATTAACGGCGGATTTGTCGCTTTGGCTTTGGCTCTCAAAAATCTCAGGAAGAAAAAACTTCTTGAAGAGATTCCTTTAAGGGATTTTATCGGCGCTGTCAGCGTCGGTCTCGACACAAAAGGCAGAAAAATTCTTGATTTGTCGGCCAAGGAAGATAATAATGCTCTGCTTGATATGAACATTGTTATGACCTCTTGCGGAAAATTTATTGAAATTCAGGGAACCGCGGAAGGGGAGCCTTTTTCCAGAAGAAAAATGGACGAACTTCTTGACTTGGCTTATACGGGAATAAAGCGGATAACCGCCGCGCAAAAAAAATCGCTGGGGGCGCTGCAATGATAGATGAAATTATTATCGCCACGGGCAACAGACATAAAGTTTCGGAAATTAAAGACATTTTAAAAGATCTGGATATAAAAGTCACCCCTATGACCGATTTTCCCGATTATCCCAGAACTGTTGAAGACGGAAAAACGCTGGAAGAAAATGCCGCAAAAAAAGCCAGGGAAGCCGCGCTTTTTTTTAAAAAATGGGCAATTGCGGACGACACCGGCCTTGAAGTGCCTTATCTTAACGGAGAGCCGGGCATCTTTTCAGCGCGTTATGCGGGAATAGGATGCACCTATGAAGACAATAATAAAAAACTTCTGTCTGCTTTACAGGGCGCGCCTCCGGATAAAAGGTCTGCCGTGTTCAGATGCGCTATAGCAATCTCAAGCCCCGAAGGGGAAACAGTTTTTGCCCAAGGGCGAATATTTGGTATAATATCCGAGCATGCCGCCGGAAATAAAGGGTTCGGGTATGACCCGATTTTTTTTATACCTCAGCAGAACAAAACTTTTGCCGAATTGGAAGAAGATTTGAAAAATAAAATAAGTCACAGGGCTTTGGCTTTGCAGAAAGCAAAAGAAGTTATTAAAAATTTGAATAAGTAAAAAATAAATATTTTTTCGAAAGTAAAATTTGAAAAAAAATCGGCTTAAAGCCGAATCTGCGGAAAAACCGCGGCAAAATCGAATATTTTGTATATCTTAAACGGGGAGTAGCGTAATTGGCTATCGCGCCTGCTTTGGGAGCAGGAGGTTGCAGGTTCAAGTCCTGTCTCCCCGAATTTATATAGGGCTGATAAATTTATATATTTATCAGTCTTTTTCTTTTTTATTGATGATAACATAAGAATTAAGCAGAATTAAAAGTAATTAAAAAGAATACGATAAGACTAAATTTTGTGATTGAAATTAAGGCTGTCAACGCTGTTTTTGAGAGATGTGTATATATATCATTGTTGTTTCTATTTTGCTGTGGACCGGCAGTTGGCTTACGGTGTAAAGGCTTATTTCATTGATTACAAGGTGGCTGGCGAATGTGTGCCGTAGTGTGTGGAAGCCGGCGTTTTTAATGCCGGCTTGCTTAAATATTTTTGCTATAGCGGTAAATATTGTATTGGCAGGTTTTCAAGAAGGCATTATATAATCTTTGTTTTTGGCATTTTCCGGTTTCAGACATAACTGCCGGCTGCGCTCTGCGGTTATGAATAAACAATAAAAAAACTCCAGCCGCTTATGCCGGAGTTTTTCAAAAAACAATGTCTTTAAAAGCCTTGAGACGCAGAAAAATATGAATTGTTTTAAAACAGGGACTCTATCATATTTTTTATATCTCCTATCGCCGGGATGTCCGGAAGCTTGGAAACATTTTTAGGAATAAAAATGTCTTTGTTTATTGAAGGATTAAACTGTATGGATGAAATTTTAATCTTCGAATCTATCACTTTTTTGTCGCCGGTATTTTGGCGCAGCAGTATGGAAATGCTGAAAGGCGCCGTATATTTGTCGACTTTTCTGTAGTCCGACATTTCGGTAACTATAAGCATTTCTTCGGATGACATAATGTTTTTGACTACATTGTATGTTTTCTTTTCAATATAAACTTTTCTGTCATATCCTCCGGCATTGTCTTCTATTACATAACAATCCTTTCCGTCAACTTTTTCCGTCTTGTCTTTCAGCCGCGCAAAGCCGGTAAAAGGATCTATATTTTTCAGGTTTGAAGTTATCTGTCCGGAAAGAGAAGTGTCCAAAGAAAAAAAACTTTTTCCTGCATCATAACTTATATATGTGTTTAAAGCATTGAAAATGGTAATTATTTTCATTTCCTGCCCCGAGTCGTTTGTAGTAAGGGTATCTTCCCTGTAAACGTCATCCGCAAAATATGTTCTGCTTTTTACCGTCATTGCTTTGGGCAGCTGCGACGAAGAAATTTCTTTGTCGATTATAATGCTTTTATATTTGCCGATATAGCTGTTGGCGGTAACTTTTGCATAAATGGAATCGGGCGTTTCCGCTTTTTGGGCCAAAGCGAAAGAGACGGATAGCAAGACTGTAAATGCGGCAAAAAGAATTTTTTTCATAAAAATCTCCGTTAAAATTTATTGTTTCGTAAAATATACATAAAATATTCCGTTTTGTCAGTTATTTTAAATGCAAAAACTCTGACATATATTGAAAAACGGCAATAAAAAAAAGGGCAGAGTTTTTCAACTCTGCCCTTTTTAAAGCAAATTTAATTATTCATAAATGATGTCGTCAAGATAAAGCACAAAGCCGTTGGGATTGTCGTCTTTCGACGCAGCCCAGCAGAACCCGCCGATAATATGGCTGAGATCTTTGTCCTTAAGATCTATGGTAAACTTCTGCCATTCTTTCGTAAGCTCTACAGGCCCGACGGACTGTGAATCCGAATCGGGAAACTCTCCGGTAATCCCGCCCGCTTTGAATTCAGCTATCTTCTCTCCGCCTACCGCTCCGCGCGCCCAGAAAGTAAGCTTTTTGGCGCCGGTAAGATCATAGCCGCCTTTCTTTTCTCCCCAGTTGTTGGCAGGCTGCTGCCAGTATATGCCCGCCCAGCCGGCTCCCTGCGTCATTTTTGCGCTGTAAGTGATCTTTATGCACGTATTCCCGCTTCTGGGCGATTCCGTATTGGCGAGATTGATTTTAAGGTCGCCGTAATCGCCCATCCAGCCCGAAGGCGCATAATGGTTTTCCTTGGAATTGTTTTCAACATAAACCGCAAAAGGTTTAAAAACCGAACCTGCTTTTTGCGCATAAACCGCCGCCGAAAACGATGCCGCAACCGCCGCCGCAACTAAGAAACCGAATACTTTTTTCATACCGCCTCCTGTTTTTATTGTACAATCCGCGTACTTTCGTCCGATAAATTAATATCCGAACCGTCATCCTTAAGTATGATAATCTCGACTCTTCTGTTCTGCTCTCTTCCCGCCGCGGTTTTATTTGAAGCGACAGGCTTAAGCTTTCCATATCCCGCCATTTTGATTCTGCCGGCTTCAACACCTTCTTTTACCAAATAATTTCTTACCGATTTGGCGCGGTTTTCGGAAAGTCTCTGGTTATAGGAGACCGAGCCCTTCCAGTCGGTATGGCCTTCAACCGAAATATTGTTATTCGGGTACATATTAAGAAGCTCGGCGACTTCTTTTAAGGTTTTCATAGCGCCCTTTTTCAAATTGAATTTATCAAAATCAAACAATACTTTGGCGCCCAATGTTATTACCAGGCCTCTTTCGGTTTCCACTATTTCAGTGTCTTCTATTTTCGGCGTTGAGGCGATTGTTATCCTTACAGGCTCGGTTTCCGAGCGGTTGCCGTAATTATCAAAGGCTTCAAGATGCGCATAATAATGCCCGTCGGCAAGATCCTGTCCCGTCGTTTCTTTTTTGCCGTTCCATTCCAGTTCATAAGGCGGTTCTCTGGTGCCGGAATACTCTTTCACTGTCTGACCGGAAGAATCTTTTATGTATACTTTCCAGCTGTCGATTCCGGAATAATCCGAAACCCAGGGTTCTATTACCGCTTTTTGATTATTTTCGGGATATATCGTATCAGGTTTCGCTTTCAAAGCCGCCTGAGGCGGAGTTTTATCGTACTCGACCACAAAAGGGGCCTCGGCTTCTCTGGTGCCGAATTTGAATGCCGCATCAAATAATACTTTAAAAAACACTCTTATTTCATCAAAATATCCTGTTTCATTTCTGGAAATCTTGCCGGCTATTGAATCCAGCGCTTTCTGATCGGTTTTTCTCGCCCCCACATATTCAGCGCCGACATTAAACCATTCGCCTATATTTCTGTCTATGTGGGCAAGATAAAGTTCTTCAAATTTAGAACCGAAATTTCTGTGCCAGTCTTCGGGTCCCCAGTAATTTTTCAGATAAGCGGCTTTAAAATAATAGGGCTTTCTTTCAACCGCCAGGCTTGTTTTAAAATATCCTATCATAGGGGTAATAAAGCCTTCTCTTCCGGACAGTCCTTTCGCGTCGGGATAAGGATAACTCAGAGTCGCAAGATCTTCCCCGACTTCAAAATCATATAAAATCTTCACTTTGTCTTTTATAAACTGCGTAAGGAAATACAAAGAACCTATATATCTGTCGGGAGCGTTCGTGCCGTTGGCATATGCGTCTTCCCATACGGTGGAGCCGTCATATTCCCAGTATGTCTGCCTGTCGACGCTGCCGAAATATTTTTCAAGATTAACCTTCGCCGCAAAAGAAAAAGGAGCGTCCTCTTCGGGATTGAGATTATACGCCAAAGGGACATTGGGTTCGAACCTATAGAACCAGGTTGACGGAGTCGGATCATAAGTGAAAACAAAAGAAAAAGCGCTTGTTTCCCTGTTGTCAAAACCCGACACGGGATTACGCCACCATACCCAGAAAGGACTTTCCTGTCCGCGGCCGGTAAATATCGCGGAACCGCTCCCGCCGGAAGAATAAACAAGAGGCATGGCTTTAAGCAAAGGCGTCTGATAATAATAGCTTCCGTATGCGTTGAAATATTTTGAGAGTTTCTTTTCGAGGGATAAATCGGCTTTATGTCTGTTGCCGGCGACAAGTCCCCTGTATTCGTATCCGAGTTTTATTAAATCGAGCCCGAGTTTTTTAGCAACGGCAAGCTTTACGGATCCGCCCAAAGCGTCCAAATCATTAGTAGTGCTTTCGTAAAGCTCATATTTAGTGCCGTTTAAACCTTTGCCGGCCCCTACGTTTTTGACGTATTTATAGTCCCATCCCAGCCTGAAAGGTCTGTATATCGCTCCGATCTGAAGGGTATTTCTTCCGATATTAAAACCCGTGCTGAGTTCAAAAGTGCGCATTCTTTCTTTTGAGTCTCCCAGATTCTTTGAAGACTCGAAAAGATTGTTCCATTCAGACGTTTTCGGATTTCCGAAAGGGATTTGGTGGTCGGCATAATAAAAGTTGAGTTTGCTTCCGAAAATATTTGTATACTTTATATAAACGCCCTGTTTATAGTCCTGAAGGGCCTCTTCTCCGTATATCGCCGAAAAATCCCCCCAAACGCCTCTGGATTTCAGTTCCCAGTAATCAGCGGTATGATGCCCGGAATAGCGCAGATAATTGTCGGGATTGTCCATGACCGGAAACAAATCAAAAAGATCCCCTTCATAATGCCAGTCCATATGCCCGTAATTTTTATGGTATGTCAAACTCGCCCAGTCATTTTTAATCCCGATTTTCGCATTATGCCATTCCATCCGGGGAGCTTTTATTCCCCAGTTATCCATTCTGTGCTCCTGATTGACCGCAATCCAGTATTTGTCGGCATAATCCCCTATCATTCCGAATCCCAACTCCGCGAAAAACCAGTCGGCAGGCTTCATGCCCACGTTAAAAAGAAAAGTCTGCCCGTAAGTATCCTGCCATTTGTTGTCGATTTTTAAAGGAAGACCCGTAAGCGGGTCGACGGGTTTATAGTTATGATATTTATTGAGCCCGAGAAGATCTTTTCTCGTATACCAGAAATCTCCGAGCTTATGAAATACAAAATCAAAAATAAACTCGCCTTTGAAAGCGATCGTTCCGGTGTCAAGACCGTCGGAATCTATTCTGTTATATTGTACGTAAGGCGGAAATACGTCTGAACCTGCGGCATGTGCGTCGGGTGTGAAAAGAATATTTATAAAAAACGAAAAGGCTAAAGCTGTAAGAATCGAATAAAATTTCATTAATAGCAATTCCTGTTTTAGACTTATTTTCATTTTAGATTGATTTTACATTAAAAATAAATATATGTCAACAGCGCAAAAGACCTCACTCCGTAATGTCATTAAGCCACAGTTTTTCCTGATACGTATAATAAACTTGTTTCAAATTTCTTTTAAAAGGGCTTTGTTTTCCGTCTCCCTGCGAACATATCCCGAGATATTCATCGTTAAAAAGCCCGTCATTGGCCGGGCCTTTCCAGGCGCCGAGCAAAGTGTCGTGAACTTTTGAAGAGCCTATAAGCCACCATTTGTCAAGCCAGCAGTATACAATTCCTCCCAGAGCGTTTCCTTTTCCTTTCCCCCAAAAACTGTTTTGCTCTATGTCCTGCCATGCAGCCGTATGATATTGCGACTGGTAAAGTTCGTCTTCGGATTCTCTTTTGGAATGATAAGAATCGCAGCCGAATTCGGTGATAAGCACCGGCCTGTCAAATTCCGTGCTGACTTTATTCCATAAAACCCCGAAGCCGTAAGGACCGGTATACTGGTTAAAGCCCAAAACATCTATCTCGGGAGCGAATTTTTTATAATAATTGAGCAGTCTTGTCGTAGCATTGCATACGCCCACGGGATGATTCGGATCCATCTGTTTTATCATTAAACATATTTCGTTTAAAAACTCCGCATACTCTTGCGGATATTTCCAGGCATTCGTATTGGTTTTAGTTGAATTCGCTTCATTGCCCGGCACATCGTTTTCATTGCCCAGCATCCACATCAGAAGATAAGGTTCGTCTTTGTGCTCTCCGACCATTTTTCTTATGCTCGATTTCATTTTTATTTTCTGAAGTTCGTTCGTATAATCGGTGCCTTCCTGCCAGTCCGCCCCGCTTCCTTTTGTGTAGGCCCCGAAAAAATTTCCCATTATGACTCTTATCCCGTAAGTGCGGTAAAGATCCCTCAGCAGTTCTTTGTTGACATTTTCGGAATGGTATATCCTTATAGTATTGCAGCCCATGGCTTTCAAAAGAGCGAAGTCGCCTACGGGATCTTCATCTATGTTCTGGAAATTATCCCCGTCCAGATCGCACCAGCAATCATAAGGGCCGTCTATTTTGCCGTTATTATCATTATCTTCCCACATCCAGTCATTTGAATCGGGATATTTTCCGACGGTATCCGCGGAGTACTCTATGCCTTTGACAAAATAAGGTTTTCCGTTTACAAGAAGTTTCCATCCGTGCTGTTCGCGCACGATTTCAACTTTATTGTCAGCCGCTTGCGCATACGCGAAACCGACGAAAACCGCGCACAAAAGCGGGCACAAAAACGATATTTCCAGCAACCGTATCATTTTCTTCATTTTTATTTATATTTTTTCCACAAATCTTTATACATAAAATAAGACTGCCTGAGCTGTCTTTTAAACGGAGTGTCTTTTCCGTCTCCCTGCGAACACAATCCGAACCATTCTTCATAAGCTCCGCCGTCCAGAAAAGGCCCCTTCCACTGCGTAATTACATCATGCGCCGCGGGATCGAATTCCGGAGGAGGTCCGGCTTTCCACCACTCGTCGACCCATTCAAAAACCACTCCGCCCAAAGCATTGCCCGTTCCGCCTACCGCTCCGGCCGCATTGTCTTCAAGATCGCTCCAGTTCCATTTGTGATAGTTCGCCTGCGCGGCTTCGGCTTTCGCCGTTTCCCATCCTTTCGCATAAGCGGGACAGCCGAACTCGGTAACAAGAACCGGCTTTTCATATTCTCTCATTACGTCAGCCCACAAAGGGCCGAAACCCTGCTCTCCCCTGTAGGCATTGGCGCCGTAAATATCCAGATCGGGAGCGTTCAGGGCGCATTTATCCAGAAGATAAGTGTCTCCGTTACATATCGCTACCGGCCTCTGGTGCGGATCTGTTTCTTTTATGAGTTTTACGCATTCGTTTACGAAACCATAGTATGCTTCGGGCTGTTTCTGGGCCTGATTGCTTGTTCCGGCAAATACTCCGACGGTTCCCACCGTTCCGTAATTATTCTCATTACCAAGCATCCACAATAAAACATAAGGCTCGTCTTTATATTCCTCAACCATTCTTCTGACGCTTTCAAGCATTCTTTTTTTCTGCTCGGGATCGGTATAATCCGTTCCGACAAACCAGTCGGCGCCGGAATCAGCTCCGTACATGCCGATAAGATTTCCCACTATATACATAAATCCGTAATTGTCGTACCCGTCTTTAAGCAGTTGTTTGTTGAAATTGGGATAGTGGTATAATCTTACGGTATTGACCCCCATTTCTTTCATCAAAGCGAAATCTCCTATGCCAGGCTTGCCTGAAGGCCGCGTTCCGCTTCTGTCGGCGTCAACCCAGGCTTCATAAGGGCCGTCAATAAGCCCGTTATTGTTTGAATCCGCGACGGACCATCCCATATCCGTATTGAGCGAACCGTTATCGGGAGACAGCCCGATAGGGCTGGGAGAATAGCATACGGCTCTTATAAGATAAGGTTTATCGTCCACTGTAAGCTGAAAATGATTGTTTTTATACTGGATAAGTTTAACTCTGCCTTTTCCCGTCACTTTTTTAATTCCCACTTTCGGCAAATCCGTATAATGTCTCTTAAAATCTTTGGCTTTCGCCTTTACGAGCTTTCCGGGATTGACATAAAAAACATCATTGTTTTTGTCATTGTCATATCTATTTTTTATTATTATCCGTGCGCCTTCAAGCTTTATGCCGAATTCCGGATGTTTTTTTGTGAGATAATTTATTTTGTCTATACAGACGGTTCCTACATACCACGGGGTTTTCCACTGCGTATAACCTATGGTTTTCGGGAAAAAAACAAGACAGGCGTAATACGCTTTTATGGCATGTTTGTAATTGCCGGATTTTTCAAGGGCATGCGCCGTATAATAAAGCTTTATTCCCGGATCGTCTTTTTCGACCGCCCATTTATAGAAATCGGCCTGATAATCATTGCTGTTGACAAAAGCCCATTTATCGCCTTTTAGCTTGCCCTTTTTCGCATATGCTTCATATCCTTTCTCTTTGAATACGCTCTGTGTATTGGGATAAATCCCGCTGCCCGAAGCCTCCCTGAGAGCCGCCGTTTCTTTCAGCGCATATTTGTAATTCGGCCCGCCGACATTACGGAATTCCCCGTACTTTTCATAATCTATCCATTGTTCAGTTCCCGGATTGTCTATTTTAAACGGCTTTATTTCTTCGTATTTCATTGTCCTGTTGTATTTTTCCGCCGCCGCTAAGATTTTTTTTACTTCCTTGGAATTCGGCGGAGCGGGAGTTATAAACTTTTTTTCGGCTTCGCAAAAAGCCGTCTGCGCGCAAAGCGACAGGCACAAAAATGCTGTAAGCAGGGAAAAGCGGTTAAAAACTTTCATCGTCCACTCCTGATTATTCAATTTTATTTTTATTTTTGTTATGAGAGCTTATTTTTTGGTGGGCAGTGAGGGACTTGAACCCCCGGCCTCTTCCTTGTAAGGGAAATGCTCTTCCAGCTGAGCTAACTGCCCGTTGTACGAAGTGCGAAGTTTGCATAACATATCAAAAATTTATGCGGCTGTCAATGTTTCAAAAGCGGCGCCGTTTCCCGTTCCACATCTCTCTGTAAACAAAATAAGATTTTCTCAAATATCTCTTAAAAGTGCTGTCTTTGCCGTCTTCTCCTATACCGCATAGGCCGAACCATTCCTCATATCCTCCGCCGTCAAGAAATGCCCCTCCGAACTGTTTTTTCGTATCATGAACCGAAGGATCCATTCCCTGGGCTTTCCACCATTCGTCGCTCCATTCGAAAATAACGCCTCCGAGGGAATTTCCGGCTCCGTTTTCTATGCCGCCCATATTTTCCTCAATATTTTCCCAGGCGCCTTTATGATAAGCCGCCTGGCCGGTTTCAGCCCTGGCGGAGCTCCATCCGGAGGCATAAGCGGGACAGCCGTATTCCGTAATTATGACCGGCTTGCCCGAAAAAATTTTTACGTCTTTCCAGATATTGCCAAACCCCTGTTCTCCTCTGTAGGAATTTGTTCCGTAAATGTCTATATCCGGACAAAATTTGGCAAAAAGATCAAAAAAACCGAGATCCCCGTTAGATATCGCGACAGGCCTTTTTTGGGGATCAAGCAATTTTATAAGCCTGGCGCATTCATTGGCGAACTTATAATAAGCTTCGGGATGGGAATCTACTTTCGAACTCGTATGGCTGTCTCCTATGCTGCCGTAATTGTTTTCATTTCCCAGAACCCACATCAGAACATAAGGCTCGTCTTTGTAATTTTCAACCATTTTTCTTATGCCGGCAAGCATATTCTCTCTCTGGCGCGGATTTCTGTAATCGGTGCCTTCTTCCCAGGTCGCGCCGGAATCAACGGCATACATTCCGAGAAAGTCTCCCATCATATACATAAAACCGTATTTTTCATATCCCTGCTTCAATAGATCTTTGTCGATATCGCGGTGATGGTAGATTCTTATGGTATTGACTCCCATTTCTTTCATCAAAGCAAAATCCCCTACGGGCTGTTCGTTTTTATCCTGTTTCCCGTTTCTGTCGGCGTCAACCCAAGCGTCGAAAGGACCGTCGGCTTTTCCGTTCTTATCATAATCGTCGCGGGTCCAGGCGCTGTTATTGTCAAGTCCCGTTTCGGGAGATAATCCTATTTTATTAGGCCCGTAAGTAATGCCCTTAACGGTATAGGGGATTCCTTCAACCGTAAGCCTGAAATGATCATTATTATACTGTATAAGCTTTACCTTTCCTTCTCCTGAAACTTTCTTTATCCCGCTTTTCTCAAGGTCTATGCGCTTTTTCTCAAAATCCTTCGCGGAGGCGGCGACAAGCCTGCCTGGAGTTATGTAAAAAATGTCGTTTTTAATATCATTGTCGAAAGTATTGCCGATAAGTATTTGCGCGCCTTCAAGCTTAACGCCTATCCCGGGGTGCTTTTTAGTGAGATAATTTATCCTGTCTATGCATACCGGGCCTATATACCACGGGGTTTTATATTCCGTCCAGCCGACGGATTTGGGGAAAAATACTATGCAGGCATAATAAGCTTTTACGGCATGTTTATAATTTCCCGCCCTGTCCAAAGCGACAGCCGTAAAGTACAGTTTTACGCCGGGCTCTTCTCTTGCGGCTGCCCATTTATAAAAATTAGCCTGATAATCGTCATTGTTTACAAAGTTCCATTTGTCGCCCTTAAGCATTCCGCGCCGGTTAAGTTTTCTGTAATCCGGAGATTCATAGATGCTTTGCGTATTCGGATATATTCCTTCTCCCGAAGCTTTTCTCAATGCGTTAAAGTCCGTAGGCACATATTTGTATTTGTCGCTCCCCTCTCCCTGAAAAACGCCGTATTTTTCATAATCCACCCATTCTTCGGATCCGCTGTCGTATATTTTAAAAGGTTTCGCAGGTTCGTATTTCATTTTTCTATTGTATTTTTCCGCAGCTTTAAGGGATTTTGCAAGACGCTTATCCGCAATATCTTTCGCGAATGCTCCGGAAAAGACGGAACAGACAAAGACAGCGGCAAATAATATTTTTAACATTTTCATTCTTCCCTACCTCCGTTTTTATGCGGCAAGAACCGAAAAAACGCGTTCCCATTATTTCTTGGCGTCTTTATTTCTGTATTTTTTCCACAAATCCCTGTACATAAAATAAGATTTTCTCAGCTGTCTTTTAAACGTGCTGTTAGAGCCGTTGCCCAGCCCGCAAATACCGAACCATTCTTCATATGCCCTTCCGTCTAAAAAAGGACCGGCCCATTGGGAATCCGTGTCATGGAACCACGGATCGGTGGACGCGCCCGCTTTCCACCATTCGTCCGACCACTCGAAAATCACCCCTCCTATGGCATTGCCAGCCCCGTCTTTTATTCCGGCAAGATTGTCTTCAATGCTGTTCCAGCAGGCTCTGTGGTAATCGGCCTGCCCTTCTTCCGCTCTCGCCGCGTCCCAACCTTTCGCATAAGCGGGACAGCCGTATTCCGTTATAAGAACGGGTTTTCCATAAACCCTTGCCACATCCTGCCATATTTGCCCGAATCCGTAATTTCCCCTGTATACATTTGCTCCGTAGACGTCTATTTCCGGAGCGTTTTTCGCGCAGTAGTCGAGAAGATACGTATCGCCGTTGCATACGGCGACGGGCCTTTGCTGCGGATCCAGGGATTTAATAAGTCTGGCGCATTCGTTTACAAAACCGTAATAAGCGTCCGGATGCCGCTGCGCCTGATTGCTGGTTCCCACTTCCCCGCCATGGTTTCCGACCGTGCCGTAGTTGTTCTCATTGCCCAAAACCCACATCAGAACATAAGGCTCGTCTTTATATTCTTCAACCATGCGCCTGACGCTGTCAAACATATTATCTCTCTGCTGCTTATCGGTATAATCCGTGCCGTCAAACCATCCGGCTCCGGAATCTTTGCCGTACATACCTATAAGATTTCCGATAAGATACATAAATCCGTAATTTTCATATCCGTCTTTTAAAAGTTCTTTGTTCAGATCGGCATAATGGTATATTCTTACGGTATTTATTCCCATTTCTTTTAAAAGAGCGAAATCGCCCACGGTTTTATCCGTGCGCTCTTTTTTATTATTTCTGTTAGCGTCCACCACGGCTTCATACGGGCCGTCCGGCTTTCTGTTATTGTTATAATCGTCAAAGCTCCAGTCCCTGAGATTGTCAAGCGTGCCGAAATCGGGAGAAAGCCCGACTCTGCTGGGAGAATAAGATACGGCTCTTATGACATAAGGGCTGCCGTCCACCGTAAGCCGTATATGCCCGTTATCGTAATGAACAAGCTTTACGGCTCCCTTTCCCGAAACGCTTTTTACTCCCACTCCGTACAAATTCATGCCGACTCTTTTGAAGTCCGAGGCCTTTGACAAAACAAGTTTTCCCGGATTGACTATAAAAACGTCATTGCTTACGTCATTGTCAAAAACATTTTCAATAATAACGCTTTCACCTTCAAGCTTCACGCCTATTTCGGGATGCTCTCTCGTAAGATATTTGATCTTTGCCGCGCACACGGGGGCGACATACCAGGGCGTATTCCACTGAGTGCGGCCAGAGGCTTTGGGAAAAAGCACCAGACAGGCGTAATATGCTTTGACCGCATGCTTATAATTTCCGGCATTCTCAAGTATAAGAGCGCAATAGTAAAGCTTGAGTGCCGGATCTTCTTTCGCGACTGCCCATTTATAAAAATTTCTCTGGTTATCGTCGGTATAAATATATTTCCAGACATTTCCTTTAAGTTTTTTGGGATTGAAATCGGGAGACTTTTTCACGCTTTCCGTATTCGGGTATATTCCCTCCCCGGAAGCCTCCGCAAGTCCTTTGAAATCTTTAATCTTATATTCGTAATCTTTTGTTCCGGGTTTAAAAAACTCTCCGTATTTTTCATAATCGACCCACTTTTCGCGGCCCGCGTCATATATCGGAAAAGGTTTGTTTTTTTCATAAATCATTGATTTGTTATGTTTGCCGGCGGCTTCAAGAACGTCCTGCAAAGCGCCGTTGGAAGAAGAGCAGGCCGGCGCAAAACCCGTACATAAAAAAAACACCAGAAAAACGATTTTGATTATTTTTATTTGCATTTTTTCCTCGCTATGCCTCTTTTGGATAAAGCTGCATCCGCTTAAAAATAAACCTTAACGGCTTTCGCCTCGGCATTCCTTAATCTGACGGCATCGCGGCCGGAAAGCTTCTTACCTTCGACGGTTTGCTTTTTTCCGTCTTTCCAGAAAATTTCCATCTTCTTTGCCGAAACGCCTTTTAAATAAGTACTCTTTTTTAAAGGATTGACATAGGTTACGTCCACGGATCCGAACATTTTAAATGAAAATTCGCCTTTCCCGTCGAAAAAAGACGAATCCAGCACGGGTTTCAGTTCAAAATCAAGCCTGCCGTTTTCATATGTGAACGGTTTTTCCCCGACGGTCATCCTTATCCACATATCAATAAACTCGACCGTTGACCCGCTGAGCCTTGCGACAAAGCCTCTTCCGTGATTGGCGGGATCCGGGAAAACGCTTGAACATATAAAAGACGAGTTTTCAAGAATGCTTCTTTTATAAATTTTCGGATCGGCGAAACATACGAGCCCCGTTTTTATTTCTTTAAAAAATTCTTCATAAAGTCCCGCTTTAAGCATCTCAAGCAGATATTTGTAAGCCATATGCAGAAATACCGATTCATTTTCGAGCCATCCCCTGTTAAAAACTCTGGTTCTCCCTATTTCAAGGCTTTCCGAATCCAAATTTGCATTGACTTTAAACATTTTCAGTTTGCGGTCATAAACTCCGCTGTTTCTCATATTGCGCACATGCCGTAAAAGTTTCCGCTTATCGGATTCGGTTCTCATATAATGCACCTCTCCCTCCAAAAACAGAGGAAGCGCAAAGCGCTTAAAAGCCGTTACTTTCACGCATGGCAGACCTTTGGCATTCGTTGAATTTATAGGGCGGTATTTGACGGCTTCATAACGGAAATAAGTAGTGTAAAGACCCGTCCGCAAATCCAAGGCTTTTTTCAGCCCTTCATTGATCTTTTTAAGCGCTTTATCCAGAAAAGCGGATATATATTTTGAATCGAAAATTTTTTCATCGCCTTTTATGCCCGTAAAAACGCTTTTTCTGTATTCTTCTTTCAAAGCCGAAGCTTTGTCCCAGAAATCGAAAGCTTTGATTTTTCCCCTCAAAAGAACGGAAAGCCCTTCCAGAAGCTTTGCCGCTTCCGAAGGAACGGCAATTTTTTCACCGGGATTTTTTTCCAAAACGCTTTTAAAATAAGAAACGGTTCTTTTAAGCTCAAAAGTCTCGTTTGTAGAAGAGCCGAAAAGCCCCGGCAAGCCGTTTAACGAATCGTACCAACCCGGCTTGTCGGACTCCATTTCCACGCCTATGCCGTCCGGATCAAGAGAAGCGAATTTAACCAAAATCACTGTCAAAAACTTTGAGGCGAGAGTGCTCCTGTACACTTCGCCCAGTCCGTTTTCAGTTCTCAATGCATGCGGATTTACTTTTCTGGAGCCGATCAAAGCCGACTTCTCGGCGCTTTTTGCCACGGCTCCGTATCTTCTTATTTTTCCTTCGCAGATAACATGCTTGCGGTCTCTGGGAACGACATAATGATCGCAGTCGAAATATATAAAAGTTTTATCTTTAAAAAGTATTTCGTTTTCTTTTTCCGGATATACGGCGAGAAAGTTTTCAAGCAAATCCTGATTATACGTCCAGTGGTCGGTCCAGAAACCTTCGCCATGCTCCGCATCGTTTACTTCCAGGGCCGAAGTCACGCATTTGGATACGAATTTTTCGCGGGCGGTTTTTGTTTTTATTTTTTCGTTCATAAGAAACATCGCCAGCTGTCCCGGCTCAAAACCCTTTTTGAAAAAGTTTTCGAGTTTCGCTTTATCGCCATTGCCGGCCAATAAAGCTTCAATGTCTTTATAATATGCTTTCTTTGTGTCTATGACGAAATAAGCGCCTTTTACTATAAGAGGATTATTGCCGTCCATCTGGATAAGATTGTAAAAATATTTTAAAGCGCTCGCCCCTATTTGCGGATTGAAAAAAATATCTTTTCTTCTGTTCTGGTTTATATCCCTAAAATTGCCGTTGCCCTGCGAATAAAAATTGGGAGAAACCTGAAATTCATTATAATCCCTCTCAAGATCCCCGTGTTTTCTTGAGTACACATAATAAGAAACGCTTTTTGCTCCGTCTTCAAAAGAGATCGGGTAGCCGCCTCTTAAGACATTATCCAGATACATCTGCCTGCAATAATTGTCAAAATTGACCATTGAAGATTTTGTGGAAATTTTGTCGGTTATGTCCCTGATAAGCTTTTTATTTTCCATGATTTTCTTTTCGAAATATCCGGGTGCCGAGGCTTTTTTGACAAAAGAATTCAGCAAACTTACGCTGCCGGCATGTCCCGCCATGGAATATAAAGTGATGTTTTTTTTAGGCGCAAGTTTTGACACGACATGGCTGAAAGCGCAGGGATATTTATTTCCCGCAAACTGTCTTACGGGATATTTGAATTTGTTTTCACGGGAAAAAAAGTTTTGCGGACGTTCAAAACTCAAATCGCTGCCGAAAAGAATGTCAGGATCAATGATAATATCCGCTTTCTTAAGCGATTTTCCGTTTCCGGCGTAACCGAAATAGAAATTTCCTTCGGAAATTTCAACGACTTCCGCGCTGTCGGCGGTATCGACTTTAAGACGGAAAAAAGGATTGCCGTTTTTTTCAAAATTATCTACCGTAGTCCACGCCTGAATGGTCGTGCTCATAAATTTCTGGGCGTAAGTGTTCATATAATAAGGAATGACTTTCGGCATCCCGTCCGCCATCTCTATTTCGATATCCGCCCCTGAAATATTCTCAACCGAAACGGTCCTTATGAGCGCGGCTATAGGCTCGTTCGGAAGCGTCGCGTATCTCACGGCGGTTTTTATTCCCAGCTTTTCATTGATCTCTTCTATAGCCATATCGCAGGACGTTATATACATAGTCTGCTTCACATCTCCGGAAGGATTTACCCTGAAAGCTTCATAGTCCGTAATTTTTCCGCCTTTTTTGATTTTCAAAAAAGTCCTGAAACCGAAAGACGAGACAAGGCTGTAAGAAGAATTTGCCGGATAAAATTCCATTATTGAATAGTTTTTATTTTTTATCCCGAAAGAAGCTATGCCCTGCGCCCTGTTGACATAGTATGCCCACATAGGAATTCCCTTCAAACCGGCTATCGCCGGAAAAAAGCTCGAAAAAGAAGGAGCCGCATTGTAATTTTCAATTACAAAAGCCCCATCGTCCTGCAAATAATAATTGACTTTTTGTCTGATCATCTCATCCTCGTCTTTATTATATTGTTAAATCAAAACCGTAAATTCCGCAAAAAACGGCATGCGCAAACGCTTATTTTCTCCTTTAACCGCCGCTGTAAAAAGATCCGATATAACCTACCGGAACATCTTTACGCGGAACGGAAAAAACTAAAAACAAACAGCGTATTTTAAAAACTTTACAAGCTTTGCGAAACGCCCGCCGGACTCTTTGACAAACCGGCGCCGGAGATTGCCGTATTATTTTTTGTATTAAAAGTAGACAAAATTTTTATTAAATGCAAGAACAATCTTTACGGCTGTCGTTTACTGCGACGCGCATATGTTACGGCGACGCGCTTTACTGAAAAAGCCGCCCCGGGCATCAATATCGCATGCGTCAAAACCGAAAAACAAATAAAAATATCACGCGCCGGCTCCGGCGCGCATCGTATTAAAACCAAAAGACTCGCAGCGCTTGCGCAAAAAATATAAGCGAACACCCGCATTCCAATGACGTTTTCTCTTACATATTTATATCGTGAAAAACCCTTGTTTATTTTCCGAAAGCCCTTTTAAAGATGCAATCAATATTTTTAAACTGGGATTTCACGTCGCAGTCTCTTCTTATTTCTTCAGCGCTGAGATAAATTTTTATGTCTTCATTCTTCAGGCACGCTTCTTCAAGAGATATTTTATTGTCCCTTGCATAAAAAGCCGCCGTCTGAACCATAGCATAAGCCTGCTCTCTGGTAAGCCCTTTGTCAACCAGAGAGAGAAGCAGCGTTCCGGAAAAAATCACGTCTTTTGTTTTATCAAGATTTGCCTGCATATTCTTAGGATATACATTCAGCCCGGCGATTAATGTCTGCATTCTTACAAGCATATAATGCATAATTACGGACGCGTCCGGCAGCATTATTCTTTCCGTCGAAGAATGGCTTATATCCCTTTCATGCCATAATGCTATATTTTCCAT
The DNA here is from genome assembly GCA_938040055.1 of uncultured Endomicrobiia bacterium. Lineage (GTDB taxonomy): Bacteria > Elusimicrobiota > Endomicrobiia > Endomicrobiales > Endomicrobiaceae > Endomicrobium_B. Next base: position 129,484 of record CALHWY010000013.1, read on the forward strand.
TGCCGTCGCCGCATAACCTCTTAAAAGTCTTGCGAGCCCGCAAATATTTTCCGAAATTATAGGATTTCTTTTATGCGGCATGGCGGAAGAACCCTTTTGCCCTTTGGTAAAAGGCTCTTCCGCTTCGGCCACTTCGGTTCTCTGCAAATGTCTTATCTCAACCGCTATGCGCTCAAGAGCGGCGCCCAGGTGGGCCAGAGTTGAAAAATACAACGAATGCCTGTCTCTCGGAATTATCTGGGTTGAAACGGGTTCCGGCTTTAGCCCCATTTTCCTGCATACATAAGCCTCGACCTTCGGGCTCAAATGCGCCATCGTTCCCACGGCGCCGGAAATTTTTCCGTAACTGACGGTTTCCAGCGCGCTTTCAAGTCTTTTTATATTTCTTTTGATTTCACAATACCATGACGCGGCCTTCAATCCGAAAGTCATCGGCTCCGCGTGAACTCCGTGAGTTCTTCCCATAACCGGGGTCATTTTATACTTTTTTGCGGTTTTGGCTATAAGCGCCGCGAGTTTTTTCGTTTCAGCCGTAAGAAGCAGGCAGGACTGCCTAAGCTGCGCTCCCGTAGCCGTATCCAAAACATCCGAAGAAGTCATGCCCAAATGAAGAAATCTTCCGTCCGGACCGGTAGTTTCAACGACGGCGGTTAAAAAAGAAATAACGTCATGTTTAACGGTGAGCTCGATTTCGTTAATTCTTTCAACATTAATTTTTGCTTTTTTCCTGATAGTTTCAACGGCTTTCGCGGGCACGAGCTTGAGCAAAACCATAGCTTCCGCCGCATAAATCTCGACTTCAAGCATTTTTTTGAATCTGTTTTCGTCCGACCATATTTGCGCCATTTCAGGCTTTGTGTAACGCGGAATCATTTAATTAAACCTCTTTATTCAATTTTTCTATTACTTTTTTTATCGCTTCGGGATAAATCTTATGCTCCTCTTTCAAAACTTTTCCAGCCACTTCCGAAGCTGTGTCGTTTTCAAACACATCCACTTCTCTTTGCATTATAATTTCCCCGGTATCATAATTGTCGTCGACATAATGCACGGTAGCGCCGGATTTTTTTTCCCTCGCCTCAACCACGGCCTCATGCACGCGGCGTCCGTACATGCCTTTCCCGCCGAATTTGGGAAGAAGCGCGGGATGTATGTTCAGTATTCTTCCCGCATAGCGTCCGACTATATTTTTTCCGATCATTCTCATATAACCCGCAAGGCATACTATGTCTATGCGGTTTTCTTCAAGTTTTTTTAAAATTTCACGATTAAAAGAAAGCTCGTCCGCATAATTTTTTCTTTCTATGCAGAGAGCTTTAATATTGCCTTTTTTTGCCCTTTCCAAAGCATAAGCGTCCGGATTATTCGATATTACAAGAGCGACTTCGGCCAAGCCTTTCAGTATCCCTTTATTTGCGGAATCCGCTATAGCCTGCATATTTGAACCGCCGCCGGAAACCATAACAGCTATTTTTTTCATTAATTGACCCTGAAATATTTTAAATGCCCGAACAGCCCGCTCAAGAGCTTCAAAGCTTCCGTAAAACAGGCGGGAGAAAAATTCCGCGGTAAGCTTTTATTTCTTTTTAAGAAAGTTGAAATCTATGTTAAGCCCTGCGGCGTCCATTTCGCGCGCAAGCTTGAGTTCCATAAGTTCCTGTATGTTGTCTACTCCCATAAAGTTAAGACCGCTGTAATTGTCGTCATACCAGTTGATGTCTTCATATGAAATTATCAAAACTCTTTTGCTTGTAAGTTTTGCCACATAATAGCCCGTGCTGAAAATGGTATACGGCGTAGGATATCTTTTACCGTCGCATTCCGTCTCGCCTTTCCAGTGAATAATGGCAAAAATAGGATTGCCGTACATCGAACTGTTCAGTATGTTCGAGCCGAAAACGTCGGATTCGGTATTCTGGTCGACCACGACGGGCTCGTAACCCATTTTTTTTATAAACTTGAAAATGTCTTCATTCAGTTTGGCGTCGCTTATATTGACTAAAAGAATCTTCTTGCCCGAAGACTGCTCTTGCTTTTCGGGCACGGCTTTTTTATCTTCTTTTTTATTTTTTGCGCCGTAAGCCTCTTTAACCGGCGCCTGCGCTTCGACAGGGTTTTGTTTCTCTTGAACAGGCGCCGTTATTTCCTCAACGCCGTGTTCGCCGCGCCCGGCGCTCTCTTGCCGTTTTTCCTCTTTCGGCTCAGCATCCTGCCCTTTTTTGGAAGCGGAAGAACCTGCGACTCCGTCTCTTAGTTCTTCAAGAATGCTTTCAGCCGTATCCAAACCTTCCATCCAGGCTTTTTTAAAAGACGATTCCGACGACAATATATCAAACTGTTTAGGATAATAGTCAATCTTCTTAAAAGCCCTTAATTGAGGATGTTCGGCGCCGAATGCCTTTTCTATAAACTGTTTTACTTCCCTGACCCATTTTATAAAATCGCTGCCTTTGGGACCGCTTTCGGCTTTGAGAACTTCAATCTGTCCGATCAGTCTGTCTAATGACTCTATAATTTCTTTTTTCTCCATATCAGCACCGCCTTTTATATTATCTCTACGCCTTTTACGTCCTTTTTAATATAACCTATCGTCCTTGATCCCTTCAGAAATTTTTTTATCTTAGCGGCAGTTTCAGGTCTGACAATGACAGTCATTCCTATTCCCATATTGAGAGTTCTGTATATGTCTTTTTCGCAAATTTTGCCCTTTTCTTTTATTATCCCGAATATTTCAGGCGCTTTCCATGATTTTTTCTCTATAACGGCCCTGCAATTGTCAGGCAGTATCCGTCCTATTTTATCCTGAAAGCTGCCTCCCGTAATATGCGCTATGCCGGTAATATTTTGCTTTTTCGAATTAAATTTTTTGACAGCCGCCGTTATTTCTTTAACGTAAATTTTAGTCGGAGCCAGCAATTGTTTACGATATTTCTTCAATTCTTTCTCAGAAAATACCTTTCTTATCAGAGAATATCCGTTGGAATGCGGACCGCTTGAAGGAATGCCCAGAATAATATCTCCGGGCTTTATCTTCCCGCCGGTAATCTCTTTTCCTTTTTCAACAATACCTACGGAAAAACCCGCAAGGTCATATTCACCGTCTTTATAAAAACCCGGCATTTCAGCGGTTTCTCCGCCGATAAGCTGCGCTCCGGCCAGCGCGCAGCCTTTTGCTATTCCGCTTATCACTTTTTCAGCCTGTCCTACGTTTAGCTTGCCGCAGGCAAAATAGTCAAGAAAAAAAAGAGGCTTTGCCCCGCAGCATATAATGTCATTGACGTTCATCGCCACCAAATCTATTCCCACGGTATCATGCCTGTTTAACAAAAAAGCAAGTTTAAGTTTTGTGCCTACGCCGTCTGTTGAACCGACTAAATTATATTTCGTGCCGTCTATGGGAAACAGTCCTCCGAAACCTCCTATTTTGGGAAGTTTTTTCTTTATTCTTCTTACCAGCTCGTTTCCGGCTTCTATATCAACGCCGGCTTTTTTATATGTAATTGCCACATTTCTCTCCCGAATATATATTTTTATCTTCTGCTTCCCGGCTTTACAGAACGGCTTCCTTCTTTGCACATAGGACAGTCTTCGGCCTTATAACTTTTAACTTCAAGACTCAGCAATGAAAATAACGGTACGCCGAAATCGGCCTTGCCGGCGCTTCTGTCGACTAAAGAAACGACTGCTACGGCTTCAGCTCCGTACTGCGAAAGCGCGGCAATGACTTCTTTCGTGGAAAGCCCCGTAGTAACGACGTCTTCCGCGACAATAATTTTTTCCCCTTTGGAAACGGAAAAACCTCTCCGCAGAGCCACTTTTCCGTCAACCCTTTCGGTAAACACCGCTCTTATTCCCAAAGCTCTGCCCGTTTCATGCCCTATAATCACTCCGCCCATCGCCGGCGAAACGACAGCTCCTGCTTCAATGCCGTTTTCTTTCAGCCGGACGGCAAGCGCCCGAGCCAGACGCGCGGCTTCTTCGGGGTGCTGAAGTATCAGAGCCGACTGAAAATATGTGTCCGAATGCAGTCCGCTGGAAAGCAGAAAATGCCCGTTTAACAAAGCGTTATTTTTTCTGAAAAGTTCTTTTATTTCTTCCTGCCGCATCCTCATAACCCCTTTATTGATTCGTAAATATCCTTTGCCGCTTTCGCGGGATCTTGCGCCTCAATGACAGGCCTGCCTATTACAATAAAATCCGCTCCGTCTTTGACAGCCGATTCGGGTGAAGCCACCCTTTTCTGGTCGTCGTCCGTTTTCGCCGGACGTATTCCCGGAGTAACGACCTCAAAATCTTTTCCGCATTCCTTTTTTATAACGGATATTTCAAGCGGCGACGATATAACTCCGTCGACTCCGCAAGACTTTGCGAATTTCGCTCTTTTGATAACTTCCTCGGGATCGGCCGCCTGGCTGGTCAGAACGGTTACGGCCCAGAGTTTCGGCCTGTTTTCAACGCTTGCGGCAGCTTTCAGCATTTCCTCTCCTCCCGTTGAATGCAGAGTAAGACTGTAGACGCCGAGTTCCCTCGCTGACTCAACCGAACGCTTTACCGTTGCCGGAATGTCGTGAAATTTCATATCCAGAAAAACTTCTTTTCCGCTGTCTTTTATCATTTTTATTATATCTTTTCCCGACTGCAAAAATAATATGGGGCCTACTTTGAAAATATCTACGTATTCGCCGGTATATTCTATTATCTGCCCGGCCTTTTTTAAATCATAAACGTCAAGAGCAAGAATAAGTTTTTTCATATAAACAATGTCCTCTTCATTTTTAAAATTCTTCATTATTATTGCAAAATAATAATGAAACGGCAATTTTTCGGAAAATAAAAACGTTTCATTTATCCGTTACTTTATTAATTTTCCGACAATGCTTTCAGCCGACTTTATATTTTTTTCTTTCAGTATTTTTTCGATTTTGTCTATAATCTCCGTTAAAACGGCGGGTTCCACAAGGCTTGCGGTGCCCACGCTGACGGCAGCCGCTCCCGCAAGCATAAATTCAACCGCGTCTTCGCCCGTCATTATTCCGCCGCAACCCAAAATCGGTATTTTTACCGCCTGATAAGCGTCATAAACGCATCTCAGCGACATAGGCTTTATGCAGGCGCCCGAAAGACCGCCTTTAACCGTAGACAATTTAGGCCTGAAAGTTTTTATATCTACCGCCATCGCGGGAAAAGTGTTAGCGAGAGTAAGCGCGTCCGCTCCCGCCTTCTGCGCCGCCAGAGCGAGTTCCGCTATGTCGGTTACAAGCGGGGAAAGTTTGGCGATAACGGGAACTTTGCTTGCTTTCTTAACTTTTTTTATAACTTCTGTCATCAGCGGCAAATCGTGGCAGACTATTTTCTTTTTTAAATTCGGGCAGGATAAATTCAGCTCAATGCCGTCTATTCCTTCGCATTTTCCCAAAATTTTCACGGTATCGGCATATTCATTTGCAGCGGCTCCCGCCACGCTTACAATGACGGGAACTCCTATTTTTTTAAGACTCTCCAAAGGCTCGTCGGCAAAAGCCCTTACCCCTATATTCTGGAGACCTATCGTATTAAGCATCCCCGCTTCCACTTCCGCGATTCTTGGCTGCGGATTGCCGGGTCTGGGCTCAAGAGTTATCGTTTTTGTAATTATGGCGCCGAGCTTTTTTAAATTTACGAGATCTGCAAGCTCATAGCCGTATCCGAACGTTCCCGAAGCCGTAAGCACGGGATTTTTCAATTTTATCCCTGCGAAATTTACTCTTAAATCCGGTTTCATTTTAACTTATAAAATCCTTTTGAAACAAAATCCAGATATTTATTATCACGCAAAAGCTGCAACTTCTGCCTTATTTTTTCTTTTATGTGCTTATTTTCAGGATGTTTACGCGCCAAATCGCTCTCAAAATCATATAGTTCTTTTATTGAAAATTCTCTCTTTTTTAATAATTCAATACATTTAATAATATCCGTTATCCAGCTTTTTTTATTCGGATCGGAATATTGTTTTAAGAACAGTATCTTCTTCCATTTTACGGCGACACTTCGCTTAAGGCATTCTTTATTGCCCCGCACATAATATATTTTACAGTTATCCGGTATATTTTTCGTCAAAATATTGCACCCGACCCAGTCGTGTCTGACAGCCGAAGGAGAAAGCCGTTTTCTTTCTTCTATCATACTTTCGCTGAAAACAAAACTCGGAACGGCGATAAAATCGGTCACGGATTTGGAAGAATAATCGTATTTTAAAAAGAAAAAATTAGGAAAAACTCCGTTGCGCAGCTTTTCCAGCATCGGTCGATAAGCGCCGGCCATAACTTTTGATCCCATTTTATTTTTCGAGCTTTTAAGTTCAAAATATTCATTGCACTTGTCATTCGCGCAGACAAAATCCAAAACTCTGGCATTATTTTTAGCCTTTTTTAAAAAACCCGAACAAAAAGGACAGAATATATTTTTTAAAGTCCATTCTTCGGACATTACTCTTATTTTTTGCGAAGGGTTCTTATAGCCGGCCGCAATATTTTGAACAAAAGATAAATTCATCGGAGTTCGACTTCCTCTATTTTAAAAACAGGGCCTTCTTTGCAGGTCATTTTATAGCGCCCGTTTATTTTTACCGCGCAGCCCTGGCAGCTTCCTATACCGCAGGCCATCTTTTCTTCAAGAGAAACAAAACCTCCGGCTCCCTTGCTTTTGGCGATATCAATGACTTTTTTCAGCATCGGCGTCGGGCCGCAGGAGTAAACCGTGTCCGTGTTTTTCAGTTTCTTTTCCAGAACATCCGTTATAAAGCCTTTATGCCCTTTTGATCCGTCTTCGGTCGAAATTGAGATTTTCCATCCCAGCTTTCTGAACTTATCAAGGCAAAGCAAATCTTTTCCAGAGCGCGCGCCGTAATAGAGAGTCCCTTTAGTTTTAAGTTTTGCGGCCAGATAATGAACCGACGCTATCCCGGTGCCCCCTGCAACTATTACGGGCAGAGAACCGTTTTTCTGTTTAAGTTCGTATCCTTTTCCGAGCGGCCCCAGCATTTTTATCTCTCCGGTTTTGATTTCGGACAAAATCTTGGTTCCCTTGCCGGCAATCTTGTAGAGAAAAGATATTTTGCCGTTTTTTGCGTCATGCACGCTTATGGGACGGCGCAGAAAAACGCCCGGAACCGATATCATAAAAAACTGTCCCGGACGGCATTGTTTAGACATAACACCGTCTTTAACCGTCAATTCGAAATAATCCGCGCAAAGCCTGTTATTTGATATTATTAAGCAGTTTTTATCCCGTCTTTCAGCGACCAAACTATTTCCCCCGCTACTATAGTCATAAAGGCTCCGCCTTTAAATTTTCTTCCTATAAAAGGCGAATTCTTGCTTTTTGAAATTATGCTTTCTTTCGTGAATTCATATTCATAATCCGTATCTATCACGGTTATGTCGGCAATGTTTCCTTCTTTTAATGTTCCTCTTGCCTCAAGATTGAAAATTTTCGCCGGATTTACGGTCATTTTCGCAACGGCGTCGTTTAAACTTAAAACTTTCGTATCCACGAGCTCGTTGAGCACAAGGCTCAGCATTGTTTCAAATCCTATTATCCCGAACGGAGTCAGATCGAATTCCCTGCTTTTTTCTTCCTGCGTATGGGGAGCGTGATCGGTCGCGATACAGTCTATCGTTCCGTCGGCCAAACCCGCTTTTACGGCTTCAACATCTCTTTTTTCCCTCAGCGGAGGATTCATTTTCGTATTAGCGTCATAAACCTTTACTATATCGTCGGTAAGAGTAAAATAATGAGGGCAGGTTTCCGCAGTCACGTTTATGCCTTTTTTCTTAGCCTGTCTGACAAGTTCGACCGAACCTTCCGTTGACACATGCGCTATGTGAAGGTATCCTCCGGTAAGTTCCGCAAGCATAATGTCGCGGCTGACCATAACTTCTTCGGCCTGTCTCGGAATTCCTCTCAAGCCCAGTATCATTGAATTTTTTCCTTCGTTCATGACGCCGTTTCTGCTCAGTTCTTTGTCTTCGCTGTGGGAAATGACCGGAAGTTTGAACATTTTCGTATATTCCAGAGTGCGGCGCATTATCTGCGAATTGGACACGGGAAGCCCGTCGTCGCTTACTGCGACTATTCCGGCCTTTTTTAACACTCCTATTTCGGAAAGTTCCTCGCCTTTTGAACCTTTTGTGGCGCAGCCTATAGGGAAAACGTTTACAGCTCCTTCTTTCTGGGCTTTTAATAAAATAAATTCCACGGTCGGAGCATTGTCTATGACCGGCTTTGTGTTCGGCATACAAAAAACCGTGGTTATTCCGCCTTTTGCGGCGGACCTTGTCCCGGTAAAAATAGTCTCCTTTCCTTCCTGTCCCGGTTCTCTTAAATGCGAGTGTACGTCTATAAGACCCGGAACCGCTATTTTTCCCGTTCCGTTTATTATTTTGTCTGCGGGCGCGGAAAGCTTTGAAACTATTCTACCGCCCTCGGCAAACAAATCTTCGACGGAATCTTTTTTGCCGCCCGGATCAACTACTCTGACATTTTTAATTTGAAGCCGCATTTTTTTTCACCTTTGTTGGTTTTAAAAGATAGAGAACAGCCATTCTGACGGCGATGCCGTTTGTTACCTGCTCGTTTATCACCGCCGCCGGACTGTCGGCGACGTCGGAAGAGATTTCTATCCCCCTGTTCATGGGTCCCGGATGCATGACCAAAACCCCGGGTTTCGCTTTGGCAAGCCTGTCTTTTGTGAGCTGGTAAAGTTCCACATATTCGTGCACCGAAGGAAAAAGATTTTCCTGCTGGCGTTCAAGCTGTATTCTTAAAATATTGACTATATCAGCTTCTTTTATCGCTTCGTCAAGATTATAGTACACTTTAACTCCGAGGCTGTCCAAACCGGGAGGAATCAAAGTCGGAGGACCGGCCACCGCGACTTCGGCGCCCATTTTCGTCAACGCCCATATGTTCGATTTCGCTACTCTCGAATGCAGAATATCGCCCACAAGAAGCACCCTTAAACCTTCTATTCTTTTTTTCTTTTCATACATCGTATACAGATCAAGAAGACCCTGCGTGGGATGCTCGTGGAAACCGTCTCCGGCATTTATTATGGAAGCGTTAAGATTTCTGGCCAGAATGTCGGGAGCGCCAGCCATGGAATGTCTGATTATTATATAATCTGCTTTCATCGCTTCCATGGTTTTTCCGGTGTCTATAAGACTTTCGCCTTTCACCACGCTTGAAGTGCTTACGGCAATGTTTACCACGTCAGCCGATAATCTTTTTGCGGCAATTTCGAATGAAGTTCTGGTTCTGGTGGAAGGTTCATAAAACAATGTTACTGCGGTTTTGCCTATTAAGGTCGGCGCTTTTTTAACCGATCTTGTAAAGAGACTTTTGAAAGGTTTTACGGAGTCCAGTATGGTTTGCAGCTCTTTTCTATCCAAATGTTCCAAACCAAGCAAATCTTTGCGGTTAAGAGACATAAATCATTCCTTTTATTATTTGATGGTTATGACTTTATCTTCTCCGTCCGTTTCCCTGCATTTCACTTTAATGTTTTCTTTGCTGGGATATTTCACTCCGACATATTTGGCTTCTATGGGCAGTTCTCTGAAACCTCTGTCGACAAGAACAGCAAGCTGTATGGAACGCGGTCTGCCGAAATCCATAAGAACGTCAAGAGCCGCCCTGACGGTTCTTCCCGTATAAAGAACGTCGTCCACAAGAATAATATTTTTCCGGCTTATGTCAAAAGGTATTACCGTGTCTTTTATCAATGGCATGTCCGAGCCGAAGTCGTCAAGATCATCTCTGTACAGCGTTATATCAAGCGTTCCGAAAGGAATTTTTTTTCCGTCAATTCCCGAAATATCGGCTATTTCGGAAAGAATTCTTCCGGCTATGCAGACGCCTTTATTGTGTATCCCGACTATGGCAAGATCTTCGCAGCATTTGTTATTTTTAATAATTTCGTTTGAAATCTTTTCTACGGCTTTACGGAAAGATTCCGCGGTTAATATAACTTCCGACATATTATTTTTTCATATCCTCTGTATATTTTTCTATTCCTTTTTCCCTGAGTTTAAGATCTTCTTTCACGACGGATTGCGCCTGTTTTTGTTTGTATGCGGCAAGTTTTTCTTTTAACGCGCCGTCCGATAAAGAGATTATCTGCGCCGCAAGCACCGCGGCATTTACCGCTCCGGCTTTGCCCAGCGCGACGCATCCCACGGGAACGCCTTTGGGCATCTGGACTATGGCAAACAGAGCGTCCATGCCGGCAAGATTTTTTCCTTCCATAGGAACGCCTATGACGGGCAGAACGGTTTCCGCGGCGATAACGCCGGGAAGAGCCGCCGCCATGCCGGCGCCGGCTATAAAGACTTTCGCGCCGGCGTTTTCGGCGTCTTTTACGCATTGTTTTAAATGTTCGGTCGTCCTGTGCGCCGAGGCGATATTGATGCTATACGACAAACCGAATTCCTTAAGAGTTTTCACGGTTTCATTGATAACGGGCAGATCCGAGCCGGATCCCGCTATTATCGCGACGTCAACTCCGTTTCGCATTTAAAGCCCTCCAGGCAATATCTTTTCTGAAATGCATATTTTTAAACGATATTTTATTTACTTCGGAATAAACTTTATCAACGGCATTTCTTATATCGCTTCCTATTGAAGTTACGGCCAAAACTCTGCCGCCCGACGTAACAACTTTATGGGGAACGGATTCCGCAGTTACTCTGTTTAAAAGTTCCGTACCATAACACTCTTCTCTTTTCATTTTTTCAGGAGCGAAAACAGGCTTGGTGCCGGCATGAAAAATATAAGTATTTTCATCAAGGTTTTGATCCAGCCCCGATATTTCAAAGCCCGATTCGAATTTTCCCGGATATCCGCCCGAAGCCAAAACCACGCAGACGGCGGTTTTATTTTTCCACTTCATTTCAATGCCGGAAAGTTTTTTATCGAGTATCGCAAGACAGATATCCGAAAGATCGGTGTCAAGAAGAGGCAAAACGGCCTGCGTTTCGGGATCGCCGAAACGGCAGTTAAACTCCAAAACATAAGGCTCGCCGGCATTCATAATAATGCCTATATACAAAACGCCTTTATATTCCAAACCTTCTTTTCCGATGCCTTCCATAACTTTTTTTATTATCTTATCTTCAACTTTTTTATTCAGTTCTTCATCCGCCAAAGGCGCTGGGGCATAAGCGCCCATTCCGCCGGTGTTAGGGCCTTCGTCATTATCGTTTATCCTTTTATGATCCTGCGAAGCGGGCATTATGGAATAAGAAACGCCGTCGGTAAAAATCAAATAAGACAGTTCGGGGCCGTCTATATATTCTTCAATAAGGATATTCGTTCCGGCTTCGCCGAGCACTTTCTCCGTCATAATCGCGTTAACGGCTTCTACGGCATCCCGCCTGCCGTTGCACATATATACTCCCTTGCCCGCGGCAAGCCCGTCGGCCTTTACCACTATTTTTTTATCCGTTTCCCAAGTTTCAAGGAATTTCAAAGCATCGCGGGAATTTGAAAATTTCTCAAAACGCGCGGTGGGAACGCCGTATTTACTCATAAACTCTTTCGAAAATATCTTGCTTGATTCAAGCATAGCCGCCCGCTTGGAAGGCCCTATTATTTTTAAACCCTTGTCCTGGAAAAAATCGGCTATGCCTTCGGCCAAAGGAATCTCGGGCCCTACAAAAGTAAAATCTATGCCCTCGTCTTCGGCAAATCCGGCAAGTTTTTCAAAATCTTTTACGCCGATATTTACATTTACGGCATCCGACAAAGTTCCCCCGTTGCCGGGCGCGCAATATACTTTAACTTTAGGGTTTTTGGCAAAAGTATGACATAGCGCATGTTCTCTTCCGCCGGATCCTATAACTAAAACTTTCATCCGATCCCCGATTAGAAAATATATTTGTCAAAAAATTTTACTATTATCATAAACATTACGAAAGCCGCTATCATAGTTACAATCATCGCTTTCCAGTTTTGATTTATCACGACGGAAATCCTGCTGCCGCCGCTTTTTCTTTCGCGGATTTCAAAAGCGTACCTGCTGCGGATTTCTTTGCTCAGATCCGCATACTCGGTAAAATCTTCGCAGGAGTCGTTTTCAGTCATCCATTTTCTCTTGACCATACAAAAGATTCTTCCGTTTCCGTTTTCATCCAAACTGTTATCGCCTTGAAATAAACAATTAATGCAATAACCCATAATTCCGCCTTTTGAATAAATTATTTAACAAAATCAACAGCGTTTTGAAATATTACCTTTCCCCATCCGAACTCGCCGTCAAAACCTTCTCTGGCGGGATGCTGCAAAGCGTAAACGTATCTTTCAGGATGAGGCATCAGTCCGAAAATATTTCCCTTTTTATCGCATATGCCGGCGATTTGCCCGGCGGACCCGTTCGGATCCAAAGGATATTTCGGCTCATTTCCGTTTCTTGCGCAATATCTGAATACAATCTGGTTGTTTTTATCAAGCTCCTCAAGCATTTTTTTGCCCGAAGGCACAAATTTTCCTTCACCGTGAGCCACCGGCAGATTTATGATATCGGAAAGATTTTTAGTCCATAAACAGTTTGATTCGCCTTTAACTTTCTTTTCCGTTTTCAGATATACCCAGCGGCATTCAAACTTATCCGAATCATTGTAAGAAAGCGTTGAGGTCTGCTCAAATGCTTTTGTTTCAGGAAGCAGCCCCATTTTTACAAGAACCTGAAAACCGTTGCATATGCCTATTATAGGCCTTCCGCTTAAAGCGAATTTCTTTACTTTATCCCCGAGTTTATTCTTTATTTCATTGGCAAGAATCTTTCCTGAAGCTATGTCGTCTCCGTATGAGAATCCGCCCGGGAAAGCGAAAATATCGTACTCGAAAATTTTATCCTTTTTCTCTATAAGCGCATTGACGTGAACTCTTTCGGCAAAAGCGCCGCAAAGTTCGAAAGCCGCCTGCGTTTCATAATCACAGTTGGTTCCCGCCGTTCTTAGAATCAAAGCTTTAACTTTTTTCATTTCGTTTATATTTCCTTGTAAATGCTGTATTGACTTTCTCAGTAAACGTGCGCGTTTAGCAAAATGGTCCGCAAAAACAACGCTTGCGGCTTTAAACAAAAACGCCGCGCTTCTCTACCATTTTAAGCCATTGCGCCAGACGCTTAAAAGAATCCCGGATTTTTCCGCCGTTTTAATTTTATGTTTCGGGCTTTCAAAAACCACTTTTCCGCACTCGCAGACGCTGCCCGCTTCAGAAACAGCCGAACCTTTGAACATCTTTTTGAATTTCGCCGCATTTTCGGGAGCGACTTCGACTATAAACCTTCCGTTGGATTCGGAAAACAGTATCTCCGCCGGCGTCATGCCGGCGTCTTTGCATTTCAGAGAATCAATGTTTATTTTTACGCCTTTTCCGGAGGCAAAAGCCATTTCGCTGACAGCCGCCGCGATTCCGCCTTCCGAGCAGTCATGGCAGGCTTCGATTATATTTTCATTTACCGCCGCATAAAGTTTTTGCATTATAATTTTGGATTCACGCGGATAAACGTCCGGGACAATGCCGCCTTTGATATTATTTACTTTCGCAAAAACCGAACCGCCGAGCTCGTTTCTCGTATATCCTAAAACAAATACCGGATTCCCGCTTCTTTTAAACGGCATTGTAACAGTATTGTCCGCATTTTCAATAACTCCCATCGCCGATATCAGCAGAGCCGGCGGAATAGAGTATTTTTTGCCGCCCGCCGAATATTCATTATGAAGACTGTCTTTGCCGGAAATAAAAGGAATGCCGAAAGCTTTCGACATATCATAGCATGCGTTAGCGGCGCGGACTAAACTCCCCAAGATTTCGGGTTTGTTCGGATTGCCCCAGCAGAAATTGTCCAGCGCGGACATTTTGTCTATATTTCCGCCGACAGCCGCCGCGTTTCTCAGCGCTTCCTCTATGGCTGAAGCCGCCATTTTATATGTGTTGATTTTACCGTATCGGGGATTCATCCCGTTTGAAAGAACAATTCCTTTTTTGGTTCCTTTAACCGCTGTATAAGGCCATATTACCGAAGCGTCTCCCGGGCCGGAAACTTCAACGGATGTACCTTGAAGAGGCTTTATTACCGTCTGCCCCTGGACTTCATGATCATACTGTCTTATTATCCATTCTTTGGAGCATACATTCAAATCGGCAAGAACGGCTTTCAAAGATTTTAAAAGCGCGGCACCTGTCATTTTCACGGATTTTTGTTTCTTTTCCGGCTTAATCCTGCAATACGCCGGCCTTGTCGGTTTCGGCAGTCCGTCGTGAAGAAACTCCATGTTCATATCCGCGACCGTTTTTCCGTTGTAAGTAAGATGAAGTTTTTTATTTCCGGTAAACTCGCCTATAAAAACCGCCTCCACATTTTCTTTTTCGAATATCTCGATTATTTTCTTTTTATTTTTCGCAGGCACGGCAAAAACCATTCTCTCCTGGGCTTCGGATATCCATATCTCCCAAGGACTGAGTCCTTCATATTTCAAAGGAACTTTTTCCAGCTGCACTTTTACGCCCGTCTTTTCTCCAAGTTCTCCGACGGCGCTCGAAAGGCCGCCGGCCCCGCAGTCCGTAACCGCTCTGTAAAGGTTCATATCTCTCGCCTGCAATAAAGTGTCGAGAACCTTTTTTTCGATTATGGGATTCCCTATCTGCACGGCGCTTACGTCGGATTCCTGATCAAGCTGTACGGAAGAAAATGTCGCTCCGTGTATGCCGTCTCTTCCGGTTCTTCCGCCCGCAACCAGCACCAAGTCGCCCGGTTTAACCTTTTTTTCTATTTTGTTTTTAGGTATTATCCCCATCGTTCCGCAGTATACAAGCGGGTTTGCCATATAACCTTCGTCAAAATAGACCGCTCCGTTAACGGTAGGAATGCCCATTCTGTTGCCGTAATCTCTTACTCCAGATACGACGCCTTTAGCTATTCTTTCAGGATGATGCATGCCCTCAGGCACTTCGGAAGCTTTTGTGTACGGATCGCCGAAACAGAAAACGTCCGTATTGGCAAGAGGCTTAGCGCCAAGACCCACGCCTAAAATGTCTCTTATCACCCCGCCTATGCCGGTCGCGGCGCCGCCGTAAGGTTCAAGAGCCGAAGGATGATTGTGGGTTTCGACTTTGAAAGCAATTCCGTTTTTAGAATCGAAATCAATAATGCCGGCATTGTCCTTAAACACCGACAAACACCATTTTTTATTAAGTTCGACCGTCGCTTTGAATATTGTTTCTTTTAACAGATTTCTATAGATTTTCTTTGTTTTCTTGCCGCCTTTTTCCTCGCAGTATTCGATAATCCCGGTAAGCGTTTTATGCTTGCAGTGCTCACTCCATGTCTGCGCGACGGTCTCAAGCTCGACATCGGTGGGATTTCTTCCTAGTTTCTTAAAATATCCCTGCACCGCTTTCATCTCTTCAAGAGAAAGAGACAGAACGTTTTTTCTGCTCAGCTCAACAAGCTGCCTGTCGGACAAAGTTAAAATTTCCACCGTCTTACAATTTTCAATCTGGTTCATTTGGTTTTATATTCCTGGATTAATGTATTTGCAAGCAGTTTAACCGCTATTTTATCCAATTGCGCACCGGATATTCTGCCGTAAAGATAATATTTGTGTCCCGTTTTGACAGAAATTTCTTTCATTATGCCCAAATCTTTTACGGCCTTTACCACGCTCTCCGCAACGGTGTCCGTCACGCCTTTTTTAAACCATACTTCTATCACGGACGCGTCCGCATTTTTTTCTTCCTTGCCGGATTTGACAAAACGCACTTTGGGCATTTCCGTTATTTTGTCGCTAAGAAGTTCTGCAGCGATTGTCTTTGCTTCCAACGCATTGATGCCGCCTTCAATTCTGTATAACGGAGAATAAGATATTTTCTTCACGTTTTTAAATCCGAGCTGGACGACTTGCGAATGAATATGCTCTCCGCGAACATTTTTAAAACCGCTTTTTGACAAAATTTCTATTTCGTACATTAAAATTTCCTTTTAAACTTTTAAATGTCCGCCGTAGCGCGCCGGACGCAACACAAACGGCTGTTTAGAACTTTTTCCCGGTCAGTTTTTCATATGCGCCTATATATTTTTCCATGGTTTTTTCCACTACTTCGGAAGGAAGTTCGGGCGCGGGAGAAGATTTATCCCATTTGATTTTTTCAAGATAATCTCTCACATATTGTTTATCGAGACTGTCCTGGGATTCTCCTTCCTTGTATTTTTCCACTTCCCAAAAACGGGAAGAATCCGGAGTAAAAATTTCGTCTATAAGAATCAATTTGCCGTCATAAAAACCGAATTCCAGTTTAGTGTCGGCAAGAATTATCCCCCTGGACAGGGCATACCCGCTGACTTTTTTATAAAGTTCCACCGAAATTTCTCTGAGACGGCCGGCTGTTTCTTTTCCGACTCTCACGGCGGCCTTCTCAAAAGAAATGTTTTCATCGTGCTTTCCGCCTTCTTCTTTGCTTGAAGGAGTAAAAAGAGGCTCCGGAAGCTTTGAGGATTCCATTAGCCCTTCGGGAAGAGGTAGAGAACAAACCGTTTTCGATTTAAGATATTCTTTCCAGCCCGAACCCGCCAAATAGCCTCTGACGATGCATTCTATGTCCACTCTCTCGGCTTTTTTAACTATCATCGATCTGTCGCGCAAATATTCATACTGTTTGAGAGCCGCCGGAAAACTTTCAAAATCCCCGGTAATAATATGATTGGGAACTATACTTTGAACAAAATCGAACCAAAACATAGAAAGCTTGTGAAGAACTTTTCCTTTATTCGGAATCAAGGTGGGAATAATACAGTCAAAAGCCGAAATCCTGTCGGAAGCCACTATTAAAAAACTCTGCCCGAGATCGTAAACATTTCTTACTTTGCCTTTATGCGCCAAAGGCAAATTTATCTCTTTTTCTTGTCCGCTCATTTTATTTTCCTTTATTTTTTTTACCGATTAAGAGATTATATAATATTTCTCATTGATTTTTCAACAAGAAGCAAAGTTCCAAAAGTTCAAACCGCCAATGCGGCTCTTGGAGCCGT
The DNA here is from genome assembly GCA_938040055.1 of uncultured Endomicrobiia bacterium. Classification (GTDB taxonomy): domain Bacteria; phylum Elusimicrobiota; class Endomicrobiia; order Endomicrobiales; family Endomicrobiaceae; genus Endomicrobium_B. The sequence goes on from CALHWY010000013.1 coordinate 146,552, forward strand.
TTTAAAGCGCAAAACTTAAATTTCCGTTCACTCTTGCATTGCTTTTCATTATTCAGACGGGAAAAAACTTTTTATACGTTTGCAATAATATAATCCGCATAAATAAAAAACAGTCTTTGTTTGAAAAAGCCGATGCAGTCTTAAAAAAACGGAGCGGAAAGAAATAAAACCGGCCGGACGTCGGAACGAGTGTTTCGGATAATTCCGAAAATGCCAAACGATGACGCTTAATTTATAATGCCGCCTCCATTAATGTTTTTCATAGATAAAATAGTTCATAGCCGGCTCTTTGTCCGCGCTGAATTGGTATGAAAGAGGCACAAGTTCCGGAGTCCGTCCTTTTACGCTTCCGCAAGCATAAGGGACATAATCATTATAACCTTTGCTGTAAAAAAAACCTTTCCTGCCGTCTACTATTGCGACATGTCCGTTTTTTCTTCCGCCGTTATACGCCGCCAAAACGTATTTTCCGGATTTCGCGGCCGCGTAAGCGGCTTTATGATTAAGTTTCCCGTTTGCCGCCCGGGGAATTTTTCTCCACAAAGAACAAGAATGAAGATAAATGTATATGTCATTGGCGCTGCTGGAAGGCAGATAGATATTCTTTTCCCTCATAATATCTCTGACGTATAAATTACATCTCAAGCCGCTTATTCCGGCGTTTTTGGCCGAACAAGCGCCGAAATAAGGCACTATTGTCAAAAATAAAAAAATAAGCGCGGTTTTCATATTCTGATTTTTGATTGCGATTACTTTTAACATTTCTGCCGATACAATTTTTGTAAAGCGGTATTTCCCTGGCATTCTTTTTATTTCCTCTTACTTTTTTTATTCAAGATATGAAAAATTTTGCGCGGAAAACGAATTTTAATACTATAAAGCGCATTTAAACCGGCGGCCGCTTTTGCGCATGCTTTCCGAAATCTCCCGATTTGGCCGACATTAACAATCTTTGCGGCAAAACGCCGTAAAAAAACTTGCAAAACGCGAAAACAAAGTCCGCATCCATTATCCCAAATTTTATTTTCAGTTTTTGCTTCAGTCTCCGTATTTGCCTAATGCGGGCCTGCCGTTTTGCCCGCTTTCCTTTTTCCCGGCAGGCCGGATTTTTTTAAACTCACACGCATTTTATACCGGTTCGGATAGGAAAGCGTCCTTTTATTGACAAACAAAAAAATGTGCCGGAAAGATTTCTTATAATATGCCGGCAACGGATTCGATTTCGCAAAAATGCATAAAGTAAATTACACTTTTTTTTTACAGCTTACGGTTTCCGTTCCGGACGCGCTTAAAAAAATTAATCCGCAGGGACAAAACTTTTCCCGCATATCGCATATATTATATAAAGAAACCAGCTTTGCAGACAGCCGGATACTTAAATTCCGAATCCTTTTACGTCGCGGACAAAAAGAAAACTACAAAAAAACTCCCGGGAATTTATGCCCGGGAGTTTTAACGGACAAAAGCATTAAACCGGCCGCATTTATTTTATGCCGCCTGCAAGAATCCTTTGACGGCTGCCGTCGAGATCTTTGCCCCGTTTTTGGTATTCTCTATCATTCTGTCAAACGCGAACCCGGCTATCGAGTCATGCATTAAAGCGAAAGCTTTCCTTGCTTGGGGCATTTTTTCTTCAGACACGCTTACAGGATCGGCTATTATCTCATTAATCAGCGGATTTACCTCCTGCAACAGTTCGGATATAGTTTTTTCTTCGCCGCTCATGGCAAGTTTCTGCTCAGATATAAGCCCGGAAATCTTTTCGGAGGACAGTTCCTCGCCGTTAACCGCCATATAGAGCAGCAGCGCCCTTACGGCATTTCTGTCGCTTATGCTCACGTCTTTAATATACAGGTCCTTTCCTATTCCCTTGACTTCGATATACTCTCTTTCAAGAAAATTTTCTACGGACGCCCTGAGATAAGCCTTCGCAGAAGCATAGCTTTCATCGGTATTTATTTCTTCGCTGCGCATCACATACTGGTAAACGACGCTGTTTTGGGCGATTCCGGCCTGCTTCATAGCTTTTTTCAGCGCGGTAAAATCCGCTTTTTGCGGTTTTGCGCTCATGAAATCTTTAAGATGCAATATGTCGGAAACCTTGATATCAAGTTTATAATCCGAAGTCAAAGCTCTTTTGTAGGTCGATTGATATCTTTTTGCCGCTCCGATCCGCTTGCCGCCTTTGAGCTTGTTTTTCTGTGCGAGCGAAGTGTCTTTCATAAATACGGTAACCACTTTACCGGGCACTTTTTCAAATTCGTCCCCCGTATTCATTTTCGATATTTCAACGGCCGCGTTGCCGAGTCCGCCTACGGCTTTCGCGACATCATCCGAGGTTATTTCATCGCCGTCGATTTTGACGACCGGAATTATCGAATAACTTTCAAGCATATTTTCCAGTTCGGACGCCGTTTTGATATTATCGGCAATATTATCGCCGTTAAAAAGAATGTAATTTTGAGTGTCCACTCCGTATTTATTTGACATTTCTTTCACAGTTTCAACGACTTCTCTCGTTTTATCCTGAGAAACGCCGGTGAGATCCGCGTAAACTCCGTTAAATTTAAGAACGAATATTTTCTTTACAAGCTCCGCGTTCACGCTGCCGTCGGCATTGATTAAATCCGCGCCGGACAGTTCTATTACTTTTTTCATATCTTTTCCGCTATCGATAAGATTTCTTATTTTTACCGTCGCGGACATTTCTTCTTTTGACAATGAGCTCCTCTTTTCGGACTCTTTCCATAAAGTTTCTATCACGGACTTAATGCCGGAATCCGATATTTTGACGATTGAAACGTTTTTGGATTTCTCATTATCCATCTGTCTGGCGGCCGCTCCGGCGTCGGCAAGCCTGGGGGATTGCGACAGATTCAAAGCAAGAGCATTGTCATGTCCCGGCCACTGCCAGTCTTTCCCGAACTCCCCGCTGGAAGCTATTTTCGCCATTATCTCTCCCGCTTTGCCTTCTACAATTCCTTCTTCGGTAAAATATTCGCGCACGTTTTCCGGTTTCAACTCGAATATCCCCAAATTCTCGCTGCCGCCGACAAACACTTTGCTTCCGTTTACATCAATGTCGCCAAGCGCCGCTCCTTTGTATACGATCATGCCGGCTCCGCTTACGCCGAATTTTTTCTGAAGCGCCATACTGTTGCCGTTGATGTCGGCGGCGAACAATTTCGCGGAAACTATGTAAACCTGGTCGTATATTTCCTTTATTATCTTTTCGTCCGGTATATCCCTGCTGAGTTCGTCATTGGCAACGACAAGCGTTTTTATTACGGGATTGGCCCTGAACATTTCGATATTTCTTCCAATACCTTTAGGAAGATAATGCTCCACCTTGACATTATAAGTTACGCCTTTATACACTACGGGGACATTGGTATTCGGTTTGACTTTTGAGTAATCGCTGAGAATATCATCTCTTTCGACTTTTCTGATAATAACGGACTTCATGCCGAGCTCTTCGCTCATCATTGACAAAGCCTGATTTCTGGTATGATCGGAAAAACGCTGTCTGAGCGCCTCTCTCTGCTCACGGCTTAATTTCCCCTCCGATTCCGCTTTTTCCAACTCCCGTTCATAATCCCCCTCAACAAAGAACTGTACGCTTGAAGCTATCGAATTCTGACGTCTGTCGGCAAGAATATTGTCGTTTATCCAGCCCTGTATGAGTTTTCCCGGAGTGACGGTTCCAAAAACAAGATCGAAAATCTTCAAAATATCCATTTCAGCCACGGCGGTTTCGGCGGCTGACGAAACGCTTTCTTCTTCCGCCGAGACCCCGGCAAGCATTTCGGAAGTGCGCCGCAATGCTTTAGAGCCGTAAAAATCCTTAATTCCGCCGGAATCGGAGAAAGGGCCTTTCCCGAATTTCACGAACCATCCCTTAGGGTTATTTCTTCCCATAAAACCTTTTTCGTCAGCAAAACCGATCAAAGGATACCAGACTCCGCTCCGTTTCCCGGAAGTTCCTTCCATAGATTTATAAAACAGCAGTCTTTCTCCCGTAGAGTATTCTATTTCAACCACATCCCTTCCCTCGATATTGTCGCTATCCGTTATTTTAAAAGCAATATCTTCCGCTTTTTGTTCAAGCGCTTTCGTTTTTTCGAAAAACTCGTCGATTTTACTAATGCCGTTTTCATCGCTTGTAATAATATATTTCGAATATATGCCCTCTTGGGCCATACTGCCTTCGGCTTGGGAAATCATATATCTCAGCCCGTCTGTTATATCCGTCCCGAACTGTACGCGGAGTTTTATATAAGTCTGTATAATGCGGGATTCATCGCTTATATTGCCCAGCTGCGACATATCGTTAATGCCGGCAGCTTTTATTTTGGCGTTTACCGCCGGCAAAGACTGCGCTTTCATAAAGTAAAGACTTATAAACTCGTTCATTTCACGTTTCGCTTTTTCAACCGTTTCTTCAAAAGACAGCTCTTCCGCGGTTTTATAAGTTATCACTATTGCTCCGGAGGTATCCGACCGGAGATCAGTATAATCGCCCGCAAATTCTATTTCTATTTCGTTTTTATATTTTTGTCTCAGCAAAGACATAGCCGCTTCTATCACGACCAACCGCAGCTTTTGCGAACTTATTACGCTTTTTCCGAAACTTTCCAGTTGTTTTTCTACGGAATCCACAAGAGAAGAAACTTCTTCTTTCGTCTCATCATCAAGAGTTTCATAAGAAGCGCGCGTACCGGGCGTTGGAGACGGCGCCGGATTTATGCCGGTATCGGGACCGGCCGGAGGAGGTGGCGTGCGGTCGTCAGGCGAAGTCCGTCCGGAATCCGCTCCGAAAAGCCTGAAAAATTTAACTATGCCGTCAATAATAAGCGACATCACAAGAGGAGCCGCGGAAAGCGCCATATTCAACCACGCGGCCGCGAAAATAACAAATTTCGGAATCACCGAAAGCATTCTCCAGGATTTATAATCGCCTTTCCATAATTTCAGAGAATTTTTAAACATCGTGCCGTATTGCTCCCTCATATATCTGAAAGAAGACCCTCTCATATCCTTATCCCACAGGCTGCCGATGACCGTGGTCATTGAAGTCAAAGGCATGGAAACGCCGATCTTTAAAACGGTATAAACGAAACTTATAAACACTATCGCCGGCATAACGATATAAGTTTCAAAATAGCTGTACCTTCTCATCTCTTTTCCTTCTTTGTTTAAAATCCTTCCGCCGTTTCCGGCCATTGCGGCAAAAGAATTCCACGCGGCTTTCAGATTATACTGCTGGGCGTTGGAAAAAATATCCTGCGCCGTGAATCCGGGATTTGATCTGAACGGATTCAGCAGCAAAACTATAGGGAAAGCCACATAAAGCACCGACCATAATACCGCGGGGCTTCTGTATATGAAAATTGAGCCTATTATGAGCACGAGATTTCTTACGGCCGGCATATAATGCATATCCGTAAACGCAAGCATCGACTTGTCGGGTTTGTCGGTCTGTTCGATGAAATTCACATATTCATCTCCGGGTTTGCGTCCCGTAGCGATATAGTTTACGAGAGAAGACATACCCATCGCAAATCCCATGGCGGATCTGTAAACTCCGCTCATAGCGACGGGCATTGATTTGAACCAGACCTTTCTCGCGAAAGTAATCAGGTTTTCTTTATACTCGAAAAAAGTATACTGCAATGCCCCGAGAACTATATTCGACTGAGAGAATAATATGCCCAGTATGCCGACAGTCGCAACCGTCGCAAAAGCCGCAAACGGGCTTATTCCGCCATAAATAATAACCAAGCTTATAAAAGCGATAAGCCTTATGGCAAGATATTGGGTAAAATAGAACCCTATGCCGTATTGCAGAGTCAGCGCATTTGTCGCCATGCCGTTATTTTTATTATATCTTATCTGTTCTCTCTGCCCCAATGTTTCAGGCCCGCCGGAAGAAAACTTTTGATGTATGGAAACCTGACCGTGATAATCCTGTTCTCTCCCCTTAAGCACCGGGAATCCGTTAATTCTGTATATTGAAAACAGCGAATTGAGTATTCTCCTTCCGAGACCGTAATCTTCGCTGACATAATTCTCGCTCTGCCCCGTAACGGTGTCTATCATGCTCTGGCGCTCTATGCCGGGATGTCCGTAATCGAAAATTACGCCTCTTAAAAACAGCCAGAACTGGACTATGAAATTGAAAGCCCTGTCGCCGGCGGCTTCAAGTTCTGCGATGGGATTGTTCCATTTGGAATCTATTATTTCTACGGAAGCCAATATGCCTAACTTGGGATATTTGAGCATAAGCGCGGTCATAGACAAAGCGCGTCTGGCGTCTTCATAACGCATTCCCTGGTTAACGTCTATAGTGCGCACGAATTTCTTATTTACAAAACCTTTGCCGAAATTCTGAGCGGCGACTTTGCCCTGTTCCTGGTTAGCCCCTCCGCCGGTAGTGGGACGCACTCTGTTAAAATCCGAATCGAAATGAATAATCCTGTGAATAACTCCGGGCGCTTTAAACAGTTCCAGTCCTTTGGAGAAAATCGCGTTTTTAACGGTATTTTTAAATATCTGCAATTCATTCTTGAATTTTTCAAAATCCGTGTCCGATTCCGTCAGCAGGATTATCCTGTCATTAACCGAAATCAGCGAATTTATTTTTGCCTCATATCCCTGACGTTTTTCTTCTTCGCTCAGTCCGGAAAGTTTCGCTTTAAGTTCCTCCGTGCTTTTTCGAGCGCGCTTTTTAACGGCGTTTAAATCCGCAGCTCCGTCGGCAATCTGCAAAACGTGAATATATTGGACGAAGGAATATTTATCCGCCCCGAATACCGGTTCGGCAAAGGAAATATCTTCGCCGGAAGTTCTGAAATATTTGTCTCCGTCCGCCAGTATTTCGCGCTCTATGGCGTTAAAGCGTTCCGATTCGTCAGTAGTGACGGCGCCTTTTTGTTTCCTGTTTAGCAATTCTTCGTATTGCGGATAAGAATATTCAAACGCTTTCAACTTACGCGACATTATGACGGTGATCCCTTCGGGAATGACTTTATCTCTCAAATACTTTTCCGTGTCTTGCAGATATTGTTCGATTTGCCGGAGATTTTCTTTCTCCTTACCGATCTGCGCGTTAATTTCGTCCGTTTTTTTGGTATCTTTCGCGGATATTAATAATTTTTTCCATTCGTATTGGTCAATCTTTTTTAAAGCGTCTTTTTTAGACTGCCTGAGTTTCGTTATATACATATTCCTGTCGCCGGATTCCAGCACGCCTTGTTTCTCTTTCTCGTATTCACGGGCTATGTCTATCTCATATTCCGAAGCCTCGCCCGATTCTTTTCTGCGCATAATGTCATTGTACATCGCTTCCGTGACTTTAACGGCCTGCTGGCTTACGGGAGAGACATTGGAATAAGAAAACTCAAGCACTCCTTCTCTTACGCCTGAAACATACGCTCTGTCGCCGTCTATGGAAGACGGATTGGTCAGATGCTGCCTTCCGTCCAAAGAAGAGTCAAGCTTGCCGGCATTGCCCGCATACATGTCAAATACAACGACATATTGGAACTGTTCTTCAAATTTCGACGCGAGAAAACGTTCCCATATCCGCTCGTCATCAAGCTTTGTTCCGGGATTTGCCCGTTTGAAATCTTCTATGATTTCCGCTCTTTTGGCGCCGTACTCAAGATTTACGGCATTCATTATCGCTCTTCTGTTGCCGTCAATAAAACCTCTCATATTTTTAAGGCCCGGCTGTTCCCTGAAAGAGAACCAGTTTTCAACCTGCTTTACGGCCCAATTGTCTTGCGCATATATTGTTCCGTCCGGCTTAAACAGCATATCGTCGTCGAACTCGTCATTTTCATTGACCAGCCTGTTGATTCTCGAGATAAATTCTCTGTCTTCGGCGGTCAGCTCGTTTTTATTTCCGTATTCGTCAATTCCGCTGTTAAGCCTTTCCAGGAAATAATCCCATTCATGCCTGTAGTTGGGATTGAGTATTTTCGCCACAAGCCTCGACATCGTCGGTTTTTCGCCTTTGACGGCAGGCACTTTTGAAACAAGAGAGCCCGGAATGCCGTTATAATACATATAATACTTCATTATCTCATTTCCCATGGGAGTGAGTATCGCTTCCTGATGATCGTCGATGCTGCCATGTTTTATTTCTACCGGCCGTCCTAAAAGCTTATTTCTTGAAGAAGCGAAATCATTTCTGAATTTCTCGTAAAGGCGCTCCCCACCTCTGACGTTCTCAAGATGATTTTCCATAAATTTCCCGTCGGGAATGCCGGTAATTTTGAAAGACTCCGAATAAAGATCGGGATATTCCGAATCCGCCCCTTCAAACTTAAACTTCATTTTCTCGGCGTCTTTTGCGCTGATTGCGTCTTCATTGTACATGCTTTCTATGAAATGATTCCATTCCCATGCGAACATATTTTCTTTTATGCGCGCCGTTTCCGACTCCGCCGACCGGACGTCTTCTCCGTAACGTTCCTTCGCAATTCGTTCTATTTCGGATTCCGTTTTGGCGGTTATCTGCACTCTGAAATAATCTTTAAACATATCGCTTTCCCCGTCAAGAGAAAAAGTGCCGTCTTTATTCTCCTTCCATTTTCCGAAATGTTTCATCATCTTTTCGGGATCTTTTTCCATATTAAGACCCCCTCTAAAAAGACTTCCCGAGGTAAAGAAAGCCTGAATAATAATCGCCGAAACGGAAACGAACATAACGGTTATAAGCAATATCGGAGTGACGAATGCCGCAACCGTCGACAAGGTTATAAGCCCCACTCCTATTGAAGGAACAGCCACGGTAACAAGCCAGGAAAGTCCAGTCGCCAAAACAAGATTCAATATCCCAGGAACCAGAGCAAAAGGTATTGCGAACATGCGGTTAAGCGCCCCTCCGAACAAACCGCCCTGTTTTTGCGTAAATTTATTCGACTGCGTGCCGGCCCATTTCTTTACGGCGGAAAGTTTAGTGGAACTCAAGACGATGTCCGTCACAAAATACAGTATCAAAAACAGGGGCGTTGCGTTAAACGTAAACAGCGTAGTGGCTATCCACAAAAGTCCGAAGGTGATTACCGCCGAAGAAATGATATTTTTGCCCTCCGTCGCCGGCGATCTCTTGGAAAACTTGTCATACACTTTAAGCAGCACGTTAAATCCGAGAACCGCGCTTCCTATCGACCACAAAGAAACGGCCGACACGGCGGTAACCTGGAAAGCGACAATATTGGTTATAAGAGGAACTACCGCCCAAAAACCGAATAAGGTTACGGTGGCGATCGTCAACGAAACTATCGCCGCGACAAAAGCGCGGTTTTTCCATTCGCCTTTTTTCTTATTTGCGGTTTCGGCTTTAATATGCTCTTTTTCTTTAGCAGAAAAATCAATTATCCCGCTTTTTTCGCGCCCGTACGATCTTACCCTCATTTTGCTGCCGAAATAACCGTTTATATATCGGGTATCTCTCTGAAAGAACCGCTCAACGGCCTTCAGCGCCAATGCGGCCAGCACTATCGTAGCAGCCGCTATCGCAAACGTAAGTCCCGCGGCCGCCAAGCCTGAAGAGATGAAAGCAAAAACCGTAAACGCAATTCCGAGAGTGCCCGCAAGCATGCCCAGATAAGCTTTGGTATTTACGGCAAACTGTAAAAGACCGTAAAGCCCGTTCAGGAAAGTAGGCGTATTCTGTTTGTAGGCGTTCAATCCTCCGCCTTTGGCGATATAAGTTTTCCAGGGGGTGAGTTCAGGTTCGAACAAGACCATAGCGAGAGATTTACCTATTGTTTTATCCGCATTCAGTCCCCTTACGGAAGGCTCGTATGTCTGCAGGTATTTTAAAACATAGCCGGGTTTATTGAACATATCGTATATATCGTCATACTGTATACTGTCCTCATGCAGAATATCTTTATTCGTAAGCCCTCTTTCCCCCTTAAGCTCTTTATTAAAAGCTTTGCGAAGCCTGTTGTATGTTCTGTTTTCAAAATATAAGGCGGCTTTCGCGGCTATTCCTTTTCTGACGGCGCGTATTTTTTTGATATTTTCTTCATGAATTATTCTAAGCTGCTCCTGCCTGCTTTCGGCCGTCACTCCAAGCTGCGCGGCCGACAAAATTCTTCTGGCGTTTGTTTCGGTATAAGCTTCAATCAGTTTATGCGTATTGCCGGCCTGGTCCGTTATTGTTTTTACGGCATTACCGTCTTCTATAAGTTTTCTTGCTCCGTAAAATATCGTATTTATCGCCGGCTGGGTATGTCCCGCGGCGTTTACGCTTTGAAGAGATATTATTTCCCATAATAAAGCGTCTTCAAAAGAGAAACCTTTGGCTTTTTCCGGCCGGTAAGCTTCTTCTCCGAAGATAAACTCAAACCATATCCTGTAATCGTCAAATCTGGCGTCGAACTCTCTGAATTTATCTTCATTAACGGCCCTGTAATCAGTCTTGTCCTGCGCATCCGCCGGATACATTCCGTCGGAAGACATGTATATGCCGTATATCTTTGCAAAAGCGGTATTGACGTCATTCGCATTGTAGCCGTAATCGTTTATAAATTTCTTTTTTATTTCTTGAAGTTTTTCTTCCTTTTCCTGAAGTCTTTCTTCTTTTTCCGCGCCGCTTTCTTTATCTTTATCTCCGGCAGGCGCCTTGCCCGCAGAGATTTCCGGCGGAAGAATTTTTTCCGCATCCTTTTCGCGCAAGCGTCCCGGAGCTTTGCGCGGTTTGATTATCTTTGAAAGAATCCAGAAAGAAGTTATTACGGAAAACACTCCCGCGACCCACTTTCCTATAATGCCTTTTTCTTTCCACCAATCTGCGGTTTCCTGCGTTCTCAGAATATCTTTCGCTCTTCCGTCCAGATAGTAAACATGCTTATTTTCATACATAAGATTATTCTTGCCGCGCAGCCATCCGGCGACTTCTCTTATATTGTCTTTTACGGAGTCCGTGCCGGAGAGCTTTTTGCCGTTAACGTCGAAAAAGATATATTTTGCAAGTATTTCCATGTCTTCTTCGCCGGCTGCCGCGCCGGAATCGTCAAGATCTATTTTGCCGCCGCTGATATAGTAAATTTCAGTTATGATTTCCCGGTCTTTTTCCCCGTCCAGGGAATTAAGAAAATCGGCCGCGGCTTTTTTATCGGCATCGCTTATTTCGCGTCCGGAAAAACCCGCTATATCATTATACTGCACCGAATTTACCGTAGAAACCTGCAAAATAATATCGTAAACGAATTGCTGCGCTCCACGCTTTTCCATTGAAGAATTTACTCTTATTTTGGAAATGTCAGATGTTCTGTAGCGCGAATTGTTCACGGAATCTATATATGCCTGACGGGCCTGCCATGCGGCTCCGGCATTATATGCGCCGGCGCCGTAAAAAGCGTTCAGCGCCTCCGACCGCGACTCGGAGCCGCTTTGTCTGCGGTATTCGTCGATAAACGCTTCCACGGCCTCTTTTCTGATTATATCGATAGAAGCTCCGACCTGCATAAAATTTTCATACGGTATCGGGCCGTACTCATTATCCCGACCCGATATATCTTTTGAAGAAAAGTCAAAAGAGAAATCGAGAGACTCCGTTTTATCGAATACATTAAACTCATAAAGATCTTTATATATAAGGGTGGCGTGACTGCCTTTCGCAATAGGCGTAAGCACTTTATTATATATCGTATACGCTTTTCTTCCGTCGCTTTCAAAGACTATATAACGGAGGTTCTGGTTATCTTTCAAATAATCCTGCGCCGCGTTCGACTGGAAGAGCTTGCTCATGAATTCGCCAAGAATATTAGCCGAAGGCGCTTTATGTTCATAAAGTATCTTAGATTCCCCGTCGACAAGGATAAACTGCGGCGAAACGTTTGCGCCCAGCCAGTTGGAGCTTCCCGCATGAGAGTCCGAACTTCCCATATAATCTTTTGAATTAAGTCCGCCGCGGAATTCATAGAAATATATGTTTCCGAACCCTTTTGTAAGCCTCGGAGCGTCAAGAACCTTATAATCGGCCTTGTTTTCTTCATATTCGTTATAGCTGATATATTTCGGAGTATATAATTTTTTCAGTATTCCGGCGTCCTGTCCGGCTTTGGGATTGAGCAGAGTTCCGTTGGCGGCATGAGAATCTTCAAAACCGCTCAATGTAAGAACGGTGCGCCCTTCTCCGGTGGTTGCGAGAACCTGGGCGGTCGAATACATGGTAAAACCTTTGTATTTCGGAGTAAAAGCCGAAAGGTTCACATTCTTTTGCGAATCGAAAATATAGTCATTATACGAAAGCAGCCTGTCTATCATAGGAATATCTTTATTGGAACCGGAGTCTTTGTTTAGCTGGTCCGCAAAAGGCTCGCAGTTAAGATTGAAAGTTTCATAGAAAAACACATTCTTATAGCCGCCGTTAAGCTCGACCATATCAGAGCCTATCGCTTTTGAAAAAGATATAGGAATCCAGTTTCCGTCATTATCTTTGGCTATGCAGACGGAATTGCGTCCTATATTGTAGTCGTCATAATCGGAAACAAGCGTGCCGAAGAAATAATCCCTTTCTTTTGTAACCGGATCTTCCTTGAAATCGAACTGCGCGGCGATATTGCCTCTGAAATCTCTGACCGTTTGAGTGTTCTTAAGAACTATCGAATTGGCGTTCTTGTCTTTGGCGTAGACCCGGCTTTTTGAATATATTCTTCCGGTTTTCCAGTCCACCCTTTCAAGCACGCTTTGGTTATTAATATCTCTTATGGCTTCCTTTATTATGCCGTTTTCATCAAAAATAGCCCCACTTCTGAGAGGCACTATATCATATGTAGTCGTGGTAGAAGGAATTCCCATAAACATCAGCTCGGCAGAACCGGCTCCGGATATCTCTTCGTAATCGTATTCGGTATAAGTATCCAAAACGAACAGATCTTTTCCGTTCTTTTTTATAAAGCTGATGGCCTGCACTTTCTGTTCTATCTTTTCGGCCCTGTCCACTTCTTTCCATTCCTTGATAAACATATCCATTACATCGCCGTAATTGTCCGAAAAAATACTGAAGTCTTTAACGGTGAAGTCATATCTCGCCACAAGAGCCCCTGATTTGGGATCCCTGTTTTCGACGAAAACAAGATTTTTGTAATTATCTATAACCAGAGCGACGCCTTCGGACAAGACCACCAGGTTGACCGGTTTTTGCGAATCCGCATCTTTGTCCAGATAGTATCTTACGCCGACATCAACGCCGCCGCGCTTTCCGCTGAAATCAATAAAGCCTTCCTGCGTTATCTCTACCACCGGCTGATCGCTTAAATTATTGTAGGCCGCCCAGGTTTCATAAAGAACTCTGCTGCCAGTAGGATCGCTCGGATCGATAACCTGGGATTTCGCCCATTTAAGATCCGAAGGCTTGTAGTTAAAGCCGATATTTTCCTGGCCGGCTCTTTCAAAAAGCTTCTCTATATTCAAGTAATGCTCCCGGCTCATTCCGTTGGAAGTGACTTCATCGAATTTATACGTCTTATAGTGTCCTATAAGTTTTTGCGCATGGTATTGCCCGGCGTTTTCCGTATCCGCTCTCCCGACAAATGAATAACCTTCCCCCGACTTTGCATCCCTTATGCTTACTATTCCCCCAATATGGCTGAGCGTCACGGCGTCATTATCGTACAGCTTTCCGTCCGCTCCCGCCGAAATATGAACTTCTTTTTCAAGAAATTCCCTGCCCTGCCGTGAATCCGTCTTTACATTAACGCCGTTCTCCAAACGGGTTGTGCCTCCCCAGTAAGCGATCGCCGGAGATATATTGAAAGAGACGGCTCCGACGGCGGCATCCGCATTTTCCGTCGCCGATTCTATAACGGCTTTCCTTTCGGAGGCTTTTATTTCATAATAAGCGCCGTATATCTGCTGCAGATGGACATCTTTGTAAATATGTTCCGCTCTGGAAATGTCTCCGTCCTTATAAATTCCTGATACGGCTTCAGGATTATCCGCTATATCGCTTATCGGATACGCCCTGGCAAAAAACACGCCGTCTTTTGAAAGCTCGTCCATATAAAACATTGAACTTGCAAACATTCCGTATCCGCCGGCATAGGAAAACTCCGAAACGCCGCCCTGCGCCGTCCAGTTTCCTTCGCCGCCGGCAAATTCGATCCGCACCATAATTTTTCCGGTTTTTGCGTCGGCGACAAACACTGCCCTGGTACTGCCGCTGACAGGCAATTCATAAGTTTTTCCGGCATTCACAGCGGCCAGCATCCGGCCCATTTTTTCATATTCATTCTCTCTCAGCAAAGCTCTGATATCTTTAGCCTCGGCTTCGTTAAGTCCCGGCATTGACACTGACACGGCGCAAGCCTCTTTGAGCTGCGCGCGGACTTTATCCGTAAACCACTGTTTGTAAAGAACGCCGTCAAGCTCGGAAAAATATTCTTTGCCCGCAACAACTTCTTTTCCGTCACGGATGTCTATATATTCTTTCTGATAGATGAAAATATTTTTGCCCTTGTTAACGCCTTCTTTAATCGTCTTGACGCCGACAACGGTCATTACCTCTTTGCCTGTCGTATTTCCCTTTTTATCTTTTGTTTCTTTAACCGTCTTAACGCCGCCGAGAGCTTTCATTATATCGGACTCCGTAAGCCCCACCATTGAAGGAATTTCATATTCAAGCCCGGCCGCGGCGTCTTCAATGTTTCGAATATACTGTGCTCTCGTTTGCGTTTCATATCCGAACAGAGAAAGCACCCAGTCGACGAATTGTCTCCAAACGGGTCTTGTTTCAGCCTGCTCCTTAACCTGCCGCATCATTTTATCTTTGCGCAATCTGGCTTGTTCGGCGGCTTCCGCATTGTGGCGGATAATAAATTCGGCAACGGCTTTGTTTCTTTCTTTTCTGACGTCGGCAATCATATCTTCATGCGCTACGACATAAGCGCCGTGCTCTCCGTTTTCAAGAGCTTTGTTCTTTATTAAAAGATTTGTATTAGCTTCAAGCGAAAGTTCTTCCAGCGTCATAACTTTCCCGTACTCGCTTACGGGATATATCTTAAGATCCTCTTTTTCATATCCCTTAATCTGCCAATACATTCCCCTGTCATCATTGAAATTTATTCCGCCTCCGGCGTTTTTGACGAATTCAATGCCTTTCGCTTCGGCTTCATCCTGAAGTTTTGAAAGTTGGGGAAGCCTTTCGATAGTCTTTTTGAGCCCGGTAAGGCTTATGACATTGCCCGACCCGTCAACGGGATATATTTTGTAAACTTTTCCGTTTATGTCTATTTCCCAGTACAAATCGCCGTTTTCGTCCGTATAATCTTCCGACCGGATTCCGGAATCTTTTTTGATTTGTTTCAAAGTCGGAGCGTTTCTTATGGCAAGCTCAAGCTCTCTCGGAGTCATCACTCTGGAAGTGCCGTCCGGCAACCGCTTTACCGGATAAACCGGATATTCATCCCCGTTTATGAGCTTTCCTTCTATCGTCTTGATAGGAAGATACATATCGCCGGATTCATTATGTTTCAGTCCTCTGTCTCTTGCGTCCCTGGCGTCAATATTGCCTTCGATTAAATCCGTGAGAGCAGGCGCCTTTTCTATCACGTCGGCGATCTTTTCAGCGCTCAAAAGAACCGCGGCGCCGTCGATTTGAACCACCGGATAAATTTTATATGCGCCCCGCTTAAACCCCTTTATCTTTTTTCCGCCTTTATAAGTCGATATTTCATAATAAAGATTTCCTTGAGAGTCGGTTTTGCGTACTCCGTTTTTCAAATCAATATTATTTTCAACGAGAGCTTTTAAGCCCGGTGCTAATTTTATCGCGGTTTCAAGCTCGCTTGAACTGATAACGACATTTTTGCCCGATACTTTTTTAACAGGCCATATATCGTACAATTGCCCGTCTATCTTAACTTTCCAGACGAGATTGCCTTCACCGTCATGGCCGGAAGTTATATACCTGGTTAAAGGATTGTTCCGTTTAAGCCTCTCCAGCTCGGGCGCAAGCTTTACCGCTTCTTTCAGTTCGCCGGCTTTAAGAACTTGCGCTTTCCCTTTTACGTTTTTTACCGGATATATTTTGGCGCCGCCGACTTCCCAGTAAAGATTTCCGTCTTTGTCGTACTTGTCTTTAAGGTTTTTTACGGAAGAATTTCCCGCTTTAAGTTTTTCTATCGCGGGGGTAAGTCTTATCGCGTCTTTAAGTTCCTGTTTCGTGAGAAGCCTTCGCTCAACGGCGCCGTCGTTCTTTGTTATCTCTTTGACCGGACAGATTTTATATGTTTTTCCGTTGATTTTTACATCCCAGTACAAAACTCCGTTTAGGGTTTTCTCCTGCGCTTTGGCGGTTTCCGGAGTGCTCGCTTTTAAATCGAATAAACCTTTTGAAAGTCTTATTGTTTCGTTAAAATCCGATACGGTTATAACATCGACGGAACCGCCGGTTTCTTTATAGGGATATATGTCCTTGCCGTTTACCGTCCAGTAAAGGGTTTTCACTCCGTTTACTATTTTATAGCGGTCGACAAGAGATATGTTGTGCCTGGCTTTATAAACTTCCTTTAAACGCTCAAGCTTGCCCTTAGTCATTATAGCCGCCGTAAGTTCCGCGCTGTTCATAGGAGTGCCGTCATCTTTATAAGGTTTGACTTCATACCCCTTCAGCCCCTCTCCGGGCTTGACGCCGACAAAATTGCCTTTCGAATTGTAATAATAAATCTGATTCGTTTTGTCGATCCGTATCTTTCCGCCGCTGTCTTTTTCCGCCTTGCGGGAAGCCGCGTTGGCCTTGATAAGATTTACTATTTCCTCTTCGCTGATTACGGTTTTTCCGTCGGATTTTACCGGATTAATAACGGTACCGTCAGGAAGATACCATTTTAAAGTATTGCCCGTATTATAAGACAATATATGCACGCCGCCTCCGGTAATGGCGTACACGGCTTTGCTTCCGGTGCTGTTTTCGGCAAAATACGAAGATATAAAGTCTTTTCTCTCGGCAAGTTTAAGAGCCGTTTCGATTTCGGGAATAAGGTCTTCGGCTCTTTTAAAGCGCAAAGCGCCTCCGCGTCCGTAAATCTCTATTACCGCGCCGGGATCTCCGTCTATATAATAAACTCCGCTTGCTCCGGGAACTTTAGTAAGCGTGTGTCCGGGATATTGAAAATCGGCTATGTCTTGTTCAAGTTTCCGTCCTTTCTCCGAAAGAACGCTTTTTTTAGGAGAGCCGTTTTCCAAATAATTCACTATTTCTCCCACATTGGCCGAGATGGCAAAATCATAGCGCACCTCTCCGCCGCGGTCAAAAGTAGTCACGAGAGAGGCGGACGTGTATCTGTTGTCAAAACGCAGTTCGACGATTACCGACGGAAGCAAATCCAAAAGCGCATTTTTTACCCTGGCGGCTTTTTTCTGCCCGTATTTCATTTTAAATATGTCATAGACCTTGTCAGCGGCTTCCTCTCTGGAAAGATCGCGGAGAATTTCTTCCTCAAGCCCTTTCCGGTTTTCAGGGGTAACCCCGCGCTCTCCGAAAAGCACAGTCTCGGCATTGCGCATTACCGCGTCCCTGACTTGCTCGGAAATCATATCCGAAAAAGCATTGGAGTTCAGAAGGCTTTCATATATGCCTCTTATAACAGAAGCATTGGGATTGGCTTTAGACAATTCGGACTGCATCGCTTCAATGCTTAGAGTTTCATAATATACGGGAGCAAAATTTTCCGCCCAGGAAGAGTCGAAATTCTTTCTGCTGAAATCTTCGCCGGCATCCCACTGCTGCTTAAACTGCCTCATATAATCCAAAGCCATAAAAGCTTTAAGTCCGTTAGAAGGCGCGAAAGATTTCATATAAGCCTTTTTCATAATAGGAGCCTGAATTTTGTCAATGCCCTCCCATGAAAAACCCTGATAATAAGAAAGCCTGTCCTCGGCTTCCGATATTATTCTCAATATCTTTAAGCCCTCCCGCGACTGTTTGTTTTCGTCGCTTAAAGAAGCATATTTGTTTTGAAGTGCGGCAAGGGGTTTTATAAGTTCAAGAGCGTCGAATTTTTCTCCCGAATCCGCCCGGATTACCTGCTGGCGCACTGCTTCGGAAAAAATCTTTATTTCACTGCGTTTCACCGCGGTTTTCAGCCATTGCCGCATGCCTCCGCGGCCTTTGTTGCCCTTGTAATCGTTGGATATCATCTTAACCGTATAGTCGCCGGGCGTATAATCGTCCGGCAAAAAGTCTTTAAGTGCGTTTATCAGACTTTTTACGGCCTCAGCCTCTTCTTCTGCGGTTACGGCAGCCGCGATTTGCCTGGCGCCGCGCATTGCCGGCACTGAAGAAAACAATGTTTTTTGAAGAGTCTTGTCGAATGAAGCGAGATTAGCGCCGGAACTTTCCATAAAACCGGCTATTGCCGGATAAGCCGTTTCAAAAGCGGGCGAAACTTGCCGCTGCGCCCCGAACTTAGCAAGCGCCGCTTCGGCCTCCGCTACCGATTTTTCCGCGGCGGCAAGAGCGTCCGCGGCATACACAAGATTTCCGAAAGCTGAAATATTTGCGCCTAAATTACCGGCATCAGTGCCGTCCATCCCGCGCGAAAAAGACGCGACAAAATCTGGATGATCGGACAAAATTCTTCTTTTAAGACGCTTAAGAACGGCTTTCGCATGCCCGGCGGCATGACGAAACATTATGATCTTGGCGTCGTCGCTGAAAGAAAGTTTCAAAGATTCGTCTTTAAGCGCTTCCATCAGCTCGGTAATCTTAACCGTATATGACACGGCAACCGCATAATCAGCCTCAAGATTGTCAAGTTCTCCGGAAAGCCCGTCTGCCGCCGAATAAACTCTCAGCGCGTTCACGGCCGCCTGTGAAGAGTAAAGATTTTGTATATATTTTAAAAGCCCGGCCTTTAACGCCTGCTCGGAAACCGCGCTTTTTTCCAGAAGTCCCAAACGCCTGAATTCGCTTAAAAGAGCTTCGGCTATAATGTCGGCGTTGGCGTTTATCATCGTTTTACTTACAAAAGGCATATAAATTCCGCCGGGAGCAGGCATAGTAATTTTATTGCCGTCTTGGAAATCCGCAAGAGAACTCAGCAAATGCATTGAAGCGTCCGTAGCTTTGGTAAGATTATTCAACACCCGTATATCCGCGGCGTCTTTATTTAATTCCTGCCTTAACACATCCGCCGCTTTTATGAGAGCGGCCATGGGCACGGCTGCTCCTTTGTCGTATGAAGTGTCAGTGGCGTAAGCTTTTTGTATCAAAGCCTCCATATTGTCGGATATTTTATAATCGGACAAAATTTTATCTACCTGTTGCTTAAATTTCTCAAAAGTCATTTCGTCTATTTTCGAAACTCCGGCCTTTTTCTCCGCCGCGGGAACACGCGCGCCGGGATTTCTGAGATATTTTTCGGTCTGCGCCAGATCATATCTGTTGCGCCGCAATGCCTCTTTCAAGACTTTGTCGTCGGAAGCGCCGGGAAGATCCAGATTCGCTATCCGTCTTCTGAGCATTGCAAGCTTATTTCCGACTACAGCGTCTCTGCTGTCCCTGCTTTTTCTAATGTCGTTTTCCATATCTTTGTCTTTCGGATAGTCGGCAAAATCCTTATCGATAATCCCGAGGACTTCATCAATATTTACAAGGAGATTATTTCCCTCAAGCGCTTTTTGGGCATTGGACGGATCATCGAATAATTTCTTGTCTTTCAACCTTTTGCCGGCAAGAATTTTCAAAACCTGCACGTATATTTTAAACATTGAAGGAGTTTTCTTTATCTCCTTAAACCATTCGGCTCTGCCCATATCAACCCTATGGCGGTAATCGGCTTTAAGCTCTTTTAACGAGACTTTGATATCCGAGGCTTTGATTTCGTATTTTTCAAACATAATCTCAAGCATCCAGTTTACGGCTAACTCGGCTTCGTTTTCGTTTATCCATTTTAAAATTTTCTCTTCCTGTGATTTTTTTAATACCACAAGAGGAGAGTTCTTCACTCCGAGCCCCCTCAGCAAATCGTTTTTCAGAGGATCGTCATATTTATATCCGCGGTTAGAATATTTTTCGTTTAATTTTTCAAGAACCGTCTTTTCTTCCGCCGAGGCCAGAGAAGTGGATTCGTTTATGGCTCTGCTGATGGTGCCTATACCGAAAGGAAGATCATTGGTAAAAGTCCAGAAAAACAGCAGAAACTGCTCTCCCTTTTTCATAGTATTCTCATTTTTATACTGCACAAGAGCGTCCATGAAAATGTCACGCTGGTATCTGTTAAGAACTCTTTCCGTCATGTCCGCATCGGAAAGTCCGAGACTTTTGCTTTCTCTTATGAAAGACTCCATGCTTTCGGCTATTTTGTCATCCATTCTATAGCTTTCTTCAGGCAAAAATATGTTAAGCTGCCGTCTTGCTTTGACGATTATTTTATGCTCGTACGCGCTAGTCTGCTCGGATCCGGCCGGCGAATCGAGTTGGGCAGCCAGCGACGCTTCCATATCATACGACGCCGCCTGCTTTTGCGGCAGGATTTCTTCAATGTAAGCCGCTTCGATAAGAGCTTGTCTTCCCTTGGCGCTGCCGGGATTGCGCTGTCCCTGCTGTCTGAGAAAGTCGGCTTCCGCTTCTTTTTGCGCTTTAATCCACTCGTTAACCGTCGCCTTGTATTGCGTATCCCATTTTTCTTCAAGCCAGACTTTTATATCCTTGTCCAAAGCGCTCTTTATATAATCTTCAAACATACGCTCGATAATATAAGAAGGAACTTCCTTGATTTTATATTTGCCGGAAATTTTGGCAAGAACTTCCTTTTCAAATTCCGCCTTTCTTTTTTTGTTTAGCCACTCGGCCAATTCCTGTTTTTCTTTAGGGCTGTATACATTGAAACTTTGCGCGGAAGAAGTGTTTAAAAACACGGCAAAGACGGACCGCGTGCCGCTGTATTGCGCAACCTGCTCCATTTTATCGATCATATTCCGTGGAGCCGCATTTGAACCCGCCGCTATGTTTACGGAAAGATCGCCCAGCTGCCTTGTAAAAAGCGTTGTGCCCGAAAGGAGGGCGTTCGTAATCAGAGGGACAAAATCGGACCTGCCCAATTCCACGGCTTCTTTGTATTTCATAATTTCTTCGGCAGCTATATCTCCTTTCGCCATTTCAAATAAATGTTCAACCCATTTCATGCGCGAATATCCCAAATGCCTGTTATTGTCGTAGTAGTTTTTCATAGCTTCTTTTATTTTATCGGAAAAATCATATCCTTCCGGCAAATTATAAGAATTTGACATTTGTTTAAGCACTTCGCCGATTACAGACGAAGAATCATCGGCGTACGATGAAAAAAACAAAATATCTTTTTTAATTACGTTTATGAGCCCGGCATTTATTCCCGTCTTTGCGGAAGAGGCTATGGCGAGTTCGTTTTTCAGACGTTCCGCAACGCCGGTTCCCAGTCCTCCGGGCTGCGACGCGAGATGTTCAAGAGCGTCTTTAATGATAATCATTTTAAACTTGCTCACCAGCTTTCCCAGTCTTACGTCTACGCTTCCGGCTTTTTTATAATCGTCGGAAAGCAAATAAGCGCGCATTTTATATTCCGCCGTTTCCGACAAACCGTAGTCCGCCGGCAAAATATTTCCAAACGAAGAAAGAACCGCATTGCGAATCATATCGTAACTTCCGGTATTCCAGCCCGGCGACGCGCCCGCCTCGCGCCTCCATTCTCCGCGCGTTTGGGGTTCCGATCTTAAAACATATCTCCATCCGGCCACGCTGCCGTCTGCGCTCATGGCTATATCAGCATAGAAATTTTTTTCTATTACGCTTCTGTAAGTTTTTTGTACGTCATTTCCGTTGTTTAGAAGTTCGGACTTAAGATCGACATATTTTGACAGAGCCTTAAATCTTTCTTTTCCTATATTGTCTTCAAGAAGGCGCTCCAATTCCCTGAATGCGCCCTTGTCGACTTCATTCTGTTTTTTTTCTATATATTTACCGACCTCTTTCAACACTTTCGAAGCCCGGCTTTTATCGTAAATTTTAAACGGCATTGAAGTGCTAAAGCCCGATGCCAGCCTGCTCAAATCCGCCGTAAAACCGGCGTTGGAAAGCTTTTTCCCGGCTTCAAGCCTGTATATTATAATGTCAAGATAAATATCCCCTCTGTAAGCCGCAACCGTTTCCGCCGCCCACTCTTCAAGGCTTTTTCCGTCATAATCTCCCTTATACGGACTTCTTTCCAATATGCCGGTTATCAAACTTTCGGAAATAAATAAAGTTCCGAACTGTTTTCTTACGGCATTTTCAAGAGCGGCCCGGGGCATAAGCGAACGTACGGTAGCCCTTTCCGTTTCCCATCTTATATCTTCGTAAAAATTCAATTCGGAAGAAGCCAGAGAATCAAGCCCCATGACCATTCTTACCGCTTCGGAATAAGAAAAAGCGCCGCTTATGTCTCTGGTTTTGCGCGCGAATTTCGAAAAAATCTTATCCTCTCCTATAAAATTGTCCGCCGGATAAAAAAAGTCGGAAGACGAAGAACCTCCCATCGTTCCGGAAGCCGTCATTCCCGCATTGGCATTTGATCTTATGCGCAATATTTCACCCGGCAGATCGACTATCATCCCGGCCATCTGCCAATAATCATAAGAACTCGCCTTATATCTTTTGCTGTTATACTGGATAAGCACGTCAAGCATAATGTCTTTTGAATAAGTCCGCAGCATTCTTTCGGACCATGCCTCATACGATTCATCCGCCCGGCGGTCTCTTGCCATAATGTCCCGCAAAGACGCGGAAAGCTGGTAGTTTGCGGGAATATATTGTCCCAGCTGCGGATTTTTAAATATGAACGGGAAAGCTATGCTGTCATAAGTTTTGGCGGCATTATAATTATTAGCCGCAAGAAGACGTTTTAATTCTTTATCGCTAAGCGAAAGACCGGGAACTTTTAATCCGTAAAGCGACTTCAGACCTTTAAAGTCGCTTATCGCCGCGCTCACTTCATTCGCCTTGCCGAGCTTTATAAAGTCGCTGGCCATGGCAATTCCCGAAAATATTAAAGACAAATCCGAAGCGGAACTGCCCAGCTGGTCAATCCCTGAAACGATCCCGCTTACCGTTCTGATTCCCGTATTGGTTATTTTGGAAAATCTGACGGCCCCCTCAAGAGCGCTGACAGCGTCTTCATGCCCGTAAATCTGGATCAGAATCTCGGCAAGAGCCGCGGAATTCTGTATTTGGGGGTAATATCTGTCTATGCGGTCCTGCAAATCGGAAACGGATTTAAGATATTCGCTGAAATAATTATTATTGCCAGCTCCTTTTACCGCGCTTAATTCCTTCGCACTCATAAGTCTGGCACCCGAAACCGCAATCCTTTTGGAAAAAAGAACCGCTCCAAAACTCCAGCCGTATTTCTCTTTCAGCGTTTCGGCAAGCTTGTCTTTGTCCACCTTAAGAACCAGACCGGCATCGCCTATGGTAACCGTATTGTCGCCGTTTGCCCGCAAAGAAATATAATGTCCGTAATCTCCTTCGGAAATATGAACTACGGCATTATCGCCTTTTTGCGACAAAAACGCGCTAAGCGCCTGCGCGCCGGCTTCATAACCGGAATACGTTATTCCGGATTCTTCGGAAAGCACTTCGGCAAGAGCGTCCATAGGAGTCATAAGCCGTCCGTCCGCTATGTCCACTTCGCGCCCCAGCATCTTTCTCACAAGTCTTACGGCTATATTATCGGCATTAAGCCCGAACTGCGCGCTTAAAACGTCGGAAAGAGAATGCGCCGCGCAGTTGACAACAGTGACCTTTTCGCTGTCGTCTATGCGTATTTCCCCCTCGGCGCGTTCGGGAGACATTTTGTTAAGCTTATCCTGTCCCAAAACGGCCATGCGGAAAATCTCTTCCCTCTGTTCGCCTGCGAGAGACGCCATCCGCCCCAGTGAAGAAAGTTCTTCGGATGATAAAGTATCGTCTTCAAGCTGCTTTTGCAGCCCGGAAAGATATTCATCTATAGCATTTAAATTGCGGATAATTTCCAAAACCGAAGACTGGACTTCCTGATAAGCGGCGTTTTGGGCGGTTATCTGCGAATACTGGAAAAGAGAGTTTTCAAAGGCCGCTTGCGCGTCGGCATTTACGCTTTGGAGCCTTAAAGCCGCCTGTTCGTATTCATTAAGCGCAACGGCAGTTCTGTTTTCCGCCAGAGATTTTAACTGCTGCGTTTTTTGCACTAAAACCGCAAACACGACTTTTTCGTCAATTTCTTCAACGGGGGTTATCGTCCCGCCGGTTCTGTCAAGAACCTCTTCCATTACCGACTGCATTATCTTTGCTTTTCTGACATTCTCGCCTGCCGCCTCAATATCTTCGGCGCTTATATCAGCGCTGATTTCTCGCTGGTCCGTTTTTATCTCCAGGACATTTTCCATATCCTTAACGGCCGTCCCGGCGGAGATAAGATGCATATTGGCAAGATCTTTAACGCTTAAATTGAAAATCCCGGCCTCTGAAACATTGCTTTGCATCTGCATTTTTACAAGCTCTTGCATCTTTGCCTGAATATCAACGTTGAGTTTTTCTTTCTCTGCCCCGTCTGCTGTTGCGGACAAAGTCTTTTCCAGCGCGGTTATATCATTCAATAAAGCCGCCATAGCAGCCTGCTGCACTTGCGTTCCTATCGCCGTCTGGGCAAAAACTCTCTGGGACATTGAAAGAGCGGGAGCGGCCAAAACGGCGGTTACGACAGCACTCCTTATTTTTTCGTTTCTTACCAATTTATTGACTGTATAAGCAATCAGCCCCGCAACCGAAAACAAAACAAGGTTTTCATATGAAAAAATTTTGAGCAAAGATTCCGCCTGCCCCCCGGAAACAGCGGACAATAACATAAACGCCGCACTTATTACAAACCCCGCCAAAGCCATTTTCAATGTCTGGGATTTCATACTAACGCGTATATAATCCGAAACTTTGGCTTCGGATCCGTAAATAAATTTAACCGACCGCAAAATTGTAATTACTGCAAAGACAGCCGTGGCCACAAAAGCAGTCCAGACAAAAGACGATGCCGTCGCGAAAGCCGCTAAAGAGATATAAGGCAAGGCGAAAAAGCCGAACGCTATGACTGCGACGGCGGCTAAAGCCGTCGGGATGAAATATAGCTTATTTGTCATCCGGATGTCTTTAAAATATTTTGAACCCAAAACCGCCCCGGCCGTTATTAAACCTGCGGCCGCTATAACGATCTGCAAAGGCAAAGAAACAGCCAGAATCAGCGATGCCGCCGTAAAGATGACGGCGCCTGCCACGGCGCCGGCGCCCAAAGAAGAAAGAATTTTAGTTTTTGTATCCTGCACCACTATATCGTCTTTTTCGACCGCAGATTTATTGGAAAATATCATTAAAACCGCGGCAATGATGCCGGCAGCGGCAAAACCGAGAGCTCCTATCGCAATGCCTGCGGCTGTAACCGGAGCGCTGAAAGCAAGCGCTGCGGCGGCTATAGTGCCTAAAACAGCAGCGGTCAGCGAAATATTAATGAGACTGTTAAATATTTTATTTTTCGCAAAAGACAAGGCCGCGGCTTTATCCTGCCGCTCCCCGTACCTTTTAAAATTGTCAAGCACTTTCTGGGTTATGCCGAGCTTGGAAGCGTTCGAATTGATTTTATCAATATAAACGGATTTAAGAATGAATATGCCCGCAAGAAGAACGACTCCGGCCGCCGCAACCGGCAGAGCTGAAACGGAAGCTATGGTTCCGGCGCCTATAAGGGCGGTTATCGCCCATCCTGCTCCGGCGGCGGCAAGTCCGGAGAACATAACGACAAAAATATTAGATATGTCCGCAAACCAGGCGAGAATTTTGTTTCCCGTATTTCTTGCGGGTTTTTCGATTTTTACAAAATCTTTTACTCCTTCTTTTTCGACCATCTTTTCGGCGGCTCTTTCCGAGCTCATTCTAAGTCTGCCGAGAGAATCGGACTGGAGATCGCCTATTCCGGCAAGCTGCGCCGAAGCCGCTCCCGAACCTTTTAAAACTTCTCCGACGCGGGCTCTTTCGGCATTGGCCGCCGACAGATTTTCCCGCCACGCTTCATTCATCCCATCCGCGACAGCCTTTGAAGCGGAGCGCGCTTTAAGCCCTCCAAAAAAATTCTCAGCCGAATCCGAAACGCTTGCCTGCATTTCTTCCAGTTCGCTTTCGGACAGTTCCTCCGCCGCCTGTTTAACGCTGTTGTTAAGATCCAGCAGACGCGGAGTGTCGTCTTTCAGCCCTTCAATTTCTCCGGCAAGTTTTTTATTTTCATCGACGGCGGCTTTAAGAGCATTTATTTCCGATTGCATTTGCCCTATCTCATCGGCAAGCTTTGTAAGCCTGCCGCCGTCTCTTTCTCCATTGTACTGAGCGATATAATCTCTCATGAGAGCGTATTGCTTCGCCCGGGCGTTTTTCAATTCTTCAATTATTATAAAAAGATTGTTAAAGGCGGATATTTCGCTTTGCGCGGCGGAAGCGCTTTTCATAGAAGAAACGGCCGCCATAATGATATCCTGCTGCGCCTGATATTTTTGTATCTCCAAAGAGGAAAAAGCGAGTAAAGATTCATACTGCAGTTTTAATTTTTCCCCGTCATCAAGACTGCTCCCGAGCTTTTGTTTGTCCGCCTGTTCAATCTGCTTTTGCAAAGTCCGTGTGGCGGCAAGTTTCTCATCCTGCATTTTGTATATTATGTCGTTATCTTTATTCTGGTTATAAACGGAAGACTCTTCTTCAAAATTCTGTATCTTCTGCACTCTTTCAAAATTTTCCGCTATCGCATTGTGCGTTTTATCCGCGGTTTTAATATTGTCGGGAAGAAACCAGTTTGACCGGTTTTTTAAATGTTTCCTCACTAAAGCAAGCTGTCCGTCCGAAAGTTTGTCCGTAAAACTTTCTTCCCGGATCCGGCGCACATAAGACTCGATTTCCTCATCTCTGAAAAAGCCTTCTTTCTTCTTGGAAAGCTTTTCAATAATTCCGACATTGTCTTTTATAGTCTCGGAAAGCCCTTCTTTGTTTATGAATAAATTGACGATTACAAAACCTATCTCGCCCACTCTGCCGAACCTTGTCCAAAACTGCTCTCTGGCCGATTCGTTTTCGTCAAAAACCGTGTCATAACCGAGAATATCGGAAACCGTGCTCCTTACCCGGGAAACATTCTTGCCTTCAAGAAGGCTTTCCGAACCGGCGTTTATTTTACGGTCGAAATATATGACCATCACTTTATCGCCGTTTTCTCCGGCAAAAATTTGCCGCGACACGGCTTCATTGAGTTTTTCGCTTATCTGATCCATTGTAAGACCGTCTTCACGGATAAGGCTGTCAACTGTTTTGCCGAGATAGCGGACGGTATCGGAAGCGTTAACGGTAATTATGCCGCTTTCAAAATCTTTAATATCGCGGGAAATATTTGCCGTGAGAACTTTTTCTTTGTCTTCAAAAAACTCTTCGACCAAAGCTCTTCTGACTTTTTCCAGATCCGTTATTTTATCAACCGTGATAATTTTCTGGCTGTTGTCCCGCGCCGAGGATAAAGCGGATTTGACATCCTCTCTGTTTATTGCGGCAAACATATTTATGCCTACCGACATATTATTGCCCACGGCTATGTAAACGGCGCCGGGTTTCATCCCTACTTCGTTTTCCTTTCCCGCGGAGCTGAGATCATCGACGATATTGAGGCGGTCTTTGAGATAAGCTTCTATCTCCTTTTCGGCAAAGCCGGCCTTTCCGAGCTGCCCGGCTATTTCTTCCTTAATCTTTTCAGCCGCGTACACGTCGGAAGCTCTTATCACCACATTCCTCGCTTTCGCCGCCCCGATATAAGAAAAAATTTCCCCGCCGACAGACTCCGCGAGATTAGCGTCGATTTCTTTTTCAAAAATTGCTCCGAGAACGTCTTTTGCGGTATTTTGCAGAAACTCCGTTTCATCGGTTGAAAGTTTCTTGCTTATTATTTTCGGCTGAGCAACGCCGACCCCGCTCATAACCAGCACTTTTTTTCCGAAAATATTTTCAAATTTGGAGATATTATTTCCCGTATCGGCCGAACCGGAAGATCCGGCAAAGCGTTTGCCGGAAAGGTAATTCGGTATCGTGCACTGGATAAGAGCCGCGCTCTCGGGAGTATAATCCCCGTTAAAATTTTTGTCTTCGAACATTTCGAGATATATTTCTCTGGCGGAATGAAGCCCGTCGGACATGGTTCTGAAAGTAAAAACGCTGGTCTTTTTGTCTCTGAGGACAAGCACGTTTTTGGAAATGCCGTTAACGCTGCTTTCTACGATCTGATCGTCAACGCCGTATTTATATCTGTATCTTGCGGCAAGAGCCTGTTCAAGATAACTTCTCCACCGCTGTTTTGTTATGCCCGGCATAATTTTTCCAGCCGCTTCAAAAGCCTTCATCTTTTCGACGGCTTGCGCGTCATTGTAATCGGCCAGGACGGGAAATGTTTTTTTGAGCAAATCATAAGCGGCCGTTTTTTTGTCCCGGTCTTTTTCTTTTACGGAAGAAAGACTGTATGCTTCGGGCCGCATTTTGGATTTAAGAACAGCCTGCTTGTCTTCGGAACTTCTCGGTTTTTCCATGTCCGAAGGGTCTATCACGGAAGCGAAGATGGCGGCAAGCTTCTGGATCTCGAACATTTTCATGTCTTTTTCAGTCTTTTCGCCGCTGACGCGCAAAAATCTTTCAAGGGCATTGTCGACTATAACGTGCACCTCGTCTATAAAATGTCTCCAGTTTTTCTGTCCCTGAAGACTTTCCGCTCCTTCTTTCGCCTCTATCCTGTCGGTTTCAAAATCATTAATGGCTTCGTTAAAAGTCAGTCCGATAACCGGAACCGTCGCGTAGATTTCTTTTCTTGAAGCTGTTTTTTCTCCTACTCCGGTAATTTTTCCTTCTTCGTTAAAAAGCGGAGAAAATATCATTCCCTTTTCCCTTCCGTCTTCTCCCGCCATCGCTCCGGCAAGAACCGGACGCCCCGCCTTAACCGCGCCGCTTTTCTCAAGCGCTTCGTATATGAGCGGATTATTAGCGAAAAGCACAAAGTCTTTCATATCTCTTTCCACAAGCTTATTGTCAAAAGAATGAAACATTATGCCTTCAGTATCGAAATTATCCTTGCCGTCAACAAGAGACTGCGCCATAGCAAGCCTGAAAGCTTCCGACTTTCCTCCGCCCTGCTTCAAATCGGCTATATTGTCGCGCATAAGAAGTCCCGCAAGACGTATTTGCGTAATGGTTTTTTGAGCGGTAGAATCGCTCTCTCCGTATTTTGAAAAATTCAGTTTTATAAAAGCGGTCTTAAGCTCTTCTCCTACGGAAGTCTCTTGTTCGGTCTCTTTCATCACAAAACTCAAAAGGTCTCTTGCTTCTCCGGAAACGACAGCCCGCGAAACTTCCGGCCTGACAGCGGCTTCTTTTTCAACGCCGCTTTCTTCAAGAGTTCCCGCCAGCATTCGGACTGAAACTTCCGCATCCGCCTCTTCCTCGCTTTCCCGCGCCGAAGCCGTTAAAGAAGCAAACCAGTTTCTTGCCG
The DNA here is from genome assembly GCA_938040055.1 of uncultured Endomicrobiia bacterium. Taxonomy (GTDB): domain Bacteria; phylum Elusimicrobiota; class Endomicrobiia; order Endomicrobiales; family Endomicrobiaceae; genus Endomicrobium_B. Next base: position 176,113 of record CALHWY010000013.1, read on the forward strand.
ACGCCGACATCGCATAAGCAAAACTCGGAAGATCTCCCAGAGAAACGATAAGTTCCTCCAGATAGCGGTTTTTATGGATAAAAGAAGCAAAACGGTTTCCCTGAGCCGCTTTTCCGGCATACGCCGCATGCCTGAATTCATGCCTGATGAAAACTTCCAGAAGTTTGGCGTTTTTAATATTTCCGTCGGCGTCAAAAAACAATTTTTTCATAACCGCATAGTTTAAATGAATCGCATTGTTTTCAAACTGCATGGCAACGGCGGCGTCGTCAATATTGTCTCCGAGTTTTAAGGAAGCCGTTATCTTGGAGAGAGATTTTTCCGCAGCCTCCTTTTTTTTCTGAAGTTTAGCCGCGTATTTCGCGTTTCTGGTGGATTTGCTTTTGCTTGCCTTTTTTATTTTCGCGTTGAGGATGCCAATCTCCACGCTTAATTTTTCCGCCCGGGCTATTGTTTCTCCGACTTCCTCAGGCGTTATGCCGGCGTTTTCTTTAAGCATGGAAACCGTAAGTTTGGTCCTGAGATCCGCAGGAAGACTTTGCAGTATCATTCCCAAAATCCTGAAATCAGGCCTTTTTTCCCCGCTTCCGACTATTGAACTTTTCGCTATGGCGCTCATCTTCCGCCTTTCATAAAGAGCAAAACCAAGAAAACCGCCTGAAACCGCTCCCGCAACAAGAGCGACTACGGGAATTACGGGAACCGCAACAGAACTCACGGACAAAACGGCCGTTGCGGCGCAAGCAAACACCGCGAAAACGGAAGCCTGTATTAGCGGCTTTCTGCTGGCTACAGACATCTGCGCCGCGCCCGGCGTCTCCACGGGATTGATAAAATGTCTTTCTTCGGAATCATACGAATAAACCGTTCTCCTGCCGGCCTTGTCAACGATTAGTTGTACGCCGGCTGCGGAATCTTCAAGCCTGGCCGTTCCGGTTTCCCCGTTTCTGCGCATAATATCGGCTATAAACTCATTGGCGGTCTTTATGTTTTCAGCGCTAAGCTCTCCGGCGCCGACAATAGCCTCGGACATCGCGGCATAAGCCGATTCTTTTGAAGCGTCCTGAACGTACTGGGTAAGATTCAGCGACGCGAGAGCCTGAAAAAGAACTTTGCTTTGTTCTTTAGCTATCCGGTAATATTTTTCCTCCGCAGCCTGAACTCCGCCCGTCACATTGGGCGTTATGGTTATAGTCGATATTCCGTATTTCGCCAGATATTGAGAGACGCCCTGAGTATGAAAACCTCCGGTAATAATCACATATACGCTCTTCGCCGGTTTAAGCGATTTTATCACGTCTTCAGCGCTGTTTCCGCAAGAGCTTACGCCCGAAAGCTTAGAAGAGCCGTCAAGTCCGGAAATATTGTCGAAAAAGTACTTGTTTCTGTCCAGATTGACGGTATAAAAAGTTTCCGCAAGTTCAATATATTCTCCGAGCAGTTCCAGTTTCTTATTGTCAATGTATTTTACCCACAAATTCATAAACTCTTCTTTATTGGCTTGAAAATAAGCATAATCGTCGGCGGTTATTTTACTTGCGAGAAAATCTTTGAAATATTTTGCCATTTCGGCTATAAACACCGCTTCCCTTTCGCTCGCATTGACGGAAAATCTCTCGTTTATTTCGTCGACAAGCTTCTTTTCTTCTTTAATAAGTTCGAGAGGATTTATTTTCTGGCTTATTTCCACATAATTGAGAAATCTTGCGAGATTGGGAAAACCCGTTTCGAGATTGATGTTATATTCTTTTGAAAACTTAATAAGATAGACGTAGAGTTTGTCTATTTCGGAGAAATTAGCGGTATTTTCCACTATCATTTTATAAGCCTGATAAGGCAGTATTTCTTTAAGTTTGGCTATGACCACATGGAGCTCCGCGGACACTCTTTTGTAATCAAGATATTTTTCCTGCGCAAGCAGAGACTTATAAAGATTGATATTTTCATATTTGTAAATATCTATTCCCAGTTTGTCGGTATGCTTGTACAAAAGGGCAAAATATTTTTTGCCGTCGACGCCGCCTTCGGCATACTGCTTCGAAAGATTATCGATCTTTTTCTGCTGCTTGTTATAGTAAGTCGCTTTAAGATTATCGATATCTTCCGACATGCTGTCCGTAATAAGCCGTATTTCATTTTGCGATTGCAAAATTCTGCCGAATCTCTTGAGATTGCTGATATATTCTTTCTTATTCTCAAGCCCTTTGATAATCCCGGGACGCCCGCTTATCGCCGAATAGTATTCCGCTCCTGTAAGCCTTCCGCTTTCCATCATTGAATTCAGCACTTTTTCTTTAAGTTCCTTGTTCGGCGCCGAAGAAAGCCAAGAAGTGTCAACTTGTCCGTAAGCGCCTTCCAGATATATGTTTTTGACGCCGAACTTAGCATCAAAAGCACTAATGATTTTGCTTATATTCTTCTGTACTCCGGGATGGGCATGCAAATCCTGTATATTAATGACAACAGTATCGCTGCCCGTAAAAGAAGAAGAAGTTATTTTTCCGTAAGAATAAGGAAGCTCGAAATTATCGAAAAACTGATTGAACTGCTTCATTTCCCGTGCATTATTCAAAACAGCGGCCGCCGCCTGCCCGTATACGGCCGTCAAAAGGAAACAGTTGGCCGCTATCAGAGCAGTCACTTTAACAGCGCTGAGCTCTTTAAACCAGCAGGCTGCCGCCGGAGCCGCCCGCTTAAGCCTGCGTTGAAACGCATTCGCAAAGTTTTTTATTTTTTTCATTTTAAACTCCCTTTGCATTTTCCTATAAAACGGAAAATCCCGTCTTTATTTGCAAATAAAGACGGGAAATGCAAAATTATATTTTTATATTTTTTGATTTTTACCGGTATCGCTCTCGGAAGAGACAATGATAATATTAAAAACAACAGCATAAAACGCACTGTATCATTGCTTTCCAGGTAGCCGGATATGCAATTGCCGCCCGAATAAAGAACGCCCGGAGGCGCAGCGCTGCTTTTTGACGCGGTCTTGCCCGTACCCTGCGCAAAACAAGTAATTCCGCTTAAAAATAATGTTTCTCCGGTTTTTTTTGCGGCTTTTTTTACCGGAATAAATAAAGCAAACGATGCGTTTTTTTCACTATCTTTTACGCCGCCCGGACAGGAAGATAAAAAATTTCCCCCGCCGAATATTTCATTGACTATCTGCACCGGAAGATTGACTATGCCGTAAATTTTTCCGATTTTATTGTCGATTTCAAGAATATGTTTTCCGGCAGCGGACGCATGCCCGGCATCAATAAAAGAAGAAAAATTAAGCATATTTATAAACATAAAAAAAGTCAAAACAACCGCTATTTTGAAAGCGGCCGCATTTTTAAACAAAGAATAGGAGACGGTTTTTTCTTTTTTCATAAAGATAGAATACGTCATACGCCTTTATTTTTCAACACTTTTTCAGCTATCTCCTTCCGTTCTCTTTTTTACAATCCATATACTAGTATATAGGAATAAAATACAGAAGAAAAATTTGTGATTTTTTTGAAAATTTTTTATGCCTTGCCGGATATTTTTAACTTTTTTCTCAGCTATCTGTCCAAACACGGAAAATATTGACAAACGGCAAGCTTTTTACGGCATATATCTTAAAATTTTTTAATGCTTTGAAGAATTTTTTGGCCGAATGTATTTTTCTCTTCCGCCGCGTTTTCGGTATAAACGGCCCAATATTTTTGTTTTTGTCCCGTTTTCCGGTTTTTACTCGCGGCAAATCGCGCTTATTTGAAAATTTTTTGCAAAATTTTACTAAACTTTCAATCAATCGGCACGGATTAGGGAATTTTCCGGTTTAGCGCAAGCATTTAAGAGATAATATAATTTATTTTATCATTTTATTGGTGTTAATATAAAATCCTTTACGGCATTCGGAAACTTCTTTCAGCCGCCCTCGTAAAAATAAAATACTTTGCAAACCTCTCACTGCGGCGCTTTTTCCTGACATCTTTGCAATAGGGCTTTTTTAAGATAAAAATAAACCGGAAAAAAAATAAAGCTCTTACAGGGTTTTGCGGCAACTTTAAAATGCTGTCAGCTTATATGCACGGCTTTTATCACATCTTAACTCTTTCCATTCCCCGTTTTTTAAGCACTTTAAGGGATGTCAAAGCCAGCCTTAAAAAAGGCTGTCCGTCAGCCTTATACTCTTCAAGCACTCCCGTGACTTCACACCAGTCATTGTCTTGAGGCCATTCTTTATCCCAGATGACTTCAAAACCCGCTTCGGCGTCATAAGCGCAGCAGCCCGGGCCGTAGCGTATGACAAAATGTAAAATTTCACCGCTGTCTTCATTGTTAATAGTTTTATAGATCCCTTCATAGCTTATGGTTTTGCCCAGATAATCTTCGGCGTTCATATAGATGTCATTTGTCTGGGCGATAAACAGTCTTTCATTTATTTTGATAACTTTATTCCGGGAATTTTCTTTTATTGCGGCGGATGCCCGGGTATCTAAAGTAAAAAATGCGTAAAAAAGAAAACTCGACAGAAAAAGAAGAAATATTTTTTTCATTTTTTCCTAAAAACTCCTTTAAAAAACGCAATCAGGCTAAATAAAAGAAAAGCCGTGATATTTATGCAGGCTACGCTTGCTCCGGTAGGCAGAGAATACCAGTAGGATAAGAATACGCCCGTAAAAAAACAAACTGAAGATATCAAAGCCGAACATAATACGGTGCTTTTAAATCTTTTACACAGACGCATAGCCGTAAGAGACGGAAATATTATAAGAGAGGAAATAAGCAGCGCCCCCATCATTCTCATTCCCAAAACGATCGTCACTGCCGTCAAAACGGCGATCAGGGCATTGTAAACTCCGGTTTTTATTCCTATCGCCCTCGAGAAGTTTTCGTCGAAAGTAACGGCGAATATTTTATTGTAAAACAGCACGAAAAGCGCCAATACGACGATAGAAAGTATAACGCTTAAATAAACATCGCTTTTACTCATGGCAAGTATGCTGCCGAACATATAATTGCACACGTCGGTATTCATGCCCGTAGACGCCGATATTAGTATAACGCCTATTGCCAGAGAGCCCGTGGAAATAAGCGCAATCGCGGCGTCCCCTTTTATCCTGCTGTTATCGCTTAGCCGCAAAAGGAAAAACGCGGCCGCTATAACGACCGGGATCGAGATCGTCAGCGGAGCCGCATTCATCACCGTTGCCGCCGCAAGAGCGCCGAAACCCACATGAGACAAACCGTCGCCTATCATCGAATAACGTTTCAGAACAAGGCTGACTCCCAGCAGAGAAGTGCATAATGAAACAAGAAAACCGACTATAATAGCGCGCACAAGAAAAGGATATGAAAGCATTTGGAAAATAATATCGGTCATTTATTATCTCCTCCGCCGTAAAATCTGTTTTTCAGGCCGGTCTTGAGATAATCCGCGGTTTCTCCGAAAAAAAGCTGTTTATTATGCAAATCCAGTATATGCGTGGAATGTTCCAGGGCATAGGATATGTCATGGGAAACGGTTATCGTGGTTATGCCCGAATTTCTGTTGAGTTCTCCGACGAGAGAGTAGAAATCCCTTGTCACAAGACTGTCAAGCCCTGATGACGGTTCGTCAAGTATTATCAGCTTTTGGGCCGAACATAAAGCGCGGGCAAGAAGAACGCGCTGCTGCTGGCCGCCTGAGAGTTCGGCGAAACATCTGTTTTTGAGATCCGAAATTCCCATCTTTCTCAAATTATCCATAGCGGCGCGTTTGTGGCGCAATGTGTAAAACATATGAAACTCTTTTCGGTTCTGAAGTCCCGAAAGCACAACTTCAAAAACGCCTGCCGGAAAATCTTTTCTTATGCCTGACTGCTGCGGAAGATAGCCTATTTCACTGTTTTTAAGCCCTTCGCCTGCGATTATTTCACCCTTGCAGGGTTTTTTTAATCCCAGAAGGCCTTTGACAAGAGTGCTTTTTCCCGAACCGTTCTCCCCTATTATTGAAATCCGGCTTCCCCGTTCGACGGCAAAACTGATATTTTCCAGTACGATGGTGTTTTCGTATTCAAAACAAACTTCCCGGCAGGCGATTATGGACATTAATCAAGCGCCTCCTTGAGTGCGGAAAGGTTTCGGCTCATAATGTTTATATAACTTTCGCCTCTTTGCAGTTCATCGGCGGAAATATTATGGCATGAATGGAGCAGAAGGTTTTTCGCTCCGGTACTTTCGCTTATGGTTTCGGCGATCTTGCCGTTAGAAAATTCTATATGAAACACCGCGGGCACTTTTTCTTTTTTTACTTTGTCTATAAGAAAAGCGACCGTTTTTGCGCTTGCCTCCGTTTCGGTCGAACAGCCCGGAAAAGCGGCATAATAATCCAGCCCGTATTCGTCGGCAAAATAGCGGAAAGGGAATCTGTCGCCGAAAATAATAATTTTGCGCTTGGCGTTTCCGGCCGCCTCTCTGAAAGAAGCGTCAAGCTGCATGAGTTTTTGCGTATACGCTTCGGCGTTCATTTTATAAATTTCTGCATTTGCCCGATCGGCTGCGGAAAGAGCCCGCTCTATAGCTTCTACGATTTTTACCGCGTTTAAAGGAGACGTCCAGACATGTTCGTCGTATTCGGCCTCTTCCGCATGATCTTCCTTATGATTTTCGTCATTTCCGTCATGGCCGCGACCGTCTTCATTTTTATCTCCGTCTTTATGCTCATCATGTCCGTGACGGTCTTCGCCTTCTTCCATTCCCTCTTTCATCTCCTCTTTAACCGTTTTGACCTGATCCATCATAGCGATGACTTTCATATCTTTATTCCCGGCCGATTCGAGAACGGATTTAACCCAGGAATCCGACTCGCCTCCGACATAAATGAAAATATCGCCGTTTTGAATTTTTATGATATCCTGCGGAGTGGGTTCAAATGAATGGCTTTCAGCGCCGGGCGGGAGCAAAAGCGTTAAATTTATCTTGTCTCCGGCAATCTCCCTTGCGAAATCATATCCTGGAAAATTTACCGATATGACATTAATTTTCTTGCCTTCGGAATTTTCCGTTTCGCCGCTCTTTTTTGAACATGAAGAAAAAACAAAAACAACTGAGAGAACAACAAGCAATGGAATGTGAAAATACTTCATAAAACCTCCGTAAAATCAAAATTAAACCTACGGCAATCTTTCCTGCAGATATTGATGCGGGAAATTTCAGGTATTAAGCTGCACTTTCAGGTATACAAGGGTATTGTTAAAAGACTGGATATTTTTTTTCAAAAACAAGGCAAAGACAATAAACGCGAAAACGCAAAAAACGGAAAGATTTCCTTCTTCCGATGTGAATTTTAAATTATTTGAAATATCGGCAAGATGAACGCATACGGCGCAGTCCTTATCTGCGCATTTATGATGCCCGCTGTGGGCAATCACAAGCACGGCCGATAAAAACAAAGACGCGATAAAAAAAAAGCATGCGGCAATTAATATAAAATGCCCGGCGGTTTTCATAAAATTATTTCCATCTCCGCTTGAATATAAGCAAGAAAGTTAGATTAATCTAATATCGTTTATTTTACCAGCGAATTTTTCCAAAGTCAAGAAACATATAGGGTCCGAATCATTATAAAATTGATGTTTTCCGGCGTTTTCCGGAAAATGAAGATTTTTTGATACAGCGCGACATATAAAATTCGACAAAATGAAAGAATTTTTGAAAATCTTACGGGAAAAAGCATTCATTTTTCTTTATTACGGCATTTCCGGTTACCACGGTGCGGATATATAATGCGCATTTCTCAGATATTCATTATTTTTTGCGGCATCCCCGCCTTTGTGCCTGTCGCAGACAGGCATTTGCCCGAATTTATCCGTCTCCGCCGGCTTAATGAAATTTATAAATGCGAACGGACAAGCGGAAAATTTCCGGCATTACCGGCCGCCGCGCACGGACGCGATAAGCCGGGCTTGATCTCCTGTTAAATAACCCAAAACGAATATCTTGTCAAATTTCATACATGCTTAAAGAACAGCAAAAATAAAAAATCAAAAATATATTTCATATTCATAACCGCTCTTGCCGCGATTCCGGCAGGCAGGCCGCCCGCCGCATTTCATCCGTTTATATTATCAGCATTGAATCGCCGTAAGAAAAAAACCTATATCGTTTTTCAACGGCTTCTTTATAGGCTTTCAGAATCAGCTCTCTTGAAGCAAAAGCGCTTGCCATCATTAAAGGAGTGGATTTTGGAAGATGAAGATTCGTTACCAAAGCATCGACTATCTTAAATTCATAACCGGGATAAATAAAAATGGAAGTTTCTCCGGAAAATTCTTTTATGTATATTTTGCCGTCTTCGCCGAATCCCGTTTCCGCCGCAAGAGATTCCAGCGCCCTGGCGGAAGTCGTTCCTACGGAAACTATTCTTTTGCCGTTTTTAACCGAAGCGTTTATTAAAGCGGCGTTTGCGGCGTCTATATGATACTTTTCGGACATCATTTTATGATCGTTCAAGTCATCGCTTACAATCGGCTTAAACGTTCCCCAGCCCACATGCAAAGTCAGCCCGGCAATACAGACTCCTTTATTTCTGAGACCGGTTAAAATCTCATCCGTAAAATGAAGGCCTGCCGTAGGAGCGGCTATCGCTCCCGGTTCCTGAGCGTAAACCGTCTGGTATCTTTTTCTGTCAAACTCCGAAAAGCGTTCGGACAGACCTTCTTTTCTGTTGATATAGGGCGGAAGAGGCATTATGCCGTTTTTTTGCAGAAAACTTAAAACATCCGGTTTGTTGAACTCGGCTATCGTTTCTCCCTTATCCGTCCTTGATTTAACAATGCATTCATAACCTTCATTAAAAAAGACTTTTTTTCCGGCTTCAAGAAAAGGTTTCATTAACACTTTATATTCTCTGCCGCCGTGACACGGATCAAGAAACAAAAGTTCGACCTTTCCCCCGCTTATTTTTTTTCCGAAAAGCCTTGAAGGCACCACTTTAGTCGTATTTATTACAATGCAGTCGCCCTCATTAAAATAACCGGCGATATCCGAAAATTTCCTGTGTTCAAAACGCGCGCCGTCTTTATGAACAACAAGCATACGCGAATCCGATCTTTTTTCAGCTGGTTTCTGGGCTATAAGCTCCTGTCCGATCGCATAATCATAATTTTTAAGCATGCTGTCGCGGCTGTCCATCAGCGATATTTCACCTTTTGCACTTTAGTTTTCGGATAATAATATACCAATATATCTTTATACTTTTTCCCTTTATCGGCCATCCCTTTTGCGCCCCACTGGCACAGGCCTACTTTATGTCCCCAGCCCCTTCCTTTAAAGTATATCTTTTCTCCGTTTTTTTTCACGCTGTCCAGAGTGGTGCTTCTTATCTGCCAGGCGTCAACGGCAAGACGGAATTTATAAGCGTTTATCGCTAAAGTTCCTTTGCCGTGTTTTATGGCTATTTCCCGCGCGGACCCGGCCGGAGTTATCCCTTTTATTCCTATCGATTTAATTTTTCCGACTCCGTATTTCGACAGTTTCCGTCTTACAAAACTCTCATCCAAAACCTTTTCCCAGCAAGCGTGCGGGGCGTTTGCACAGTACCCGCATTTTACTCCTTTAAGATAAACGGGCGTATTTGCGCTCCAGCTCCATACGTATCTCGGATCTTCCGTATGTCCGCCGCAGCTGGCGTGGAAAACCGTCTGAGCAAGTTTTCCGTCATAAGTCAGAACTTCGTTTTTTGTCGCGGATACGGCCATATTAGTGCTGAGAGCTTCCCATGCCGCTCCCCCGTAAACCTGGCAATGGGTGGTATTGCACATATCAAAACCCATGCCTTCGTGTTTACCCATATTGGCCAAAGTGTAAGTTCTGCTTATAACGGCCTGCGTTTTTAAAGCTTCTGCCCCCCATCCGGGACTCGCCTCTTTAGGGAGAACTCCTTTCAGATAATCTTCAACGGTAAGAACGTTTACGACAACGGCTTTCGAGTTGAACTTGCCGGCCGTGAGAAAACCTCTGTAAGCCTTTTTATCCGCAAAAATTATTCCGTTCGAACTTTCAATCTTTAAAGGAGGCTTTACCGTAAAACTTCCCATCTTAAAACCGCCTTCGCAAACCGCGATAACGGTCATTCCTTTTGTAAGCCTGAACTTTCTGTTGTCCGCGTCGCTAATCACAAACCCGTCGGTGGCCGCTACCGAAAAAGAAACGGCATCCGTTATTATGCCGACCCTGATATTTTTTTTTGCCGCATACGCGTATACGGCAGGCGTAAAAAACAATAAAATAAAACAAATGATGAAAATCTTTTTCAAGAGCCTGTCCTTAATCAGAGCGTAAATCCGAATGAAACGCTGAATTTTCCGTAATCCATATCCGAGGTTTTGCCAAGAGCGTCTTTTACGGCGCCGCTGTTTACGCCGTATTTGCATTCGACGATAAAAGGCCGGTATACTATACCTATTCCCGCCGCGTAATAAAAACCGCCTTTTTCGATTGAAAATTTATCTTTAAATCCGCCGTCTCCGTAAAAAAAATTATATCCGAACCGGCCGAACACATAAGCGTACAATCCGGGCTCCTGAGGCCATGATCTTACCTTTACGGACAAATACAGCGGAGCAAAACCGAATTTTCCGCAATAACCTTCCAGCGTTCTGGGAATCTGCACGGAAACGCCCGCGCCGGCGGCTATGTATTCATTGAGATATTTCATATATTCGGCCGCAAAAGAAAGATGTTGCCCCGCGTCCGTGTTTTTTGTTTCCGGGCCGCCGATATTTTTATGAAAATTGCATTTTCCTCCGAAATCAAAAGAGGCTTTTATGTTTATCTCGCGCATCGGCAGAGAACTCCTTGACATTAAAACGGGAGATGAAAGAAGTTCAATTACTTCACAATAAATATCGGAGCAAAAAAAGAAAACCGCCAGCGCCGAAAATATAAAGATCCTATTGCGTCTTCCCAAATCCGAACCTCTCTTTATACGATTTAGCGCAGCCGCAATACTTCTGAATATAGTATCCTTCTTTTCTGAGCCGGTTTTTGCCCTCATAAAAGCCGGGTCTGAAATCGGCATATAAAAAATTCACGCCGTTTTTCGCGGCAATTTCCCTGCCGCAGCGCGCGATCATATCATGTTTTTGATAGGGGCTTGATAAAAGAGATGTGGTAAACAGCCCGAAACCGTTATTTCTTGCAAACGCGGAAGCTTTCGCAAGCCTTATTTGATAGCAAAATCCGCAGTTTTCCCCTCCGCCGGCAAGCCACTTGCCGTAATCGTATACAAAACCGGTTTCTTCAAAAAAACTTATCCCCAGAGATTGGGCGTATTTTACTGCGGCGCTTCTCCTGTTTTCATATTCCCGCAAATCGTAAATATTAGGATTATACCAGTAAAAAGATATGTCAAAATCATCCCGTAAAATTTTTACCGCGGAAGCCGAACACGGAGCGCAGCATATATGCAATAAAAGTCTGCGCTTCATAAAAGCTCTCTCCGGCAATTATGCAAAGGCTCGACGCCTATATGCTTATATCCGGCCTCCGTTACAATTCTTCCCCTTGGCGTTCTTGCTATAAAACCTGACTGTATCAGATAAGGCTCGTAAACATCCGTGATGGTATCGGGCTCTTCCGATACGGCGACGGCCAGAGTATCAACGCCTACCGGCCCGCCCGCGAATTTATTTATCATGGTCGTCAAAAGCAGCCTGTCCATTTTATCAAGGCCGGCGCTGTCGACTTCAAGAGCGTCCAAAGCTTTCCGGGCGACCGAACGAGTGACTTTCCCTTCGCCGACTTGGGCGAAATCCCTTACTCTTTTTAAAAGCCTGTTTACAATTCTCGGCGTGCCTCGCGAACGCCTGGCAATTTCCTCTCCGGCATCATCATCAATATCTATATTCATTATAATGCCCGAACGTTTCACTATATGCACCAGTTCCTTTGTTCCGTAAAAATCAAGATGCCCTATAATTCCAAATCTGTCTCTCAAAGGGCTTGACAAAAGACCCGCGCGCGTAGTCGCCCCGACCAGCGTAAATCTGGGCACCGGAAGTTTTATCGTTTTGGCCGAAGGGCCCTGGCCTATAATAATGTCCAGCTCAAAGTCTTCCATAGCCGGATAAAGAGCTTCCTCAACCAGATGATTCATTCTATGTATCTCATCTATAAAGAAAACGTCGCCTTCAGATAAATTGGTCAAAATGGCGGCCAAATCGCCCACTCTTTCAAGAACCGGCCCGGATGTTATTCTAAGATTGCCGCCCATTTCTTTCGCGATAATGTGGGACAATGTGGTCTTTCCGAGTCCGGGAGGGGCATAAAACAGGCAATGATCAAGCGCTTCCCCCCTTTTTTTAGCGGCTTCAATGAAAACTTTGAGATTATCTTTTAATTTATCCTGTCCGACGAAGTCATCCAGAGACTGGGGCCTGAGGGTATTTTCGATTCTGTCCTCTTCCATCAGCCGCGACGCCTCCAAAATCCTTTCACTATCTTCCATATTTCATCCTATATTTCCCGCAAAGCTTTTTTTATCAGATCTTCGACTTTTATATTTTCATTTTCACGGTAAACTTTGTTCACGGCATTTCTCGCCTGGGACTGCTTATAACCCAAAGCCACAAGCCCGGCGGCCGCCTCCTCGGAGACAGCGCTTTCCAAAACAGGCGCAACGGCGGACCATTTTTGTTCGCCGCTTATATTTACCGACGCGATTTTCTCTTTCAGGGAAGAGATAAGTTTGTCGGCCGTCTTTTTGGTAAACCCGAAAATATCATGAAGCATTTCAGTATTTTTCAACAATACCGCGCTTTTAAAATCCGCAGGCGATTTTGATATTTTATCCATATACTCCATGGCTTTTTTCGCTCCGGTTGCGGGAACTTCTTCTTTTATAAAAACATAGAGCTCTCTTTCTTCGCGAGAAAGAAAACCGTAAAGATAAATAACTCCGCCGTACATTCCCGAAACGGCTTCGGCGACGTAAACTTTTATAAAACCGCCCGCGTCCGGAAGTTTTTCAAAAGAAGAAAAGGCCATAGAAATCTTATATCCTATGCCGTTGACATCGACGACTATTCCGTCCGCGCTTTTCGAATCCAGAATTCCGCTCACATAATCTATCATTTAAATATCCTTACGGTGTTTACATGGCATATGGCCATGGCAAGAGCGTCCGCCGCATCGTCGGGCCTGGGTATCTCTTTAAGCCTTAGCACAGTTTTAACCATATGCTGCATTTGATGTTTATCCGCAGAGCCGTACCCGGTCAAAGATATTTTTACGCTGCGGGGATTATATTCAAACAAAGGTATGCCGTTAAGGGCAACCGTCAAAACAATGGCGCCTCTGGCCTGTCCCACCAGGGCCACGGACGCGGATTTCTTTAAAAAGAAAAGCTGCTCTACGGCAACATTGTCCGGCTTATAGGCGTCTATAAGCCGCTGAAGAGCTGCATTGATATTGTGTAATCTTTCCGACAGGGTTTCGGCGGGCTTTGTATGTATGCACCCATACTGCAAAGGAACGATCTTGTCTCTGGACTGCGCGGAAATTACTCCCCATCCCGTAAGAGAAAGCCCCGGATCAATTCCTAAAACTATCATTCAGAGGCTCCCGTTGCCATCAATCAAACTCCCAGCTTTTCCATATCTTCTTTTGGTATATCGAAATTGGCATAAACGTTTTTTACGTCATCATGCTCTTCCAGGGCATCCATAAGTTTCAACATGCTTTTCGCTTCGTCCCCTGAGAGTTTTATGTATGTCTGGGGAATAAGAGTCACTTCCGCCGCAGAAACGGCTATGTTTTTCTCTTTAAAAGCGTTTTTCACTTTTTCCAGATCTTCGGCGGCCGTTGTAATTTCATAATCATCGCTGTCGGAACCGCTCTCAAAATCTTCCGCTCCGGCCTCCAAAGCCGCCGTCATTACGGCGTCTTCGTCTCCGGCGCTTTTTTCAACGGTAATAAAACCTTTTTTATCAAACATCCAGCCTACGCAGCCCGTTTCTCCCAGACTTCCGGAATGGCTTGAAAACATTTTTCTGATTTCGGAAGCCGTTCTGTTTTTATTGTCGGTAGTGGCTTCTACTATCAAAGCCACGCCCGCCGGCCCGTAACCTTCATAAACCATTTCTTCATAAATCGCTCCCGGAATCTCGCCGGCTCCTCTCTGGATGGCTTTCTTTATGTTATCCTGGGGCATATTGACTTCTTTTGCGTCTTCAACGGCTTTTCTTAAACGCGCGTTGTTTTCTATTATTGATCCGCCCTCTTTTGTCGCAACGACTATTTCCCTGATTATTTTCGTAAACGCTTTTCCTTTTTTAGCGTCGGTAATGGCTTTTTTATGCTTTATGCTTGCCCATTTATTATGACCTGACATCATCGTGCTCCTGTATTTTAAATTTTATTTCCGCCTTATTATACAAATTAATAATCCAAGACAAAAATCAGTTTCCCCTGCGCGCTGTAAGCTTTCCTTTTAAGTTTTTTCCCTTTTTTGTAAATATCGATATATATGGGATGGACGGAATTATTATTGCTGAATATTTTGGTTTCTCCCTCCTGCGCGTCGTTGACGTAATTGGCTATCATCTGAATACTGCCGTCTTCATAGTATTTCTTCGAAATGCCTTCAAGTTTATTCATGCTGTAATTATATTCCGCAAGCAGAACGCCGGCGGGATCAAACTCCCGCCGGTATCCCTCTTTTCTGCCGTTCATATATTCCGTTACAGTTTTTATTTTGCCGTTTACGTAATACTCCTTGCACTGCCCGTTCAAATCCCCGTACTGATATTCCGAAGTCGACAGCAGAGTACCGGTATCGGAATATTTCTTCAAAGTTCCGTTCAAAAGCCCGTTGGCATAAACGGAGTCTTCTTTTATATTGCCGTTAGCGTAATATTCTTTAACCGGACCGTTAAGTTCTCCCGCCTTATAGTTTTTTACCCAAGCTACGCTTTTGTCGGGATAATATTCCTTAATAATTCCTTCAAGTTTGCCGGCATTATAATTTAATTCGGCGGCCACGCTCCCGCCGTCATAATATTGCACGACAAGCCCGTCGGGTATTTTGCCTTCAAAAGAGCGCCCGCCGTTTTCGTCAATAAGCTCCATGGCGAAAATTTCGGCGTCGTCCGTAGAAACGTATTTATAACCTTTTACTTCGCCGTCTTCATTTCTGCCAAGCTCCACTTTTTTTGCGCTTATGACAGGCCCGTCGGAAGCCACCTGATCCCCGGGGACAAGGTTTTCAAACGCGTTTTTTTCCGCGGACAACGCGCATGAAAACATAAAAACAAAACACAAAAACGCAGGCAATAAATTTAAAATTCCGCGGCTGTTCATAATTTTTTCCTTTTAACCCCCACATTCGATTTCAGTTCAAATACCGCTTTTTTAAGCTGGGACTCCACTATGGACATATCAACTGAATTTTTTTTCTTTTCTTTCATTTCTCTGGCCAGTTTCATCGCCTGCTCGATTTTATATTTATTGGCTTCATCGGCCGGCACGGCGAATTCCGCAACGACGTTAACATGATTTTCGGATATTTCCGCAAAGCCGCCCGTCACAGTAATCTTTTTTATGCCTTCCGTAAAAGAAATCAAAATATCTCCGTGTTTAAGTTTCGTGACAAGGTTGGTGTGTCCGGGAAGCACGGTTATCATTCCGGAGGATGTAGGAAAAGAAACGGATAAAATCTCTCCTCTGAAAGCGCTTCCTTCCGGCGACAGTATTTCAAGTTCGAACCTGCTCATTTATCCGCCTTAAATCTTTCTTTTTTCCGAAGAAACTCCGGTTTTTTCCGCCTTCTCGACGGCTTCTTCAATCGTGCCCACCATATAAAAAGCCTGCTCAGGCAAAGAGTCATGCTTTCCTTCTATAATTTCTTTAAAGCCCCTTACGGTATCTTCCGCCTTAACATATCTTCCTTCAAGGCCGGTAAAAGTTTCGGCGACAAACATCGGCTGGGTCAAAAATCTCTGAATCTTTCTCGCCCTTGAAACAATCAGCTTGTCTTCGTCGGAAAGTTCGTCCATGCCCAAAATGGCTATTATATCCTGCAAATCTTTGTATTTCTGCAATATTTTTTTTACCGACATCGCCACATTATAATGTTCTTCTCCCACAGCATTGGGATCCAGCAGTCTGGAAGAAGAAGTCAGAGGGTTTACGGCAGGGTAAAGACCTTGTTCCATAATAGATCTGTCCAGGGTAAGAGTCGCGTCCAAATGGGCAAAAATGGCCACCGGAGCGGGATCCGTATAGTCGTCGGCCGGAACATAAACCGCCTGAACGGAAGTTACCGAACCTTTATTCGTGGAAGTTATCCTTTCCTGTAGATCTCCCATATCCTGCGCAAGATTGGGCTGGTATCCGACCGCGGAAGGCATTCTTCCCAAAAGAGCCGACACTTCGCTTCCAGCCTGCGCAAACCTAAAAATATTATCGATAAAAAGAAGAACGTCCTCTCCTTTTTCATCCCGGAAATACTCCGACATTGACATGGCGGTCAAAGCGACCCTCATTCTGTTTCCGGGCGGCTCGTTCATCTGCCCGAACACCAAAACGGTTTTATCCATAACTTCGGATTCGACCATTTCCGTCCATAAATCCGTTCCCTCTCTGGTTCTTTCCCCGACTCCCGCAAAAACCGAATGTCCTTTGTGAACCGTGGCTATATTTCTGATAAGCTCCTTAACGATAACGGTTTTTCCTACGCCGGCGCCTCCGAAAATGCCGATTTTGCCGCCCTTGGTAAACGGAGAAATCAAATCAATGACTTTTAAACCGGTCTCAAGCATCTCGGGAGTGGTTTTCTGTTGCGCAAATGAAGGAGGCCTTCTGTGAATGGGATATCTTTTGACGGACGGATCAATGTCTCCGAGCGCGTCTATAGGATTTCCCAAAACGTTAAAGATTCTTCCGAGCGTTTTTTCCCCTACGGGAACCATAATGGGAGCGAAAGTTCTGACGGCTTTCATTCCCCTTTTCATCGCGTCGGTAGAGCCCATGGCTATCGTCCTGACTTCGGAATTTTCCATTTCAAACATGGTTTCAAGGGTCAAATCGCTTCCGCCGGGCATTTTGACGGTTAAAGCTTCATAAATTTCCGGAACTCCGTCTTCAAATCTGACATCGACAACCGCCCCCTGGATTCTTATTATGCAACCCTGCGCGTTTTGTTTTTGATTGTTATCCATTTTACATTCCCTGTTGTCCGTTGGCAAGATCCAAAATTTCGTTCGTGATCTTCTCCTGCCTGGACTTATTATATATATTAGTCAGTGTCAAAGCTATTTCGTCCGCGTTTTCCCTGGCGTTTTTCATTGCGGTCATTCTTGCGGACTGTTCGCAAGCGTAGGCATTCATCAGCGCGCCGAAAAATTCCGCTTCAAAATAATACGGCAGCAAATCGGTCAGCACCTGAGCGGGCGACGGCTCAAAAATATAGTCTATTTCGTTTTTAACGAATTTTTTATCCGGTTTTACCGGAAAAATCTCCGCGGCAACGGCTTCCTGGACAAGCATATTCTTAAAAGCGGTATACACTGCGCTTACCGCGACGACCTCTCCCGAAAGATAAAATTTTTTCGCTATTTCTATCATCGGGTATATGTCTTCATATCCGGGAAAAGCGGAGCCCATATCGAATGAAGCCAGAACATTATATTTATGCTTAATTGCATTGTTAACCGCTTTTTTCCCTATGGCGACGACATAATCGTCTTTGGAAGCGTAAGAATGAAATTTCTTTAAAAGATTCACCACAAGGCCGCCCGCCAATCCTTTGTCGGGAGAAATAACGTATATCAATTTTTTCCCTTTTTTTTCTTTGGCAAACATTTCTATGCCGTCGGATAAATCTTTATCGGTAAGAATCCTCTGCACCACTTCCCTGATTTTGTCCGCATACGGATTATGTTTTTCAACGCAAGTCTGGGCCTTGCGTATCTTGGACGCGGCTATCATTTCCATAGCTTTTGTAATCTGGGCTATGCTTTGCGAAGTTTTTATTCTTTTTTTAAGCTGTTGGAGATTGTGAGCCATAATTGTTTTTCTTTTTAAAGTCCGTTATCTGTTCTCTTATTTTTTCTTTCAGTTCGTCTCCGATTTTTGCGCCCGAAGAAAGTTTTTCAACCGTATCGGGATGGTTTTTCTTTATATATTCTATCATCGCGTTTTCGACTTCCCTGATGCCGTCGGTTTCTATATCGTCGTAAAGTCCGCTGGTAACCGCAAAAATCGAAAGTATCTCCGATATTTCATCGTAAGGATTGTACTGGGGCTGCTTCAGAATTTCGGTGATTCTTCTTCCCCTTTCAAGCCTTTTCAAAGTATCCTCGTCAAGATCGCTTCCGAACTGCGCGAAGGACTGAAGCTCCCTGAACTGCGAAAGTTCAAGCCTTACCGGACCGGCAAGCTGTTTCATAGGCTTGGTCTGCGCCGCGCCGCCTACGCGGGAAACGGAAAGTCCCACATTGATGGCGGGGCGGATGCCGGCATTAAACAAGTCGGATTCCAGATATATCTGCCCGTCCGTAATGGAAATTACATTTGTCGGAATATAAGCCGACACGTCATTTCCCTGCGTCTCTATTATCGGAAGAGCCGTAAGAGTTCCCCCGCCTTTTTCGTCGGACATTCTGGACGCCCTCTCAAGAAGCCTTGAATGCAGATAAAAAATATCTCCAGGATAAGCCTCGCGGCCGGCAGGCCTTTTTATTAAAAGAGAAATCTGCCTGTATGCCCACGCATGCTTTGTCAAATCGTCATAAACGACCAATACGTCTTCGCCTTTATCCATAAAATATTCGCCTATGGCGCATGCCGCCAAAGGCGCGATATACTGCATGGAAGCCGGATCCGAAGCGGTCGCCGCCACGACAATCGTATAATCCATGGCGCCCTCTTCTTTAAGTCTGGCGGTTATGGACGCAAGATTCGATTTTTTTTGACCTATGGAGCAGTAAATGCAAATAACTTTTTTAAGCCCCAAATCAAGCCTTTTCTGGTTTATTATGGCGTCAACGGCGATAGCCGTTTTCCCGGTGCCTCTGTCTCCGATAATAAGCTCTCTCTGCCCTCTTCCTATCGGCGTCATAGAATCTACGGCTTTAATGCCCGTTTTCAACGGTCTGTCAACGGAAGCCCTTTCTATAATTCCCGGGGCGATTTTTTCCATGGGATATTTTACCGCGGCTTCATGCTTAAGTTCTATGCCGTCAATAGGCTGTCCCGCGGCATTGACTACTCTGCCTATAAGCTTTTGCGAAACGTCTACGCTCAAAATATTTCCGGAAGCTTTGACTTTCATGCCTCTTACGACATGCCCCGAATTCGTAAGCATGACTATCGATACGTAATCTTCGTCGATATTTAACACGAATCCGAGAGAACCGTCTTCAAATGAAACTTCTTCATAATATCCGACATTCGAAAGTCCTGAAGCTTTTACTATTTCATCGCCGATACTCTCGACGATTCCGAAATTGACCAATTCCGGGTTAATGTCTTTTGAATAAAGTTCTTTTTCAATTTTTTTTATTATTTCTTCGGGTTTCATAAGCTCTCTCTTATACCGTTTAATATTCTTTTAACTATTCCTGAAACGCTGTAATCCAGAATAAAATCCCCGTATTCAAGCTTCAGCCCGGCTCCAAGTCCGTCATCCCGCCTGAATTCAACGCTTTTTCCGGGGAAAAGCGAAATTATTCTTTTTTCTTCTTCGCCGCCGATATTTCCGGCGAAACTCGCCGTAACTTTTCCCTCTTTGAGTTTGCGTTTAAACAGCTTAAGAAACAGCTTTAAATCTTTCCGGGAAAGATTATTAAGCATCCACTTTATGCCGCCGTCTGAAATTCCGCCGCTTTCCGCAACGGAATGAGCGAGTTCTTCAATCCGGGTTCTTTTCATATCCGCCTTTTTCTATTTTATCAAGCGCTCTGGCCAAAATTTTATTTTTCTCCTCGTCGGTAAACAGTCCGGAAAAAACATGACCTATTACTTTTTCGGAAATATCCACGGACATTTTCCCTAATTGCCTGTTCATATTCTCAAATTCCATCGCGGCCCTCTGTTTAGCGTCTTCCACAATCTGCTCCGAACGGTTTTTGGCGTCCTGCGTCATCTTCGCTTTTGTTTCTTCCAGCAAAACCCTGACGGAAGCCGTTAAAGCGTCCGCGTCGCTTTTGGCGGAAGCAAGAATTTTCCTTCTCTCCTCTCCGGCATTCGCCAAAGCGGTTTTTGCGTTTTCGGCATCCATTAATCCCTGTTCTATTTTGTTTTTTCTTTCGGCAAGCATTTTTTGCAGCGGTTTGTACAAGATTTTCTTAAGTATGAACACTACAATAAGAAAATTCACAAGCTGCGCAAGAAAAACTTTTCCTTCCAAACCCAATGAAGCAAGTATTTCCATTTTTTTCTCTTTTTACTTCATAATAAACGCGCATAAAAGCGAATAAATAGCGATAGCTTCGGCAAAAGCCATGCCGAGAAGCATATTTATCATTATCTTGCCGGAAGCTTCGGGATTGCGGCCTATGGCTTCAACCGCTTTGGCTCCGATATAGCCTATGCCCAGCGCCGGCCCGAAACCGCCTATTGCAACAATAAGTCCGCCTGCAAGTGTAAAAGTCATTTTACGTCTCCTTTTAATTTAATGTGATGATTTATCCGTAAACATACTCATAAAAGACATAGTTAAAACGGCAAAAACCATAGCCTGAATAACCGCTATGAGCACTTCTAAAAGAATAAAAGGCACGGGCAGTCCTACCGGAAACATTGAATACATGGTGCTTATGACGACTTCTCCCGAATATATATTTCCGAAAAGACGGAAAGAGAACGAAATAAGTTTCGTTATCTCATTCATAAACTCCAGAACTCCGACAAAAAGCATTATGGGAAACATCGTAAACGAAAGGAATCTGCCTATATAAGATTTTATTCCGCTGTATTTTATGCTGAAAAAATGCGTTGCGGCTACAGAGGTTACCGCAAGAGCAAGCGTCAGGTTAAGATCGCTGGCCGCGCCTCTGAGCAAAGGCGCCCCGTGACCGCCGCTTCCAGCACCTGAAAATCTTACGGATTCAAAACCCGGAAAAAGAGCCGTGAGATTTGAAACGGCGATAAATAAAAATATAGACAATACCCACGGGTGTATATATGAGGCCCGGCTTCCCGCGTTTCCGGCCGTCATATCATAAAAATATTCCGACACCGCCTCAAAAGCATTCTGTAATTTTCCGGGTTTTAATGACAGAAACTTTTTTACCGAAAAAGCGAAAACGACGATAATAATGTCGGTTATGAAAGTAGCCAAAACCGTATTGGTGACGGGAAAACCCGCTATGGTAAACAGTACGTCCGGAGTTATGCTCATTATTTCGTTCTCTTTATCAATCCTAAAGGCTCAAGAAACCTTACAGCATCCTCGTCTTCAGGATATTTTCTGAAAACTTCCAGCCAGGCCTGCTTTACTTTCTCGCTATCTCCGAGTTTGGCATATGCGTTAGTAATGTTTTTGAGCGCGTTTATATTATTAGGAAACAGTTCCAGAGCTTTCTTATAAGCGTTCATGGCTTCATCGGTTTTGCCGTCTAAAAGATAGAGATTTCCCAGATTCGCATAGGTTTCCGAATAGTCGTAATATCTGCGTTTTTCCCAGTTTTCAACCCAGAAATTATGGGGTTTTTCATTTAATTTAGCGGGATATTCAAGATGGCTTTTGAGCACTTTTTCCGCCATCCGGCGGTTTCCCGTCTTAGTGTATATTTCGGCAAGCTGATAATAAGCCAGAGGAAAAATAGGGTCTATAGTAATGTATTCATTGAAGTATTTTATCGCAAATTCATAGTTTTTCCCGGCGGAAATTTCGGCCTCTTTCGCTTTCCCGAAATCCTTTTGGCTTATGTAACGGTCTCTCAGTTCTATAGCGTCAATAAAACTTTTCTGGTACATTGAACCCGCCATAAACTTTGACTGGACATAGTTCGGGGCAAGCTTCCATAATTGCTTAAACGACTTTTCCGCCAGTCCCGGATCGCCGGCTTTCCATCTGTCCAAATGCACATTAGCCTGGAAATATATCGACATAGGGAAAGAAGGATTTAACCGATTTATCAGGTCATAATTTCTCAAAGCCTTATCCCAGTCGCCTTGTTTTGAAAGCTGTATGGCCTGGGAATGAAGATAATCCGCTTTAAAATATCCCGCGAAATATTTCACGGAAAGAACCGTTAAAACCACTACGGCCGCCTGAAGGACAATTTTGACGGGAAACAATATCCTGCTTTTGGAAATCTTATTTCCGTTATGCTTCTCCGTATTCTTGGAAGAATTGGCGCATATCGAAAGCGTAAGCCCTATAAGCAGCCACAGCATTACCCCGGAGGAAACGAATCTCAATGAAACGCATACCGTATCATGCGCCAACTGCGCCGAAAAAGCCGATAATACGCCCAGTTGTATATAAGGCATCGGGCTGTCCCTGCTTCCTTTGCCAGAGTGAAAAAATTCTATATTTTTATATCCCGCGATAAAAACAAAACAAATGAGAAAAAGAAATAATGTTATCCCGACAATACCTTCGTCAAACCATA
This sequence comes from uncultured Endomicrobiia bacterium, assembly GCA_938040055.1. GTDB lineage: Bacteria > Elusimicrobiota > Endomicrobiia > Endomicrobiales > Endomicrobiaceae > Endomicrobium_B. The sequence goes on from CALHWY010000013.1 coordinate 198,690, forward strand.
CTTCAAGATATTCATTTTCAGGATGGTCGCTTTCAGTATTGTGTTTCCCCTCTATGAAAAAAATCTGAGGTCTTCTCCACGACGGATATGTAAGATAAAAAGATCCTATGCCCGTGCCTAAAACCGGATTTGTATTTATCATTTCCCAGGTAGAAAGCCATGTAAAAAGCCTGAAAGAAACGCTGTCGGTTCTTTTTTTTGCCTGGGCGATTATGCCGAAAAAAGCAATGCACGTTATCAAGGTTATCATTATCCCGCCGGAAATAAGCATTTTTTTAGTCAGTTTTTCTTTAAAAAAAGTTATTAAGTAAATTACCGTAAAAACAAATATTCCGGCGGCAAAACCCAGCCACGTGCCCTTTGAAACGGTAAACATCGCGCAAACGGCGATCAAAATCCAAAGAAACATCAGATAAAAGTTCCTTTTATGCATATACAGGCCCAAAATTATAGGGTTCATAACTATCAAAAAATCGCCGAAAAAATTCGGATTGCCGAAAGTGGAAAAAATTCTGTTGCCGAAAGCCTGCCTCCATAAAAAAGGATCAAGCCCGGAATCCGGCGGGGGAGGAAATAAATAATAATCAAGCAACTGTATTATTCCGTATATGCATGCCGCGTAAGCCGCGGCTATAAGCCAGTTCAGTATAAATAAAATCTTTTTTTCGTCGTTAAACTCAAAAACTATGATTACCGCAAAAAAACAATAAATAAACCTTTTGACAAACTCGTTTAACCCCGAATAAGGGAAAGGAGAAAATAAAAAAGAAATGAAGCCGGAAAGAAGAAAGGCAAGCACGGGAAGAAGAAAAATAAATTTTTTCTTGAAAACGCCGAAATCGGACAATTCCATTTTGGCAACCAGCCACATCCCTATTAAAAAAAGTCCGCCGACATGCAAAAGCGTTATTTTTATCTGTGCGGAATCATAAGTTTGCAAATAAAAGCTTAGCGCTATTAAAAAATACAGAACCGCAATACCGTAGAATACAATCTTTGTTAATGTCTTCTCTACAAAAGAGGAATATTCATGCATTCGCTTTACCTTTAGCCGCAACTGAAAATTACGATTATATTATTGTCGCCTGTTATTTTATTGGCCTGAAACTATAAACTTTTATAAAATTATAAGTAGATTATACTTATTCAAAAAGCTTTAGTCAAATTATACATTTTTATTCATTTTATAAGTTGTTTTTGCGTTTATAATTCAATATTTTTAAACCTTTTAAAAAACGGTTTTCATTTAAAATACGATATGAGCAAAAAACTAATTTCCTGATTATGCGCGGGTTTATAATATTATATTCAAATGCTATGATCTGAAACGGTTTTTGATAAAAAAACAGGCGGCAAAGAAAACCCGAGCACTTTGCCGCCTGTTTTTATTTTTCTTGAAAAAGCCGATGAGAGGACTTGAACCTCCGACCCATTGCTTACGAAGCAATTGCTCTACCAGCTGAGCTACATCGGCAAAAAACAAATTTTTAAGATTATACTTTTTCAGAATACTTTAGTCAAATAGAATTCCTTATAAAAACAAAAACAGGTTTGCAAGCCGAAAAAAAGTCTTGTTTAGTTTTTCTAAACAAGACTTAAAATTCATAAACATGCCGAGGGGCAGAATCGAACTGCCGACACACGGTTTTTCAGACCGTTGCTCTACCGACTGAGCTACCTCGGCGGTAAATATCAATCTTCCTTTTTATATTTGTCAAAAGCTTTTTTTCCGGCCTCAAAAGCTTCGCTTATCTTATCTTTTCCGGTCATAACTTTTTCTCTGCCTTCTTCATAAAGCTTGCGACCTGTTTCTCTCATATCATCGCCTAAGTCGCTTACGGTATCGGCAATGTCTTCGGTCATTCTTCTTATATTATATCTTGTTTCCCTTCCGGATCTGGGAGCATATAAAATACCAAGCGCCGCGCCGATTATTCCGCCCAAAATAAAAGCCGCTAAAGTATCTCTTTTATCACACATTTTTTTCCTCCTTGCATCCGCTTTTCTTTTTTCCGCTAAAAGCAGAGAAAAAATAATATACTGCCGCGCCCGCTGAAATTAAAGGCGAAGAAAATTTTTCCGTTATACCGGCAATCGTGCCCGAAACTTTGTTAAAGACCTCAAGATCTTTGTTTATTTTCGAAAAAGTTTCTTCCATTTCCTTTGCGGTCTTTTTCAGCTGTATGAGAGTAAAAATCAAATAAACGGCAACCGCAATCAATGAAGCCGTTGCCAAAAACAGACATATTGTCATCCATATGTTAATGTTCATAGAGCGCTATTGTAACAAAAACTTTCGCGCATGTCAAACAAAAAACCCGCTTTATTTTAAAAACGGACAGGTTTCCATTAAAGGGCATCCTTCATGGACAGGACGGCGCGCCTTGCAGTTTCTCCTTCCCAGAGTCTGTATCAGCAAAGAAAAATTTTTCCAGTTTTTCCGGGGCACTATTTCCATAAGGTCGCGTTCTATCTTTACGGGATCCTCGTGTTTTGTGAGTTTAAGCAAATTCGCAATTCTTATTACATGGGTGTCTACCGCAAGCCCTTCAAACTTTCCGAAAGCGCCGCCGAGAACTATATTGGCGGTCTTTCTTGCAACCCCGGGCAGCATTAAAAGTTTATCCATTTCGCCGGGAACCTTGCCGCCGTGTTTTTCCAGTATTATTTTGGCTGAGTTGATTATATTCTTCGCTTTATTCCTAAAAAAACCGGTCGGGCGTATATCATTTTCGAATTCCGTTATGCCGGCAAAAGCATAATCATTAAGAGTTTTGTATTTTTTAAACAGCACGGATGTCACTTTATTGACTCTTTCGTCCGTGCACTGCGCCGATAAAATGGTGGCGAATAAAAGTTCGTAAGGCTTTTTAAAATCAAGCGCGACGGCGACTTCTCCGTATTCATTTTCCAACAATTCTATTACTCGTAAAACATACTTTTTTTTGTCGGCAAGTTTCATCTGAGAATTTCCATAACTTTTTTATGCATGCCCGTACTGTTTGACGCCAGCATGGTATCGGCAAAAATAAAATCTTTATTTCCTTTGTAATCCGACACTATGCCGCCGGCCTCTTTAACAAGAAGCGCCCCCGCGGCAATATCCCAGGGCTTCAGCCCTTCTTCCCAGAAAAAATCGAATCTCGCGCAGGCGACATATGCCAGATCAAGCGCAGCGGAGCCCAAACGCCTCATCCCCTGCGTCTTCATCATAATATTGAAAAAGTTTTTCATCACCCTGCCGTTTTTTTCCCTTACATAATAAGGAAAACCCGTCACGGGCAAAGCTCTTATAAGATCTTTTACCGCGGAAACTTTAATCTTTTTGCCGTTTAAAAAAGAGCCTTTTCCTTTCTCGGCAAAAAAAATTTCTTTAAGAACCGGCGCATAAACGACTCCGGCGACTATCTCTTTTTTGCATTTTAACGCTACGGAAACGCAAAAGGCGGGCACCCCGTGGACAAAGTTCACCGTGCCGTCCAGAGGGTCTATTATCCAGCAGAACTCCTTGCCCATTTCATTAACGCCGTCTTCTTCCGCAAGAATTCCGTGCCGGGGAAAAGCCTTTTTAATAACTTTTATTACGGCTTTCTGAGACTCTCTGTCAGCCTGAGAAACCGGGTCGGTTTCCCCCTTATATTCAATATTAAGCTTTTTATTATAATAGCGCATCAGCGTCTTAGCACCCGCTTGGGCAGCCTTAAGAGCGGTCTCGCCGTATTTTGAAAATCTCATTTCATCCCCGTCATTTCTTCAGTCTGTACAGTTCCGGCATCGATTCCGATTTTTCTTTATCCGTATTAAGCATTTCTATAGTGTTTTTATCGACAAAATAAAAAACGGTTCTTTCATTTTCCGGTTTCTCATAGTCAAGCACGAAAAAAGACAAATCTTCGCTCGGCGACCACTTTCCGGACGATTCAAATTTTCTGGCGGGATTTGTAAGATATGTCTGCTCAAGACGGTAAGTATAATCTTGCGACAGCATAAGAACCATCGAGATTCCGGGACAGTCGGCGGCCGGAATAGTGCCTTTATATCTTCCCGTATAATATTTGACAAGAGCTTCCAGACTTGCCGGAGAACCGGCAACTCTTTTGCCGAAAGGGACGATAGTCATGCTCTTGTCGGCATTTACAAAACTGACATTCAAAATCTGTCGGGGCTTTTGCACTTCAAAAGCTTTCATGCCGGAAACGAAATAGCCCGCGTCCGGCGCCGAACCCGGGGTTATATCATATTCCAAATAAACGTCGCTTCCGAGAGAATAAGCTTTTTTTATCTTTATATCGCTGAGCTTTTGCGAAGGTTTCATCGCAATTACGGCTACCATGGCATTTTTAAAATCCGCCGCGTTTATCGCATCGGCCACAGTTTTCGAGACGCCTAATATTTTTTCAAGATCGTTTTGAGAACTGAGCGCAAAAAAATTGATCTCATTGTCAAGCTTCACGCTGTTTTTTAAAAAATATCCGTCCAGCTCTTTTACGGCAAGGAGCTGCGCCTGACTGATGTCCGCGGCTTTTGTTTCTATCTGTTTGACCGTTTCTTTGGGCACGCCGGTCTGTATAGCCGCAGTTCTCGGCATGCAAGAAGAGATAATAAAAGGCATTAAAAGCATTGCTGTTTTTTTCATTGAAAATAACCCTCCCGGTTTTTATTTTATGTGATTATATAATTTTTGGTTTTTATTGGCAAAGACCGCGTTTAGCAGGCGGCGAATTTTTATCCTGCTTTGTATTTTAATGTTTTTGCAGACGCCGGGCTTGCTTTAAGCGGCATTGCGCCGGTTAACTCCGCGCCCTGTCTGTTAATTTGATATTTTGCAATTCTTTCAGCCGCCGGTTTATATTTTTTTAAAGCCGGCTGATTTTCGGCGCCGATTGTTATTTTATTTGTGCGCGTACGGAATGATTATAAAATTTGAAAATCAAATATCGATTTGACCGCAGGCGCAAAAGAAAGAGAAGCGATGGAAATATGGAAATAATGTAAAAAATCTTACTTTTCAGCGCCGGAGCCCCGAATAACGGTTTTTGATTGTTTTAAAAGCCCGAAACAAGAAAGTTTTCAAATTTATGCTAAAAACCCGGCAATAATGAAAGTATTGAAAGCAAAAACACAAAAACCCCGCGATCCGCTGAAAAACCGGATTTTGAGGTTTTAAATTTTCCGAAAAGTTCTAAAGATACGTTGATACGGGGACGACGGGATTTGAACCCGCGGTCTCTGCCTTGACAGGGCAGTGTGTTAAACCAGGCTACACCACGTCCCCAATAATTAAACATACGGCCGAAATCATTTAAAGAACCGGTAAGCGTTTTGCCTAATGTCCCGGCTGCAATATCTTTTTGTCTTACGCTCCCGGCAACAACGGTGAAAATTATATCAGAAAGCATTTTTTATGTCAACTTATTTTTTATGTTTTTTTGCGGCCGGCATTTTTACGAAAATAAGAATATGTTTTCTCCGGCTTTTTTGCCCGGCGTTTTAATATTGATATCCGCGTCCGGCCGCCGTAAACGCCGTACATCCGAAAAAAACGGACGCGCGGCCAAACCCGGCGAAGAACTGCGATTTTGAGCAAACCGCTCCGGAAAACATTCATTTGCCGTCTTTACAAACAGCCGAAAAACAATAAGCAGCGGAGCCGAAATGACAAAAACAAATAAAAAATATGCAAACAAAAGCCGGTCCGCAAAAAAATAAAACTTTAAAGAAAAGGACAATAACCCTCTAAAGAAATCCTTGATCCGGTTAAGGAAAAATATATTATTTCCGGCATATGTCTCACAATTATGAGACATAATGCCTCAATCCCAGACAAAAGACCGCCGGCAAAGCCGGAAAAAGCGTCATAAAATGCTGACGGACACCGGAAAACAAAAAAGCCCCGTATAAACCGCCGGAAAACAGCCGCGGCCTCAGGCAATGCCGGTTTATCATTCAAATCAAATCCGAGGGCATTATCTCTATGCTTATCTGCGTTCCGGCGCAGTATTTATAAGTCTGCGCCAGCGGCGCTATTTTGATTATGTCTTCTCTGTCGCCCTTAATTATTATATGTCTTCTGTAAGTATTATGAAGTTTTGCTATATAAGCGGGCGCGGGACCGAGAAGTTTTACGGCAAGCTCATAACTTTTTATAAAGCCTTCAATAAATATAAAAAGCCGCTCGGAATCATAAACCGCTTTCTTTTCGTCTTTATTTCTTACCGCAATCTTCGCCACATCGCAATAAGGAGGATAGAAAAGTTTTTTTCTTTGTTCCATTTCCGATTTATAAAAAGCGGCAAAATCGTGTTTTTGCGCATAAGTTACGGCATAATGATCGGGATGTCCGGTCTGGACTATGACATTGCCGGCGATATCGCCTCTTCCGCAGCGCCCCGCGACCTGGGTTATAAGCTGGAAAGTTTTTTCCGCCGATTTAAAATCCGGAAGATATAAAGAAGTGTCCGCGTCAACGACGCATACGAGAGTAACTCTCGGAAAATCAAAGCCCTTGGCAATCATCTGCGTGCCGAGCAGAATGTCGTACTCTTCGTTTTTTATTCCTTTATACGCGGCGGCATAAGCCCCTTTTGAAGCGGCCGTGTCTCCGTCAAGCCTGAATATTTTGGCTGAAGGAAACATCTTTTGCAGTTCATCCTCTACTTTCTGTGTGCCGGTTCCGAAAACCGCAATCTCTTTGCTTGCGCAGACAGGACAAACGGCCGGAAGACTTTTCGTATGTCCGCAATAATGGCATTTAAGGGAATCCGGTTTTCTGTGAAATACCATTGATATCGAGCAGTTCGGACATTGGTAAACGCTTGCGCATTTGCGGCACATAATAGAAGGCGAATATCCCCTTCTGTTGAGAAAGACGACTATTTGTTCTTTTCTGGAAAGAGCTCCGGATATGGCTTCTATCGTTTCCGTCATCAGAAGAGTTCTTGCATAAGGCCTGTTTTTAAGGGAAAGAACTTTAATTTCAGGCAGCTTCTTTTTATCGATCCGCTCCGTCAGTTCGATTAATTCAAGCTTGTTTTCCAGGGCGTCTTTATAGCTTTCAAGAGACGGGGTCGCAGAGCCGAGCACCACCGGCGCCTTATGGTATCCGCCGCGCCAAAACGCTATCTCCCTGGCGTCATAAGACGGCTTTTGTTCCTGCTTATAAGTATGTTCATGCTCTTCGTCTATTATTATAAGCCCCAGTTTTTTAAAAGGGGCAAATACCGCGGAACGCGCTCCCAGCATAACTTTTATCTCGCCGCGCATAGCTTTTGTGTAAAGTTTGTATTTTTCGCTGTTGCCGACCGCGCTGTGCCATACCCCGGACTTATCCCCGAAACGCCTTTTTACGATTGATACAAACTGCTCGGTAAGGGATATTTCGGGAATAAGCATTATCGCGCTTTTTCCGAGTTTTAAGGCATGCTCTATGCAGTTTAAATAAACTTCCGTTTTGCCGGACGCCGTTATGCCGTAAACGAGAAAATTCTTTATTTCTTCTTTTGATATGCCGAGATTGATCAAATCGGCCGCCCGCCTCTGCCCCGCATTAAGATTATGCCTTATGTCATAATAAGCATCGTCTTCATTTAAAGACAATTTTTTTGAAATTCTTTTAGGCGCTTTCATTGAAACGGGAATTACCGAAGCCATAGCCTCTCCCAAAGAGCAGACATAGTTCGCGCTTATATACGCCGCAAGCGCTTTTGCTTCTTCGGTAATCACGGGTTCGTCGTCAATGACTTCAAGAACGGGCTTTAATTTAAACCGGTTTTCATCGCTTTCCGCCGCAGATAAAGCATAAGCCGTTACCGTCCTGTTGCGAAAGCTGACTTTAACTCTTTTTCCCGCGATGTCACGGGCTTGCGTGTTTTGCGCGGGCAGATAATGGAATGTTTTGTTTAAAGGCGCGGGTATGGCGACTTCGATTACTTTCATATTTCGCCCGTTTTAAGATAATGCATGACTTTTTTAAGATCCGACCAGACTTCTTTTTTCATTTTCGTAATCTGCGGACTCTGGTCTTTCTTTCCGAAAATGCAACCGTTTCTTATAAGATAGGAAGGATGATAAGTGGGCATAAGTTTTATGCCTTTGTACTGCCTGAATTTTCCTCTTACGGCTCCCATGACTACTGACTCGCCGAAAAAATAGCCGGCTGAAGGCCTTCCGAGGGTAACAATGACTTTGGGCTTTATTATCGATATCTGCGCTTCCAGATATTTGCTGCACTCGGCGACTTCTTCTTCGGTCGGGGGTCTGTCATTGGCGCGCAGATGAGGATTCGAAGGGTCTTTCATGGGATGGCATTTGACGATATTGGCTATGTACACGCTTTCGCGGCTGTAACCCATAAGTTTTATCAGATTTGTCAAAAACTGTCCGGCTTTGCCTATAAAAGGCTCCCCTTTATGATCTTCCTCAAAACCCGGGCCTTCTCCAACAAACATAAGGTCGGCATCCGCGGCTCCGGTTCCGAAAACGCAGTTCAAACGCGTTGCGCCCAAAGGACATTTTCTGCATTTACCGGCTTCTTTTTTTAAAGCTTCAAGTTCCTGCGCCGGCCCGGACTGCTTTAGGGAAAAAGTATTTTCCTTTGCCGGCTTCCGGCAGGGTTTTTCGGCGGGAGCTTCAACAGCGGATTCTTTATAAATCTCGTCCTCTCCCCAGTTTTGATAATCTTCAAGAGCCCTTTTGGCAAGCTTTATTATTTGTGAATATTCTGATCGTTTCATTTATTATTTTTCCGGCGATTTTATTTTTGTCCGAATCGCGCATTTCCATCGCCCGTCCGTCCGCTCCTATTATTATTACCGAACTCTTTTGCGAACCCAGGGCGTCCTTGCCGTTGGCGATGATTAAATCCAGATTCTTGTTTTTAAGCTTTTTAAAAGCGTTTCCGGCAAGATTTTCGGTTTCAAGGGCAAAACCGGCGACTGTCCTGCCTTTTTTATTTTTGCCGCAGTAAGCTATTATATCGGGATTTTTTTTCAACCTGATGACGGGAACGCCTTTTTCTTTTTTCATCTTCCGCCGCCTGAACAAAAGCGGCGCAAAATCCGCCACCGCCGCGGCGCCTATTATAATATCGGCTTCGGCAAAGTTATCCTTTACCGCTTTAAACATTTCGGCTGCGCTGACCGTTTCTATAAGCTCAACGCCTTTCGGAGGAGCGAAAGAGCTTTGTCCGCTTATGAAAATAACCCTGCACTTTTTCAGCAGAGCCCGGCGCGCCAGAGCCGCGCCCATTCTTCCGGACGAATCATTGCCGATAAATCTTACCGGATCTATATATTCTTTCGTTGCGCCGGAAGTAATTAAAAAGGTCAGCTTTTTACCGGACATTTTTCAGGAAAGTTCCTTTACTATTTCCGAAATTATCGTTTCTGCGCAGGCAAGGCGTCCTTGTCCCGTGTCTCCGCAGGCAAGTTCTCCGCTTTCGGGCATAACGAATTTATACCCGTAACTTTTGAGCGCGGCAATATTCGCCTGAGTGGCTTTGTGAAGAAACATATTGGAGTTCATGGCGGGACAAATGAGCACTTTTGCTTTTGTAGCAAGCACGGTGGAAGACAATAAACCGTCCGCACTTCCGTTAGCCAGTCCGGATATTATATCGGCCGTTGCGGGAACCACGGCTATTAAATCGGCTTTTTTCGCCAGAGAAATATGCCCGATATCCCAGGACGCGGGCTCGTCAAACATACTCTGGTATACCCTGTTTTTTGACAAAGTCTGCAAAGTAAGAGCGGTTATAAACCGGGCGCCTCCGGCGGTAAGTATGCATTCGATGCCGGCTCCGAGCTTTACCAGAGCGCGTATTATATCGCAAACTTTATAAGCGGCGATGCCCCCGCAAACGCCCAATATGACGTTTTTGCCTTTTAAATCCATTATTGCGCCTTTTGCGAGTCGGCGTCCGAAACGGCTTTTGCTTCTTTCAATTTCATTTTATCGCGCAGTTCCTCTATTTTTTCCTGCGTAGCCGTGCCGTCCATCACTTCGTTTAAAGCTTTGGTTATAAGCTCGGCCTGGCTCAGTTTTCTATAATCTTCTTCATGCTTTTTAACTTCGATCCAGTCCAAAGCGAATTTTACTATCTCATATCTTCCCATCTTTGACTCGAACACCGCCTGCTCCAAAGGTTTTGCCTGTGCCATTTCTTCTCTCCTAAAAATATTTTTTTCCTTTTTCCGTTTTATATCGCAAAGATTTTATTATCGTCAGGACCGCTTCAACCGCTTTATCAAGCTTTTCATTTATTACCAGATATTCGTATTTATCCAGCAAAGCAAGCTCTTTTTTCGCATTGGACAGCCTTTCTTTTATGCTTTCGGCGCTGTCGGTTTTTCTTGTCCTGAGCCTTTTTTCAAGCGTTTTAAAATCGGGTGTCATTATAAAAATCATACATGCCCGCGGATAGATCTTTTTTATGCTTATCCCGCCCTGCACGTCAATGTCAAGCAGTACGTTTTTTCCTTTTTCCAATGTTTTAGCGAGAAAAGATTTCGGCGTTCCGTAATAGTTTCCGTGAACTTTTGCCCATTCCGCAAATTTTCCGCCTTTTATCATTTCTTTAAATTTTTTTTCGCCGGTAAAGAAATATTCCGTCCCGTTATTTTCCCCTTCCCTCGGTTTTCTGGTGGTGGCAGAAACGGAATAAACCGTATTTTTATCTTCTTTGATGACGGCGTCGCATACGCTTGTTTTTCCGGCTCCGGAAGGAGCGGAAATAACGATTATATTACCCTTTTTTAATTTCTTTTTCATTTTTTGATTAAACCTCATAGTCTTTCTTGAATAAACAGACGCGCATAAAAAACTTTTGCTCTCTTTTGCGCACGAATTCAAAATGCCCGCAGCATATAAAAAACTTTAATGTTCAGCCCCCGAGCGCGGGCAGACGGGTTTTGCATATTCACGGAGCGGATAAATCAAAAAATATGTTTATGAAAAAAGAGGTTTTCGAAGAAATTATGTATCGCGCATCGGAAAACCGTCAGTTTGGTAGTTTATTAAATATATAAGGCATTTGCAATAACCGCGCCGAAACCCCCGAACTCAGCTTATTAACGCGCATCCCGCGAAATACCGGCGTTTGTGTTTAGGCCGGAGCCGGAGTTTTTATCTTTAAAGCCCGGCCGGATGCGGGAGAAAACGGATTGACGAAACAGGCAAAATATTCGCGCCGGCGGTCAGACCCGCAAAAATTTCGCTTTCAAAGCGGCGTTTTTTTATGGCATAGCACAAAAAAAGCAAATCCGGATTATCCGCGCGGGATCTTAAAACCGCATATTTTTATTATGAGACCGAAAACGCGGCCATAGCGTAAAGCTTAAATTTTCTTTTCCGTTTTAAGATTTTTTAAAACGGCAACAGGCGATAGAAAAACACTTTAAACTTTTTGCGCCGGTGCATATTTTCTTGTAAACGCGCATACAAAAATATAAAATCTATCAAAAAAAGCGGGCGGACAAAAAATGGAAAATAAATACGGAGTCATTGTTATAGGAGCGGGACACGCGGGTTGTGAAGCGGCTCTTGCAAGTTCCAGAATGGGCATAAAAACGCTGATTATAACTTTAAACGCCGATTCTATCGCAAGCATGCCCTGCAATCCCGCGATAGGCGGCATAGCCAAAGGCCAGATTGTAAGAGAGATAGACGCTATGGGCGGAGAGATGGCCTGGATAACCGACAATGCAGGAATACAGTTTAAAATGCTGAACGCTTCAAGAGGACCGGCAGTTCGGTCCCCAAGAGCGCAGTGCGACAAACAGCTCTATTGCATTATGATGTCGCGCTCGCTTCAAAAACAGGCGAATCTGGATATTCTCCAGTCGGAAGTCGTTTCCGTATCGGTAAAAAACAATAAAGCATGCGGCGTCGGAATACTTACCGGAGAAGAAATCCCGGCCGCGGCGGTGATAATAACCGCGGGAACTTTTCTTAACGGCAAAATATTTGCCGGAAAAACCTGTTTTGACGGCGGAAGATTTAATGAAAAAGCGGCAGGGCGCCTTTCAAAATCTCTTAAAGACGATTGCGGGCTTGTTTTAAAAAGATTTAAAACAACTACCCCCCCCAGAATAAACGCCGCTTCCGCGGATTATTCGAAAATGACTGAGCAGCCCGGCGACGAAAAACCCGTCCCTTTTTCACATTTCACCCAAAAAGACAGTTGGAGAAAAAAACTGAGCCAGATTTCCTGCTGGCTGACATATACAAATCCTCAAGCCCACAAATACGTTCAGGATAATTTGGAAAGTTCGTCAATAAATGCGGGAGATCCCGCAGGAAAAAGCCCGAGATACTGCCCTTCTATTGAAGAAAAAATACATAGATATCCGCAAAAAGAAAAACACCAGATATTTCTTGAGCCGGAAGGGCGCGGCACGGATGAAGTTTATCTCAACGGTTTGTATACCGGACTGCCTTTTGATGCCCAGCGGAAAATGATAAATGCCGTAAGCGGCCTTGAAAACGCAAAAATCATACGCTACGGTTATGCCATTGAATATGATTTTTCCGATCCTTTGCAGATAAAACAGTCTCTTGAAACGAAAAATGTGGAAAATCTATATCTTGCCGGACAGATAAACGGCACGACCGGCTATGAAGAGGCGGCCGCTCAGGGTTTTATGGCGGGGGTAAACGCCGCTTTGCGTCTTCAGGGCGGGCAGCCTTTGGTTTTAGGAAGGCAGGAAGCTTATACGGGCGTTCTTATAGACGACATTACCACTAAAGGAACCGATGAACCTTACAGAATGTTTACTTCGCGCGCGGAGTTCAGGCTTTCAATAAGAAATGACAATGCGGATCTCAGGCTTACCGATATAGGCAGATTTCTCGGGCTCATATCGGACGAGGCTTATAAACGTTTTGAACTTTACAGAAAAACCTTTACCGACATTTTTGAAGGCAGAGAGGAAAATCTTCCATCGGATGATTTATTAACGCCCTGGACGATTGAGCAGGCCAGAGAAGAAGCCTCCATACATAAAAAATACGAAGGTTACATAGAAATACAGAATAAAACGGCCAGAAAAGTAAAAAAGAATGAAGACAGAATGATACCGGAAAATTTCGATTATTCTCTTTTAAGCTCTCTTTCCGCGGAAACAAAAGAAAGACTTTCAGCCGTCAGGCCGCGCACATTGGGACAGGCTTCAAGAATACAGGGAATAAAACCTTCCGACATTGCCGTTCTTACCGTATATCTTGAAAAACGCAGGAGAGCAAAAAATGAAAAATAAAGATATCGACATTTATTTTTTCAGCGGCACGGGAAACACATATCTTGCTTCAAAAAAAATAGCCGAAATATTCGCAGGCAGAGGCTGCAAGGCCGCTCTCAAGCCTATGGAAATATCGGATCCATCAAAAACGGATCTGTCCAAAACCATAGGACTCGGATTCAGCGTGGCGTGCTGGAACACTTATCCGATGGTGAGAAAGTTTTATGAAAATCTGCCGGATGACGGCGCGGCGGAAGTCTTTATTTTTACCACGATGGGCGATTCTTCGCTGAAAACGGCGGCTAATGCGGCGCGTTTCCTTTCAAAAAAAGGATACCGCGTAATAGCTTCGAAAGGTTTTCTTATGCCGAATAATTTTATAAACGTACGGCCTGACGGCGAAAACCGCTTAAAAATCCGGCGGGCCTATTCGGAAATGGAAAAGTTCGTTTCGGATATACTTGACGGTTCTTCTTCGGTTCAAAAAGCAAATATTTTTTTCAGGCTTTGCCATGCGCTTACGAAAGCCGTCACGGCATTATGGCTTTGGAAACCCGCCCAATTCCTTATTCGTTTCAAGCTTGACAAAAAAAAATGCGTTAAATGCCGTTTGTGCTTTGAAATTTGTCCGGCCGCGAATATTTCTTATAAAAATTTCCCTTCTTTTGACGGGGGCAAATGCCAGCTGTGTCTGCGCTGCATATCATACTGCCCCGTTCACGCCATACATAAATGGTTTGTTTCTAAAACATACAGAGCAATTGATTTAAAGGAGATAAAAAAATGCTTCCGATCGAATTCTTAGGCCTTATTGCCGGAGGGCTTACGACAATCGCTTTTGTTCCGCAGGTTTATAAAACCTGGAAAACAAAATCGGCAAGAGACGTTTCCATGCATATGTTCATTCTTTTTATAACGGGCGTAATACTGTGGATAGTTTACGGCGCCGTTAATAACGCGCCGGCGGTGCTTTTGTCCAATATGGCGATTTTTGTGCTGGCGGCTCTTCAAATTTGTTTAAAAATTAAGTATGATAGTACAAACATAAAAAAGGAGAAGACAGATTATGAAAAAGTTTAGTTTGGCATTGTTGTCGGCGGTTTTTATGTTCTCGGCATCGTATTTATACGCCCAGAACGAAAATGCGGAAATCGCCGCTGAAGTTGAAAAGTCCGCGCCTATGCCGCAGGAAGCGGATTCCCCGGCTGCGGCAGTTCCCGAATCCGCTCCGGCAGTCGCAGCTGATGATAATATGACGGCGGAAAATTCCGCGGCTAAAGCGGAAGCGCAGAAAGCCGAAGCAAAACAAAATGCGGAAATGGTAAAAGCGCAGGCGAAAGAACTTAATGACAAAGCGAAAACGGCAAGCAAAAAAGCAAAAGACGACGCGAAAACAATAAAGACGCAGGCCAGAAACGATGAAAAAACGGTTATGGCAAAAGTTTCAACCATGAAAGAAAAAGCGGACGCGGAAAAGAAACACTCGGACGCCGAAGCAAAAGCGCTTGAAGACAAGGCAAGAGCGATAAGAGAAAGCGCGAAAAACAATCACAAAGAAACAATAAACGAAGCCAATGCAATGGCGCGTAAAGCAAAAGAAACCAAAGACGCCGCTTTTAAAAGGGCGGATGATCTTGTAAACGCGGCTCTTGAGAATGAAAAAGAAGCAAAAAAACAGTCCTCTATGCTTTTACAAAGCATTCCCAAATAGACCGCCGGGACCGCGGTAAAAGAAAAACAAAATAACCGCCGGTTTTTGCTCAAAAAAAGAGAATATTTCCGCGCGGTGCAAATTAAAAGAAAAGCAAAATAGCCGCCGGTTTCGCGCCGGCGGTTAAAGCATAACAAAACCGGGCTGAAAGAATAAAACTTTCAGCCCGGTTTTGTATTTAAAATTGC
This sequence comes from uncultured Endomicrobiia bacterium, assembly GCA_938040055.1. GTDB lineage: Bacteria > Elusimicrobiota > Endomicrobiia > Endomicrobiales > Endomicrobiaceae > Endomicrobium_B. The sequence continues at coordinate 213,824 of CALHWY010000013.1, forward strand.
ATGCTTCAGGCGGCTTTTAATATCCCGGAGACGGTTTTCTTATTTAATCTTTCCGGAATAAATCCGGCAAAATCAGGGGCATAAGTCTTGCCGGGCAGAAGCATTTCAACAAGGTTTAATGCTGCTACCGCTTCCTCAAGAGGTTTGCCGGAAATCCAGGAAGCGGAAGCCTCTTCAAGCAGTTTTTTCATATTTGCGTCCGGAAAATAAACCGAAGCTTCCGCCAGCAAAGCGCGCTCCCGGCCGGATAAACCGCCGGAGGTCTCAAGCATTATCTTTTTAATACCCGCAACTATATTTTCGGGAGCGTCTATTCCGAGTCTTCCGTAAATTATGAAAATTTTCAAAAGTCGTGAATAGTTTGCGGCGCCCACGGTTTTTTCATCCGATAAAAAAGACGCTACCGCGCGGGCGGTATTTCCGTTTGCGGGAATATTAATATCATAAACTTTAAGCATTTCGTATATTTTGTCTACGGATTGTTTCCTGCCTGATTTTGCCGCGGCAAAACGTATGAATGTTTTAACCAAAGCCCTTGTCAGCTTCTCAAGCTGCCGCGGCGAATGATCGCCGATATTTAGCCTTATTGCGTCTTCGCCGTAGGAGATATCCGTTAAAAAGTCAAATCCGTAACTGTCTCTTTGGACATAATCATAAAAGTTCTCTTCTTTAAGATTAAGCAGCATCTCGCTTATAAAATCCTTCATTAACAAACGCCTTTTAACGTCCCTGATAAATAAAAACGGTATCTGCGCCGTCGCATTGTTTTCCCAGATCTGTTTCTGCGAGCCTTCGTAAAGAGAAGTATGGATTATTTTAAAATCTCCCCCCAAAAGCATTGAAGCTTCATTCAACGCTTTCGCCAGTTTTCCGGCATTTTCATTGAGAACAGCCGCGCGGCGCTCAAATTCTCTGTTTTCCTGCAAAAATTCTTTCAAAGAGACATATCTGAAAGCGTCCAGACCGGATGAAGTAAACGACACGGCGTCTTTAAGCTTAGACATTGTCCGGGAATGTCCGAAACCGTTGGAAATTAACGTCAGAAAACCCGCCGTGTTTATCTCCAGCCCTCTCTGATGCATTTTCTGCATACTGCCGTAAATAATGATATTGAGATTGTCCGGCAGGTCAATGCCGTCAAAAATGTCGGCAAACCGGAAAGAAGGATACATACTGTTGTCAATGCACAGATAAAAAGGCTCTTTGAATTTATTTTTCGAAAGCTCGCTCACTATCCGTTTTATGTCAGAAGCCATTATGTCATCCGTGCCGAGATCCGGCGCTAAAACGGAATTGGAGACAAGATCAATAAAAACGGCTCCGGCTCCGCTTTTACTCAGGCTGATAACTTCGGCATAATCGTCTTCATGGAATATTTCCTTATGCGCAATGCCTTTGATATCTTTCAACATCTCAAAATTTTCATAGTAAATATTACGGCCAAGCCCGATCTTTTGTATTTCTTCAAAGGTAAGATAAGCCGCTATAGCCGCCAAAGCCGACATTCCGCTGGTAACAAGCAGAGTTTCCTGGGAAAACTCTTTTCCGGAAGAGTTTACTGGTTTTTTCATAGCCGAATTATACGCCGAAGCAAGCCCGCCGCTGCGGCTTTCTGTCACCCGGGCGCCGGTGTCTTTCATATCCGACCATTCAAAATAAAAAAGATAATTGAGAAGAGTTCTGTATTCGTCTACGGCAAAGTTAAGTTTACGGGCGGAGGATTTCTTATTTTCAAGTATTTTCAGGCATTTTTTAATGTCTTCCAAAGCCGCGTTTACGGCGATTTTTCTTATTCCGTCAAAAAAATCCATCTCTTCCATCCGCGCGGCCAAATCCCGATAAAGAAGTATGCTTTCGGATATGCGCCCGGAAGAAGGTTTGATATTATAGCGCAGTTCTTTTAAGGAATCTTTCTTTTCTTCAAACAGTTTTAAGCTTTCGGGAAACATAAGCATATGCAGATATTGAAGCGTAAAATTGTCAACGCGGCTGCCGTAATCCGCCGTAAAATCGTAATTACCGGCATAAACTGCCGGCATCGCGGTAAACAGCCCGGAAAGCATGCCGGACTGCGCGGAATCCGCAAAAGAAGATAAATCGAAAATAAAGACGCTTTCAAACCGCCGGTCTTTCATAACGGTATAATAATCTCGGGGCTTCGCATTATAAAAAACCGCTTCTTTGACGCGCCGCCGGGACGCGGCGGAGAGATTGCAGCGGTCGATAATATCCGCGACTGCCTCAAGTTCCCCGGACGCCGAGAAACAGTCGATTATCAAATATATATCGGCCTTGCCCTTTTGCGTGTCTTTTAACATATCTTCAAGCTCCGCGGCGGAGCCGATAAAATCATAAACTCTGCTTTTTGAGCCGGCTATATCCATATTTTTGTAAAGATCCGCTATCGTTTGCGGAATTATAAAATAAGCGGACGGGCCGTCTTTTTCTCTGAAATATTCAAACAATGCGGCCTCTTTGGATTTCACTATTTTCGAATAATAATGTCTTGTAAAAATCTTGTCGAATATGCGCTCGAATCTGTCCGTATTCGCCAGCTGGCGTTCGTAACTGTCGCGTCCGGAAGGCATTGTTTCTTTCTGAAGGTATCCGTATTGCATATTGAATTGAGCCGGAGAAAGCCACGCCTGGCTTTGCAGAATATATCCCAGCATTTCAAAAAGCTGAAATTCTATAAGTTGTTTATGAGCTTCAGGCACGGAAGAATCTTTCAAACCCGCGAGATAAGAAAGAAGATAATGATTAATTCCAGAAAAAGCATATTCCGAAGCAAGCATTTTTGAAGCCATGTTCTTCATTTCATAGAGTTTCGGTATTCTCAGGCGTTTTTTAAGAAGATGTCCCTTTACCGCAAAAAGCATTTCTTTATGCAAAGCGGACCGAGCGGTTTTGCGGCTTTTAGCCGGCGAAATATCAAGCAGAGAAACGAATTTTTCAGCCGTAAGCTCTTCTTTTGAGAAAAGCTCAAACAAATGCCTGTCCACTCCCAGCAGATATTTTCCGCCGGTTTCTTCAAATGAGTATAAAGAAACGTCTCTGTTTTTCAATATGTCTTTTTCGCTTGAAAAAGCGGTTACGGCAAAACCGATATCCCCAGCCGCGGGGCGGTTCCGCCTTAACGGCGCAAATTTTGCCGGCGATTTCGTTTATATATTGCGCGATATCCAGCTCCGGATTTTTGTCCAGTTCTTGCGCAAGCATCGATTCTATAATGGATTTAAACTGCGCGCTCCGTCCCGTCTGCGAAAGAACCTGAAGCGCTATGGCATGTCCGGACGGCTCCGCATTATTCATAAGCATATCTTCGTATATGGCGGCGGCAGTCTTATAATCCCCTTCGATTTCGGGCGTTATCACCACATAAGATATGTTTCTTTCTTTAAGCTCTTTTTCAAGCCCCCGAGTGTGAAAGCCCCCGCATACCGCTATATTGATCTCATCGGAACCGTCGAGAATGTTCTGATATCCTTTTTTATCTCCGGGCCGCAAAGATAAACCCCGCCGGGAAGGCATTTTTTGTCCGATAAATCCGGCGAAGATTTTATCTCTGTTTATATTGCTTTCATAATAATCCGCAAACAAAGCGTAATATTTGCCGAGTCCGTCTACGCTGTCCGCTGAAATATTGTCCCTGAAATAATTTTCATATTTTTTTACGCCGAAAGATTTAAGATATGAATAACCGTCCGAGGTAAGCCGGGCCGAATAATAGTCTTTATAGTTTTCAAACAGATCCGACAAAACAACTATAAGCGCTTCTTTTTCCGTAAGAGCTCCGGCAAGCTGCAGAGATTTAAAAAGTTTTCTTTCGGATTCAAGCATTTTTACGGGATTGGCTTCTTTGGAAGCGTTCCTGCTTTTTATGAATCCGTAAAGTTCTCCGTATTGGTCGAGTTTTATTATGTTTTCCCTGTCAAAAACAAGAAGTTCCTCAAACAAAGCGTCCGTATTTTTAAATGAATCCGTCATCCGGACCAGCCGGTTATAGCGGCTGTAAGCAAGCGTATTTTTAAGTTCGCGCAATACGGAAGAAAGCTGCGAAGAGACGGCTTTAAAATTAATGCCGTTTATTTCCGAATCAGTTCTTATATACCGGGAGATCTCAGGATAATTTTCGGCGTCTATTTTGATATTGTTGAAAACCCCTTTCTTCTTTTGTGATATGCGGACATAAGTCATCAGATTTTTATAATATTTCGCCGCATCCGTTTTTCCGGCCCGGTACCTTTTGTAAAGTCTGGCGAGTTTTTTATTGAAAACGCTGTAATTTTCTTTTTGCGCCGAGGCCAGTTCTTTTTCCATCCCGGAAAGAACGGCTTGAATATCGTTTCCGTATCCTACTATGGAAGCAAGACGCTCGAGATTGCGCAGATGTTCCCGCTTGTTTTCTATCCCTTTTAACAGATCGTCCCTGCCGTTTTTATATGCGAAATACTCGCTTCCCGTAAGCCTGCCTGCGGCAAGAAGCGCATCCGCGGCCTTTAAAGAAAATTCTTTATCCCGCATGGAAGAAAGCCAGACCGTGTCGAAATTTCCACTGGCCCCTTCCACGAAAATATTTTTAATATTATATTTTTCATATAAGCGCGACAATATTTCGCTTATATTTTTCTGCACCCCCGGATGACAGTGCAAATCCTGAATTATTACTACAGAAAAAGGAGAGCCCGCATCATTGAAAGAGGCTATATTCAAACGGTTTGACAGAGGGTTCGCGGCTGAAGACAACCGTTCTCCGCCCGTAATCGCAAAAGAAACGGCGGAATGCGCCCCCTGCCCTAAAGCGGCGGTTTCAAGAAGACAAAGCGAAATTAAAACGGAAATAAATTTTTTCATATTTTTCGGAATGTATAAAAATATATTTATTTTTCAAACAATATTTGATATATTCTTTCAATGGAAAAAAAAGAGCTTTTCAGCAATTTTTACGACTATATAATTTCAAACATTATACCAGATTTCACAGATAAGCAATGTGAAATTTTTGAGATATATTTTGACGAATTGATTGAATGGAACAAAAAGATAAATCTCATATCTTTCAAAACGGAAAACGATTTGATTTACAGGCATTTTTGCGATTCGCTTTACAGCGTCAAAGCCATAAAAAAAGTATTGCCGTCAGGCAGACTTAAAGCGGCTGATATCGGAACAGGTTCCGGAATGCCGGGAATACCCGTCAAGATAGCTTTACCCGAAACAGATATGACTTTGGTCGAATCCATTACAAAAAAGTGCGTTTTTCTTGAAAACATAAACAAAAAACTGGGCTTTGACATAAAAATATTAAATAAAAGGGCCGAGGAAATAGGCCGAAACGCCGCTTACAGACAAAAATTCGACATAGTTTTATCAAGAGCGGTAAGCAAATTTTCGCCTAATCTGGAAATAGCGGTTCCTCTTCTTAAAACCGGCGGATATTTTATCGTTCATAAAACGAAAAATTCCGTTGAAAGCAAAGAAGAAGGGCTGGTTTCGGTTGAAAACGCTTTAAGACATCTCGGAGCCCGTCTTGAAGACATTATTTATTATAATTTGCCGGAGCAAAATCTTGATTACTGCATTTTAATTTTCAAAAAATATAAAGATACTCCCGCGCAGTTCCCAAGAAAAACCGGCATCCCCGAAAAAAAACCGCTTTAAGACAGGCGGTATCGGCATAATTTCGCCGCACAAAACAGGCATTTATAAAAATTTCCTTAAAAGAGGTTTATATGCTTACGGAAATTGACCTTAAGACATCCGAAAGAGAAATAATGACGGACATAACCCGTATAATAGAAAATGAAATACGCAAAAATAATATAATTTCCGGCATTTGCATAGTCTGCGTTCCGCATACTACCGCGGCCGTAACAATAAACGAGAATGCCGATCCGCATGTATGCGCAGACATCATCAAAGGTCTGAAAGACATCTCTCCTTTAAAAAACGCATATCTTCACGCCGAAGGCAACTCCGACGCGCATATAAAGGCGAGTCTTTTAGGCTCTTCGCAAACTTTAATAATAGAAGATGCAAAACTGCGGCTTGGAACATGGCAGGGAATATATTTTTGCGAATTCGACGGCCCCAGAAACAGAAAAATTCTGCTTAAATTTATAAAAGATTGAAACAATGAAGCCAATATTTATGCCGAAAAACAAAAAACGCCTGATTTTATAAGGCGTTTTTTGCATATGCCGCTCAATATATACACCTATATATATTAATCCAGATATTCCCGCAGCGTTTTGCTTCTGGTAGGATGTCTTAATTTTCTTATGGCTTTTGCTTCTATCTGCCTTACTCTCTCTCTTGTAACGCCGAATTTTTTCCCCACCTCTTCCAGCGTGCTGGGATAACCTACTCCTATCCCGTATCTGAGACTTATAATCTCAGCTTCCCTCGGAGTAAGCGAGTTCAAAACTTTCTGAAGTTCAAGCTGAAGCCTGTATTGCTGCGTTTTCGCCACAGGGCTGGGGCTATGCTGGTCTTCTATAAAATCTTCAAGTCTTGAATCTTCCTCTTCCCCTACCGGCGTAGCAAGCGAAACGGGCTCCTGCATCATTTTCAAAATTCTTCTTATTCTGTCCGTGGAAAGCCTCAAAGCCTTGGAGTATTCGTCAATTGTAGGCTCTCTTCCTATATCCTGCTGGTATTTCTTCTTAACTTTAGTCAGCTTTGATATAAGTTCTTTCATATGAACGGGGATTCTTATCGTTCTTGCCTGATCGGCAATGGCCCGGTTAATCGACTGCCTTATCCACCATGTGGCATAAGTCGAAAATTTAAAGCCTCTTTTCCATTCGAACTTTTCCACGGCTTTTGAGAGCCCGAGATTTCCTTCCTGAATCAAATCCGAAAGCTCAAGATTGCTTATTCCGACATGCTTTTTGGCTATTGAAACTACAAGCCTGAAATTAGCTTCAATAAGTTTCATTTTATCCCTGTGGATTATCTCTTCAAGATCCCTTATTTTTTTATCTGTTTCAATCATCTCTTCGGAAGATATGACAAAACCTTCTTTAAGATTCGCCTGTTTGGCCAGCGAAGCCTGAATGTGCGCTATGGATTCTTCGGCAAAAGAAACCGGAGAGCCGGTCTGCTTTTTAAAAGCCGCCGCGCTTATCTTTCCGGTTTTATACTGTTTGAACAAAGCCTGCACTTTCGCCGGAGAATTCTTATACTTTCTTTCAAACCTTCTGAGTTCGTCCTTAATTTCATTGAGTTTTTGCGCCGTAGTCTTGATTTTATTAATAAGCCTTTTTATTTTGTCCTGATTTAAATTCAGCCCTATTATAAGAGTAATTACTTCCGAGCGAAGCTCTTTTACTTTCTTTTCATTCTTCTGTCTTTCTTTCTGCGGCAAAGATTTCTTTTTAAGCTTATCTTCATATGTCTTGATATTTTTTTCTATCTGATTTATCTTCTGAACCGCCTTTTTAATCTTTACGCCCATGCCTCTCAGCTGCGCCTGCGATTTTCTGCCTCTGGGCATCAGCTCTTTGGGCGTCATTTCCTGCTGGCTGATCAGAGTTTCCCAATTGCGTATTTCTTTGATTATAAGAGGCGATTCAAGAACTATAAATTTCAGTTTTTTTTCATTCTCTCTTATATTTTTCGCCAGTTCCACCTCGACCGATCTTTCAAGAAGAGGCACTTTCGCCATTTCGCTCAGATACATTCTCACGGGATTGATATCTTCGTCGTCATTTATGGCTTTTACCGTCTGTTCCACGGCTTCGCCCTGGTTTTTTTGGGCTTTATCGGACAAATATTCCTTATTGTCTACCACCTTTATGCCCAGATCGTCAAGAGTGACGAAGAATCCGTCTATTTTTTCCGCAACCATCATCTTCTGCGGAATGCTCTTGTTTATTTCTTCATAAGTCAGGTAGCCTTGCTCTTTGCCGATGTCGATTAACCCCTGGAATAAATCTTTTTTTGCCATTTTCATTTCCCCAAAATTTTCATTTCCCTGAACCCTTCAAAAGGGCTGTCAATTTTTTATATTCTTCCTGCTTATCGCCGTCAACGGGAATTTCCCCGGCGCTCATCATTATTATTTCCTTTTCAATCTCTTTGCGCCTCTTTTGCAGTTTTTCTTTTTTCAAATCCTTCAAAACCCTGGCAAAAGCCTCTTCAATATTATTATATTCTATCGGGGAAAGAGTCAGTTCCGAAAACCAGCCGGCGTCAGCTTCCGGCAGAGCATCCAAAATTTCGGCGGCGCTGCGGTTTTGCGCAAGCAAAGCGAAGACTTTCGCGCATCTGGCGTCCGTAAAGCTGTCTTCCGCGGTATCTTTAATAAAACTTCCGTTTCTTAGAAGTATGTTTATAAGATTTTCCTGCAGAGACAAATCTATCTTTTTTGATTTGCCCGCGGTATCCTGATTTATATTATTGCCGTCCGCGTATTTCCCGAGCTTGCGCATCTTTGTTTTTTTGAACTTGAGCCATACCGCTTCTTCGGACACATTCATATGCTGCGAAACCGTCCGCACCCACTCCCGCCGGACAATATCACTTGAGCTTTTTGAAATAAAATCAAGCAAAAAATCTATCGCCTTGTCTTTTGACTGAGCCGAATTCCTGTCGGTATTTTCTAAAGCCTTTTCAAGCATAAAATCAATAGGGCTTTTTGCAGTGCTTTTTAACAGTTCAAGGAACTTCTCTTTTCCGCACCGGTTTAAATATTCATCCGCGTCAACTTTTTCCGGCAGAGAAGAAACGAAACATTCAATCCCGCTTTCGACCAATATTTCAAGAGCTCTCTGCGCCGCGGTCCTTCCCGCATTATCCGCGTCAAAAAGCAAAGTAATGCAGTCTGCGTATCTTGAGATGAGTTTGGCGTGATTGTGCGTGAAAGAGGTTCCCAAAGACGCGACGGCCCCGCTTATACCGAACTGCCATGGTATGATAACGTCCATATAGCCTTCAAGAACTATTATCTTCCTTTCTTTTCTAAGCTCGGGCAAAGTCTGGAAAAGACCGTAAAGATTTGAAGATTTCGAATAAATCGCCGTTTCAGGAGTATTGAGATATTTGGGCTGCTGGTCGGTAATGGTTCTGCCTCCGAAAGCCACCACTCTTCCCTGAACGTCGAAGATCGGAAACACTATCCTTTCCGACATATATTCAAAAAAACTTCCCCTTTCAGTCCTGGTTATTATTCCTGCTTTTCTTAAAAGATCTTCGGATTCCCGGCCTTTTTTCAGCGCCTGGCGCATAAGATGCCCGCGCGGGGCATAGCCTATCATAAACTTTTTTACCGTTTCGGCATTCATACCGCGTTTTTCGAGATACTGCCTGGCTTTAAGGGCATGGGAGCTTTCCAGCAAACATCTGTGATAAAATTTAGCCGAACTTTCAAGAATTTCAAAGAGTTTTGTCTTCTCCGACAATCTGATAACACCGGCATTAGTCTCTTTTATTTCAATGCCGGCCTTTTTCGCAAGTTTCCTTACGGACTCTATCCATGAAATATTGTCCATAAGCATAACAAATTTAAAAACATCCCCGGCAGCGCTGCATCCGAAACATCTGAAAATGCCTTTTTCGGGGCTTACGATAAAAGAAGGAGTCTTTTCATTATGAAAAGGACAACAGGCTTTCCAGTTCCTTCCCGCCCTTTTAAGATCAGGCAGATATTCTCTTATAACCGACAAAATATCGCTTGAAAGCCTTATGCGTTCAATTATATCTTCAGGTATACTCATATATCCGCCGCCCGCACGCCTGCCGCGGCGCGCCAGCAAAACTCTGCGCTTTCTTCATTTGTCATAAACAAGTTCTTTTGAACCTTCTAAAGCCCGAGCTTTCCACAAAATCAACTGCCCCTAATTTCTTTTCAAGTTTATCAAAAAGAAGATTAAGCCCCAGATTGTCGGAAGAAATATGTCCGGCAAGAATTATGTTCAAATTCTGTTTCTCGGCTTCTTTGACCGCTTTAGGGCTCAAATGCATGCAGATTATCGTTCCTATTCCCGCGCCGGCCAGTTTTTCCAGAGACCCGACGGGTCCTTCCGTTCCGCCGGTCATATCGACAAAAATTTTGCCGCAGCGGGAATCATCCGCGCCCACAAGAACCGTCGGAGCAATGCCTATTGAGGCGGAATGGCGGTATTCGGGCTGTTTATTTAAAAACGCAATAATATCCCTAAGATATCTGGGAGCCGACGCTTCTATTTCCTTTTGTAAAAATGAAGCGACATGATTGTCCGCAACGCTGTGAGCCGTCATAAAAGGAATATCCAGCAGTTTTGCGGCGTCGGAAACTCTTTCATTATTCTGGGGCATGACGCTCCTTTTGACTTCTCTTATGCGGGAAGAAATAAGTTTTTCCGTAATATTGACCGGTATTCCCTGTTTATGAAGAATATCGGTCTGCATTCCTATGACGCTGTGAAAAGTAGAATAAGCATATCCTTCTGGATGGTGCGCTATTACCAAATCGATTTTTTTTCCGGAATTTATAAGCTCTTTGGCAAGCAGCAGTTCCGGAGTTTCCATGTCTATGCCGACCATAATGGTTTTTACTTCCGTATTTTCATCGCCGTAAAGAATTCTTGAATCATAATACGGATTGGTAAGGCTTTCCATATCGAAAAACTCTTTCTTTCCCTCCGAAAGAGCTTCATAATCCTGTTTGCGTTTAAGGAGGTCTTGTTCAACGGCGGCAATGCCTCTGGGATCGGCTTTTATTGCTTCTTTTACGAATAAATCCTGAATTTGTTTTAATTTCATAAACCCTCAAATACAAAAAAGAGCTGCATTTAAAAGTAGATTAATCTGCCCCCCAAATACAGCTCTCTTTTTATTTTTACCATTTTAATTTCTGTTTACCGCGACCATCTGCTGTCTTTAAGCATTTTACGGCGGATTTTTCTTTTCGCTTCAGCAAGTTTTTCTTTTCTGATCACGCTGGGAGCTTTATAAAATTCCCTTTTTTTGATTTCCTGCATAATGCCGTTTCTTTCGCATTCTCTTTTGAAGCGTCTTATCGCTTCTTCAATCGATTCTCCTTCGCGGACTTTAATATTAACCATATTGCAAAACACCACCTTTCCCGTTAAAAGATAAAATTTCGGGGAAATCCCCGTTTATATTATCCCGGAGGCCAGCCGAAATTTCTCCCTCCGAGCAAATGATAATGTATGTGAAACACCGTCTGGCCCGCGTCAGCTCCGCAGTTGTTTACCAATCTGTAGCCTTTTTCCAGCTGCGGAAAACGGGCGGCGATCTTAGACGCGACCGCCTGTATATGGCCTAAAACCAATTCGTCCCCTTCGGACAGGCGGTTGAGAGCTTCTATATGTCTTTTGGGTATTATCACTATATGAACCGGAGCCTGGGGATTTATGTCTTCAAAAGCAAAAACCCTCTCGTCTTCATACACTTTTTTAGAGGGTATTTCGCCTTTAATTATTTTACAAAAAAGACAATCTCCGGCCATAAAGCGTCCTTTACATAAACTTATTGAAAATTGTACAAGATTATTAAACAAAATTCAAGCCCCGCGCGGATATGCGCGGCAGCGGTACGGAAACCGCAATGCCGCCGCCCGGCAGCGGCGGTTTTATCTTCTCAATTTCCGGAAAACCAAATAATTGCGGACCGCATGCGGCGCGTTTTTCATTTTTTGCCGCGATGCGCCGGAAACGCCGGTCAAAACGGAATTTTTGAGCAAAAACACGGCGGCGCGGGTTTTATTTGCTTCAAAAAGCATAATATTTTATAATGATTTTTTAGTTTTGACAGAATTTATAGTCCGTATTTAAGAGGATTTTATGAAAAAAAGATTTCCGCAAACCGCGCTCGCGGCGCTTCTCATTTTATGTTTTTCAGCATATTTTCCGGTAAAAAAAGTTTATGCGTATCCGTCGCTGTTCGGAGAGCTGTTGGATAAACCCGTCAAACTGTTAAAGCGCATAGGCATAGTAAAAAGGAAAGCCGCAGCCGAAACGGTTTACAGCGATTCCGACCTTTACATTTATCCTCCCGCCATAACAAAAGTTTATGAAAATTCCAACGGGGAAACCTCTCTGGCAAAACCCGAACCGATCACTTTTTACTTCAACGCCTCAGCTTCAAACATAGAAATTGCGGGAAAAGAAGTCGGCGGCATTTCCATTTCGCCCGAATGCGAAGGCGTCTGGAAATGGGAAAGCGAATATTGCCTCGTTTTTACCCCCGCGAACGACTGGCCTGCTAATGAAACATACAAGATTAAATTTCCGAAAGAAATATTTAACGGCTCGCTGGAGCTTAAAAATTATTCATATGAAGTGCAAACTCCGGCTTTTGCCGCCGAACTTCACGAATTTGCGCTTTACCAGGATCCCGAAAATCCGAAAACGCACCGGCTGCAAGCCGTTTTTAAATTTTCGCACTGCGTGGACAGCGCTCTTTTTGAAAAAAATCTGAAGCTTACGATAGACAAAAAAGCCCTGAGCCGTTCCGTATCCTATGACGGCGTAAAAAGAACGGCTTATGTAGTAAGCGCGCCGGTCGAAATACTGACGAAAGACCGGACGGCCGCGGTGGAATTAAGCTCGGCCAAAGCGGCTTCGGGCGGAAAAGCGATGGAAGGTAAAATCGGAAATACCGTCAATATCCCTTCACAGGACAAATTTTTCCGCATTGACGGAACGAAAACCGTAATACTCAAAAACGACAAAGAAGAGCCGGAACAATTTCTTGAAATAAGCTTTACCGCCGGAGCGGACGCATCCGAAATGGAGGGTAAAACCGAGCTTTATCTCCTTCCGCGTTTTCATCCGGACGGAGACAAAAACAAAACGGCGGAATATGAAGAGGAAGACGGATATTATGACGGCGATGACGATTATGTCGAAAGAACCTTCGTCAGGCGCCCGGCAAGCTACGCATGGAAATTCTCGGAAATAACGCCGGAAATACTCGCAAAGTCAAAAAAACTTGACATTAAACTTATGGAAAGCGAAGACAAAGCCTCCAAAGTTTTCCTTTACAAATATTTCGCTCCCGATCTTGCCAAAAGATATGTTTATGTCATGATAAAAGAAGGGATCAAGTCGGAAACAGATTTTACTATAAAAAAACCTTATTCGGATCTTCTCGTCTCAGCGGCTTTTCCCAAAGAAGTGAGGCTTTTAAACAGCGGCTCGCTGCTTCCTCTGGACGGCTCGAAAAGGCTGACTTTCGTTACACGCGGCGTTAACGGGCTTAAAGTAAATATAGCAAGGGTTCTGCCGAACCAGATTAACCATCTCATTTCGCAAACTTACGGTTCGTTCGGGGATTTTACTTTTTCAAACAAATACGAATTTAACGAAAGCAACATATCCCGGATATTTTCAAAAATAATCCCGCTGGAAGCTTCCGTAAACAAAGCCAACTACTCAAGTATCGATATGGGCGAGTTTTTGAAAAGCGCCGGCTCGTCCGGGCTGTTTTTTATAGACGTACGGGGTTACGATTTGCCGTCAAACTCAGCCGACGGGCCGTCGGACAGAAGATTCATTCTGGCGACGGATCTCGGAATTCTCGTGAAAAAAGACAAAAGCAGCGGATATAACGTGTTTGTAATGTCTATAAGCAAAGGGCAGCCCGTTGCAGACGCTAAAGTTGAAATTCTGGGAAAAAACGGGATTCCCGTGCTAACCCGGCGCACCAACGGCCGGGGCTGCGCCGTCTTCAATAAAATAGAAGGATACAGAAATGAAAAACAGCCCGTGGCTTTCGTCGTGACAAGCGGCGAAGACATCTCTTTTATGCCTTTTGAAAGATACGACAGGGCGGTCGATTATTCAAAGTTCAGCGTCGGCGGAGAATATTCGTCAAAAAACGAAAAAGGCATGAAAGCTTTTATTTTTTCAGACAGAGGCGTCTACAGGCCGGGCGACGAGATAAACCTGGGCGTGATAGTAAAAAATTCCGACTGGAGCGAAATTTCCGGCATTCCCGTAAAAACCGTATTGAAAGATCCTTACGGAAAAACCGTATTTGAAACGGCAACCACTCTTAACGGCAGCGGATTTTTTTCGGTTGACGGCATTAAAACCGAAAATATTTATCCCACGGGCGCTTACACCGCCGGCGTATACCTGGTAAAAGACGATAAAAGGGAGTTTATGATCGGAAGCGAATCTTTAAGAGTGGAGGAATTCAGAACCGATAATTTAAAAATAAAGGCAAAAATATACGGTTCTTCAGGACAGGGCTGGGCGCTCCCCGAAAATCTTAAAGCTCTCGTCGCCGTAAATAATTTTTTCGCGGCGCCCGCCCAAAACAGAATGATAAAAGCGCAATATTCCTTAAATCCGGCCGGGTTCGCATTTCCGAAATTCGCGGATTATGAATTTCCCGATCCGCATAAAGCGAATGACAGAAATGCGATACGCAATGTCAGCGAAAGTTTTCCGGACGCAAAAAGCGATGAAAACGGGGAAGCTTTTTATGATTTCAATTTATCGAAGTTTTCGGGAGGAACATATAATCTTGTCTTTTCCGCGGAGGGTTTTGAAGGAGACAGCGGAAAAAGCGTTTACGCATACGACAGCATAAGAGTTTCTCCTTATAAATATCTCATAGGCTTCAAATCGGATTCCAAACTGGCCTATCTCGGCAAAGGCTCTTGCGCAATGCTGGATCTTATCGCCGTGGATAACGGCCTTAAAACAACCGGGCTTAAAAATCTGAAAGCCAGAATGATGCGGATACAGCATATTTCGTCTCTGGTTAAACAAAATAACGGCGTTTATAAATACCAGACGGTGACAAAAGAAACGCTTGTGGAAGAAAATGATGTGGAGATATCGTCAAAAGGATCAAAGCTGAATCTTAACACAAAAGAACCCGGAAACTATATAATGGAAATAGTCGACGGCAGCGGAATGAAAGTTCTTTCCGTCCCGTTTTTTGTGGCGGGCGATTCGAACCGCTCGTACGCGGTTGAAAAAGACGCCAATCTTATGGTCAACCTTAACAATGATGACGTCGAGCCCGGAAGCCGGATAATATTGAATATTACCGCTCCTTACGCGGGCGCGGGGCTGATAACCGTAGAGAAAGATAAAATTTACGCTTACAAATGGTTTAAAACGGATTCCAACAGTACGGTGCAGACAATAACGGTTCCTGAGGATATCGAAGGAAACGCATATGTGAACGTTTCTTTTATCCGTTCAATGGATTCCAAAGAAATATTTTCAAGCCCCCACAGCTATGCGGCGGTTCCCTTCAGGGTAAGTCTGGCAAAAAGAATGCTGAAAATAGACCTGAACTCAAAAGAGACCGCAAGGCCGGGAGACGAACTTGAGATTTCTTACAGGGCTTCCAAGGATTCGAAGATACTGATCTATGCCGTAGACGAAGGCATTCTTCAGGTTGCGCGCTACAAAAATCCGGATCCTTTGAATTTCTTTTTTAAAAAAAGCGCTCTGGAAATAGAAACTTTCCAGACCGTCGATCTTATCCTTCCGGACTATAAAGTGATAAGACAGATTTCGGCGGCGGGCGGAGGAGAAGGATATGAAGAAGCGATAGAAAAGAATCTGAATCCTTTCGCGAGAAAACATCAAAAACCGGCTGTTTTCTGGTCTAAAATGCTTGATTGTTCCGCGCGATACGCAACCGTAAAATATAAGATACCCGGCCACTTCAACGGAGCTCTCAGGATTATGGCTGTGGCGGCTAACGCGGATCAATGCGGTTTTGCGCGCAGGGATACTATTGTCAAATCGCCCGTCATAATATCTCCGGCCGCGCCGCAGGCGGCCGTTGCGGGAGACGCTTTTGAAGTAAGCGCCTCCGTTTCAAACAATATGGACGGATCCGGATCCGCTCCGCTTGAAGTATGGCTTGAAACCGACGATAAATTTGAAATAACGGGAACAAACAAACAGACTCTTGAAATAAAAGAGGGCGGCGAAAAGATCGTAAAATTTAATATTGTTGCAAAAGACAAACTCGGCGCCGGAACTCTTATTTTCAAGGCAAAGCACAAAGACGAAACCTTTAAAGCCGAAACAAGCATAAGCGTAAGACCGGCATATGTTTACAGAACTTCGATAAAATCCGGAATATTGAAAAACGGCAAAATCAAAGCGGAAGATTTTGTCAGAGATATGTACGACGAATTTTCCCGCAGGGAAATATCGGCTTCTTACAGCCCGCAGATATTGTTCAGGACTCTTAAACAATATTTTGACAAATATCCTTACGGATGCAGCGAACAAATAATAAGCTGCGCTTTTCCTTTTCTCTACGGCTCCGTTTCCGGACAAAAAGGCTTTATAACCCCGCAGCAGCAGCAAAAACTTTTCTCCGATACGCAGGCGAAAATCCGCCTGAGACAGCTCAGCGACGGCTCTTTTTCATTATGGCCGCAAACAAATGAGCCTGATATTTACGCCACCATATACGCGCTCCATTTTTTTACCGACGCGAAAGAACTCGGCTATCCCGTCGCAAACGAAATTCTTTCCGCGGGAATGAACCGGCTTGAATATTTCGCTTCCGGACTGCCCGAAAGCGTAGAGGACGCAAGACTAAAAGCTTATGCCGCATACGTGCTTACGAGAAATAATTTCATTACGACGAACTATCTCTTAAGAATAGAGGATTATCTGGACGCGAACTTTAAGAAATGGAAAGAAGACATAGTTTCCGCTTATATGGCTTCATGCTATTTGATGCTTAAAGACCATAAAAAAGCGCAAGACCTCATCAAATCCTATAAGCCGGAAGCCAAAGAAAAATTCGTTTTTTATTCGGATTACGATTCCAGCTCCCAGCGCAACGCCAACTATCTTTATTTGTGCAGCAGGCATTTTCCGGACAATCTCAACCCCGACGCGCAAAGCATAGCCGACGGACTGGTCAAGATTCTTTTGGAAGGCAAATTCAATACCGCGTCGTCGGCTTCTTCACTTCTGGCTCTTTTGTCTTATTCCTGCGGTGAAAAGGTCAAGGACGCCGGCATAAAGATAAGGCTCAAAAACGCTAAAGGCGAGGAAAAGGAACTGCCTCTCGACGCGGATCCTTTTCCTTACGCGTCTTTTGATTCGTCGGCAAAATCCTTTACCGTCGCTTCCGGTAATGATCCCGGAAAAATTTATTACAGCATTGTGCAGCAGGGATTTGACAAAACGGCCGGAGAATTTTCGCAGGGCATAGAGCTTTCGCGCGAGTATCTTGATTCCGGAGGCAATATGATAAAAACCGCAAATATCGGCGACGAAGTGACGGTGCGCATAAGGGTGCGCGCCAAATCGAAAGACGCCGTGTCTTTGGCTGTCGTAGATCTTCTTCCCGCCTGCTTTGAAATAATAAACGGCTCGCAAAGCGGCTCTTGCGCCAGTTTCGACGCCAGAGAAGACAGAATGATACTCTACGTTACGGCATATAAAAACATCACGGAAATGACATACAGGGTAAAAGCCGTGACAAAAGGAACTTTTACCGTTCCCGGCGTTTTTGCGGCGGGTCTTTACGATACGGAAATCTCGGCTTTGACAAAAAGCGGAAAAATAACGGTGCAACAGCCGGGTACAAAATAATCCGCGTTTGATTGCGGATAAATTTTATTGAAGCGGGACGGCGGATTATTTCCGGAACTGAAAATATGACATTAATGCGGCTTTATAATTTTTAATAAAACCGCCGTTTAAAACGAACGGAACCGGGCCGCAAAACACCGTCCGGAAATCCTCGGTTTTCGGACGCTTTTGCTTTTATTATACGGACAAAACCATCATATTTGCTACGGACAATATTTCAGCCGGACGGATTTTTGCATGGAAAATAACTTATATAAAAACAAAAAGATAAAACGCGCGGCGGCGGTTTTGCTGTGCGTTTTATTGTCGGCGGCTTTAATAAGAATTCTTCCAAAAAAACAAATTCTCGCCGGTTATGATTTTTCACGTGCGGTTTTTGACAAAAACGGACGGCTTTTAAGACTGACGGTTTCGGCAGATGAAAAATACCGCTTTTTTACTCCTCTTTCAAAAATGCCCGAATCTTTAAAAAAAGGCACTCTTTTTTATGAAGACAAATATTTCTATTTTCATCCGGGCGTAAATCCCGCCGCCCTTATTAAAGGTTTCTGGATAAGCATAATAAAAAAGGGCAGGCCTGTGGGAGCTTCGACCATAACCATGCAGCTTGCCAGAATGATATACGCCATCGACAGCAGAACCGTGCCCGGAAAAATAAAGCAGATTTTCGCCGCCTTGTGGCTTGAACTGCGCTACGGGAAAAATGAAATCTTTGAAGCTTACTTGAACATAGCCCCTTACGGTTACAATATAGAAGGCGCTCCGGCGGCATCCCTCATTTATTTTTCCTCAAAAATAGAAAATCTCAGCATTCTTGAAAGCTTTACTTTATGCGTAATTCCGCAAAATCCGAATTTAAGAAAACTCTCAATTTCCGGAGACATAAAAAAAACCGGAGCCGCAAGAAAAAGACTGTTTGAAATGTGGATAAAAAAACATCCGCAAGACGCCGGCAAGAGCAATTATTTTGATATGCCTTTGCAAATAAAAAGACCTTCGTCTTTGCCTTTTGAAGCGCCTCATTTCGTCAACAAAATTCTTTCCGGGAGCAATGAACACGCGGTGTATTCCGCTCTTGACCTTGATTTGCAGCATTTAGTGCAGCGGCGCATAAAATACTATATTGAAAGAAACCGCGATAAAGGAATTAACAACGCCGCGGCCATACTCGTAAACTATAAAACAATGGACATATGCGCCTATGCCGGCTCGGCGGATTTTTCCGACGATTCGATACAGGGGCAGGTCAACGGATGCGCCGCGTACAGGTCTCCGGGCTCGGTTATAAAACCGTTCATATACGCCCTGGCGCTCGATAAAGGTTTAATTCATCCTATGACGCTTATGAAAGACACTCCCAAGCATTACGGCATTTATGCGCCTGAAAATTCAGACAAAGACTTTCTCGGCCCTGTTTTTGCGAAAGACGCTTTAACGCAAAGCCGCAATATTCCGGCGATAGATCTTTTGATAAAAATCAATCCGGACAGCCTGCTGGAGCTTTTAAAAAAAGCGCAGGTAAAAAACCTGAAAGACAGCGGATATTACGGTTCTTCGTTCGCGATCGGGGGTTTTGAGATCTCTATGGAAAAGACGGCCGAACTCTACGCTATGCTTGCAAACAAAGGAGTTTTAAAGAAATTAAGGTTCAATAAATTTGATGCGTCCGGCGGCGAAAACATTATTTCTCCGGAAGCGGCTTTTTTGACTTTAATGATGCTTAAAGATAACAAAAGGCCCGAAAACGAGATTAAAGCGGCCGAGGATTTTTGCGGCTTTGACGTATACTGGAAAACCGGCACCTCTTACGCTTTCAGAGACGCCTGGACAGCGGGAGTATTCGGAAATTATGTTCTTGTGGTCTGGATAGGGAAATTCGACAATGAAGGGCGCCGGACTTTTATGGCCAGGACTTGCGCCGCTCCTTTATTTTTTGAAATTATAAAATCTTTATCCGCAAAAATAAAAGACATTAAAAATTATGCGCCGGCGTCTCACGGGCTTAATGTGTCGAAAACGGAAGTCTGTTCCGTATCGGGAGATCTTCCTTCGCGATACTGTAAACATACCTCGGAAACATATTTCATTCCCGGTAAATCCCCTATAAAAATATGCGATGTCCACAGACCCGTTTATATAGACAAAAAGACCGGTTTAAGAGCAGCGTATTATGATCCCGAAAAAACCGATATCGCGGTTTACGAATTCTGGAATTCCGAAATAATGTCGGTTTTTGCCATGGCAGGAATCTCCCGCGCAAGACCTCCGAAATATCTTCCGGATCTTGAGCTTGGAACCGTCGCCGCATACGGAAATCCTCCGCAGATAATAATGCCTACCCAAAATATCATTTATACTTTCAGGGCTGAAAACTTTGAAAACGAAACGGTGCCGTTTAAAGCCGACACCGACGGCGACGCGCAAAATGTTTTCTGGTTTCTTGACAATAAATATATCGGAAAAAGCATGCCGGGCGCGGTGCTTACGGCAAAAACCGAGCCCGGCTCCTATACCGTCAGGGCCGTTGACGACCTTGGAAGAAGCTCCGCCGCAAAGCTTACGGTTGAAGTTATAGGAAAATAGAGTTGTGCGCATCAATAATTCGGACACTTTTTAAAATCCGCGGCTGAAAAGACGGGATATTACCGCGCGGACATTAAGCCGTTTAAAAGCAAAACGCAGTTTCCGAAGAATATAAGAATTTTTTATCAAAAAAAGATGAGGTCGCGTCCATGGAACAGTTTTTAAGAACGGAATTGCTTATAGGAAAAGACAATCTTAACAAATTGCGGGAGGCGTCCGTTACTGTCATAGGACTCGGCGCCGTAGGAAGTTTTGCGGCGGAAGCTCTGGCGCGTTCCGGAATCGGATATTTTACTCTTATAGACTGCGATAAAATACAGATTACAAATATCAACAGACAGCTTTATGCATTACATTCGACTTTAGGCAAACTTAAAACCGAAGCGGCGAGAGACAGAATTTTGGACATAAATCCCGATTGCAAAGTCAAAACCGTAAACGTTTTTGTCGATTCGCAAAATTTAAACGTAATTTTTGAAAACAAGCCCGATATCGTCATCGACGCGATAGACTCTTTCAGCCCCAAAGCAGGACTTTTGGAATATTGCGTAAAAAATAATATTAATGTGGTTTCGTCAATGGGAGCGGCGCTTAAAACCGATCCTTCGGCGGTTGAAATATGCGGCTTGTTCGAAACGCGACATTGCAGGCTTGCGCAAAGACTGCGCAAAGAATTAAGAAAACGCGCAGTCACGGGAGGAATAAAATGCGTCTTTTCCCGGCAGCCGGCCGGAATGAAACCTTTATACCCGGAAAATCTGCCGGAAGGAACGGAAAAGTTTGAAAAAAATTCAGTAAAGATTTACGGAAGCCTTGGCACAATAACCGGAATTTTCGGACTTAATCTGGCGCATCTGGCTTTAATGGAATTATTAAATAAAAAGGAGTTATAATGGACAGAAGCATTGAGGAACTTGCCGGCATTATAAATCAAAAATTTTTTGCAAAAGACGGTTCCCGGGCGCTTTCCGAACTGCGGAAAAAGATAATGTCGGAAAAAACGGAAGATAATGAAAAAGCTTTTAAAATGCTGGCGGAAAAAGGAATAATTTTAACCTCCGGGGAGTTTCGGATAATAAAAGACTATACCGTTTTTGAATCCCGTAAAATGTCTAAATTGATGAAAAGCACCGGTATTACGTATATTATTATAGGCATTATTGTTCTGTCCGCCTGTTTTATTCTCAGAAACAGGCTTGCGTTTTTTGGCGGCATCGCGGCGCTTTTTTTCATTTTTTTCGGCATTTCAACTTACGGAAAAGCAAAAAATTAAAAACGGGAAACAATATTTTACAAGAAAAGACGATAAAATGCCGCAAATCTTTAAACCGAAAAAATATTTCAGCCTGTCAGAAAAATAAAAACGCCTATTTTCTTAAATCCTTATATTTTTAATGCCAAAACGGCGCGGCGGCATGCGTTTTATATACGGATATGTGCAAAATACCCATAAAGAAACGCAGCCGGCGGTCATGATTTGATTTTGATATTGTGGATTTCCGAAAAAAGCGGTATTTACGGCTTTCGCGCCGTAAAAAAGCCGGAAAAATTTTCTCTTTTTTTCCAGAAACATACCGGGCGGCATCGTTCCGGTTTTATGCTGCTAAAAAAAGTTTGTTTATCCCGGCCGGCGGTTATTTCTTATTTTTTTGTCTGCTCCGGTTTTCTTTGAAATCCTTACGGGGCGAAGAAATTAAAAAAGGCTGAATTTATTTTAAATTAAAAAATCTACGGGCGAGCGAAATATCCGCGGTAATTCTTCTCTTTAAGGCCGAGGCATCAGCGAATTTTTTTTCATTTCTGATTTTTTTAAGCAAAATAACTTTTGTCTCCGCCTTGCTCCATTTCCCTTTAAAATCAAGTATATGCGTCTCGGGCACTATTTTTTTTCCTCTGTCAAACGTAGGCCTGGAGCCTATGCTTGTAACCGAAGGATACGCTTTGTCTTTGTGCGATATAATGCTTACGAAAACTCCCTGCGGAAGAATTTTGTCTTTGTCGGTTTTAAGGTTTACAGTAGGAAAACCTATTTTCGAACCGATGCCTTTTTCCATAAAAGGAATTCCGTAAAAAGAATATTCCCTGCCAAGCAGTTTATTGGCATTTTTAATATCGCCTTTGCGCAAAAAAACGCGTATAGCCGACGAAGATATTTTTTTGGAAGAAACTTTTAAAGGTTTGATAATGTCTACCGCTATTTTATCTTTTTTCGCTTTTTCTTTAAGCCAGCAGGCATTTCCCTTTCTGTCTTTTCCGAAAGACAAATCACACCCGCAGACAAAATGGCCGGCATTAAGCTCTTTGATAAGTATTTTTTCATAAAAACCGTCCGGAGAGAGATTTAGAATGTCGGACGGAACCGCGATGACGGCTATCCCGTCTATGCCGTAGCTTTTCATCAGTTCCGTCTTTTCTTTATAACAAGAAAGCAAACCGTCCACGTTTCTTACCGGCTTTTCAAGAGTAATAACCAAACTTTTCATTTTTCTTTTTTTAGCCGCTTCAACGGTTTTTTCCAGCAAAAGTTTATGTCCCCTGTGAACCCCGTCAAAAGTGCCTATCGTTATTACCGTTTTGTGTTTACTCATAAAATTTCCGCAAAGTTTCCAGACTGACTGTTTTTTCAAGTATCTTGCCGATGTCTCCGAGCTCGTTGTCTTTCAATGCCCCGGAGACTGAAAAACATCCGATTTTTTCTCTTCTAAGCTCCTTAACCGCCGCCCCGCAGCCTAGCATATTGCCAATATCTTCGGCCAGCGTTCTTATATATGTGCCGCTGGAGCAGCAGACTCTTACCCGCGCAATATTGTCATTAAAAGAAATCACGTCGATATTTTTTATTGTGACTTTTCTGGGTTTTCTTTCAACGCTAATGCCCCGTCTGGCCAGTTCATAAAGTTTTTTGCCTTTATGTTTTAAAGCCGAATACATAGGCGGAACCTGTTCAATTTCTCCCAGAAAGCGTTCCGCGGCCTCTTTTATTTTATCGATATCTATGTTTTGCAATTCTTTTCGCGCGATAATCTTTCCGTCAAGATCGCCGCTGTCGGTTACGGTTCCCAAAAGGAAAGAAGCCAGATAAACTTTATCCTGCTTCATAAACTTATCCTGCATCTTAGTGGCTTTTCCGAGCATAATCAGCAAAAGCCCTGTAGCGGCGGGATCAAGCGTGCCGCAATGTCCGGCTTTTTTGACGTTTAAAATTTGTCTGATTTTATGCACCGCTTTAAAAGAAGTTATATTTGCAGGTTTGTCAAACGGAAGCATCGCGGAAATTTCATTCGGCATCAAATTTCTCTTTAAAAGCCTCTCTTATCATTTTTACGGAAGATTCCATGTCCGCTTTTACGGTGCAGCCGGCAGCGTTTTTATGCCCGCCTCCGCCCCATTTTTTTACGATTTCAAGAACATTAAAATTTTTGACCGAACGAAAACTTACTTTTGTAGTATTTTTATCGACTTCTTTAAAAAGACAGCTCACTTTGACGCCTTTTATCATCATTGCAAAATTTACTATTCCTTCTGTATCGTCTTCTTTTGCGCCGCTTTTTTCATACATATTTCTGCTTATGCCCGCACAAGCCATTTTACCGTTGAAGAAAGTCTTTAATCCGACCAAAACAAGCCCGAGAAGATTCATTCCTTCGGCCGAACCGTTGGCATATACTTTATTGAAAATATCGTTCGGAGAAACGCCGAAACCGATAAGTTTGGCCGCGGCCGTATGGGAATCCGCATTGACATTCAAATACTGGAATCTTCCCGTATCGGTTACAAGCCCGGTATAAAGACTTTCCGCTTCGCTTTTTGTCGGTTTTATTTTCATATATTCAAAAATTTTAAGCACAAGCTCCGCCGTGGAAGAAGATTCAGGGACAATATAATTTACGTCTCCGAAAGCGGTAAAAACCGAATGATGGTCTATATTGATTATCTTTTTCGCCTGGGAAGGGGATATAATATCTCCCATCCTCGCAAAACTCAGAGATTCAAGTATTATGGCGCAGTCAAAATAAGCGTTCCGGGAGGCGGCTTTTTTTATGAACTTCGTGCCGCGCAAAAACTTAAGCGAGCCGGGAACGTCGTCGGCGCAATATACGGCCGCTTTTTTGCCGATTCTGTTAAGCGCCGACCGCAACGCCAAAGCGGAGCCGAGACTGTCCCCGTCGGGCTTTACATGTCCGGCGATAAAAAAAGTTTTTGACTTTTTTATTATTTTTGCTATTTCAGAAAGTTTGTCCCTTTCGGATCCGGTTACAGATTTGTTCATAATTTTTTCAATATTGCGCATCAAAAAATATCCGCGGCGCCCGAGTCAAAAGATAAACCCGATAAAGTTTCTATTTTTCATTTTCTATTTTTTTGAGTATTTCAAAAACTTTTGAAGCCTTTTCATTCGTATCGTCATAAATGAATTCAATGGAAGGGGTTCTTCTCAAATTAAGCCTTAACGCCAGCCGGTGTCTTATTTCTTTTGTATTCTCTTTCAAAATGCGTCCGGACGTTTTTTTGTCTTCCTCGCTTCCGAAAACCGAATAGAACACCTTACACTCAAGGAGATCGTCCGTAAGCTTAATGCCCGTCACGGTAACCAGCCCCGCATTCAGTCCGCGCATATCTCTGAGTATTGACGATATTTCTTGCTGTATGAGAGCGCCGACTCTTACTGAACGTTTATATGAAACCGGCATTTATCAATTTCCTTCCCCAAGTTTTCTGGCGACCTTTTCGGTAGTAAAACTCTCCATAACGTCTCCGATTTTTATATCGGAAAAATTTTCAAGCCCTATTCCGCATTCATAGCCTTTTTCAACTTCTTTTACATCGTCTTTAAATCTTTTAAGAGACGATATATTGCCTTCAAAAACTATTACATTATCTCTCAAAAGTCTAGCCTTGGCTCCCCTTTGGATCCTGCCGTCAATTACGGAGCAGCCTGAAATGGTGCCGTAGCTTGAAAGTCTGAATACCTGTTTTACCACGGCCTTTCCCAAAACTTTTTCTTTCATGTCGGGATCAAGCAGACCTTCCATAGCGGCTTTAACATCCGCTATGAGATCGTAAATTATTCTGTAAACATTTATGCTCACGCCTTCCGTTTCCGCAAGTTTTTCAACTACCGCGTCAGGCCTTAAATTAAATCCGACAATCAAAGCATCCGAAGCCACGGCTAAAGCTACGTCGGATTCGGTAATCGAGCCAGCGCCTCTGTGTATTATTTTTAAACTTATTTCGGCGGTGGACAGCCTTTCCAGCGCATCTCCTAAAGCGCCGAGAGAACCCTGAACGTCGGCTTTTAATATTATTCTGAGATCTTTCGTTTTTCCCGAACTTATATCCTGAAGAGAAAGATGATGTCTGGGTCTTAAAGCGTCGGCTTTAACCTTTTCTTTTCTTGACTGCGCGATTTCCCTCGCCTGTGACTCCTGCGCCACGATTACGAACTTATCGCCTGCCTGGGGAGGCTCGTTAATTCCGAGAACCTCAACCGGCGTGCTCGGAGGCGCCTCATTAAAACGCTTTCCGTGTTCATCGGCCATAGCTCTCACTTTTCCGTAGGTCGTGCCTACGACGACATTGTCTCCCACGCGCAGAGTGCCTCCCTGCACCAAAACGGTGGCGACCGGGCCCCGCCTTGAGTCAAGTTTGGCTTCCACTACAATCCCTTCGGCATTTTTATCGGGATTAGCCTTAAGCTCCATAATCTCCGCCCTCAACAGAATCATTTCCAAAAGGGAATCTATGTTTATTCTCTGTTTTGCGGAAATGTCAACCATAATGACATCCCCCCCCCATTCTTCCGGAACGAGATTATAGTTGCTTAATTCCTGTCTTATTCTTTGTGGATCCGAAGTGGGAAGATCTATTTTATTTACGGCAACTATGATGGGAACATTGGCTGCCTTGGCATGATTTATCGCTTCTACGGTCTGGGGCATTACCCCGTCGGCGGCGGAAACGACCAAAACTACTATGTCGGTAGCCTGCGCTCCTCTTGAACGCATCGCCGTAAAAGCTTCATGTCCGGGAGTATCCAGAAAAGTCAGAAATTCGCCGCTGGAAGTTTTAACTTTATAAGCGCCTATATGCTGGGTTATTCCACCGTGTTCTCCTTCCGCGACATGGCTGCTTCTTATCGCGTCAAGCAAAGAGGTTTTTCCATGGTCGACATGTCCCATAATGGTTACGACCGGAGGACGATGCCGCATCTTTGCAGGATCGTCGGCTTCGGTAAGAATCGCTTCTTCCGAATATATGGAAGAAAGTTTTGCGTCGTAACCGAATTCATTTGCAAGCAGTATCGCCGTATCGGTGTCAAGCCTTTGGTTAATAGTGGCAAGACTGCCCATAGATAAAAGCTTTTTTAAAACATCGCCGACTCTCAGCTTCATTTTCTCGGCAAGATCCCGCACGGTTATAAGTTCATTGATTGATATCGAACCGATAAATTTATTTTCATTTACAGCCGGTTCTTCTTTTTTTTCCAAAGAAGCAGGACGTGGCGGTTCGGGCTTTTTTCCCGCGGCCGGTTCCGCGTGAACAGGCTCAGCTCTTTTCTGAGACTGCGGTTCCGGAACTGCGGGACGGGAATCGGTCTTTATTTTCTGTTCGGCGGCGGATTCTTTTTGTTTCTGAGGCTGCGGCTCTTTTATTTTCTGTTCTTCTTTTTTTTCACTCTTTTTCCGCAACTGCTCAATATTTTTTTCCGCGGATTTTTTTACCGCTTCCGGTTTTTTTTCTTCCTTTTTTGCCGCGGCGGCGCTTTTTTTGCTTTCATCAGCTTTTTTCTTAACCATTCGTTTTGCTGCGGAGGGTGTTTTTGCGCTTTTTGCCTTAGTCGTCTTTGTTTCAGCGGATTTTTTGGACGCGGATTTCTCCCTGACGTTTTTTTTAGCCGCTGATGTTCCCGCGGTCTTAGAAGCGCTTTTTTTCTTCGGGGACGTTTCTTTTGTTTTAGCGGCAGATTTTTTCTTAGTCTTTACGGCTTCTGTCTCTTTTTGCGTTTTTACTTGTTTTGTCGGCATAAGCTGTCTTCACCTCTCCTTGCTTGAAATCTATACTGCGGTTTAAGAAATGCTTTTCTTAGCGGCTTCGATAATCTTTTCGGCGGTTTTGGGACCAATGCCGGGCAAAGTCGTCAAATCGTCAACGCTAAGACGAGCAAGCTTCTCTATATTGGAAAAACCCGCCTTTACCAAAGTTTCTATATTCTTATCGCTTATTCCTTCCAGCTTCTCCAGTTCTTCCGTCTGCTGTTCCGCTTTTTCTTCGCTTTCCTGCTTTTTCTGGCCTTCCGACTTAACGTCAATATGCCAGCCCGTAAGTTTTGCCGCAAGTCTGACATTGTGTCCGTTCTTTCCTATGGCAAGAGAAAGCATGTCGTCAGACACTAAAACCTCGGCCTTTTTCTCCTCCTGAGAAGCCAAAACGACCAAAATTACCTTTGCAGGCGCAAGAGCTGCCGCTATATATTTTGAGGCGTCTTCGGAATAAGGTATAAGATCTATTCTTTCTCCTCTGAGTTCGTCTATAATAGGTTTTACCCTGGCGCCTTTTATCCCGACGCACGCTCCCACAGGATCGACTTTGGGATTATGGGATATTACTGCGACTTTTGATCTCATGCCGGGTTCTCTTACCACATTTATTATGTCGACAACTTTCTCATATATTTCAGGAACCTCAAGCTCAAAAAGTCTTTTTACAAGTTCGGTGCTGGCACGCGAGAGCACCGTGCCCGGGCCTTTAATGCTTTTTTCAACTTTCAGTATCACGGCTCTTATATGCTGCCCTACGCTGAATTTTTCCCGGAAAACCTGCTCGCTTACCGGAAGTATCGCTTCGGTTTTTCCGAGATCAACGATTATATTCCTGTTCGCTATACGGTAAATCACCCCGTTTATTATCTGTCCGACCTTTTCTTTCATCTCATCATAAAGAGAGTCTCTTTCCGATTCTCTTATTTTTTGCACGATAACCTGCTTTGCAGTCTGAGCCGCTATACGCGAAAAATCCTGGGTATCCAAAGGAATTTTCACTTCGGAACCTATTTCATAAGGCTGCCCCGTTTTTTTCGCTTCCTGCACGCTTGTTTCAAGCAGAGGATTCTCGACGTCCTTTACAACGGTTTTAATGACAAAAGCCATCATCTCGCCGGTATCGGGGTCGACTTTGGCCTCAACGTTTACGTTTTTCCCGACATGTTTTTTATAAGCGGATACCAAAGCGTTTTCTATAACGCTTAAAATGTCTTCTTTTTTAATTTTTTTGTCTTTCTCAATCTGTTCAAGAGCCATTAAAAGTTCGCCCTTTTCTGCCATTGCATCCTCCGTTTTCACTTCTTTAATTTATATGTCTGCTTCCAAATTTGCCTTTTTTATGCCGCAGAAGTCTATTTCGACTTCGCCTTTGGTGACATCGTCTATTTTAATTTTTCCCGCGCCCGCGCCGATAAGTTTTCCGAGAAAATTTCTCTGGTTGTTGATGGGAGAAAAAGTCTGCACTCTTATTTTTTCGCCGATAAACCTTTCAAAATCTTTTTCTTTCTTGAGCGTTCTGTTGATTCCCGGCGAAGAAATCTCCAGAATATAAGATTCCTGCAATATATCGCCAGAATCCAGAGCGTCTCCGAAGATATAGCTCATTTTCTCACAGTCGTCCATTGTAACCCCGCCGGTTTTATCGATAAAAATCCTCGCGACCCTGCTTCCGTTCTCTTTAACGTATTGCACGTCGACGATTTCAATATTTTCGGACTGTGCGGCAGGAATCAGAAATTCTTCCAGTTCTTCAGCTTTACTCGGCATAATTTCAACAAGCCCCGTATTAAAAATAAAAGGCGGCCGTAAGCCGCCTTAACTACCGCTTATTATACAAATTAATACCGAAATATACAAGCTTATGCTCCGGGTTTGCACATCCGGTACAATGCCCCGCATACTAAAAAAGCGAAAGAAGATGAATAGCCGACTCCGTTGCAAAGATTGCTTTGCGCCTGAAAGGGAAACGTCAAAAACCGAATTTGACCCGATATCAAAGACAAAGCTGCGCAACAAATATTTTATTAGCACAGATAAAACCCGGATATCCTCCGGCTTTTTGCCGGAAAAACTTATGAAATTCGCAGTTTCCGTTTGCTGAAGATAAAAACCGCAACATACGGATGCGGCGCGTGTTTATTAAATGAATTTTCATACCGGCCGTCATTATTTTTTCGGAAATAATAAAGTTTTAAAGTCTTCAATGCGTTTATGGAATATTTTTTTAAAAAATCGATTTTGACGGCAACAATAAAATAATATTTAAACTGCGATTACCGAAACGGAGGCGGAAAGCTTCTGGACTTTTGCAATTGGAATTTCAAATAGCCGAGCCGAGTTCTTTTGCCCCAAAATAAAGCCGCCCCGGACGGCTTGCGAATATGCGACAAAGCATGCGCCTTGCCACGCTGTCGCAAAAAAAGTATTTTATATCCGTTCGGATATTTTTTTATTTTGTATACTTACGGTTATGAAAATTATAAAAATATTTTTTTTTCTTTTTTTGTTTTTAAATTCATGCGTTTTTGTTAAAAACGCGCCTTCGGGCGAATATGCGCGTATTCCGGTCAAAACCGGAGATTATATTCTTTTAAGCAGGCAGAAAATTAAAAATCCCGGCGCGGCGGTTAAAATTTATATTGAAGGTGACGGAAACGCTTATGACAAATACGGCAATCCGTCCGGGAACCCTACGCCCCGAAGCCGCTTTGTAAGAAATTTAGCTTTTAAAGATCCTTCAGACAATGTCGTCTATCTGGCAAGGCCGGGACAGTTTATAAAAATTTCCGGCAAGAAACGCCATGAATGGAGTTGCGAAAGATTTTCGCAAAAAAACATTGACAATTTAACGCAAGCGCTAAAAGAAATAGCCGGCGACAATGAAATAATACTTATAGGTTATTCCGCAAGCGCATTGCTTACCGGCATTATAATAAACCAAAATCCGGATTTGAAAGTAAAAGAATGGATTACAATCGCCGGGCTGTTTAACCACGGCGAGTGGACGCGGCATTTCAATTACCTTCCTTTGAAAAACTGTAAAGACTTAAATAGTTTGCCCGATATCAGGCAAACGCATTTTATAGGCAAAAAAGATCGCGTCATTCCTTATACGCTTAGCATAAAAAGACTGCCTGAAAAAAGCGTGGTGCTTGTGGAAAAAGCCGAACATAATAAAGGCTTTGAAGCGATTTACGGCATTATTTGGGACAAAAAATGAAAAAACCCGCACTTTAAAAAGCTTCCAAGCGATAAACCGAAACTCGCGTGTTTGCAGCCAAAATCTTTTTATTTTTTCTTTTTGAAATCCGCTCCCGGATCCGTTGACGACAACCCCGCCTGCTTAACTTAGCGTTCTGCCGCATTTCGTTTTTTTCGGTTTTGCGCCGCCTATCGTTTTTCAAACATTTTTTTAATTATTTTTTCCGGGATAATGCATATTCTGCCGCAAAAAGCGGTTTGAAAAGCCGAAATGCCCGTTTTTTGGCGGCGAAAGTTTTAGTATGTATATGCGGCTGAAAAAACGCGGGGAATCTTGTCTGTTTTCTTATTTGCCCGATTATGCGCAATATAAAAATGAGGATTTTAGATTCTTTATCGGCGATAAGGTTTAATTTATAAAACCGCAAGCCGGCGGAAATCAATATTTCCGCCGGCTATGTAACAGCGCTTATTTTTTCCGCAGATTATTTCGTAAAGACTAATTCCGTTCTTCTGTTTTGCGCTCTTCCCTCTTCCGTGGAATTGTCGAATTTAGGCTTCATTTTACCATAGCCTGCCGATGAAACTCTCTCCGGCGCGATGCCTTTTTGTATGAAATAATCGGCAACCGCCCGGGCTCTCTTTTCCGACAATGTCTGGTTATATTCCACGGTTCCCACATCGTCCGTATGCCCCTCGACGCTGACTCTAACGCCGGGATTTTCTTCCATATACTTGACGACAAAATCAAGATTATCATAAGCGTCATGGGATATATCGGCCGAATCGAAATCAAATAGGCTTTGTTTTGAAATTTTTTCGAAATCTATAGTAAAAACTTCTTCCTGCGCTTTTTCTTCAAAAACTTTCCGGAAACTTTCTTCCTTTTCCGGCATCACTTCGGCGGGAACTTCCGCTGCGGGTTTTTCGCATACGCACCTGGAAGGTCTCGCGTATTTAGCGCCGCAGGAAGATATAAACAAAGCCATTACCGAGATACAAAGAAATAATACTATCGTTGTCTGTTTATTCATATTTTTTCTCCCGTTTTATTTAAAATTTCCACTCTACTCCCGCGCTCAAATTCCAGCCGCTTTTTCCGCCGTCGGAATAGCTGGCTTTCAAATGAGCGACGGTGTAGCCCCATATTTTTTCTATTCCTGCGCCATACCTGAAATAATTGTCATAGCTTACCTCGGGCAGCAATACGCTGTTTGCTTTGACGTCTCCGTTAACCGAAGAATAAACATAATGTCCGTCGGCCGAAAGTATCCAGCATTTTCCCAGATTCTTAGCCAGTTTTACTCCGGGCATAACCGTAAAAACGTTCATGTCATCGGATTTTATTTTAACGCCGCTTTTACTTGTATAGTCTTCAGTATCAATATATGAAAATCCGCCTATTACATTGGGCTGCAATGTAAAACTTCTTTGAGAAAGTTCAAAATTATACCCGCCTTTAACCGACGCGCAATATGCGTATGAATTAAAATCGTCCGTGCCCGCGGCGGTTTTTGCAGAATTGCTTAAAAGGCCGGCGTCCAAAATACCGCTGAAAAATAATTTGCCGAAGTAAAAAGTCGCTCTTGCTCCGGCGTATCCTCCGCTTTGCTCTATACTATTGCCGTTGTCTTTTTGTTTTCCCGTGACATAAGAGCCGAAAAGCCCGTATGTAGCGTTAAAGCCGTCGTAAAGCCTGTCAAAATCTATGCCGGCAATGCCGCCGTAATAGTCCGCATCCGCTTTACCGTATTTGTCAAAATCAATTTCGCTGTCAATTGCGAAAGCTCTTACCCACGCCGTAGGTCTGTCTCTGGGAATATCCCCTGCGCTTTCTCCAGATTTTGTGAAGAAACTGAAATTGCCCGAATTTTCAAACAATATATATGACAGTTCTTCCTGCAAAAGCCTTGCTCCCTGCACGGCAAAAGAAGCCCCTAATGCAGAGCCGCTGAAAAGCCCGTTGCGGGTAAATCTCAAGTCGCCGTTACCAAGCAAAGTTGTGTCATAAGAGTACAGCTTGCCTTCCACAACTTTCATTGAAGGGGCCAAAACCGCGGCCTGCTGAAAATCACTGCCCCCCAATACATTGACCTCAACGATTTTTTGCTGCGTATCGGACAATAAATTAATGCCTTGAATAACCGGAGCGCCCGACGCGCCGGTATAAGCGCCGGCATCTATGACATCTCCGACGGTATTTTCCAAATCGACGTCTATATTCATATTCATCTGCGTAAGATTTCCAATGCTAAGAGCGTCCATTCTGATATTGTCAATTACGCCGTTTTGCAGATCCAGAGTTCCGTTATTATAGCTGTTATTGACACCAGGGTTGAAATATTTTGCGCCTGCAAGCAGTTTGACGGTCGCCCCTATAACGTCAACATCAGTCGGATTTCCCTGCGTAAAATCTCCAAAATCTTCATTATTACCGCCCAAAATAAGGGTTCCGGCATAATTTCCGAGATTGCCTTGCGTCAAAGCGTCAATATTGCCTATTTGCAAACGTCCGCTCCCGCAAATACCGCCCATAAGGCTTATAGTTTTTCCCGAAGAAGGCAGCAAAAAAAGAGAACTGTCCTGCATATAAATGTCTCTGTTGACATTATTACCGCCGTCTTTGTTTCCGCTGAACAGAACGTCTTTATTGACTGCTCTTATATAGGCATCCGCCGCCCAAAATAGCTTTACCGCCGCCGTTTGGGAGTCTTCTCGGGGGTCTAAAGAATTATTAATAATATCTACATCCGTTAAATTCAACACCCCCTCAGTTTGCCTGATCACAACCTCACTCGACCTAATCTGCTTAAAATTAGTTAAAACGGCATCTTCTATGGTAAAAACAGAACCGGCGCCCATTATAAAGCCCTGCGTTTCAGAATTCTCGCCGTCGGAACCTTTTATTGTATGTCCGTTTCCCTTGATCGTCAATATATAATTATTTAAATTCCATATATAGCCGCCCTGATCGTCGCTTATATTATTTTTTATATTAAGCGTATCTCCGCTTGCAAAAGCCGGATTGTGTCCGACAAGCCCGTCAGCCCCGCGAAATTCCGTAATGTCGTAATTTGCCGCATAGGCCGTTTGCGCGGCTGCGGAAAAAATTAAAGCAAAAATCAAAATTGCCCGAAATCGTTTCATTTTTTTGTTCCCCTCCGTTGTTTTATTTTTTTAGGGCTTCCCTCTGAAAAGCCCCGTTTCAAATAAGACATAAAATCCGTCTTTATCCGGCGAAAATCAAAAACGGAGTCCCGCAAAAAAAATCCAGTTGATCTTTTTAAAGGAACTCCGTTTTACAATCTCTTTTCCGCCTTAGGCAATTATTATAAGCATTTAATTTTAATGCTGACAAAAACCGCTGTCCGGCCGCCGTCATATCAAACTACATTCTTGAATCTACGTATATTCCCGGCCCCATAGTCGAAGAAACCGAAACGCTTTTTATATACTGCCCCTTTGACGAAGAAGGCTTTGCTTTTGAAACCGCTTCAAACAATGTTTTTATATTATCGGCCAGCTTCTCCGCATCAAAAGAAACTTTTCCTACCGGGCAGTGAATTATGCCGTAAGAGTCGTTTTTATATTCGACTCTTCCTTTTTTAAGTTCTTTTACCGTATCGCCTATTTCAAAAGTAACGGTGCCTGCTTTGGGATTGGGCATAAGGCCTTTAGGCCCTAAAATTTTTGCTACCTTGCTCAAATCTTTCATAATGTCGGGAGTAGCTACAAGAACATCAAAGTCCAGACTGCCTTTTGATATATCCTCTATCAAATCGTCTCCGCCGATCATATCGGCGCCGGCTTCTTTCGCTTCAGCCTGTTTTTCGCCTTTAGTTATAACCGCGACTTTTCTCGTTTTGCCTATACCGTGAGGAAGAGTTACCGTTCCCCTGACGATCTGATCGCTCTGCTTAGGATCGATTCCCAGCTTTATGTGCAGTTCTACCGTTTCGTCAAATTTCGCTTTTGCCGTCTGTTTGACCAAAGCCGCAGCTTCGGCCAAAGAATAAACTTTGTTTTTGTCGACTAATTTAGCCGTTTCATTCAGTCTTTTTCCCATTTTTTCCTCCAGTGGTTTCGCGCAAAACGCAGTTTTGCTCCCACATTTCTTTTTTTATTTTTATTATGCGAAGTATTCTGTATTTTAACTATGCCCGCGGCCGCAAATCTTAAGAAACATATTAATTAACACCGGCAGACGATATTAAAATCAAAGACTAAAACATAAACTATTTTTCTACTTCAATCCCCATGCTTCTCGCAGTACCTTCAACCATAAGTTTGGCGGCTTTTAAATCGCCGTTGGCATTAAGATCGGGCATTTTCTGTTTCGCTATTTCTTCAACCTGAGCCGCAGTTATTTTTCCCGCTTTATTTCTGTTGGGAACGCCGGAAGCTTTCGCGACGCCTGCGGCTTTCTTGACAAGCGAAGCTACGGGAGGCATCTTCGTTATAAACGTAAAAGATCTGTCTTCATATACGGTTATAACTACAGGAATCGTCATTCCCTGTTCCTGCTTTTTTGTCTTTTCATTGAACTGTTTGCAGAAATCCATAATATTTACGCCCTGCTGGCCTAATGCGGGGCCGACCGGCGGAGCGGGATTCGCGCCGCCCGCGGGAATTTGAAGTTTGATCATTGCTTTTACTTTTTTCGGTGCCATTTTGCTTACTCCTGTATGAAACTGGTTTATATTTTTTCAACCTGTAAAAAATCAAGCTCAACCGGAGTGGGCCTGCCGAAAATGGTTACCATAACTTTCAGCTTGCCTCTTTCCTGATTGACCTCTTCGACAATACCTATGAAATGTTTGAAGGGACCTTCAATAATACGCACATTCTCTTCTTTTTCAAAAGACACCGCCGGTCTCGGTTTAGAAGCATCCGGATTGACGATAGTGTTCAACAGGCTCTCGACTTCGTCCTGAGCCATCGGAACAGGCTTAACGCCACCCAGAAAACCGGTCACTCCCGCGGTATTCCTGATAAGCCAGTATGTAGTATTATTTACCGTCATCTCAACAAAAACATAACCCGGGTAAAATTTTCTTTTCTTTATTCTTTTCTTATTTTGTTTTACTTCGACGACCTCTTCCGTCGGAACAAGAACCTGTGATATAACATCCTGCATGCCAAGATTGGCGACCGACATTTCAAGACTTTTTTTAACCTTGTCTTCATGCCCGGAATATGTATGAACGACATACCATTGGTTAGCCATTTTTTACCTCAAACTTATAATATAAACCCTAAAATTCTTCCAAGAATAATGTCTACAAAACTGACAAAAATAGACATAATAATAACAAATACCACAACGACCGCCGTAGTAGCGACTACTTCTTTTTTGCCAAGCCATGTAACTTTTGTAAGTTCATAATAAGCTTCCCTGAAAAATTGCACGGCTTTTTTAATAAAATTCATATAGCACCTTCAAAAAAAATTTATATTGAAACGGGGGCAGAAGGATTTGAACCTCCAAAGCTGGTTTTGGAGACCAGCAGTTTACCGTTAGCTTATGCCCCCAAGCTTCCATTATTCAAATTTTTAATAAGCGTCGTCTTCCGCATCGTTTCCCGCTTAAAGCAATAATTTGCAAATTTTTATTATACGCCGCCTGTTTAGAAAAAATTTTCAGTATTCCGGAGGCATATAAAAAATCCGTTAATTTATTCCGTTAATTTATTATGTATAAAAATTCCGTATTTATCTTTTTTATAAAAAACGCTGAACAATAACAATAATCATTAAACATCTTTCCGCAATGCCTGTCCGCCGTTTTGGAATTCTTATTTTAAAGAACCGTTTTTATTTTGTTTCTTTATGATCGGTACGTTTACCGCAGTTTTTGCAGAATTTCTTTAAAGCAAGTTTTCCTTCCTGTTTTTTGCCTCTGTCAAAATAATAATTTCTGTTTTTGCACACGCTGCAAGCCATGGTTATAATAAATCTCTCAGCCATCTTGTTTAGTTCTCCAATTCTTTACTTGACGCTTATATTTCTTTAAAGCCCGGGGCTGCGGTTTTCACCGCCGCAGCCGCCGCTTTTTAATCTTATTCTATTATCTCCGTCACCACTCCAGACCCTACTGTCCTGCCTCCCTCTCTT